>CAYNIP010000004.1:0-78534 GCA_964397305.1 uncultured bacterium
CAGCAAAAAGTCATCGACTAGCCCTTCTTCCAGGGCAACTTTTTTGCCGGCTAAGTCTTGGATCGTCTCAATTTCGGCCGAGACAATGATCTTGTCATTGCCAGCCGAGTTGTCATTCACCAGCACCACAACCTGGGGTTCTACAGAATCGATGGTGAAGGCGATCGTATCATTGAGGGTCTGGGCGTTGGCATCGAGCTGACCGGCCGCCAGGGCTTGTAAGGATTCCAGATAACCATCGAACCAGCGTAACTGGACATTCGCGCCATTGGCGACGAACAGGCCTTCGGCTTCGGCGATCGCCCAAGGCCACCAGCCGGCCCAGTTGCTGTACCCCAGCACAATCGGCGCCTCCGCCTCGCTAGCAGCAGGGGTCTCAGGGCTGTCGGTCCTTGGCCCTTGGTTGCAACTGGCGATCAGCAGTAGGCTGGCAGCAAAGAGGGCAACAAAAGAGATCAGTCGGCGAAATTTCATGGCAGTTTCTCGGTTTAACAATTTAAGACTGGGCCGGTCTCAGGGCCTCAGCCCGGGCGATCGCCCTTGGTAAGCACAGACTTGCGATCGCACCCAGTCATACCAGGCCGTCAGGCCCACCCCCGTCTTCGCAGACAGCGGCAAAATAACCGCTTGGGGATTGATTTGGCGGATATTCGCCTCTAGGCGATCGCGATCAACCTCCAGATAGGGCGCGAGATCCAGCTTGGTCAGCAGCAAGCAGTCCGCCTCCCGGAACATCAGCGGATACTTTAGGGGTTTGTCCTCCCCTTCCGTCAGGCTCAGCAGCGCTACTTTGGCGTGCTCCCCCACTTCAAACTCGGCCGGACAGACCAAGTTGCCGACATTTTCCACCCAGACTAGATCCAGAGTTTCCGGCTGGCAGGTCTCGGCGAGAACATGCAAGCCCCCGGCTACCATTTGGGAATCTAAATGACAGGAACGACCGGTATTGATCGCGATCACGGGACTGCCGTACTGACGCAGCCGCTCCGCGTCTAGCTCCGTCGTCATATCCCCCTCGATCACAGCCATGCGAAACTCTGACTTCAGGGCAGCGAGGGTACGTTCGAGGAGCACCGTTTTCCCAGCTCCGGGACTACTCATCAGGTTCAAACAGGTGATTCCCCAAGCATCCAAGTGAGCGCGGTTGTGGTCGGCTCCCTCCTGATTGGCGTGGAGGAGATTGAGTTCTAGGGCCGCATTCCAGGTTTGGTGCATAGGAATTTAGGGGTGGATCAGGTCGTCAGGGGCTGGAGACTCGTAGCATTCGATGTGGTCGATCTTGAGTTCTCTGCCAGAGCGGATCTCCTCTAGTGGTCGCTGGCATTGGGGACAGGCATACTGGCGGCCGATGACGGGCCGATACTCCTGCTGACAAGTGGGACAAAAAGCAATCAGGGGGGTTTCCGTGATTTTTAGGGTGGCCCCGGCGAGGAACGTGCCCGGAGTCTGGGCGGTAAAGGCAAACTGAAGGCTCGCGGGTTCCACGCAGGTGAATTGGCCGACGGTCAGGTGGATGGCGGCAATACTGGGGGCTTGGGGTTGGGCCTGCCACCAGTCATGGACGGTGTGGATCAAGGCTTTGGTCATGTCAACTTCGTGCATTTCAAGCCGTCGTTTTCACGCTGGATGCGAGACGAATGTTCCGATTCCCAGCCGCCCCTTCAAGTCCAAGCTACGGTCTCGGGCTCTGCTTCGGGGTGAATGTAGTGGGGTTTTTGCGATCGCGGCAATTGCCCCGACAGGACCAGATGGGCGAGAGTATCGCAGATGACGCGGGTTGCCATCAGGGCGGTAATGTCGCTGATGTCGTAGGGGGGCGAAACTTCGACGACTTCGAGGCCACAGACGGGAACGCTCTGCACAATGCGGGCGAGCAGGCCCAAGGCTTCTCGGGGGAGCAGCCCCCCCGGCTCGGGCCAGCCCGTGCCGGGGACAAAGCCAGCATCGATGCAGTCAATATCGAAGCTGATCCAGACGCAATCCGTGCCAGCGGTCGCCCGTTCGATGGCGAAGTCCGCGGCCGCCTGGAGTCCCATTTCCGCAATATCCGTCACGGTGAGGATATTCGTTGCCCGTTCGCGGCAAACTTTCACCCCTTGACGGGGCACTTGCCAGCCGCCGATGCCTAGTTGTACCAGGTTCTGGGCTGGAGCATTTTTCATATTCGTGGCGTGGAACCAGGGGCAGGTGTGCATCCGTTCATCAAGATCGGTTTCCTGGGTGTCTACATGGCGATCAAAGTGGATGATGCCGATTTTGCGATCGCCCAAGTGTCGGCACACCCCTCGCACTGTGGGGAAGCCAATAGAATGATCGCCCCCGAGGACAATTGGCAGGGCTCCGGCGCTGAAAATATGAGCGATGCCCTTAGAAATCTGGTCAAAGGACTTCTCATTGTTGGCGGGAATCGTGAAAATATCCCCCACATCGCAGAGAGTAATCTGCTCGCGCAAATCCACCCCCAGCTCGAAGTTGTAGGGGGTGTAAAGGGCTGAGATGCGGCGAATTCCCTGGGGGCCGAAGCGCGTGCCGGGGCGATAGGTTGTGCCGGAATCGTGGGGCGCGCCGACGATAGCGACATCATAGTTGCCCACTTGGCGCACATCTTCCAGGTAGGGAGCCTTGAGAAAGGTGTTGATCCCGGCGTAGTGGGGCAGCTCGCCCCGGGAAAAGGTGGGAATGCTGCGATCGCGAATACTCGCGGCTGCCTCGAGGCCCAGTTCCAGCCCGCGATCCACTTCTTGCTGCCAGCCCGTGAGGGGCAGTTGGCGCTCACGGTCCAGGGCTCGCTGGGCTTCGCTGAAGTAGCCGTTCCCATCTGGAACGGGGGGCTGAAACGGTGGTGGCTCAGTCATGGATGGTTCTCTCCGGTTCAACAGCAGACGCCTAAAGCCCGGCAGGGCCGATAGTCCGCAAACTATCTTGTCCTCCCGGGCTTTTGTCCCGCCGTGTAGCTGCCCTGAGAAATTTGCGCTGAAATTTACTCGTCTAGGACAGCTCGCCTCTCTTGGACCAGGCACTGATGCGAAGTACGCAGCAATCGGAACCCTAGAGGCTCAAATTTTCAAGACTTGCGGAATAGCCCGGGCTTGCACCGTACCAGGGGCTAGCCAGCATCCTGGGGGTCTGGGCTTCCGAGGTGGTCATCCCTCAGGCTTACTTATAGCAATGCCCCCGGGGGGGAACAGTGTCCCAGGCTACAGTCTGCTATGCGAGCCCGACCGCAGGCTGACAGTCTCGCCTATACTAGGGTCGAAAGGGGTGCAGGGCTTGCGTCGGTTGGCAGTCAGCCTCTCAATTCTTTCGCATTCGCCATGCACTTGCACCGCACGGTTATGCAACCGCAGATTTGGCTGCGCCGAGGGCGCTACAGTATCACCATCCTCTTGGCGGCCATGGCCTATGCTGTTGTGACCCGCTTAGTCCTCGATATTCCCGTGCAGAGTGAGATGGCGGGCATCTGGCCCCTCTGGTTTCCGGCGGGGTTTGCCCAGGCCCTGCTGCTGGTTTTGGGTCGCTCCTGCTGGCCGGCGATCGCCCTGGGAACCATCGGCCTGCATCTGGGCAGCGACCTCAGTTGGGGCTACACCCTCGCAGCGGCGGCGAATAATAGCCTGCAAATCTGGCTCGGAGCCCTCTGGCTGGAGCAGGCCGGGTTTCAAACCCGCTTGGTGCGCCTGCGGGACATTTGGCTGCTGATCGGGATCGCGGGAGTGCTGGGCTCCGCGATCAGCGCCAGCATTGGTGTCGTCAATGTCCACTATGCGTTCAACGTGCCCTGGCCGGCGATCCGGCGGCTCTGGCTGGAGTGGTGGATCGGCAATGCTACGGGCATTCTCACCCTGACGCCGCTCCTGCTCTGGCTCCAGGCCCGCCGGCCCCGCTGGTCCCTGCGCCAAGGGCTCGAGGCGGGGGTCTGGCTGCTCCTCCTGCTGGCCAGCAGTTGGCTGGTGTTCGTCCTCCCGACGCCCCTCCAACTGGCCTACCTACCCTTTCCTCTCACCCTGTGGGCGGCCTTTCGCTTCGGGCGGGTCTGTGTGGCGTTGACGGTGTTAGTAGTGACCAGTGCCGCGACCTGGGGCCTGTTGCAGGGGAGTGGGCCCTTCGCTCGGGGTCTGGGGGCCGATGCGGGGTTTATCTCGCTCCAGGCCTATATTTGCACCTTTGCCCTAACCTCCCTGGCCTTGGCCGCCGTGGTGACGGAGCGGGAGGCGATCGCCCGGTCCCTGAGCCAGGAAAAGGAGAAGTCCGAGCGGCTGTTGCTCAACATCCTGCCGCTCCCCGTGGCCGAACGTCTCAAGCAGGGTTCCGTCACCATCGCCGATAGCTTTGCGGAAACTACGGTGCTCTTTGCGGATATTGTCGATTTCACCCAACTCTCGGCCCAGCTTTCCCCGGCCCAGTTGGTGGCGCTGCTGAATGACATCTTTTCGGAATTTGACAGCCTCGCCGATCGCCACGGGTTGGAGAAAATCAAGACCATCGGCGACGCTTACATGGCTGTGGGCGGCCTGCCCCAGCCCCGCCCTGACCACGCCCGCGCCGTGGCTGAGATGGCCCTGGATATGCAGGCGGCGATCGCCCAGTTCCATAACTCCAAGCACCAGTCCCTCCGCCTCCGCATTGGTCTCCACAGCGGGCCGGCGATCGCGGGCGTGATCGGCCGCCGCAAGTTCATCTACGACCTTTGGGGAGATACCGTGAACACCGCCAGCCGGATGGAGTCCCACGGCCTCGCGGGAGCGATCCAGGCTTCCGCCGTCACCTACCAGCACCTTTGCCATGAATACCAATGGCAGCAGCGCGGCCTCGTGCGGGTCAAGGGCAAGGGCTACATGCAGACTTATCTGCTTGTCGGCCGCAAGCCCGCCACCCAGGCCCAGCCGGCCGCCACCCCCTCGCCCTTGCCCCTCTCGTCTTGATAGTCTAGAGGCATCGGTTTGGAAATCCCTGGCATGAAAGCGCTGCCCTGTCCCCACTGCGATCGCCTGCTGACACCGACCCTCTGTGCTGAGATCGAAGTGGACCGCTGCGAGGACTGTGGTGGCACCTGGTTTGACGCGATGGAGGCCGAGCAGCTCAAGGCGATCGCTGGCTCCGAAGCCCTCGATGCGATCCAGGAACCCAGGGCTACATCCGCCCCCCCCGCCGGAGACCGCCTCTGCCCCCGCTGCCGCCTGAAGATGACCCGCATCCTCGACATGGATGAGTACGATGTCTGGTACGAGCAGTGCCCCCGCTGCGGCGGTCTTTGGCTGGATGCCGGTGAATTTCGCCAGTTTAAGGAAAATTTCCGCGCCCGCAACTTCTTTGACCGCGCTCGCCAACACCTGCGGCTCCGGACCTAGGGCCTGAGGACAGCTCGCCCCGTGCGGCGTTTTGGGGAGTCGCGGGCACAGCTAGAAACCCATGGGAGACTGCCCCCCGGCTAGGCCTGGAGATCTTCCAAGAGAAGCCCTTACAATGAGAGGATTACACCAGCCTCTCAATTCACGGCGCATCCTAGAATTTCCCCAGGGTTGCCCTGAAGCCAGCCGACGGGCTGCCACCTGCGGCTGCCCTTGCTAAGCCCTGAGAGCGCTCCCTTCAGGTTCCGGAACCGCTCCTGGGCGCCTTTCAACGCGAATCACCGATGCAAGTCTTTGACTCTGCCCCGTTCAGATTGGATAGCGAGGAGTTCGGCACCGTCGCGGCGGAGCGAGTCGCGCTGATTGAGAAGCTCTTGGCCATCGGCAATGCCCTCTCCAGTACTCAGGATCTAAGTACGCTGCTGGACTTGATCTTGGCCAAGAGTCGCGAGATTACCTGGAGTGATGCGGGCAGTGTATTCCTCATCGACCGCAAAGAGTCCCCCGCGCGGCTGATTTTCAAAATTGCTCAGAATGACTCGCTACCCCAGGCCTCCTTTCGGGAGTTTGCCCTGCCGATCAATCCCAAGAGTCTGGCGGGCTATGTGGCCTTGACGGGCCGCAGCCTGAATATTCCCGATGCCCAATCGCTGCTGCCGGATCTGCCTTATCAATTGGATCGCACCTTTGACCGGGATTTTCACTACCGCACGCGCTCGGTGCTGGTGCTGCCGATGCAGGATGGCGACGGTGAGTTGATCGGGGTGCTGCAACTGATCAACCGCAAAACGGAGCCAACCGTGATCGTGACGCCGGCGAATGCGGCTACGGTGGTCCAGCCCTATACGGAATGGGAGGAGCGCATTGTGCGATCGCTCGCTTCCCAGGCCGCGATCTCGATTGAGCGCAATCTCCTGCAAGACAGCATTGAGAATCTCTTTGAGGGTTTTGTGCGCGCGTCGGTGCAGGTGATCGAAGCTCGGGACCCCACGACCTCCGGCCACTCGGAGCGGGTCGCGGCCCTGACGGTGCGCTTAGCTGAAGAGGTCAGTACGGTTGAGCAGGGAGCCTTGCGCTTGTTCCGGTTTAACTCCCATCAGCTCCAGGAAATTCGCTATGCGTCGCTGCTACACGATTTTGGCAAGATCGGCGTGCCGGAAGCGATTTTGAACAAGCGGCACAAGCTCTACAGCCATCAACTCGAGTTAATCCGTCAGCGGTTTGCCACGGCTCAGCGCTCCCTCGAGTTGGAGTGCGCTCAGGAAAAGTTTAAGCATTTGGTGACGCATCCCGATCACCTCCAGCGCCATCCCCTGGGTTCGGAGGCGAGTTGCCCTCACTGCCAACGATTGCAGGACTGCGATCGCCAGCTCGCCCAGGCCCTCGACCAATTGCACGGCCGCCTACGCCTGATCGAGAGCATGAATGAACCGGAAGCTGTGGAAATCAAGCGATTTGAGGCCTTTTCTGAAGAGGCGATGGCGGAACTGACGGCCCTGGCCCAGGCCACCTACCACGATATTGATGGCCAGCCCCAGCCCCTCGTCTCGGCGGCCGAACTGGAACAATTGCTGGTGCCTCGGGGCAACCTCACCCGCGAGGAGCGCCTCGCCATTGAAGCCCATGTCACCTATTCCTATGAGTTCCTGAAGCGCATCCCCTGGACGCGCAACCTCCAGGGCATTCCCACCATTGCCTACGGCCACCATGAGAAGCTAGACGGCAGCGGCTACCCTCGCGGGCTGCAAGGGGATGAAATCCCGCTCCAGACTCAGATGATGGCGATCGCCGACATCTACGACGCCCTTACCGCTGCGGATCGCCCCTACAAGCAACCCCTACCCACCGACATCGTGCTCAGCATTTTGCACGAAGAAGTCGCAAAACGCCACATCAACGCCGACCTCGTGGAACTCTTTGCGGCGCGCCAGGTGTACCAAGTGCTGGCGACCCTCGCCTGACCCGGGCGGCTCAGGCCAACTAGCGGGGCGATCGCCCCCCAAACATCCGGTAAACCGGCTGTCCGCTTGTAAGAAATAGAGCCGGAACGCCGGGCCTGGTCAGCCGTCTTGCCCAAGCCAATCGGCGTGGGAACCTTGAGTTCTCGAAGGTCTACGATCAAGTCTCGGACTTCCAGCAACTGTTTGCCCTACGTTCCCTCAAAATGAGTTGGGCTAACGCTGGAAAACCTTCTGCTTGCGGGCGAGGGGCCTTGAAACAGGAGGAAGCTTTTGTAGTGTGTTTAAGGAATTAGTGCCAAAGACTGATGGGCTCTCCAGGAATTGTGGTGGAGGAAGTATAAGAGAGATACAAAATCTCTTAAGGTGGACTTGTCGAGCCCTTGCCACGTAAGGGTTTCAACTCTGAAAGCCTTAGCTTATCACCATAGATCCTGGAGAGCCGACTGATGCAGTTCTCCCGCGCTCCCGGCTTTCCGAAAAACAGCTTTCTAGACTGCTGAGGCCCCCGCTCCCGTCACAACCCGGCCACATTTCCCGGGTCTCCAGACGGCCCAGCCCAGCCCTGACAACCCCGGCCTGGGTGCATCGCCCTTGGGAGACTCCCCCTCGCCCTACCTGGGGAGGCCGAGGAATGTAGACGCGCAGCGGCTTCTCGCAGAGTGGGCAAACCAGCCTAACTGAGATGCTCCCCTTCACCCTACCTGGGAGAAGGGGTCGGGGGATGAGGGCAAACCAGCCTAACTGAGATGCTCCCCCCGGCCTTGAACTGTACGAGATCAAATTCTTCGGTTAGCGTGGTGAACGGAAGGAATAGTTGATAATGAGACAGTTACCGAATGGTTGGCCGCCACGACACTCCCAGCCGGGAGGCAGCAGCCTGTTAGAGCGGGTATTCACCCAAGGCGGCTCGGGAGTATCAGAGCGGGTTGGGGTTCGGGGTGCAATTACCAAGGGGGAATCAGGGGCGATATGTTCCTGCGGGACAGGCTTCGCCAAGGCAGAGCGTCCCGGCAGCCATCGCGACAACCCAGCCCCCGTGCCACAGAATGGGTAACACCGTGCGGATCGGCCCATGAAATCCCAAGCTAGTAAAAAGTCCAAGATCCTGGTTGTCGATGACGAGCCAGACAACCTCGATCTGCTCTACCGCACTTTTCACCGCCAGTACAAAGTGCTGCGAGCCGAGAGCGGCCCTGTGGCCCTGGAGATTCTGGAGCGGGAGCGTGGCATTGCCGCCATCGTCTCTGACCAGCGAATGCCGGTCATGAGCGGCACCGAACTCCTTCGCATCACGGCGGCCCAATATCCCGACATTATTCGCATCATTCTCACGGGCTACACCGATGTTGAGGACTTGGTAGAAGCGATCAACAGCGGCAAGGTGTTCAAATATGTCACCAAGCCCTGGGAAGCTGAGCACCTCAAAGACATCGTGAGTCAGGCGATTGATACGCACAATGTCCTCAAGATCCGTACCGACGAGCTGAGCCGCTCTTTGCGCCGCGAGTCTCTGCTCAACACGGTTACAAACACGATCCGCAATGCCCAATTCGGTCACTCTGAAGGCTCTCCCCTGCACGATGTCTTGCAGACGATTGTGACGACCGTGGGTCAGATGCTCGATGTGGATTACTGCCTGCTCCAGGCCCGTAGCGTGGGCGCAGCCTCTGCTCCAGGAACGCATCGCCCGCGTCCCGATTGCTACCTCTACCGCCGTGCGGCGGAGTCCCTGGCGGCGGCCGCGCCCGAAAACCACGACACCCTCCGCCTCGTGGTTTGGGAAACCCAAACGATTGAAGTCCTGCCCCAAGTGACTCAGTGCGAGCGGCTTCAGGCGGAGCCCGAGCGGGCCCAGGCCTTTGCCGCTCTGGGGATTCAGGCTACGCTCATGGTTCCGCTGATCTGCCAGCTTGAATTGGTCGCTACGCTGGCCCTGCACCGCACGGATCCCGAGGCCCTCTGGGACGATGATGAAATTCAACTGGCCCTGATGGTGGCGGATCAGGCGGCCCTGGCGATCTCCCAGGCCCGAGCCTATGAGCAGGCCCGGGAGCTGGCCCAGCGGGAGGCCTTGGTAAACTCGATCGTGGCGGCGATTCGCTCTAGCCTCGATCCTCAGGATATTTTTATGGCGATCGCCCAGCAACTGGGCACGACCCTGGGGGTAGACGGCTGCGCCCTTTCCCTCTGGACGGCGGCGGATGACTATGTTCAGTGTGTCGGCCTTTATGATCGCCGCTCGGCCTCGGTGGACGTGGTGGTGGCCCCGGAGCTGGAGGAGGCGCCGACCCAACTCCCCCGCTCTCTGGCCCCGATCCAGGGCAATCCCGTGCTCTGTCAGGTTTTGGCCACCCAACAGCCGGTGGCGATCAGCGATATGGACTGTGAGGCCGAGCATGGCTTGCAGGGCTTCGACCTGCCCCTGCGATCGCCCGCTCGGGCCCTGCTCGTCGTCCCTCTTCTGGCTGACGGCGCACTCATCGGCAGCATTTCTCTGCGGCAACTGGAGACGCCGCGCCAGTGGTCGGCGGCGGATATTGAGCTGGCCCAGGCGGTGGCGGCGCAAGCGGCGATCGCCGTGCAGCAATCCCGCCTGTACCAGCAAACCCGCCAGCAGGCCGAGCGCTTAATGGAACTGGACCGTCAGAAGACGGAATTTTTCCAAAACATTTCCCACGAATTTCGCACGCCCCTGACCCTGATGCTCGGCCCCCTAGAGGCGGCTGTCAATCGCGGCCAAGACCTGCCCCAAGACCAGGCCGAGATCGCCCTCCGCAACTGCCGCCGTCTGCTGCGCCTGGTGAACCAACTGCTGGATCTCCAGCGCCTGGATGCGGGACGGATGCAGCCTAGTTTCCGGCCCTGTGAGCTGCGGGAGTTTGTCGCTCAGATCACCGACACCTTCCGGGCCTACTGCCAGCGCAAGCAGATCGCCCTAGTCACGGAGCTGGAGTCTTGCCCCGCCATCTACCTAGACAGCGACAAGTTCGACAAGGTGCTCTACAACCTGCTCTCCAATGCCATGAAGTTCACCGACCCCGGCGGGCAGATCACGGTTCGGCTGCGGCCGGTGGGCGATCGCGCCTGCTTGCAAATCAGCGACACTGGCATCGGCATCGTCGCCGACCAATTACCCTACCTCTTTGACCGCTTCCGCCAGGCCGAGGGCTCGATTAACCGCTCCTATGAAGGCACGGGGCTGGGGTTAGCGTTGGTGCAGGAGATGGTCAAACTCCACGGCGGGCAGGTGGAAGTAACATCCGTCAAACGCGGCGAAGCACCGCCGGGGGCAGCCAGTGGCACGACCTTCACCGTTTGGTTGCAGGCCGGGGCCGCCCACCTGCCAGCGAACCAGGTCACGGAGCAACCGACGGAAATCCAAGCAGAGCGCTCGGTTGTGGAGCTGGCGGACCTGGAGGCCGAATTGCTCGACGCGGAGCAGGCCCAGACCGATCTCCTGGCCGACAGCAGTGAGGCTGCCGAGCCGACCTTTGCGGCGGCCTCCCCGGCCACGGCTCAGGAGGGCGTGATCTTGGTGGTGGATGACAACCCGGACCTGCGGGCCTATGTGTCTCATATCCTGCGCTCGGAGGGCTACCAGGTCTACACAGCCCGCAATGGAGAAGAGGGATTCCGGGTGATGCAGGCGCGGCGGCCCCAACTCGTCGTCAGTGATTTGATGATGCCGAAGGTGTCGGGCCTGGACCTCATCCAGTGGGTGCGGGCCGATGCGACCTTGCAGGGGACGCCGATCGTGCTGCTGACGGCCAAGGCCGATGAGGCCACCCGGATTGAGGGGGCAGAACAGGGGGCGGATGCTTACCTGTCCAAGCCCTTTAACGATCGGGAACTGCTGGCGATCGCCCGCAACCTCCTGGCCCTGAAGGCCAACGAGCAACGGGTCCAGGAGCTGAACACCTACCTCACCGAATCGGTGCTGAAGCGCTTCCTGCCGCCGGAAATGGTCGCCCGGGCTGCTCGGGGCGAGATGGAGCTGGCCCTCGAGCCGGAGCCTCGCCTCGTGACGATCCTGTTTAGCGACATCGTGGGCTTTACCTCCCTGTCGAATACCCTGCGGGCCCGCCGCGTCGCTCAGTTGCTCAATGAGTATTTGCAGGCTATGACCGAGGCCGTGTTCAGCAATGGCGGCTCCGTGGATAAGTTCATGGGCGACGCGATCGTCGCCCTCTTTGGCGCTCCAGAGCCCTTGTCGCCCGCAGAACAGGTGCGGCGGGCGATCGCCGCGGCCCGGGCCATGTACCGCGCCCTCGATGACCTCAATGCCCGCTGGCAGGCCCAAGGCCTGGTAGGGGGCGACGGCCCGCCCCCGGTACAATTCCGCTGCGGCATCCACCAAGGCTCCGCCGTCGTCGGAATGTTTGGCAGCGACCAGCGCTCCGACTACACGGCCATCGGCCCCTCCGTGAATATCGCCGCCCGCCTCCAGGAAGTGGCGCGACCCAACTCAATCCTCGTGTCCGCGACAGTCGCCGACTTCCTAGACGATTCTCAGCTCGAGAAATACCAGACGTTCCAACTCAAGGGAATCGATGAATCGGTCCTAGCGTTCTTTGCCAGCAAGACCTGAGTGCTCAGAGCGAAGATTGTAGAGCGGCGGGAATGCTCCAAGACTTGACGACGCTAGGAGTCGCCACGGACCAGCGAGCTGGCCTCAAACCGGGGATCGCCGCAACCCTCATCGCCCTACGGCCGGAGTTGGGCAGCTTGAGTCCCAAGCAGGTAGCGGCTTTGGAGGGGTGGCTCCCTTGAACCACAATAGCAAGTCAGCACCTAAGGATGAGACGGGTCAACCACGAAATCCTTGCCAAGCAAGAATTGCAGCCATTGCAGAGGGTCTCAAAATTGTTTGAAACAACTACAAATCCCACCCTCAAGCTTGGGCGGGGGCCTTCTAGCTCCCCTGCTCCCAGCTTTGGGAGCAGGAGTTGGGGGAGGTAGACGCGCAGCAGCTTCTCACAGAGGGGGCCGCCGCCCATCTGTCTCCTTCTTGTCTGAAATAGCCATGCCAGCCGTTGCTGGCGCGGGGGACGGGCAAGCAGGGAGGTGCATCTCCCGTTGGCGACTCCCCCACTCCCCCCAACTCTGGGGGCAAATCGGCGAAAAAGTCTGAAAATTCGTGGGTTTGGCGGTTCGGATCGGGCAGCCAGCCCTTAGAATGGTTCAGTAAAACTCACGCTAAGCCTGGGAAACGCTGAGTCTGTGAGCCTTTCAGCCATTTGACGCCAGCTATTCCGCTGGGTTACTCTCAACGCAATCCGCTGACTCACGGGGCTAACAGCCGCAGCTCTAGCCCCCCTCGCTCGTTTAGGTGAAATCAGGAGCTTTCCGCATGAACAAAGGTGAATTGGTTGATACAGTCGCTGATAAGACAGATGTAACGAAAAAGCAAGTTGAGGTCGTGATCACGGCTACGGTAGAAGCGATCATGGAGGCAGTGTCTGCGGGGGAGAAGGTGACGCTGGTAGGCTTCGGCTCCTTTGAGCCGCGCGAACGGAAGGCTCGCGAAGGTCGCAACCCCAAGACGGGGGAGAAGATGGAGATCAAGGCAACGCGCGTTCCAGCCTTCTCAGCCGGCAAGTTGTTCAAGGATAAAGTTGCCCCCGAGGAGTAGGCTGGTTACATTACTAACCGTCGGTGCTGGGCAACGGGGCTACTAAACTCGTGGGGGAAATTGAACTGGCTCAGCCGTCCAGGTTCGATTTCCCCTGTTGCTGTTGGAGCCAGCTCGGTTAGCAAGTCGCTGAGGAGCCGTAACGCGCTGCCAGCGCTGGCGACCTTGATCCCGATCACGGGCTAGACTGGTGAGCAGAGAAGCCAAGGCCCACAGGGCAGCGACTTGGCATTGAAACCGGAGCAGCATGGCAAATCGCGAAACCTGGGATCTCGGTCGCTTTGCGCGGACGCTCGCCTATTTTGACACCTTCCCCCTCCAAAAACTATTCCCCTGTTTGCGCAAAATGGTGCTTGGCTCTGACCCGCGACCGGCTCCGAATCCCAGCCAAGCCCTAGGAACCGTCCTCGTGGTGGGCGCAGGCAACGGCTTGGGGGCGACCCTGGTGGAGGCCTTGCAAGCCCGCCACTATCCCGTTCGGCTCCTCGCAGGAGCCTTGGCAGGGTCCGAGCTGGACTTCAACAACGTGCAAGCAGCGATCTACTGCGCCCAGGACGCCGAAATCACCCTCGGTGCCCTGGTAGCGGCTGCCGAGGCAGAGCTTGAGCATGATGCCAGCACGACACTCTTCAATTTTCAACGGCCGACGCCTGAGCTAGCCGAACTCTGGGGCGCCGTGGATGATGTGGTGATGGGCGGTGTGAGCGAAAGTTGCTTCACTCTCGCCGATGGCGCAGGCTTTTTTGCGGGGAATGTTTCGACTGCCAACTCGGGGGGCTTCGCTTCTGTGCGTACCCGTAACTTCGAGCCGCCCCTCGATCTCTCCAGCTACCAAGGCTGGCGGCTGCGGCTGCGCGGCGATGGTCAGCGCTACAAGTTCATTGCCCGCTGTGAGGGGCGTTGGGATGGTGCTGGCTATTGCTACTCCTTCGATACGCAGCCGGGCCAGTGGCAAACCATCGAGATTCCCTTCACGGCGCTGGTTCCCGTCTTCCGGGCCCGCCGCCTTCAGGATGCGCCCCCCTTTGCGGCGAGCCGTACCCATGCGGTGCAGTTGATGTTGAGCAAATTTGAATACGACGGCGCTTTGAACCCCCACTTTACGCCCGGTCGTTTTGAGTTGCAGGTAGCGACGCTGGGGGTTTATGGTGGCGCGACGACAGCGAAGCTGGTACTGCTCGGCGGTAGCGAAGCGAATGCAGCGGCGGTGCGGGCGAGTAGTTTGCCTTACTGTATTTTGAAGCTTTCGCCCGCCGCCCGGGAGGCTGACAAGCTGGCGGACCTGGCGATCGCCGCCCTCGAGCTCCCGGAGGCCTGCAACAAGACGGTCATGATTGGTGAGGCCGAATTGCGGGGTACGGCCGCTTGGCGATCGCTCTTCGCCTCCCTCTAGCCAGGGCCACGCGGACAGCCTGCTCCCTCCCTTCAGGCCCGTCTAGCGCCCCAGCCCCCAGCCCTAGAATCAGGAGCTGGGGGCTACGGGTGGACAGCTCTCCCGGAGCGATGGTGACCAGGACCAACCGAGCCAGCAAGGGGCTTAGTCTCCCAACCCAGAACTGCTGCGGGTTTAGAGACTCAACCCCTGCCGATGCAATCGTTGTTTTGCGGACGGAAATCACCATGAATCCGGGAGAGCCAGCAAGATTGGTCCCAGCGGCCCCAAAACTTACTGCATCTTAATATCGTCTGAAGACAGCTCTAGGCAAGGTCTGTCGCTAGTCTGTCTGGCGATAGCCCCAAGCATAATCCTTTGCCAGCAACGGATTGAGCTAATCCTCAATAAAACTTAACACTCTAAACTTGCCAAAAAATCCTATCTCAGTGCTAGCCTTATTGAGAACTAAGGTCAATAAACTGAACCCTCGTTCAGGAGCAATAAAATTCTATGCAAACCTACAGCCAACCGACTGTGACCTATGAGTGGTGGGCCGGGAATGCCCGGTTCGCCGACCTTTCGGGTCTCTTCATCGCGGCCCACGTCGCCCAAGCAGCTCTGACCACCTTCTGGGCTGGAGCCTTCACCCTCTTTGAGCTGTCGCGCCTTGACGTGACCCAACCCATGGGGGAGCAGGGCCTGATTCTGCTGCCCCACCTGGCCACCCTCGGCCTCGGTGTAGGCGACGGCGGGCAGATTGTCGATACCTATCCCTGGTTCGTAGTCGGGGCCGTTCACCTGATCGCCTCCGGGGTGCTAGGAGCGGGGGCCCTGTTCCACACCGTCAAGGCTCCCCGGGACCTACAAGCCGCCAACGGCCCAGCTCGAAAATTCCACTTCGACTGGAATGATCCCCAGCAGTTGGGGATGATTCTCGGCCATCACCTGCTCTTCCTCGGAGCGGGGGCCCTCCTGCTCGTCGCTAAGGCAATGTTCTGGGGTGGCTTATACGATGCCACCACCCAAACAGTGCGCGCGATCTCCCAGCCCACCCTCGATCCCCTAGTCATCTACGGCTACCAAACTCACTTCGCTAGCATCAGCAGCTTAGAAGACTTGGTTGGTGGCCACATCTACATTGGTCTGCTACTCATCGCTGGCGGTATCTGGCACATCATCGTGCCGCCCCTGCCCTGGAGCCGCAAGGTGCTGACGTTTTCGGGCGAGGCCATTTTGTCCTATTCCCTGGGCGGCATTGCCTTGGCTGGCTTTGTGGCCGCCTACTTCTGTGCGGTCAACACCCTCGCCTACCCCGTGGAGTTTTACGGGCCAACCCTGGAAGTCCGCCTCGGCATTTCACCCTACTTTGCTGACACGGCGGCCTTGCCCCTAGGGGAACACACCCCCCGGGCTTGGTTGGCGAACGCTCACTTTTTCCTCGCCTTCTTCTTCCTCCAAGGCCACCTCTGGCACGCTCTGCGGGCTATGGGATTTGACTTCCGCCAGGTAGGCAAGGCGCTGGGCTTGGTTGAAGCAGAATTGTAAGTTCGCTCGAGGGGCCTTGGAGACCTGTAGAGCCATGGATTGTCCCTTTTGCGCGCATAAAATGCTACGGCAAATGAGCCAGCGACGTATTTACTGGTTTTGCTCAAATTGTCGCCAAACCTTGCCCCTTTCTTGCGGTGAGTGCATTGAGCGGTCAACCCAAACTACGGTCAGCCCGCCCGACTGAGGTAGCAATGACGGCCTTAAGGTCAATCTCCTTAGAGACCGTAGGCTAGCTTGAGATAAAAAAACCAACTCAAGTTGCAGAACTACTCTCTAGGTTGAGCGAAACCCGGATCATCGGAAACCTTGTTTCCCTAGCCGCTTTACCCCGATCATCCCTTTGGGATTCTGTTGAGAGCTGAGAACACTATTTTTGCTCATTCTTTACGAAGTACAACAGAATCATGGCAACAATTGGCATCTTTTTTGGTACACAAACGGGAAACACTGAAACGCTTGCGGAGCAAATTCAACAAGCTTTAGGTGGCGAAAAGATTGCCGCCTTGCACGACATTGCTGAGGCTGAGCCGGAGGATCTAGCGGCTTATGACTACCTCATTCTCGGTTGCCCTACTTGGAATATTGGTGAGTTGCAGAGCGACTGGGAAGGGTTTTACGAACAACTGGATGAGATCAACTTCAACGGCAAGACGGTAGCTTATTTTGGGCCTGGGGATCAGATTGGCTATGCCGATAACTTTCAGGATGCGATCGGCCTCTTGGAGGAGAAGATCAGTAGCCTCGGTGCGAAAACCGTGGGCTATTGGCCAACCGACGGCTATGACTTCAACGAGTCGAAAGCGATTCGCAACGGTAAGTTTGTTGGGTTGGCCTTGGATGAGGACAATCAATCTGAGCTGACGGATGAGCGGATTGCGACGTGGACGAGTCAGCTTAAGCAGGAGCTGGGGTTGTAGCAGCGCTGGCTGGGGTGCATTTCACATTGACCTTGCGGAGGCCCACGCTGCGAGTCGCTGCGGCGCGCCTACGTCTTCCAGGCCCAGCTTGCGGTCTTGGGAGTGGGAAGGCCAGAAGTCCCTCGTCTTTGCAACCCAATCCATGAGCTGGTTTTAGGGGTTTCTCAGATCGATTAGGGTCGGGGTTTAATGGTAGCTATTTCTAAGCGATTGGCTGACCTAATGCGAGGTCCTCCAGCCAGATGTGCGTTACCGGGCCCAGGGTGCATCTCAGTTAGGCAAGTTTGCCCACTCTACGAGAAGCTGCTGCGCGTCTACATCCCCCGGCCCCTTTTCCTAAGTAGAGCTACTAAGTACACACATCTCGTAACAGCCCCAACTGACCGTTTTTAGCCCCCCTATCCCCCCGATTTTGGGGGGGATCGGAATTCCCAGTCCCTCAGGGTTGGGGAATCTAGGGGGCAAAAGTGGGAAAAATAAAGCCAAACATGACTTGTGTGTAGGTAGTAGCCCAAGTAGAGCGAAGGGGAGTCTCCAACGTGAGATGCGACCGATGTTGACCGGCCAGGGCCCCATACAGAATTAGGTATATCTAGACTAGATCGAGCCTTGTAACCTCAATGATGGAGCGAGTCCTGCAAACTATGACAGTCTTTCCAGATGTTCTGTTTATTAATACCAGCCCGAGCTTACAAAAGCTACACGGGCCTTTGTGTACGGTGTTGGCTCATGTTGCCTTGGTGGGGTGTTGGGATTATCAGCAAACGGCTGATGAGCCCCTCTCTCTGGAAGTTGGCACGGTGTTGCTCCACGACTATTTGAAGCGGAGCGATCGCCCGCTGCATCTCATTGGCCACGGGAGTAGCGGCTGCTTGGCCTGGCTCTATGCGCGCCGCTATCCGGAACGGGTGCGATCGCTCACGTTGCTCGCTGTCGGTCCCCAAGCAACCTACGACTGGCACGCGGACTATTACGCCCGTTTCCGCCGTCAGCCCTGCTCCCGATTGGTCATCCTGCGCCAAATGGTGCAGGGAATGTTCGGGCCCTGTCCGCAACCGTTGGTGTGGGAGCTGGTGCAGTTGCTGGATCGCGATCTCCGGACGGCCCTCTCACCGCAGACCCTTTACCAGTCGGTCGCGAGCGAGGCGGGGCCGGTCGAGGTGCCGCTGTTAGTCTGTGGCAGCCGAGATGACAGGATTGTTGCTCCGGATACCCTACAGGGTTGGCAGGCCTGGCTTAAGCCGGAGGATGCCCTGTGGCTCTGTCCTAGCGGCTGGCACTTCTTTCATCACTCTCACCCAGGCTGGGTGGCGCGCCGCATTGTTGACTTTTGGCTGACGGTCAATCTGCAACCGCGCGATCGCCCCCGGTCCCTGAAAACCCTTTCCCCGTAATCGCCATGCTGACGCTCTGCACCGTGTCTTTGATGCCGATCCTTTGTCCAGTCGGGATTTGCAGCTTGTTGGTGGGGTTTGTGATCGCCATCCTAGCCGCGAGCCGCGAGGCGATCGCCCACCTGCGCCGTCTGCACCAAATTCCCTGCACCCGCTGCGCTTATTTCACGGGCTGCCATTACTTGAAATGTACGGTGAATCCTTCTTTGGCGCTCACGGAGGCGGCGATCGCCTGTCGCGACTTCGAGCCCACAGCTCAGACTCCGGCGCTGCTCTGTGCCCGTTGCCCCAAGTAGGAGTTGCGGCTCAGGGGCAGGGCGGGCTTTGGGTCTGCCCTTTGCCCGGGTTCTGGGGGCAACGGTTGCGCTACTCTTCTTCGCTGCTGGCGGTTTCGTCTAGGATCTCGTAGTAGCGATCGCGGCCGGCGTGGTAGTCCTTGCTGGCATAGCCGAGGACTTCACGAATGATCCACTTTTGGGGAATCCCTTGGGAGCGAAGGCGCTCGATCGCTTGGCGCAGGAGTTCTTCTTCATCGATGCAGTGCTCCACGAACCAGGTTTGGGTTTGGCGAAAGGCTGCGCGATCGCTGGTTTCGCTGCCCTGGTAGTAGTAGCTGGCCAGCCATTCTTCAAAGGGTTGCTGGTCGGCATTGCCCGCTGTCAGGCTCAAGGTTTGGTAGGTTTTTTGCTGCTGCTTCGTGGTCAGGTAGCGCTGAAAGTATTGCAGCTCGTTGGGGGTTACGTTGGGCAAGCGGTGGTAGAGATAATCGACGGTGACAGCTAGGAGCAGAGAATGCCCAACAAAGCGGAGCTGGGGGGCCGGTTCAGCCCGCTCCGTGGTTTGCTTCAAGTGCTTGGCGAGGACAGGGGCGATCAAGTTCTTGTAGAGCCAGTTGCGGGCCTGAGTGAAGCCGCGATCGCAGTGGATGGCTCCGACCAAGGCACGGGTGGCGCTGGCAAAGGGGTTGTTGGGCTTCTGGCGCAGGGTAGCGCGCTCTTCGTTTAGGTCCAGGAAGGGGTAGCGCGTGCCGAGGCCTAGTTGAAACCAGAGCTTGGTGAGGCGCTCATTCTCGGTCAGTTTGGGCAGCAGGCCGCGCCAGTTGGCCACTTTCAGGTAGGGGCAATGCTGGTAAAGGTAGCTGGCGATCGCCAACTCGAGGATAGCTGTACCCAGCAGCTCGAGCCGCTCATTCGTCGCCAAGAGATTGCCCGCGAGCTTGGCGTAGGAGGGGTGGCTCAGGGCCAAAAATAGAGTTTCTGGGTGTTTGAACTCGAGGCCGAGCTTACCTTCAATATCTGCCGGTTGCCATTCGATCGTGTTCATAGCCCAGACCAGAAACGTTGTACTAGCTTAGCAAGATTCCCTAGACTCTGGCGCTGCCAGGAGGGCCTAGGGCAGCTTTAAGGCTGCCAATAGGCGGTCATAGCGCTGGCGTAACGTTTGGTAAAGGGCGAGCCGCTCGGAGTCGGGCTGGTGGCGATCGCCCGCTTGCGCCGGCGGCCCCGGAGTCGCGACCCCCTCCAGAACCTCCCAGCCGAGCCGAGCCGCTCCCCAGCAGGCCCCCTCCAGCTCAGCGGGGGCCCAGACCTCGCTGGAGCTGAGGTCGGCGAGGGTCTGCCGCCAGAGGGGCGATCGCCAAACACCCCCTGTAACCCAGAGAGGACCAGAGTTCTGGCTAGCGGTGCGCGTGGCGGCAATCACAAGGGCTAGGTTGCAGAGCACCCCTTCCAGCACGGCCCGGGCAGCGTGGGCCCGGCCGTGGGCAAAGCGCAGGCCAACGAAGCTGCCGCAGGCCTGGCTATCCCAAAGGGGAGCGCGCTCGCCGGTCAAATAGGGCTGAAACAGCAGACCCTCCGCACCGGGGGGCACGGTGGCGGCCCACTGATTCAGGATCTCGTCGCCGGTATCAGCGGGCAGGCAGAACCAGTGATCCCGTAGCCAGCGCCAGGCCAGGCCGCCGCTGTTGGTGGCCCCCCCGAGCACCCAATAGTCCCGCCGCAGGGGGTAGCAGAACAGGCCCAGGTCAGTGGCCACATAGGGCCGGGTCACGGTGGCTCGGGCCGCGCCGCTCGTGCCGAGGCTGACGGCGATCGCCCGGCCCGGTTCGACCCCGAGGCCGAGATTAGACAACACGCCATCGCTGGCCCCGAGGGCAACGGGCACGCCAGCGGCCAGCGGCCAGACCCTAGACCAGGTGGGGAGCAGGGTCAGGACCTGCTGAGGCGGGCCGAGGGGCGAGAGGCGGGCGGGAGTGAGACCGGCCAAGGCGAGGGCGTCGGGCTCCCAGTCGAGGGTGGTCAAGTTGAGCAGGCCGCTAGCGGCGGCGATCGCCCAATCCACGGCCCACTCGCCGCAGAGGCGATAGAGCACGTACTCTTTAATCGAGACAAAGCGGGCCGCCTGCTGCCAGAGGTCGGGTTGGGTCGCTCGCAGCCAGAGCAGCTTGACCAAGGGCGAGAGGGGCTGGAGGGGCACACCGGTGCGGGCGTAGAGGTGGGGGGCTCGGGGTTGGTACTGGGTTGCTTGGGGCTGGGCCCGCTGGTCAGCCCAGGTATAGACTGGGCTCAGCGGTTGGCCGGCCGCATCCACAGCCAGCAGACTGTGCATGGCGCTGCTGAGGGTGAGGCCGAGGCGATCGCGGGGAGTCACAGCCCCTTGGGCGAGGGTCTGGGCGATCGCCGTGACAACGGCTTGGGCGATCTGGTCGGGGGCTTGCTCAGCCGCCCCTGGCGCCGGCGTGTACAGGGGGTAGGGCACAGTATGGCGACTGTGGGCATTGCCGTAGGCATCAAACAGCACGGCCTTGGTGCTGGTCGTGCCGATGTCGATGCCAAGTTGGTAGGAGCGGCCCATGGGAATTTTGCAGCGGGAGCGCGGGCTTGCTAGAGAGCGCCGAGTTTCACTGTAGCAGGCAGGCCTAGGTACAGCGGTTTTTAGCCTAGGGCAATACAGCTAAAGCCCCTCGCCCTCTGGGAGAGGGGTTTGGGGTGAGGGCTTACTTTCCTAGCAACAAAAATGCTGTACCGCTTGGGTCAGCGGTTGGGGTCGTGCCGGGGTTGTCCAGGCAAGGGCCAAACCACCTGAAGCCTCGGAGCGGGAGCGTGCAGCCGAACGAAACCCAACAGCAGGAATCCTCCCGTTGAGATTTCTCCTCCCGTGCAACCGATGGCCCTCTGGTTGGCGGGGCTCCAGCCAACGGAGGGCAAACCTGCACCCCTGGCCTGGCAGCCAGGAATCCGGCGAACTTCCCAAATATCGCCAAGTGCCACCGCCGTTGGAGCTGGGAGTCTAGGCCTCTTCTGAGGCGGCGGGACGAGGTTTGAGGGCTTTGCTGGCGAGGGTGTAGAGCACGAGAGCGCTCAGAATGCCGTTGATCGGGGTAATGCCCGGGGCCCAGTAGGCGATCGCCGACGCCGCGACATAAGCACCGATCCCCGCCCAATTCAAGGGGGGCTGGGGGGTTTCCAGGCTGGGAAATTGCCCCAGCCGGTAGAGCCAGTAGTCCGCCATGATGATGCCACCGATCGGGGGAATGAAAGTGCCGAGCAGGATGAGGAAGTTGATGAACTGGGCACTCTCATAAATGCCCCCATAGGAGAGAACCAGGGCAAAGGTTGCACCCCCCAGAACCAGGAGGTGGCGTTTCTCCGTGCGGAAGGCATGGGCCCCGGCCACAGAAAACGCATAGATCGTGTTGTCTTGGGTCGTCCACATATTCAGCAAGAAGAGGAGCAAGCCCCAAACCAGGAGCCCCTGCTGCACCATTACTTTGACAATATCCGGTTCTCCGTAGGCGAGGGCACTGTAGGCCCCACTGAAGATCAGGAAGCCATTACCCAGGAAGAAGGCCGCCAGGGTGGCGATCGCCGCCGTTCTACCATTTTTAGCAAAGCGGCTCCAGTTGGTCGCCTGAGTCCCCCCAGAGACAAAAGTACCGACGACAATGGTGATTGCCGCCGTCCAGGGCAGGGGCTCCCCGGGGTCGAGGGCCTGCAACCCGCCCCAGCCACCGACATCATGGGTGGCGATCGCCAGACTCCAGGCCATCAGCACCACCATCGCTGGCACCGCGATGCGGCTGAGCCAGTCCAGGGCACGGTAGCCGACATAGGCCGTGCCACAAAAGGCGTAGGTGACGACAAGGATCACCAACCAGTTCAGGCCCTGAGGAAAACCAGCCAACTGATTGAGGAGATCGGCGATCAAGGCCGAACCCCAGGCATACCAGCCGATCTGCGTGAAGCCGAGGATAAAATCTACCCAGCGGGAACCCACATTGCCAAAGCTAAAGCGTGCCATCAACACGGTATTCAAGCCCGTGTTGCCCGCGATGTAGCCCAGCAAAGCCGCGTAGAGGCCTAAAATCAAGTTGCCGACCAAAATAATCAGCAGCAAGTCGGGGAAAAATCGGAAGGCTGGGCCGACCAAGCCGCCCGCAAAGAGCGTGCCGGAATAGAGGGTAAAACCGATCAGCAATGGCGCAAGCGACCACAGCGGTTTGCGGTTGTCAGGGGGAACGGGACTGAGGGGATAGTCTTCCTGGCGCTCGCGCTGGGCAAAGCTATCAGGGGCTTGGGGTTCCATTGATTCAGGTTCTACCATTTCACTCCTCACGGTCTTTATAAGATAAGATTATTAAATTATTAAGATTATGGCTATTTCAGTTAAGCAGGAGACAGATTGACCCTGGCCCGCCAACGCCCGTATCCTCTGACTCCCAGGAGGAGAAGGAGACAACACCCTCCCCTCAGCGCTTCCTCAAAGGGCTAAAGCCCAACAACGTTTGGGTTTGCGCCAGCTCCCGTGATGGCGCTTATGAATTTTCACGAAATAACGACCCAGTTCGGTAGGGGCACGGTTGCTGCGCCCTCAACCCAGTCAATCGCTGTTCCGATAAGGGCTTGAGAGCAAGAAAACCCAAGCCCTGAGACGGTGCATTTAATTTGTGAAATTCCACCAGGCCTCGTGGCACTTCAGCGCTCCCGCCAGCCCGCCCGGGCGGGGCGGAAGCCCAACTATAGTAATTTCAATCAAGAATGAGACGGTTGGCCCGCGGCCCTCATCCCCCAGCCCCTTCCTTCAACTTGGGAGAAGAGGAACCGGAAGTCCCTCTCCCAGCTTGGGAGCGGGATTTAGGGTGAGGGCGGCAACGGGTCAAGATTCCCTCCCTTCACGCCCGTCTGAAGGGTCTCAAAATTATTGGAAACAACCATACGCCTACTCCGATCCGGGGATGAGGAACCGGAGGGGTTGTTTGGTTTGAGGATTTCGTGATTACGCCCCTCCTCTGGGCTCGCCCAGCGTCTCGAAGGGAATAACACGAGACTCACCCCCCCCGCAAACGAGGCCGAGCAACCAGGGTAGATGGTTGCGAGGGGCGGGGTTGCAGCCCGCCCCCACGGGCTCGAGTTAGATCCACTCGAGTTGGGCTTCGTCCTTGGTGTTGGTGTGACGCGACGGCGTTTCCCGCTCGAACTTCATGTGAATCGAGCGCATCTGCTCCCCGTCAGCGGCAACCGCCATGATCGGGTAGTCGATGAGACCGTCTTGGAAGGACATCTGGAAACGGAACGTACCGTCAGGGTTCAGCTTAATCGGGCGACCGCCAATCGTTACCGTGGCATCGGGTTCGGTTGCCCCATACACGATCAGCTCCGCATCCGCGACCAGCCAGAATTGACGGGGGCGAATCGGTGCGGCGGAAGCCGAGAAGCCCACGCCGGACATCATGCCGACGCCGGACATGGACAGCATCCCGATCCCCGACATCATGCCGACGCCGGACATCTGCGCCAGGCCCACACCGGACATCATGCCGACGCCGGACATCTGTGCCAGGCCGACGCCGGACATCAGGCCCACGCCAGACATCTGTGCCAGGCCCACGCCGGACATCTGTGCCAGGCCCACGCCAGACATCTGTGCCAGGCCCACGCCGGACATCATGCCGACGCCGGAGGCCGCCCACTTGCCAACGCCAGAGGGGAAGACGTAGGAGCTAACGGCTTGCTCGGAAGCGCCCCCATGCTGCATGGAGCCATAGAGGGAACCGGCGCGACGCTGGGCTTCCGCTGCTTCTGCCAGGCCAAACACTTCATTGTGGATGCTGCTGCCAGGGGTCAGACCTTGGCGCTGGGTCGGGGTCATCAGGCGGAAGATAGCTTGACTGCGCAGATCGCGCTCCCAGGGAACAGTGACGAAGTGATCTTCGATCCAGTCCGAGGGGTAAATTGGGGGCACGCGCACGGCGGCGGAGCGGGCGACCACCAGCCAGCGGCCATCGGCGCAGCGGTAGCCGATATCAACAACATAATCGCGATCGCTCACAGGGATCGGCAAGTACCATTCCCGAGCCAACTCGTCGCAGGGATATTCTTGGACGCTGTGGGGGCTTTGGGACTCGATACTGATATCCGTAACGTCATAGATACGTAGGGCTAGCTGCTGGCCCCCCTGCTGCCGGCAAGCACTTTTCTGCTCGTTGGTGACATCCCAGTAGGTGTAGCACCATTGGGGATCACGGGGCATCAGGACGATGCGGCCATCAGCATAGCCGCTGGGTAGATCCGCCAGGCCCTCATCAACCGAAGCGAGGGCGCCACCCGTCAAATCGTCTTGGCCGAGTTCAAATTTTGCTGCTTCCACTTCTTCCTTTACCTCTTGGGGACGCGAGGGACTCACGGGGTTTTGGGGCTGACCTTCAACACGTCGGATTGCAGCTAGCAGTTGCGACTTTCGCATCCGACTGTAACGGGAGATGTTGTAACTGCTCGCCACCTTGCGGAGCTGACGCAGCGTTAAGTCTTCGAGGGGTTGGCGTTCGTTAGCCATTGATTTGTCCTAGTTTCAAAGAACAGTATGGTATCTCAGAGCTAGCACCGTAGCTGACTCCTGATCCCCTAGCCTGGGCTTGGGAACTCAAGAGCCACCGCCAACTGACCGCAGTAACCTCGCAGCACCTTGCAAAGCTGACTGCGGGGAACCAGACAACAGACCGCTGCCCTGGCGAATGGGGACAGTTGGCGATCGCCCGCTCCAGCCCTCCCAGAAAGTCAGGAAACCTGGATAGGTCGTGCTCGCCACACTTCGGCGCTGTTGATCCCGATATAACAAGCAAGTCCCAAGGCAGGTCAAGGGGGTGGCTGAGTAATTTTGCCCAGGGTTACGAGACGATGGGGATCGCAGGGATCGTCAAGTCAAGAGACTTTGACATTCGATCCCAAATAGAATCTAAACTTTTCTCCCTGTCCAAGGACCAGATTGGCACAGCCGCCCCCTGAGTCCCCCAGAGAATTTGTCAAGATCGGACTAGGATCGCTGACGGCAGTGGCAGGTGTAGCCCCCCAACAGCGACCTGATCGCGAGGCGATCTTGTGCCGGGAGCCACGGCCCGGTCAAGCTAAGTGCATTGGTTCACTACTCCGGCAACTAGATTTGGGGTAGCGCGAGTTCATAGATTTTCGAGAAGGGGGTTGCTAATAATGAAACGCTACTGGTTCCTAGGCTTTGCGGCGCTGTGCATGACGGTGACAACGAGCTTCCCCAGCCCGTCAACCTGGGCAGAGACCCCCCACCCCCCGGAATTCAGGGCTCGCGCCGAGGCCGAGAAGCCCTTTGAGGCAGGCTATGACTGGGGCTATACAGCGGGCTTCCAGATCGGAGCCCAAGGGCGGGTTCAGGCGCAACCCTACGAGCCCACGGTTGATGAAGAGGTCCTCAAGCACTGGCCCAGCGATCGCGCCCGCGCTGGCTACCAGGCCGGCTTCTTGGCCGGCTACCAAGATGGCTACCACAACGACACCACAGAGGATATGCCAGCCGTCCTTGACTTCCATGATGGCTACACAGATGGCTACCGAATTGGGCTCAATGCCGGAAATCTTTGCCGCCAGCACCGCAGCCAGTATGAGCCCATCCCCACCTTTGACAAGCAGGGGACACCAGAGTATGGCAGTGGCTACCGCGTCGGCTACTGGCAAGGATTTGAAAAGGGGTACACTTTCTGGGAATAGCGGGTTAGCCTTGCCGGGCCTCGAGACACGAAGGGCGGGTGGACAAAAAAAAAGCGCGGCTCCCCTGAATTTTGAGCGATTGCTCAAGGGGAGCTAGAAGCCCCTCTCCCAAGTAGGGAGAGGGGTTGGGGTGAGGGCTGAGCGAAGGAGTACAAACATCCAGCGCAAAATTTCGTTCACCCCACGAAGGGCGGCTAATCCGGGCTGCTCCCGGCCTTCGGTTAGCATGATGGAGATGCCCCCATTCAGCCCCCGTGTATGCTTGCTATTGATCTTGAGCCCACCCTCGAAGCTGCCTTAGCCGGGGCCGATCTCACCCCCGCCCAGGGGCTGACGCTCTTAGAGGCCCAGGAGCCGGCGGCTTTGGCAGCGATTCAACAGGCCGCCGATACCCTGCGCCAGCGCCAAGTAGGGGCCGTTGTCACCTATGTGGTCAACCGCAACATCAACTTCACCAACATCTGCGAGCAGCACTGTAACTTCTGCGCCTTCCGCCGCGATGCCGACCAGGACGGCTCCTATGGGCTGGACTGGGAGCAGATTCGCGCAAAAGCGGCTGAGGCGGTCCAACGGGGCGCAACGGAGATTTGTATGCAGGGCGGCCTAAATCCCCAGGCTAAGCTCGCCGGCTCCAGCTTGGCCTACTACCGGCAACTCGTGGCGACGATTAAAGACGAGTTTCCCCAGCTCCACCTCCACGCCTTTTCGCCTCAGGAGATCCAGTTCATCGCTCGCGAGGATGGCCTGAGCTATGCCGAAGTCATTGCTAGCCTGAAGGCCGCTGGGGTGGATTCCCTGCCGGGGACGGCGGCTGAGGTCCTCGAGGATCGGGTGCGCCGCATTCTCTGCCCCGAGAAGCTGAATACGGCTACATGGCTGGAGATCGTCAGCACAGCCCACCGCCTGGGGCTCCCCACGACTAGCACCCTGCTCTCCGGCCATGTGGAAACGCCAGCCCAGCGCCTCACCCACCTAGAGCACTTGCGCCGCTTGCAGCAACAGGCTCGGACCCAGGACTACCCGGCCGCGATCACGGAATTTATTCTGCTGCCCTTTGTGGGTCAGCAAGCACCCCCGGCCCTGCGTCGCCGGGTCGGCCGTGACCAGCCCGACTTGCAGGACGCCCTGCATTTGACCGCCGTGGCCCGCCTCTACTTGGGCAACTGGATTCTCAATCATCAGCCCAGTTGGGTCAAGCTCGGCCTGGCAGGGGCGACGGCTGCCCTGCGCTGGGGCTGCAATGACCTCGGTGGAACCTTGATGGAGGAGCATATCACGACGATGGCCGGAGCCCAGGGGGGCACGGGGAAGACGGTGGCGGAACTGCGGCAGGCGATCGCCACCCTCGGCCGTCCCGCCCAGGAACGCACAACGCTTTATCAAACGGTTGAGGCCGAGGACCATTGGCAGGCAGCCAGCCAGAATGAGCGGCAGCCCGGTAGCGACGCCCAGGGATGAATCCACGATGCATCCCAGGCCTGGGGATGCGTCGTGGAGGACTTAAGTGCTAAGGGCCGACACACCCGAGGGCTCAAGCGACAGAGGCGACTTCCTGCTTGTCGGCCCGGTGGCGGGGAATTTCGTAGCTCAAGAAGTCCCGCGCCAAGAGCGTATTGGGAAAAATCGCCTGCGCTTCCGCCAGGAGATCCTCGAGGCTGGGGGGATTCGCCGGCCCGTAGCGAGGGCTGAAGTGGGTCATGATCAGTTGTCGAGCCCCGGCCAAGAAGGCCACTTGCGCCGCCATCGTGGACGTGGAATGCAAGCGCTCAAAGGCCATTTGCGCGTCTTGATGCGCGAAGGTTGCTTCGTGGATCAACAAATCCGCCTCCTTCGCCAAGGCTACCGCCGCATCGCAAAAGACGGTATCCGTGCAATAGGCAAAGGTGCGGCCGCGCTCCGGCGGCTCGCAGAGATCCGCCCCGACAATGCGGCGACCATCTTCTAACGTCACCGTCTTGCCCTGCTTGAGCTGGCCGTAGATGGGGCCGGGGGGAATGCCCAGGGCCTTCGCCGCCTCGGCCTTGAAGCGGCCGGGCTTGTCGCGCTCCGCTACACGGTAGCCGTGGGCCGGGATCTTGTGCGTGAGGCGATCGCAGCTCACACGGAACGCTTCATCCTCATACACGAGACCCGGAGCGACGGCATGAACCCGCACTCGAGGGAAGATGTCCATCTGGGAATAGCGCGCACAGGCCTTGAGGTAGGGCTCGAGGTCTGGGGGACCGTAAATGTCTAGGGGCTGGGCTGCTCCCGCCATGCCACAACTGGCAATCAGCCCCATCAGGCCGAAGGTATGGTCGCCGTGCATATGGGTGACAAAGATGCGGCGAATCTGCGAACTGCGGAGGTCGCTGCGGAGCAACTGGTGCTGGGTTCCTTCGCCGCAGTCAAACAGCCAAACCTCGGCCCGCTGGGGTAAGCGCAGGGCAATGCTGGAGACGTTGCGCGATCGCGTCGGCACGCCGGAACTAGTACCGAGAAACGTGATTTCCACAAGCTCACCAGACGTGACAACAGGCTAGAGCCCTCTCTCTAGCTTAAGGGATTTGCCCCGGACCCTCAGAGCAACCGTAGCTGAGCGTCCCCCGACGAGGCTGCGGGGACCTGGGGGGTGGGGGGGGCTTGGGCCGCCACCGCACCGAGGTCAAAGGAAATCGCCTCACCGCTGAGGAGGTGTTCCGCTGCCGTGAGCATATCAGCCCGCAGGTCCTGGAGATTGGGCTGCTCCTTCAGGTAGAGTTCCAGGGCCTCCAGGGGTGTGAGGCTATTACCAGCTCCCAGTTCGGGCTGGCGCGATCGCCCCGCGCTGGCTAGCTCCAGCCGCAGGGTGTAACTGTGGGACCGTTCGAGGGCTTGGTGTAGGGCCGTCACGTCGATCCGATCCAGTTGGTCATTGCGGGCCGTGTAGAGCAGGCGCACCACCGCCTCGTCAATCTCAGCCTTGGCTAGGGCTGCCAGCAAGGTTTCCTGGGGCTGCGGGCTCTGGGTGACATCGACCCGGAGGGTGCGAAAGGGCCGCACGGGCAGCGGGCAAAATTCCCAGGTTGTCCCCGACTTCGCCACATTGACCAAGACAAACCCCTTCGGCTCCCGTTCTTCGCTGAAATCGACCCGCTCGATGCTACCGGGATAGACCACCGGCGGATCATTGCTGGGGTTGAGGTTCTGGTGCTTGTGGACGTGGCCGAGGGCCACATAGTCAAATTCGGGTCGAGTCAGCAGGCCCAGGGGAACCGTGAAGCCCTTGCCCACGGCGAGAAACCGCTCGGCCCCGAGCTCGGCCCGGTCCGCCATGACATGGGCCAGCAACACACTGGGGAGTTGGGGATCGAGTTGGCGGATTTCCCCCTCGAGGGCCGCTTGCAGTCGTTGCAGCAGCAGTTCATAGACCTCGGCGGCGCTGAGCTTTTGGGTCTCGGGGCGCTCGAGGAGACTGGAGGGCGTGATCCAGGGAAGGGTCACCACTTGCACGGGGCCGCCGGCCGTCTCGAGGCGGTGGGTGGCGAGGCGATCGCCCACCCGAAACCCCGGCACCGCGAGGGTGCGATAGATACACAGGCTCGCGACTTCTCCTTGGGAATGCTGGTCATGGTTGCCCACCAGCAACACCGCTGGGATCTGGGCCGCCGCGAGGCGTTGAAACTGCTGGGCAAAGGCTTCTTGGATGTAGGGGGCCGGGGTAGCATCGGGAAAGGCATCACCCCCAAACAGGACAAGATCCACCGGCTCGGCGATCGCCCGGTCGATGCAGGCCCTCAGGCTCCGCAGAAAATCATCCAAGCGCGTATTGCGGCGGGTGTTTGGGTCGAGGCGACCGTGACTAAAGCCACTGCCGAGGTGAATATCCGAAAGGTGCAGCAGTTTGACCATCAATCGTTGCTTCTAGCGAGAGGGTTGGGGGCGGGAGAGCGATCGCTGGGAGCCGCGATTGCGTGCTTGGCGGCGGGCCTGGAGGGAAATCACCTCCGCCTCATTGCACTCCCGGGCCGCCCGCACCAGTAGACCCGCGAGCAGCAGACTGGCGATCAGCGAACTGCCCCCGTAGCTAAACAGGGGAAACGGCAAGCCCGTGGTGGGCAGGGCTCCTGTGGCGACGCCAATGTTAATCAAAGACTGGCCGACCAAAAAGAGGACAGCCCCGATGGCGATCAATTGCTGAACCGCCTGACGGGCCTTGAGGGCGACGACCAACCCCAAGGTGGCATAGGCCAGCAACAGCAGCAACAGCAAAACACTGCCTGCAAAGCCAAATTCTTCGGCAAAGACAGCAAAGATAAAGTCAGTGTACTGGATGGGCAGGTAGAACAGCTTTTGCTGAGAAAGCCCAAAACCCGTCCCCCAGAGGCCCCCGGAACCCACGGCCAGCAGGCTCTGGATCAACTGGTAGCCATCCCGCATCGGGTCGGCCCAGGGATCGAGGAAGGACAGAATCCGGCGACGTTGGTAGGCGCGCGTGCCAATGCTCAGAGCCGCCAGCATCAGGCCCCCGCAGGCCGTGCCCAGAAGCTGGAGCCAAGGCAAGCCAGCCGCGAGGGCCAGCAGCCAGATGGCGGAGCCACAGAGGGCGGCCGTGCTGAGGTTGGGTTGTAGCAAAATGCCGCCGACCGTGAGGGCAAAAATACTCAGCCAAAACAGCCGCGTTGCCCAAGGCAGGCGCGCCCAGCGCCCAAACACCAAGGCACATTGCAAGACCAGAAAGGGCTTGATCAGCTCCGAAGGCTGTAGGGGCAAGGGGCCAACCTCCAGCCAGCGGGTTGCGCCATTGACCGTCGTACCAACCCCGGGGATCAGCAAAAGCATGAGCGTGCCCACAAGGGCCAGATAGCTCCCCTGGGCAATCCCGATCACGTAGCGCAAGGGAGTGCGAACCAGGAGGCTAAAGCCTGTCAAGCCCAGAAGCACCCAGAGCAATTGCCGCTTGAAATAGTACAGGCCATCACCAAATTCAGTATCAGCGACGGGGTAGGAGGCGGAAAAGAGAACGACCAAACCGATCCCCAGCCAGAGGAAGGTGAGCCAACGCAGGAGGCGGGCCTCCACCGACCAATCCAACACGTCGGGCGCAAAGAAGGGCAGGGCGTGGCGTAGGGGATTGAACAAGGTACGAGCAGCCCTTGGCAGGGGGATAGGGGCGAAGGGTTTTGCGCTCCTTCAGTTGTAGCAGGCATGATACCAAGGAGACTGGCGATCGCGCTAGGGCTGGAGGCTACCCAGCCTGCCCCAGAAAGATCTCGGTTGACATCCGATGGAATACCTGAGTAGCTTGGGAATATCCATACTTTCTGATCTTCAACGTCTCAGCGGTCTTTATTCCCAAGGAAAACCGCATGGTCTCCCCCGCACGTCCCGCTGCCCCCGTCATTTTTCACGCCCACCAGCTCACCAAAACCTACCGCATGGGAGCGGTGCAGGTCCAGGCCCTGCGGAATGTGGATCTGGATCTTTACGAGGGGGAATTTGTCGTCCTGCTGGGCCCCTCCGGCAGTGGCAAGTCTACCTTGCTCAACATCTTGGGGGGGCTCGACGTACCGACCAGCGGCGATGTCCTCTTCCGCCATCAGAATCTGAACCGGGGGGGCGATCGCCTCCTCACTCGCTTTCGGCGCGAGTCCATCGGCTTTATCTTCCAGTTTTATAACCTGATCCCCAGCCTCACGGCGCGGGAAAACGTCGCCCTCGTCACCGACATCGCCCCCCACCCCCTGAGGCCGGAAGCGGCCCTCGGCCTCGTAGGCCTGGAGGAGCGGCTCGACCACTTCCCCTCACAACTCTCCGGGGGAGAGCAGCAGCGGGTGGCGATCGCCCGGGCGATCGCCAAGCGGCCCGAGGTGCTGTTCTGCGACGAACCCACGGGAGCCCTCGACTTCAGCACCGGCAAGCGAGTGCTCGAAGTCCTGGCCCGCGTGAACCAGGACCTGAGTACAACCATCGTGATCATCACCCACAACGCTGGCCTTGGGGCCATGGGCGATCGCGTCATCACCCGGCGCGACGGGGAGATCCACAGCATCAACTGCCACCAGCGCCGCGCCCGTCCTGACGAGTTGGCGTGGTGAAGGAGCCTTGCCGATGCTGTCCTCTCTGGATCGTAAGCTGCTGCGGGATCTTCTAGCCCGGCGCGGTCAAGCCATCGCCATTGTGCTGATCGTTGCCTGCGGCATCGCCAGCCTGGTGACAATGCGGAGTACCTACCACTCCCTGGTGCTGTCCCAGAGCCGCTACTACAACGAATACCGCTTTGCCGAAGTCTTCGTGCAGCTCCAGCGCGCCCCCGAAGCGCTCTTGGCCACCCTGCGCCAAGTGTCCGGGGTCGCCCAGGTGCGATCGCGCGTCGTGGAGACCGTCACCCTCGATGTACCCGGTCTCGCAGACCCGGCCACGGGGCGGCTGGTCTCCATCCCCGAGCAGCCGCAGCCCATGCTGAACGATCTGGTTCTCCGGAGCGGCCGCTACCTAGAGCCCGGTCGCTTGGATGAAGTGATTGCCAGTGAAGCCTTTGTTCAGGCCAACCGGCTCCAGCTTGGCGATCGCCTCAACGCCGTGTTATCCCGCCTAGGCTATCAAGGGGGACAGCCCTTTAGGGTTATTGGTGGGTCACGTTCGTGATAGGCAGCTAGAATTGAATTGTAAAACTTGCGTCCGTCAAGATTTGTGACCAGAGCCAAGCCAATTGATATTTGTCAAGTCCGATGCTTTAACGAGGAGTTAGTCGCTCAGGCTAGTGAAGCACTGCCAGGAGACGATCTTCTGGAAAATGCTCAAATTCTTTTTAGTGCTCTGGCAGACAAATCACGCCTGAAGATTCTCCACGCCCTTAGCGACGGGCAAGAACTTTGTGTCTGTGATGTAGCTTCTCTGCTTGAGAGCAAGATCGCGTCCGCCTCTCATCACCTGCGAAAACTGCGCGACCTCAAAATCTTGAAGTATAGAAACGATGGCAAACTCGCTTACTATTCCTTGAAAGACCAGCGTGTAGCCGATATTCTTTGCCACACTCTAAAGCAGCTTGCAGAATAAAACATTCGGTTCTTCAGTACTTAGTGTGGTAAAAATCACTGAATCCTGCTTCTGGCACGGTTTCCAGCGATTTTACGTCCTAATCAAGTGTTTAGAAGCACAAAACCGTTACACAGCAAGTATTTCGGGCTTGAATTTTGATTGAGTTTACATACCCAGTGCCGAAGAGCCCAACATTCTAATGAGGGCTTGACTGTAAGTTTTTTTTATGATAACGTTCTAACATTGCTTTGAATATTTGAGTGGAAGGTGAGCCATGAGTGACGACTGTTGCCAAAATAAAGGTTTTGAGCTGTCAAAACTGCAAAAGCAGCAAGCCAAGGTGCTTTGGGCAGTACTGTTCATTAACCTGGGGATGTTCTTTATCGAGTTTGGAGCCGGAATTCGAGCAGATTCGCTGTCTTTAACCGGAGATTCACTCGATATGCTGGGTGATACATTGGTTTATGCAAGCAGTTTATATGTCATTAACAGGGGCAGTAAGGCTCAGGCTGGGTCAGCATTTCTCAAGGGAATCATCATGTTTCTATTTGCAATTGCAGTTTTTGCGAGAGCAAGTTATCAACTATTTACGGGCGCAGTCCCGGAAGCAACCATCATGAGTACGATTGGAGTTGTAGCGTTACTTGCCAATTTACTCTGTCTACTACTGTTGGCTAAACACCGAAAAGATAATCTAAATATGTCTTCTGTGTGGTTATGTTCACGAAACGACATCATTGCAAATACGTCCGTTCTTGTAGCAGCAGGGTTAGTTTTTCTGACACACTCTATACTTCCAGATCTAGCCGTAGGTTTATTGTTAACGTGCATTTTTGCACAGTCGGCAGGGAAAGTTCTTTCGCAGTCTTGGAGAGAGATGCAGAAGGCATAGATAAGTTCTCAGTTGTGCAGTAGTGATCGCAGCATAACAACCGCAATGCACCGGAACAACTCAGTATGGTGGGTTGGTTGCAAAGGGCATTAGCGTCCGGTGATTGCGGACAATCAACGGCCGCTAGTAATCCCTGCGGATCGTCGGCACAGCCGTCTCGCCGGGTGCATCTCACTTTGGAGACTCCCCTTCGCCCTACTTGGGAGAAGAGGCCGGGGGATGTAGACACGCAGCGGCTGCTCGCAGAGGGGGCAAACTTACCTAACTGAGATGCACCCCCTTCTCGCCAGAATACATCTACGAAATCAGCGGCACAGAACTCCTGCCGGACAATCGCCGCTTTGGGGTGTTCTGGATGGGTCGCCAAGCCCTCGCGATCGCCTTTGACCGCGACGGCGCCTTTAACGACCTCGCCCTCACCCTCACCCCCGGCGCCCGAGTCGAGGACGTGATCTTTCGCCTGGATCAAATCCTGGAACCCTACGGCGGCCTGGGGGCCTATGACCGCGAGCAACAAATCTCCCACCGTTTCCTGGAAGACGACCTCCTCGGGCTCCAGGTCATGGCCCTAGTCTTGCCCCTGATTTTCCTCGGCATCGCGGCCTTCTTACTCAACCTGGTCCTCGCCCGCCTGATCAGCACCCAGCGGGAACAGGTGGCCGTGCTCAAGGCCTTTGGCTACACCAACCGCGAAGTCGGAGGGCACTTTCTCAAGCTGGTGCTGGTGATCGTCGCCCTCGGGGCGGCGGCGGGTCTAGGCCTGGGGCGCTGGCTGGGAGAAGCCTTCACCCACTTTTACACCCAGTTCTACCAGTTTCCCCAAGTGCAGTACGAAATCGGCCTGGGCTTGGTCCTGACAGCAGTGGGGGTGAGCCTGGGGGCCGCCCTAGCCGGTGCGTTCAAATCCGTGGCCGCCGTGGTGGCCCTGCCCCCGGCCGAGGCCCTGCGCCCCGAGCCCCCGCCCAGCTTTCGGCCTTCCTTGGGATCACGGCTGGGGTTACAGCGCTTTTTTTCCCCCGCAGGACGGATCATCCTGCGAAATCTGGAACGCCGACCCTGGCAGGCCCTGATGGCGATCGTCGGCATCGCCCTAGCCGTAGCCATCCTGGTAGTAGGGCGCTATTTTACCGACGGCATCGACCGGATCATGGCAGTCCAATTCCACCTCGTCCAGCAAGAGGACATCACCCTCACCTTCAACCAGCCCCGCCCGAGTCGAGTGCAGTATGAGCTGGCGCACCTGCCGGGAGTGCAACGGGTGGAGCCCTTCCGCAGCGTTCCCGTGCGCTTGCGGTTCGGCCACCGCCAGCATCGGGGCAGCATCACCGGGCTCCGCGATCCGAGCACCCTGCGGCGCTTGATTGATCGCCAGCAGCGCTCCTTACCCCTCCCGGCCGAAGGACTACTGATCAATACCAAGCTGGCCGAGCTCTTGCAGGTGAGGGTGGGCGAGCGGCTGACCGTGGAGGTGCTGGAGGGGGCCCGTCCCCAGCGGTCCGTGGCAGTCGTGGCCCTGGTGGATGAGTTGGTGGGCCTGACGAGCTATATGAACCTGGGGGCCTTGAACGGCCTGATGCAAGAGGGACCAACGGTGTCGGGGGCCTACCTGCGGGTGGAGGCGGCCCAGCTCGAGCCCCTGTATCAGCAGCTCAAACGGTTGCCGGCGGTGGCGGGGGTCGCCCAGCGGCAGACGGCCCTGGCTCAGTTTGAGAGCACGATCGCAGCTACTTCGGGGGCGATGAATACGGTGCTGCTGCTGTTTGCCTGTGTGATTGCCATGGGGGTGATCTACAATGCCGCCCGCATTGCCCTCTCCGAGCGCAGCCGGGAACTGGCGACCCTGCGGATTATTGGCTTTACTCAGCGGGAAGTGGCGGTCATTTTGCTGGGGGAACAGGCTTTGCTCACCCTGGCGGCCGTGCCCCTGGGCTGGGGACTGGGCTTCGGCCTCGCTTGGCTGCTGAATCAGTCCCCGGCCCAGAATACGGAGATGTTCCGGGTTCCCTTGGTGATTTTGCCCAGTAGCTATGGCTTTGCCCTGGGGGTGGTGGTGGTGGCGGCCCTGGGCTCCGGGCTCTTGATTCACCGCCAACTCCGCCAGTTGGATTTGATTGCGGTGCTGAAAACTCGGGAGTGACCGGAGGTTTGGCGCTGACGGCGCGATCGCTGCAACTATCGCTGCCATGAATGACAGAACTGTGAACTCTCGCGAGGAAGGCCATGATCCCCACCGATACTAAAACCACCCCTACGCTAGACCGGGAGTGCTCCTCGTCTCCTCGGTCTTGGCTGCGACCGTCCCGCGCCTGGTTCTATGCCCTCGGAGGCCTGGGGCTGCTGGGCGTGATTCTCTACAGCCTCCGGCCGCAACCCCTGGCGGTGGACTTGGCGGCGGTGACGCTAGGGGAGCTTCAGGTAACGATTGAGGCCGAGGGCAAGACGCGGGTGCGCGATCGCTTTGTCGTCGCGGCCCCCGTGGCGGGCGAGTTGCGACGGATTCAACTGACCGTAGGGGATCGGGTGGCCGCCGGGGCCTACTTGGCCCAGATCGATCCCCAGCCCCTCGGTCATCAAGCGGCCGCGCTCCAGGCCCAGATCCGGGCCCTCCAGGCGGAGAAGGCCGGGGTCGAAACCCAGCGGCCGAAACCGGCGGCCCTGAACCAGGCCCAGACGCGCATCGCGGCGGCTCGGGCGGCTCACCAACAGGCTCTCGCCCAGGTGAACCAAGGGCAGGCGGACCTCGCTCAGGCGGAACGGGATCGCGATCGCCTCGCCACCCTGCAAGCGGCCGGGGCGATCGCCCAGCAGAAGCTGGAGCTGGCCCAGCTCGCCGTCCACCAGCGCCAGCAAGCGCTGCAAACAGCCCGCCAACAGGTGGTGGTGGCGGCGGCGGCGATTCAAGCGGCCCAGGCTGACCTGACGGTGCTCACGGAGGCTCAACAAGACCCGGACTATTTATTGTCGGTCTACCAGGCTCAGATCGCCAGCCTCGAGGCGGAGCTGGCCCAGTTGGCGACGGACACCCGCCGCACGACGATGACCGCGCCGACCGCAGGGCAAGTGCTGAAGGTGTTTGAGGAGAGTGCCCGTCATGTGAGCGTGGGGACGCCGTTGCTGGAGCTGGGCAATGCGAATCGCCTCGAGCTGGTGATTGATATTCTCTCCGCCGATGCCGTGCGCGTCTCCCCCGGCGACCCGGTGCAAGTCAACCGCTGGGGGGGCGAGGAAACCCTCACTGCGACGGTGCGACAGATCGAACCAGCTGCCTTTACGCAAACCTCCGCCCTAGGGGTGGAGGAGCAGCGGGTCAATGTGATCGCCGATTTCACAACGCCCCCGCCGGCCTTGGGGGATGGCTACCGGGTCGAGGCGCGGCTGGTGGTTTGGCAGGCCGAGCAGGTGCTGCAAGTACCGGTCAGCGCCCTTTTCCGCTGCGATCGGGCCTGGTGTACCTTTGTGGCGACCGAGGGCCGAGCCCAGCAACGTCAGGTGGAGCTGGGCCCCCGCAGTGAGTTGGCGGCGGTGGTGCGGTCGGGCCTAGACGCGGGGGAGCAGGTGATTCTTTACCCCAGCGACCAGGTTGAGTCGGGGGTGCGGGTGGCGGGCCGCTAGGGCAGCTCATGGCTCTGGCCCTTGCATCTGCTGGCGGTAGGCGCGGCGGGCGGCTTGGAAGGCTTCGTTCCCCCAGCGGACTTCGAGGCCGTCGAGCAGTTCGACCAGCTGCCGACCGAAAACAGCCTGGCCTTCGCTTTCGAGGGTGACTTTGCAGGTGAGGAGAATGGCGATGACTCCGGGGCGATCGCCCAGGCCATCCCGCGCAAAGGCGATGAAAATGCAGGCAAACAGGTAGCGCAGATAATGGGTGAGGTCGCGGGCGGTCAGAGCCTGTTGGCGGGCCTGTTCCGCCAGGGTCAAAACCTGCCGGTAGTCCTTTTGCTGCAAGGCCAACAGGGCCCGCTGCAAGACGCGATCGCCCGCGATGGGCAGATCACCGGTCTGCATGGTCTGGGCGAGCAAGGCCGAGAAAGGGTCCGGACTGGCCGCCGCGGCCTGCTGGCTGAGGAGGGTGCGTTGCAGGGCCTCGATTTGGGCGATTAATTCGGGGTTGCCGCTGGCCTGGGCGGCTGTGGTGGCGGCTTGCAGGCTCGCCTGCACTTGCGCTGGCTCTCCCGCGAGCCACGCGAGCTTGGCGCGATGGGCCTCGAGTTGGGCCTGTTGGTCGGGCTGCTCGCTGGCGAGGTTTTTGAGCAGGGCCTCCAGCTGCTGCTGGAGGCGAGCGGTCATCTGCTCCTCCCAGTCGGGCCAGCTTGCAGGGGTGTCAGGATCAAACTCAGGGGGGTCGGGGGCGGCGGCGGGATGGCGATCGCGCAGGAGCGCTTGGGCGGCCTGGGCCTGGCTCACCAGGTCCGGGCGACCGTCGCGCGCGGCTAGGTCAGCGGCTCGAGCCAGCGCTTGGTCGGCTTGCTGCCAGTCGGTCTCACTCAGCCAGACGAGGGCGATTTGCAGGTGGGCGATCGCCTCGCGGGGGCGATCGCCAGCGGCTTGGGCGGCCTGAATCTGGGCGTCGAGGTCAGCGAGCAGCCATTCGGTCGGAGAAGATTCAGGGTTGGACATGGGCTTGGGGGGCGATCGCCGGTCGCGCTGGGGTTAGCGGGAAAGTCTACGGCGCAGCATAGCCAACAACACCGTCAAGAATGGCGTCTTCTAATTCGGCGCCATCGAGATCGGCGTTGCTCAGGTCAGCACCGGTCAAGTCTGCCAGCGTCAGATCGGCATTGGTCAGATCGGCATTGGTCAGATCGGCGTTCTTCAAGTCTGCGCCCCTGAGATAAGCAGCGCCGAGGTCGGCGTCGCTCAGGTCAGCCTCGCTGAGGTCGGCTCCGGTCAGGTCAGCGGTGAGCAGGTCGCAGCCACTGAGGTTTGTGCCGCTGAGATCGGCGCCTGCGAGGCTGGCGCCCATCAGCGAGATACCGCTGAGGTCTTCGTCTTCGTAGGTGATACCGTCGAGTTCTTCGCCTTGCAGACTGCCATCCTCTAAGTTCTCGCTGAGATCCGCCTGTTCGCTTTCTTCGCCGCCATCGCGAATGAGGTCTTCTAAGTCGTCGTAAATCGCTTCGCGCGTCGCGGCGTGCTCCTCAACCCATTCTTGACCGGCGGCGATCGCCTCTTCGCGCGCTGCGAGCAACTCTTCTTCGCCTTCTTCTAAGCCCTCTTCAGCCGCTTGGAGTTCCTCTTCGTTGCCATTCGTACCTTCAATCGCTTCCTCAGCTTGCTCGGTGTTCTCATCCATTTGACCGCTGAAGTTGTCGAGTTCTGCTTCGTTCTGCTTCGACTCCGCCTGAGCGGCTTTGCTGTCGTTCTTCCATTGCTCGACCAGCTTGCCGCCCTGACCGCCGACCGCTTTTGCACCCATCTCGAGGGCTTGGTCGCTTTGGTCAAGGCCCTCACCCGCTGCTGCTTCGTCGGGGCCGCCTTCGGTTCCCGCACCCTCTTTAGCGCCTTTTTCCGCCGACTGCTTCATCTGCGGCTCAACGGCATTGGTCTGGCCGCCGAGGCCTTTGGCACTGCTGCCAATTTCCGCTTGGTCGCCGGCCGTTTCCGCTGCTCCTTGACCCGCAACATCCTGCTTCTGCATCTTGTCGTCGAGGTCTGCTTGCTGGTCAATCGCGACCTGCTTATGACCTTCGGCTGTGCCCTTCATGACTTGGTGAGCTGTAACGGAGTCCTGCGCTTCGCCGCGCACCCAGTTGTTCGCTGACCGCAAGCCCTGCAATTCAATGCGGGATTCTTGCAATTCGAGCAAGCCAAAGGTAGCCGCATCATAAGCAACAATGGTCTCCTCGTAGGGCGGTTCGGGTAATTCCTCAGCACCCTCGACAATGCGATCACGCAGCGCTTCTTCTGTGTTGTAAGCAGTAACAGCCGCATCGCCTTCATCGCTGGTGGTAAAAGCATCAATACCGCTAGCAATTCCAGCACTTGCAGCCTTTACAGGATCGCCAATCAATGCCTCGTCAGTCGTGTCACCCTCGCCGCTATCTTGATTGATCGAAGTCTTGAACCAACTTGCTGTACCGTCTGCTTTTTTCTCATCTTTGAAAAGATCTTCATAAATGTCCTTATGGAGGCGACCTGTCTTGCGATCGGTGACAGCTTGGAAGCTACTCGAACCGTGATAGTCATCGAAAAGACCGCCAAACTCCTTTGTACTTTTCCAGTCTCGATACTTTGCCCAAGAGTCAGCTTTAATACCGCTATAACTAAACTTACCGGGGTCGAAGGCTTTATCATAGTCTGCCTTGAGTGCTTGAAAGTAACTCTTATCAGATTTCTGGCCTTTGAGCGGGTGAGGATTCTTCGCTTTGTAAGCATCCATCCCCAGCTTGCCGGCTGAAGAAATACCGTTTTTGGTAAAGTCTTTCGTGTGCTTAGTTAGTGATTTTTGCTTCTCGAGTAACTCCTCGGGGGTCGCATCCGAAAACTTGAGATCGAGCGCCCGCAAGGCCATGCAGAGCAATTGCAGCGGCATAATGACGCCCAGCGTCATGAATAGCTTGATAATGCCGAGCACCTTGCTGATGTTGAACATCAAAATTGAGAATGCTTCGAGAGGGATGGCCGCAGGCACGCCAATCCCGAAGGGGATTGCGTAGAGAATCTTCGCTAGCACAAAACAGAGGGCGCCAACAATCTGCATGATGGTATCGACAATATCCATAATCGTCTTGACCATCATGACGATGCCGAGTAGAAACTCGAAGAAGAGCGCTGCTGCTTCCCAACCCACGGCGTCGCCCGAGAAAATATTGCCGATGCCAGAAATCTTGTCCCAGCTATCGGTAATACCTTTAGCAAAGCTCATTGCCAATGCTTTGGGATCGTGGAGTTGCGAGAGGATCAGCACCGCTCCCAAGCCTGGCGCGATTGACGGAAATGCCGACATAACGGCGAACAAAGCTACCTGGATTGCGAGCTGAATACCGCCTTCGATCAAGCCTTCCACAAAGCCAGACAGAAAGGCCTGACCAATCAGAGCATCGCGATCGAGATTAGCTGTCTCCTCTAATTCAGAGCCGATGCCGTCGTAGCTCGTTCCTTCAAAAAATTCGTCAATGTCAAAGCCATCGCGATCACTGGCTGCTCCCTGGAACAAGTCGTAAGCCGCAACTTCATCGTCCCAGCCCTCAACGTCAGTATCGACAATATCAGTCCAGAACGTGCCTTCGTATTCGGAAAGATCTGCTTCGTCGGGGACATCTTCCTCATCGACTTCCGCTTCCTCAACGCTCATATCTACATCCTCCGGCTCTCCCGGCTCGGCATCGCCGGGAGCCGCTTCAGCGCGATCGCCGAGATCGCCGACCGCAACCTCTTCAACGCCTTCCTCAATATCGCCGCCGCCCATCTCATCTGCGGCTGCTTCCTTATCCTTTTCGCCCTGTTCCGCCGCTTCGTTTTCTTGGTCTTCTTGCGACTTCTCCACTTGCTCGCCCTCGTCCCGCTGGATCAACCCTGGCGTTGCAGGCTTGGTCATCACCATATCGGTGAGGGGGGCCTTGTCCTCATCCGGCGTCATCAGATTGTCTTCCAGCGCGCCAGCGTCGCTGCCCGTGCCGGCATCATCCGGCATCTCCTCCTCTGGAGGGGCTGCTTCTACCGCACCCTGCTGGATCGTGTGAACCGCCTCGTGGAAGAGGAGCTCCAAATCACCGCGCTCGCCCACTCCAAAGAAGATGTGGTTTTGGGTCGTGAAAGCGCGCGCGCTGAGCATATCGCAGAGTTCAGCCGCTTCATTGTCGTCGTGGATGACGATCACTTCGGGGTTGAGGATACCGAGGCGATCGCGCAAGGACGCCTGCTCCTCCTCCGTCGGCGGACTGCCCCCCGAGCTCATCGCCCGCTGGATTTTCGCCTCAACATCGCCCGACGGGTCATCGCCGCCCCCCGCCCCCGCTGCCTCGATCTGATCCTTCACCTCCGGCGGCAGCATCTCCTCCGGCAAGGATTCCCCAGCGGCCGCCTCCTCATCGCCGCCCTTGGCTGGGGCAGCCTCAGCCCCAGGAGAGCCGCCCTCAGCGCCTCCCGCTCCAGCAGGGTCCGCCGTCCCTAGGTCGCCAATTTGCTCCGCACCCAGCTCGGCCGGGTCGCCCATTTTCTCCAGGCCCCCCAGATCCCCCAGGCCTGGCGGCGCGTCCTGACGCTGCACCGTCTGAGGCTCAGGTTGCGTCTGCGCCGCCGTCGCCGCTGGCTGGCGCTGCACCGCCGACGCTGCTACCGCATCGGCCTCTTGTTCGTACTTATCGTTGGGCTGACCGATGACGAGATCAGCCTGAATTGGCATGGCCCCCAGGCTGTGGCCGTAGCGGCTGGCGTGCTGGAGCTGAGCTTGGAGGTCAGGGGCCGCCGTCGCAGCGCCCGTGGCGCGGCGCTTCGCTTGCAGGGGTTGCGAAGCGCTCGCAGCCGGTTTTGACGCGCGCCGCTCTACTAACAAACGAGACCGTCCCATTGCTGGTACCTCCAAAACACAAAAATGACAGTAGCCAAGCCAACATTCAAGCCGTGTCAGCCGGAAGTAGCGCTGGGGCTCGTTGCGCCTCGGTTTTCGGGTTTTAAGCGCCCTAGGTAGTTAGTGTATCAAGTCCAGCCCTGGGTCGCATTAGCCGAAAGTCGAGTCGTCGCAGGGGCTGGAGCGCCCAGCCCGGACCTGGGCCTAGGAACCCAAGGGATCAGCCATCTCGATCACGGCCGGATTTCCCAGGCTCTCGAGGGGGACTTCCTCCACCTCCGGCAAGGTTTCTAGGGCCAGGCGCGAGGAGGAGCTGCCGCCCGAGAGGCGCTTGAGCAGCTTCGGGCGGGGATCGTGAAGGAGGTAGATAATGCGATCGCCCGATCGCCAGTCGTCATTGACCGCCACCACTTTGAGCTGCTCCTGGCGTTGCACCAGCAGCGGGATCAGCTCCCCAGCCCGCATCAGGGCCTGCAAGTGGGCCTGCTGGAAGGCAAACCCCGGCTCCCGCAGCACCGTCTTGCCCAGCTTCACCTGACCATCGTTGATGTACTGGTTCCAGCTCTTAATCGGCAGTTGGGCACGAAAGGCCTGATTCACCTTGGTCTTAGTCTTACTGGGCTGCTGCTGCGAGGCATTTTGCGGCGACACCGCCAGCACCCGGGGCGGCTCAAACTCCTCCAGGGCCCGTTGCGCGAGGACCGAATTCACCTCACCATTGCTGGTCAGGGCGAGGAACGTGCCAATGGATTCAATCCCCGCTTCAGCCAGGGCCTCGGGATCGAGCGCGCTACTTTGAAACACTTGCAGACCATCGGCGCGGGCCTTTTCGCAGGCCTCGGGATCGGTATCAATCATGACCACAGACTCCCCCGCATCCCGAAACAGTTGCCCCAAAAGGCGACCGAGGGGATTGCAGCCGACAATCACGGCTCCTTTGTCCTCCGAGGCGGTGATCCGCAGGGCCTGAGCGACCCAGCGAGCTGTGAGGCCTTGCACAAAGACAGTCATCACAATGGTGAGGAATACCAGGGCCTTGATCGCATCACCGCCGTTGATGCCCCGCTGCGTCAGCAGGATTGCAAACAGGGAGGCCACGGAGGCGGAGACGATGCCCTTGGGAGCGACCCAAGCGAGAAAGAGTTTTTCCCGCCAGTTGATGCTGCTGTTCCAGGTGCAGAGGACGACACTGAGGGGGCGCACCACGAGCATCAGCACCAGCACCGTCAGCAAGCTGCCCCAACCGAGGGCGAAGATACTGGCGATCGACAAGTCGGCGGCCAAGAGGACGAAGAGGACGGACACGCCGAGCACGGTGAGCTGGCCCTTGAAGCGACGCAACAGCCGTTCCTCCGGGATCGACGAGGCCCGCAGCACGATGCCCGCGACGACGGCGGCCATCAGTCCCGACTCGCCCCGAATTGCTTGGGCAAGGCCGAAGAGGCCCCAGACACCGGCTAGGACGACAAGATTTTTCAAATCTTCCGAGATGAAGTTAGCTCGTTTGAGGATTTGGCCCAGGAGCCAGCCGCCGAGGCCGCCGATGGCGGCCCCAATGCCGAGGCGGGCCAGGAGGCTGATCACGATGGCGCTGGGGGTCGCTTCGCTGTTGAGGATCGTGTCGAGGACGACGACGGCAAGGATCGCGCCGACGGGGTCAATGAGGACGCCTTCTCCTTCGAGGAGCACGGCGACTTGGCGGTTGACCTGCACCTGTTTGAGCAGGGGGCCGATGACGGTGGGGCCGGTAACGACAACGAGGGAGGCGTAGAGGAAGGCGAGGGACCAGGGAAATTCCCCCAGCCAGTGGGCGGCCATCCCGCCCCCGAGCAGAGTCAGGAGGGTTCCCAGGGTGACGAGGTTGCGGAGACTGCCCGAGACGCGGCCGAGGGCCCGCAGCTCCAAGTTGAGGCCGCCTTCAAATAGCACGATCGCCACGGCCAGGGCCACTAGCACTTCCAGGCCGATGCCGAGCTGGTAGGGGTGGAGCAGGTCGAGGCCGTCGGCCCCGAGGAGAATGCCGAGGAGCAGGAGGAAGACAATGCTGGGCACGCGCAGGAATTCGCCGAGCACTTGGGCGCTGATCCCGGCGAGGACGGCGATGACGATCTGAAGCGTGAGGGAGAAGGACGACGTTTCCATAAGGTTTCAGGGCGACACAGCGATCGCCCCACCGCAGCCAGCAACCAGGCGCCAGGGGGAGGTGCGGCCTCGCAACCGGGGGGGACTCGAGGGGCTAGGGCGATCGCCCGTCAGCAGCGCAGGGAACGTTAGGAGCTGAATCAGAGGTTGAATCAGAAGTCGTAGTCTATCCGCTCGGTTCATCCCGCGTATTCTAGCACCTGCATTTCTACCTGCTGCGGATTCCTAGGCTGACAGGGAGGCGCGATCGCCGATATTTTGGAGAGAGTCCTCGCACCGCCTGCCTCGTGATTGTGTTATGAACCGCCAGATTTTTGCGTGGGATCGCTCCAGCCAGTTGTTGCAGCAGCGCGATCGCTGGTTCGAGCGTCTCTGGATTCTGAGCCTACTCATCGCCGCCCTGCTCCTGTTTGGCCTGAACCTAGGCGGCGTCCCCCTCAGTCACGGCCAGGAAAGCATCCTCGCCCAAGTGGCCCGCGACATCGCCCAGGGAGCGACGGGGCTGGAGCCGTGGCTGTTTCCCACCCTGGACGAGGCCCCCTACTTTGGCAGTGCACCCCTCCTGCCCAACCTGATCGCCGTGGTCTACCTGCACGGCGAGGGAGCCTGGGCGGCGCGCCTGCCCGGGGCGCTCCTGGCCGCCCTGTCCGTGCCGCTGCTCTACGGCCTGGGGCGAGAACTGTTCCCCTGGCGGTTGCCGGCCCGGTTTGCCGCCCTGCTGTATCTGACGTTCCTGCCCGTGGCTCGCCAGGGGCGCTTGGCGGGGCCGGGGGGGGCGATCCTTTGCCTAATGGTGTTGGCCCTCTGGTGTACGTTGCGGGCTCGGCGCGATTGGCGCTGGATCTTGGGGCTGGGGATCAGTCTGGGGCTGCTGAGCCTGACCCACGGCGGCGCCGCCCTCTTGGTGAGCGCGATCGCCCTCGCCTTTCTGGTCTGGGACACCCCGCGCTTGTTGGCCGTACCGCTGCTGTGGCTGGGCCTGGGCCTGGGGGCCGCACCGGCGATCGCCTGGCACGGAGCCCAATGGTGGCGCTACGGGGACCTGTTCACCCGTGCAGTCCTGACCGCCCCCCTGCTAGCAGCGCTCCAGCCAACCCCGGGCAGCCCCCTGCCCCTGCTGCCCCTCGTGAGTGAGTTGGCAGGACTCTTACCCTCCCTCATCTTTTGCCTGACCGGTCTGACCCTGCTCCGCTCCGAGCAGCCTTGGGGCTGGGTCAAGTTGAGCGGGGTCTGGCTCCTGGGAGGGACGGTGGCGATCGCCGCCAGCCTCCTGCACTTGTATCCCAATCTGCTGCTCGTCCTCTATCCGGCCCTAGCCCTCACCGGGGGCGCTCACCTAGCCGCCCTGTGGCAGCAGCCCCGCACAGAGCCCTATCCCCTGAGTTGGATCTGGGCCACCCTGGGCCTCAGCCTCGCCGCCACCGGCGGCTGCCTGGCCCTGATTCACTGGGAGCCTCACCCAGCCCCGATGTTGGTGCTGGCCGCCGTAGCCCTGACCCTAGGCGTGACCGGGATGCTCCTAGCACGCCAAGATCCCCAGTTCGTGCTCGTCCTCTTTTGGGGGCTGTACGTCTCCCTGTTGCTGTTGATCAGTTCCCCCTACTGGCTTTGGCATGATGGCGGCCTCAGGCTCGAAGCACCGACGGCCGCCGCCGGGGGAAATGGGAGCACCGCGTTGAGGACTCATCTCCAATGATGTCCCGGCTCTGGCAACTCTTCACCCACGAAGGTCTGGGCGCGATCCCGATCCTCAAGCTGCGCCAAGGGTTGCTGCGAGAAGCGCAATTAAACCAGCCCTACTTAGTCCTCACCGCGAGTTCCTGCCTGATCGCGACCTTCGGCCTGCTGATCGACAGCACCGCCGTGGTGATCGGCGCGATGCTCATTGCGCCCCTGATGCTGCCCCTGCGGAGTTTTGCCTTTGCGACCCTGGAGGGCGATCGCGAACTGCTCTGGGTCAGCAGCCGGGCGATCGCCGTGGGAACGCTGCTCTCGATCGCCTGTTCCTGGCTCGTGGGGCTCGTGGTGGGACTGCCGCAGTTTGGGCCTGAGGTGCTGTCGCGCACCGAACCGACGCTGATTGACCTGTCGATCGCCATCTGTGCCGGCGGCGTGAGCGGCTATGCCCGGATTCGGCCTTCTGTCGGGGACGCGCTGCCGGGCACCGCGATCGCCGTCGCTCTCATGCCCCCCCTTTGCACCATCGGCCTGTTGCTCTCCCAAGGAGCCTGGGAAGGGGCTGGCGGCGCAGCCCTACTCTATATCACCAACCTGCTGGGCATTAACCTCGCCTGTCTCGCCCTCTTTGCCTTCAGTGGCTACGCTCGCAGCGACCAACTCAGCCGCTCCCTCTCCTGGGGCATCTCCCTGGGACTGATCCTGCTGCTGGCCTTGCCCCTGGGCCTCAGCTCCTGGCAACTGATCAGCCGCGCCCGCGCCAATGCTTCGATTCGGGTCATTCTGCGCGATCGCGCCCTCCGCCCCAATCAAGGCCTGGAGATCCTCAGCTCCACCGTGAACTGGCGCACACAGCCCCCCACCATCACGCTCACCGTGCGGACAGGAGAAACCCTGGAGTCCCAAGATGTCACCCTCGTCGAGCAGCGGTTGGTCACGGAGACGGGTCAGCGTTTTAAGGTCGTCCTCAAAGTATCGCCCGCACAAGTGGTAGAATCCAGTTCCCAAGAGTCCCCAGCCAACGACGAGACCCCTTAACGAGCCCAGACTCTCGCCGCCCCAAGACCCCGATTCGCCCCCAGGCCAACCCCGCCAGCGACCCCCCAACCCGAGCCCCCAACCTTGCTCCATTCCTTTAAGACCGCCCAGGTAGACGCCCAAGGCCAAGTGATTGAAGAGCGCGCTAGTACAGCCCCCTGCTTTGAGGAAGCCCTCGGAGCGGGGCTCCCCCTACGGATGATTCAGATCCCGGCCGGAACCTTTGGGATGGGATCTCCCAAGACCGAAATCGGCCACCGTTCAAGCGAATCACCCCAGCATCCCGTGACCGTGGCGACCTTCTTGCTCAGCGAGTTTCCCGTCACGCGCGCCCAATGGCAGTGGGTCGCCACGGCCGTCGCCAAGGTGGCACAAGACCTCCCCCCCGACCCATCCCGGTGTGAGAGCTGCGAGGCCTCCCCCGTCGAGTCCGTTTCCTGGGATCAGGCCCAGGAATTTTGCGCGCGGCTGGCCGTGCTCACGGGTCGGGCCTATCGGCTGCCGAGTGAAGCGGAGTGGGAGTATGCCTGTCGTGCCCAGACCACAACGCCCTTTCACTACGGTCCCACCATCACCACCGCCCTCGCCAACTATCGCGGCACCGATCTCACCCAGGACGGCAAAACCTATGGAGGGTTCTATGACCGTGGGCCCCGGGGGGATTTTCGCCGGCGGCCAACACCCTACGGAACCTACCCCTTTGCCAACGCCTTCGGTCTCTCGGATATGCACGGGAACGTCTGGGAATGGTGCGCGGATGCCTGGCATCCTAACTATCAGGGCGCTCCCCCGACGGGAGCTGTCTGGTCCGAGGCCAGCCAAGTGCGGCGCGTGGCCCGGGGAGGGTCTTGGCAAAATCAGCCTGAACTGTGCCGCTCGGCCGGGCGCTTCCTGCAAGCCCGGATGAGCGTCACCTGTGGTTCCTGCGGTTTTGGGTTTCGTGTGGCCTGGACCCTGCCCTAGGAACCAGCAGAATTCAGAACGCCTGGCTCTCAAAGTAGGCCGCCGTCCTGCCCTAGGCCCTTGGGCCCTCGGTCCCAGCCCCCAACGCAATGCGCTATCGTGGAGAGCGCGATTGAACGTCAGGAGTTGTCCCCTTGAGTATTGCCATCGAAACCCTCCTCACCCCTGAGATTAACCGCCCCGCGCGCTACTTAGGCAATGAACTGGGCTCAGTGCATAAACCCTGGGACAGCGCCACGGTGCGCTGGGTGTTGACCTACCCCGAAATTTATGAAGTGGGGGCCTCGAACCTCGGGCACATCATTCTCTACAACGTGCTCAACGCCCAGCCGCAACAACTGTGCGATCGCGCCTACCTGCCGGCCCCGGACCTCGCCGCCAAACTGCGGGCCACCCACACCCCCCTCTTTGCCCTCGAAGCCCGCCGTCCCCTCACCGACTTTGACATCCTCGGCTTCAGCCTGAGCTACGAGCTCGGGGCAACCAATATTTTGGAAATGCTCGACCTAGCCGGGATTCCCCTCACCTGGCAAGAGCGAGCCCAGACCGAAGCCCCGCTGATCTTCGCTGGCGGCCAGACGGCCACCTCCAACCCCGAACCCTACGCCGACTTCTTCGATTTCTTTGCCCTCGGCGACGGGGAAGAGGTGCTACCGGAGATTGGGGCGGCGATCGCCGCTGGCAAAGCGGCAGGGCTGGCCCGTGAAGCGTTGCTGCTGCGCCTCGCCCAAGTTCCGGGGGTTTACGTTCCCCGCTTCTATGACCGCACCGAAGACGGTTCCGTGAAGCCAAACCGCCCCGACGTGCCGGCCCGCATCCTGCGCCGCGTCGCCCCGCCGATGCCGGACTATGCCATCGGCCTTGTCCCTTACATCGAAACAGTTCATGACCGCCTCACGGTGGAAATTCGGCGCGGCTGCACCCGGGGCTGCCGGTTCTGCCAGCCGGGGATGCTCACCCGCCCAGCCCGGGATGTTGAGCCCGAAAAAGTCGTAGACGCCATCGAAAAAGGGATGCGCGAGACCGGCTACAACGAGTTTTCGCTGCTGTCTCTCAGTTGCTCCGACTACCTCTCTCTGCCCGCCGTGGGCATGGAGATCAAGAATCGACTCAAGGACGAAAATATTGCCCTCTCGCTGCCCAGTCAGCGGGTCGATCGGTTTGATGAAAACATCGCAAATATCATCGGCGGCACACGCCAAACGGGCCTCACCTTTGCCCCCGAGGCCGGAACTCAGCGAATGCGGGATGTGATTAACAAAGGCCTCACCAACGAGGAACTGTTGCGGGGAATTAAAACCGCCGTAGAGCAGGGCTGGGATAAGGTCAAGCTCTACTTTATGATCGGCCTGCCGGGGGAGACCGATGCCGACGTATTGGGCATTGCAGAAACCCTGCGCTGGCTGCGTCGCGAGTGCGCCCTGCCGGGCCGCAGGCGGCTGAATTTCAACGTGACGATTTCTAACTTTACGCCCAAGCCCCACACGCCCTTTCAGTGGCACTCGGTTGCGACGGCGGAGTTTCGCCGCAAGCAGGAGTTGCTGCGGGCTGAACTCCGGACATTAAAAGGTGTCAAAGCTAACTTCACGGATACGCGCATCTCGGCGATGGAGGACTTCCTCGGCCGGGGCGATCGCCGCCTTGGGCCCGTCCTGCGCCGCGCCTGGGAACTGGGAGCCGGGATGGATGCTTGGTGGGAGAATCTGGAGCAGGCCTATCAGGCTTGGGAGCAGGCGATCGCTGAGTCCGGCCTCACCTGGATGTACCGCTCCATTGCCCAGGGCGAGTGGAACATCATGGAGGCGCAAAACGAGCGCCTAGACACCGGCCGCCAGCGTCCCCGCTACGATTGGGACGCGCGGCTGAATGCGCCGCTGCCCTGGGATCACATCAATACCGGCATCGACAAGGAATGGCTCAAGGCTGACTTACAGCGAGCCTTAGAGGCAGCGACGGTTCCCGATTGTGCCTTTGAGGGCTGCTCCCAGTGTGGCATCTGTGGCGCTGATTTTGGCCACAACATTGTCTTCGACCCGCCGCCCCTGCCGGCATTCCAGGGCCAGTTCCAACCCGACCAGACCCGGGTCCAGCGCTGGCGTCTCCGGTTCGGTAAGCTGGGCGAGCTGCGCTTGTTGGGTCACTTGGACTTGGTGCGCCTGTTTGAGCGGGTAGCACGGCGTGCTTCCCTACCCCTGGCCTTCAATGGCGGCTACCATCCCATGCCGCGCATCATGATCGCCAGTGCCCTCTCCCTAGGCATGACCAGCAGCGGTGAAATTATTGAGTTTGAGTTCAAGGAAGCGATGGAGTTAGCGGAATTGCGCGATCGCCTCACCGCCCGCCTCCCGGCCGAGATTCCCCTTTACGACCTCGAAGAAATCCCCGTCGATTCGCCAGCGGCCAACCGCTGCTTGCGACAAGCAGAATATGTCCTCGACATCACCGGAGCAGCGAGCCGGGAGCAGTGGCAAGCCTGGTGCGATCGCCTACTCGCCTGCTCAGAACTCTGGTTTGAGAAGACGACAAAATCGGGGAAAAAGCAGCAGGTTAACCTGCGCGATCGCCTCTTCAGCCTCCAGCTAGAACAGCACAACCCTGATTTTGTCCAGCTCCGCTACATCGGCAGTTGTACCAATGACGGCACGATGTTGCAACCGGATCACCTCCTCTTCATGCTGTCAACCCTGGCGGGCGCATCCCTAGAATTGCGCCACGCTCACCGGGAGCGACTGATTCTGGCCGCGGCCTAGGAGTCCGCCAGAAGGCTAGGGCTGGCAAGGGCTTCGTGAGTCGGGGATGACAGACCCCAGGGCCGCCGTAGCGCGGGAACCTTGACTGGGTGCATTCCGCGGGCCGGCGGCTGCCGGCCCGCTACTCGAGCCCAGCCGCCGGGGGTCGCGGGCAGGGACCGAGGGTGCGGTCCGGGAGCACCGCGCCGCAGAGGTTGCTATTGATCACTTGCAGGCCGGTAATGTCAGCCTCGCGGAGATTGGCCGCCGTGAGATCGACATTTTGAAAGATCGCCCCGGTCAGGTTAGCCCCCTGGAAATCGGCCCCCACCAAATTGGTATTCACAATCACCGCCCCTTGGAGATCCGCGCCCCGGAAGTTGGCGTAGCGGAGATTCAGCCCCTCGAGGCGGCGATCGCGCAGATCCGTGCCGCTAAAATTCACCCCCTCCAGGGCCACATCCCCCACCTGGGGCTCCCGTACCCCCGTAGCGCCGAAGTCCGTCGCCAGCACCGAATCCACCGCCACAGCGGCCTCCCGCAGGTCCGCACCCCGAAAATTAGCGCGGCGTACATCACTGTCTAGCACCCTGGCCCCCCGCAGGTTCGCCGTCGCCAGCACCCCATCTTGCAGATCGGTCTCGCTCAAATTGGCTCGCTGCAAAGCCGCGCCGCGCAAGTCCGTCTGGAACAGCGTTGCTTGAAACAAATTAGCGCGGCTGAAGTCCGTCTCCCGCGCATCAGCCAGAGACAGATCCGCCCCCGTGAGGGAGAGCGCGCGCAACTGGCTGCCCCGCAGCCGCGCCCCCACCAGCCGCGACCCCAAAAGCCGCGCCCCGATCAGGTTCACGTTGGTCAAGTTTGCTCCCCGGAGCCCGGCCCCCGCGAGATCCACCCCCCGCAGATCCAGCGTTTCGCCGTCATCCTGGCGGTTGGCTAGCTCCCAGACCAACAGCCACTTCGCCGCCACGAGGGTGGTCCCGTCCACCTGAGCCCGTCGCCAATCAGCCCGCTCCAGCCGCGTCTCCCGCAGGTCGGCCCCCCGCAGGTCGGCCCCCCGCAGGTCCGCTCCCGCCAGGTTGGCTCCCCGCAGCACGGCCCGCCGCAGATCAGCCTCCCGGAGGTCAGCCCCTTGCAGATTAGCATTGCGGAGATCCGCGCCCTGGAGAAAGTTGCGGCGCAGGTTCACCCCTTGGAGGGCACAACCCGCGCAGGCTCGAGTGCGGCTGAGGCGCTGGAGATGGCCGCGATCCCAGGCGATCGCCCCCTGACCCCAGCCCAACACCAGCACCAGGCTTAACCCCAGCGTGACCCAATAGTTTCTCTGCATGGCGATCGCTCCTCCGCTCCTTGCGTCCATGTCCAGCACAATTCTACTCACCCGGCGGTCGCCGCGCGATCGCCACGACCCTGCGTAAGATGATAAAGAGTTGAATTTTCCCCTGGTTGCCATGCAGACCCTATCCCCCCCGACAACCCCGACAACTCCGGCAACCCTCGCGACCCTGGATGTTGGCGGCATGAAATGCGCGGGCTGTGTGCAAGCCGTGGAGCGCCAACTCAGTCGCCAGGCCGGCGTGCGCTCGGCCCAGGTCAACCTCGTCACAGCCGTCGCCGCCATTGAGTACGATGCCGCCCTGACCAGTCCGGCGCACCTCGCCGCCCTCCTGACCCAGCGGGGCTTTCCCAGCCAGCCGCGCCCCAGTGATCAAACCTCTCCCCTCGCAGCCCTGGCAGCGCGCCAAGCAGCGGCCGAGCAGCAACACCGCTGGCAATTGGCCACGGCGGCGCTGTTGCTCTTCTTCTCGAGCCTGGGGCATTGGGGGCACTGGGGCGGCCCCCTGCTGCCGGGGGTGAGTAATATCTGGTTTCACTGGGGGTTAGCGAGCCTGGCCCTGCTCCTGCCCGGGCGGGCGATCCTGGTGGATGGCGCGCGGGGGCTCTGGTATCGGGCCCCGACCATGAATTCCCTCGTGGGGTTGGGAACCCTCAGCGCCTACCTCGCCAGTTGTGCGGCCCTGTTCTGGCCCACCTTGGGTTGGGAATGCTTTTTTGACGAGCCCGTGATGTTGCTGGGGTTTATTGTCCTGGGCCGCACGCTGGAGGCCCGGGCCCGCCATCGTGCCTCGGCGGCCCTGGAACACTTGGCGGCGCTGCAACCGCCGACAGCCCGCTTGATCGGTCACGATGACCCGGTGGGCATCGAAGTCCCGGCCACCTCCGTGCGGCCGGGGGAATGGGTGCGGGTGCGGCCGGGGGAAAAAATTCCCGCCGATGGGGAGGTGGTCCAGGGAGCGAGCGCGGTGGATGAATCCCTGCTGACGGGGGAAGCGGAGCCGGTAGCAAAGCAGGTCGGCGATCGCGTGGCGGCGGGGACCCTGAACCAGACGGGGGTGCTGGCGATCGCCGTGACCCGTAGCGGTCAGGACACCACCCTGGCCCAGATCGTGCGGCTGGTGGAGGCGGCCCAGACTCGGAAAGCGCCCGTGCAACAACTCGCGGATCAAATTGCCGGCTATTTTGCCTACGGCGTCATGGCGATCGCCGCCAGCGTGTTCCTATTTTGGTACAGCCTGGGCACAGCCCTCTGGCCCCAAGTCGTGGCCGAGACGGCCCCCCTGCTCCTCAGTCTGAAGCTGGCCATCACCGTGCTCGTCGTCGCTTGTCCCTGTGCCCTGGGCCTGGCAACTCCCACAGCCCTTTTGGTCGGTACAAGCTTGGGGGCGGAACGCGGCCTGTTGATCAAGGGCGGCGATGTCCTCGAGCGCGCCCACCAGCTCGATACCATCCTCTTTGACAAGACCGGAACCCTCACCCAGGGCCAGCCCCAGGTCACAGAGGTCGTTCCCTACAACACCACGACTGCGGCGGCGCGCCTGCTGCAAATCGCCGCCAGTGTTGAGCAGGGCAGTAATCACCCCCTCGCGGCGGCGATCGTGGCCGCGGCCCAGCAGCAGGAACTGACCCTCTGGCCAACCACAGCGAGCACCACCACGGCCGGCCTGGGAGCCGCCGCCCAGGTGGCGGAGGCGGCCGAGCCGTCGGCCCTAGCCTTGGTGGGTAATGCCGCTTGGCTGGAGCAGCACGGGTTGACTCTGCCCCCGGATGTACCAGCGGCGGTGTCTCCCTTGACAGCGGCGGGGAAGACGATCGCCTACGTGGCGATCGCCGGCCGCCTCCTGGGGTGGCTGGCCCTGCGGGATGAATTGCGACCAGAAGCACCCGCCGCGATCGCCCGGCTCCGGGACTTGGGCCTCCACTTGGTCTTGCTCACGGGCGATCGCCGGGCCACGGCCACGGCGATCGCCCGGGACCTGGGGATCACGATGGTCCAAGCCGAAGTGCTGCCCGGAGCCAAGGCCGCCGCGATTCGCGACCTGCAAGCGGCCGGTCACATCGTGGCGATGGTCGGCGACGGCCTCAACGATGCCCCAGCCCTGGCCCAGGCCGATGTCGGCCTGGCCCTTCAGGGCAGCACCGATATTGCGATGGAGACGGCCGGGATTATCTTGGCCGGGGGCTGCTATGGCCGACCCTCCCTCCATAGCGTGGCCGATGCCCTCCTCCTCAGCCGCGCCACCTTCCGCACCATCCGCCAGAACCTGCTCTGGGCCCTGGGGTACAACGCGATCGCCATCCCGGTAGCCGCCGGGGTCCTGCTCCCCTGGAGCGGATTCAGCCTGACCCCCGCCGTAGCTGGCGCTTTCATGGCCTGTAGCTCCATCACCGTGGTAGTAAATTCACTGTTCCTTCAGAGTCACTGGCAGCGGGGGAGCCGCCCGCCGGCAACCACCACGGCTTTCTCAGACTGAAGGTCGCTGGACTTCAGCAGATATGACACAATGAGGAGAGCTAGGCGGCTACGTTGGGCCAGGCGAGCGGGATGCCGCCAGTAAGCTCGCCACCTTACCTCCGTAAAATTCCTGAAGCCCCTTCCGTAACCTTTGACGCCCACGGTCAGCCACCGATGGCGAAGTCAATCCAGATGGAATCTAAGCTGTGGCTTACCCCTGCCAGCCCCCGATGGTTTTCAACTGTTGTCGCCTCCCTAGCTTCTGGGCGGTTCCAGGCAGACTGAGCCGCACTCTCCCTAACAGCGCATGTTTTAACGACTGATGGCGGCAAAAACACCAAGCAATTCCCAAGAACATCTCCTGATTGTTGAGGACGAAAAAGGGCGGCGCTCCGTTACCCTCAACGAGGACGCCTATTCGATCGGCCGGGATCGCAATTGTGATATTCACCTCTCCTCACAATTCGTCTCGCGTCGCCACGCTACCCTGAAGCGGGATCAAAACGAGGAGGGTGCGTCGATCTATCGGATTCTCGACGGCGATGGGGCGGGCAAGCCGAGCGTGAATGGCTTGGTCATCAACGGTCGCAAGTCCAGCGACCACGCCCTCCACCACGGCGACGAAGTGGTGTTTGGCCCCCAAGTGTTTGCGATTTATCAGACCCGCCAGCGGGAGCTATCGTCAGGCGGCACGCAGGAAGATCCCTTTGACATTACCCTCATCGACCCAGCAATGATGATGGGGGATGGGGATGACCTGATGGATCTCGGCGACGAGTGAACCACGCCCACCAAGAGGAGACCCGGCCGGAAATTCCAGCTTGGGCCTGGCTTCCTCAGGATTACAGCCCAATTTTTGTCCAGGCCTAGTCCCTTGGTAGAACCCTGTCAGCCCACCAGTTGCCAGAGAGCGTGGAGGGCGATGCCGCTGCCGAGGCCGGTGATCAGCACAGCACTCAGGAACGAGAGCCAGCGAGCAAACTTGACTTGGCCGGGAACACGCTCAAAGAGTTGCTTAGCACCAATGAGCAGCAGGCCCAAGACGGTCAGAGCCAAGGCTAGGCCAAGGCTGAAGGCCGATACGAGGGCCAAGCCCCAGAGGGCGCGTCCCACCGCAAAGGTGGCCAATAAGAGAATGAGGGCAGCAGGGCAAGGGGTGAGGCCGCCGGAGATGCCGAGGGTGAGCACACTGCGCCAAGTGGCTCCATCCAGGTTGTGGTCGTGGTGAGCGTGATGGTGCGGGTGGTGAGCGTGATGGTGCGGGTGAGGATGCGCCAGCGATCGCCAGCGCTGGCGCACCAGCAGGAGGCCGAGGCCCAGAACCAACAAGCCCGAGGCCAGACTCAGCCAGGGAAATAGCTGCTCCGGCAGGATGTACTGAGACGCCACTAGGGCGAGTAGCCCCAAAGCAAAAACCACGGCCGTGTGGGTAAAGGCCGTGGTCAGGCCCAGCAGGACTGCGTGCCAGGGCGTCGCCCGCGTGCCCACCAAATAGGCGCCGATGGTGGTCTTGCCATGACCCGGGGAGAGGGCGTGGGCACTGCCCCAGAGGAAGGCCATCGGCAGGGCGATCGCCCAGCCCAGGGCCAAGAGTCGATCCGCCGGAGTCCCGGCCACCTTCACCTCATAGTCCGGGTTACTGCGGTCGAGGAGCAGAGTTTTCACCTCATCGCTATACTGCACCGTCGCCAGGCAGTGGGCGATGGGCATGGTGTCGTCAAAGAGTCGATACTGGATCGTCAGCCGCTCGAGGGGCTCCGGCCAACGGTAAGTGACCGCGATCGTACTGTGGGAGCGGGCCGCCTGCGAGGTGCCCGTGGAAACAATCGAGCGCTCCGTGTAGGCCACCTCCACGTCCGGTTCATCCGTGCCGTTGCGGCGCAAGATGAAATGCTCACGGATAAAGGTGGTCAACTCAGCCCGCTGCCGGCGAATCTCTCGCCGCGAGAGGCTGCCATCCCCGTCGGTGTCCAGTTCCGCCACCAAGCTGGTCGGAAAGGTCAGGATCACCGCCGCCTTCGGGGTGGTTTCCGGAGTTTGAACCACGATCTCCGCAATGGTTAAATCCGCAAAGTCCGCATAGAGAGGCGGGGCGGTGATCGCCAAAATACCCCAGCCGAGGAACCAGGTCAGCAACCCCAAGCCCAGACAGCGAGCGATTCGGTTCATGTGCTTTTCCCTACAACGTGATAAACCATTTACAATCGAGAGCGGCCCTTGTCCCAGCGCTGCGGTGTTGACCGGAGCGCCCCCAGCCAAGAGTCAGGGGGTGCATCTCACTGGGGAGAAGGGGCCGGGGGATGAGGGCAAACTTGCCTAGCTGAGATGCACCCGGAGTCAGTCGCGATCACGAGGACAAGGCATGAGAATTTTAGTCATGGGTGGGACTCGCTTTATTGGCGTTGCCCTGACCCGGTTGTTGGTGGCCCAGGGGCATGAAGTTGTGCTGTTCAACCGGGGCCAACGGCCTGCGCCCGTTGCCGGTATACAACAAATTCATGGCGATCGCCAAGACACAGCCACCCTGAAGGCGGTTCTCGCCGACCAAACCTTTGACGCCATTTTCGACAACAACGGCCGCGAGCGCCGTGATACCGAGCCCTTAGCCGACCTGTTCGCCGAGCGAGTCGAGCACTTCATCTATGTCAGTTCCGCCGGGGTGTATCAGAAATCCGCCCAAATGCCCCACGTTGAGGGCGACCTCGTTGATCCCCAAAGCCGCCACAAGGGCAAGTACGAAACGGAAGCCTACTTGGCCGAGCGGGGATTGCCCTGGACAGCGGTGCGGCCGGTCTACATCTACGGCCCCCAGAATTACAACGATCTCGAGGCCTGGTTCTTTGACCGCATCGTGCGCGATCGCCCCCTGCCCATCCCCGGCAACGGCGCGCACCTAACCCAACTGGGCCATGTCCAAGACTTGGCCCAGGCGATGGTAGCCATCTTGGGCAACAACCGGGCCAAGGGGCAAGTCTACAACATCTCGGGCGATCGCTATGTCAGCTTCAGCGGCCTCGCCCAGGCCTGTGCCGAGGCAGCCGGCCGCGATCCGGCGAGCCTGAAACTGGTCTACTACGATCCCCAGGCCTTCGACTTCGGCAAGCGCAAGGCTTTTCCCCTGCGGGTGCAGCACTTTTTCACCGATATTCACAAGGCGAAGACAGAGCTGGCCTGGCAGCCCCAGTTTGACCTCGTGAGCGGCCTGCGGGATGCTTGGGAGCAGGACTATCTCGCCTCCGGGCGCGATCGCGCCGCCAGCGACTTTAGCCTCGATGACGAGATCCTAGCGGCTGTCGCGGCTAGCTGAGCCGCTCCTCAGTCCAGGGATCGCCGCGACGGTGGTAGCCATTGCGTTCCCAGAAGCCGAGGGCTTCCTGCTCGAGAAACTCGAGGCCGCTAATCCACTTGGCGCTCTTCCAGGCGTAGAGATGGGGGATCACCGTCCGCACCGGGCCGCCGCGCTCGGCCGGCAGGGGCTTCCCGTCGAGCTGGATCGCAAAAAAGTTCTCCTCGCGGGCAAAGTCCGCCAGGGGCAGGTTGGTGGTGTAGTCACCGAAGCAATGCTGCATGACGTGGAGCGCTCGGGGATCAATCTCGAAACAGGCGAGCACATCGGTCACTTTCACCCCGCGCCACTTCACATCCAGCTTCGACCAGTGGGTGACACAGTGAAAGTCGCTGGTAAAGTCGTGCTGGGGCAGGGCTAGCAACTGCTCCCAGGTCAAGCTCTGGCGCTTGGCCAGCCCCCACACTCGCAGTTTCCAGTCTTGGGGCGCAATCTCGGGGGTCGTGCCGTAGGTAAAAACGGGAAAGTTTTTGGCCAAACGTTGGCCCGGGGGCACGCGATCGCCCAGCTCCGGACCTGGCTCTTGGAAATATTTACCGCCCATCGGCTTCTGAGGGCCTCCATCCTGCGCTTAAGGGTATCTTGTTCAGCTTAGCGCGCCCTGAGGAGGCCAGAATGAACTGGGAGAGAGGCCACCGCACCTCTCCCAGTAAGCTCTCCGGGCTGACTGACCCCGAGGGCCCAACGGCAAGAATTACTCGTCGTCGTCCTCGTCCTCGTCGTCCTCAACCTCATAGACAAAGCTATTGGATCGCTCGGTCAGCACCGACTTGCCCTGAGAGAGGGCCTTTTGGGCGGCAAGGGCTGCTTTACGATTCCAGTGGGCACGACGGCGATCGCGCCGCGCGTTGGAGGTTTTCTTCTTGGGAACTGCCACGACCGCGTCTCCAAATCTTCAAATGACAAACCCTAATTTTACTACAGGTAGCCCTAGAGGAGGGCTAAAACTCCAGATCAGCCTTCGAGGTTCCCGGTTCAGTGCGGTGCTCGTCCTGCTCAGCGTCTGGAAATTCCGCGTCCTGGGGCCCTTCAGGCTCCGGGGCCGAGAGCGTAACGGTTCCAGATTCGCGGCGATAGATACGGATTTTTTGCAGACGCGGCCCCTCGGCGGCCACCACGGTGAGATCCAGATTGCCATAGGAGAGGGTTTCACCCTGGACGGGAATTTTCTGGAACTGCCAGAGGAGAAAACCGCCCAGGGTCTGATATTCATCGGTCAGGGGCAGGTCTAGATCCATGAGTTCGTTCACTTCTTCAGTGTCCATCTGGGCCTGCACCAAAAAGGTTTGGTCATCCAGGACCTGGAAGGTCACTTCTTCCGACGAATCCGCCTCGGGGGTATCCCCAATAATTTCGGCGATCAGATCCTTGAGCGTAACCAGGCCAGCCGTGCCGCCAAATTCATCGACGATGATCGCCATTTCCTGCTGCGATCGCTGCATCAGGGGCAGCAACTCGCTGAGGGGGGTCACTTCCGTGACGAAGCGAGCCGGCCTAAACCAGGGTCGCAGGAGCGTGTCGGGCTGCAAGCGGCCCTGAGCTAGGGGCAAGGCCAAATCCTTAAAGTCAATAATCCCCACAATGTCATCCAGGGAGTCGCCCGTGACCGGATAGCGGGAGTGGCCGGTCTCCACCATCGCCGTCAGCAGTTCACGAAAGCCGGCCTGGGCGGGGAGGGCATGGAGGCTCGTGCGGGGAACCATCACCTCTTCGGCCAGGACTTCACCGAACTCAAAGACATTCTTGAGCAGCTCTCGCTCCTCGGCCTCGAGGCCGGTGGATTCGCCCTCCGTCGCGACGATCAGTTGCAGCTCCTCCGGTGTCACCCGGTTGTACCAGGCACTACCGACAAACTCGACGCCGACAAGGCGCAGCAGCCAGTGGGTCGATTGGTTGAGCACCCAGATGAAGGGATTGAAGCAGCGGGCGATCGCCAAGCTCGGCGGCCCCAGCCGCCGCGCCAGTTGTTCTGAATAGAGGAGGGCCAAGGACTTGGGGCAGAGTTCTCCCAGGACGATCTGGAGGTAGGCGATCGCCAAAAACGCCAGCGGAACCGCCAGGGAGTGGGCCGCCAGCTGTTCCAGGCGAGGCGGTAGGGCCAGGCCCGCCAGGCCCGCGCGGATCGGAGCAGCCACCGTGGTTTCCCCAATCCAGCCCAGGGCGAGGCTCGAGAGGGTGATGCCAATCTGAGTGGTCGAAAGCAGGCGCTCCATGCTGCGTTGGAGGGATTGCACCGCCCGAGCCGGCCGATCCCCCGCTTCGACCAGTTGGCTGATGCGGGAGCGGCGCACCGACACCATCGCAAACTCGGCCGTGACAAAGAAGGCATTGATCGCGATCAGGAGCAGCACGGCCACCAAGCGCAGTCCGACCTCGCGCAGGGACAGGGGGGCGGCAGTTTCAGCAACCTGGGCAAGCAGGGCAGCGGTCATGGGGGGAGGGGTCACGGGCGGGTCGGGGCGATCGCCCACCGCTGGCGACCCGCCTCAGCTCGGCATCTACTGCACAACGGGAATATCCACCACACTCAGCTTCAAACGTTGGTCGGGATAGTCGGTCAGCGACAGGGAAAGGGTCTGGGCATCTTCAATCAAGGCGAGGGGAATCTTGATCGTGCCCTGAAAAGTCTCGCCATTAGGGGGCAGCTCCCCGGGCAAGCCGTCGGCGATCGCGCTCAGGGCCCGTCCCTTGTCGTCCGTAACCGCCAGGAAACTGTAGAGGAAGCGGACATCCGCTTCCCCAGAGTTGCTGAGATTCACGCTCAGCACCAGAGAACCCTCAACCTGGGCCGCCTCAAACACTTCCAGAGTGACATCGCCATCCCGTCCCTGAATCGGCAGGCGGTCATTCACGCTTGCCAAGGGGGTTGCCGTCGGCTCCGGAGCGGCAGCATCGGCCGCCGCTTGCACCGCTTCACCTTCGGTTCCAGCGGGCACTTTGCCGTTGATGATGTCATTGACTTGTTGGAGAATGTCCTCCTCCGACAGCAGCATCGCCATCTCCTCCCCGGAACCACCCGCCCCGGACCCGGAGGGGTTGCCCAGGCGGCGGCTGGTATCGGGCTGGGTCACGCTCTTGAGGGCTTCGCGACCGAGGGCATAGCTCCAGACAGCGCTCGCGGCTCCAGCACTACCCATCACAACCAGCAGGAGAAAGGAGAGGGCAACCGTGGAACGAAGTTTCATAGTCAGGGAACTGGGGGAAGACGATCAAGCCAATGATGGCAGTAATGCCACAACTATAGACGAGGTTGCCGCCGATGACGACTCCTCCCGAGGGGATCGCCCCCCTCGCATCCAGGCCCGTAGGTTCGTCAGCGGTGCTGGGGCGCTGAAGCCCTGAACGACCCAGGCTGAGTCCTGGGGTTGACGGGGCCCTAGCGGTTACTGTCCATAATCTGCTTCCCTAGGGGCGACGCGGCAAAGCCGAGAAAGGCCTGCACGGCTTCATTGGCAGGCTCCTGGTAGGCATAGAACAAGAGACGCTGGAGGGGGTAGTTGGGGGCCTGGGGGTTGATGCCATCAATGGGGAGCGCTCGCGCCAAGCTCTGGGTCGCCACCTGAGCATAGGTCGCGTAGCCAATCCCATCCGACCCCAGTTGCTGAATCATGCCCGTCGTCTCATCGCGGGGCATGGTGGTGATATTCGGCGTCGTGCCAAAGGGCTGACCCTGGAGCGCAATGTCCTGAAAAGCCGTGTGGGTTCCGCTCGCCGGGGGTCGATTCAACACCCGGATCGTCGCGTTGGGCCCCCCGACCTCCTGCCAGTTGGTGATCCGGCCGGTAAAAATATCGCGCACTTGGTCCCGGCTGAGGGTGCCACTGAAGGGATTATTCACACCGATAATGACGGCCAAGGCGTCAGCCGTCACCATCACCGCCCGCAATCCTTGCCCCTCCTCCGCTTGAGTCACGGGCCGGGAGGTCGCCGCCAGATCAATTTCACCGGCCGCCAGACGCTGCAAACCCGTGTTGCTGCCCTGGGCCTGGGTGATCACGCTCGCACCGCTAAATTGCTGCTCAAATTGATTCTTCAGAGCAACATTGATCTGGGCCATGCTCGTAGAGCCATCAATGCGGATCGTCGTGCCCGGCGCTACATTGCTCGGCAAGGGGAAGCTCGCGGCGGTGTCCCCACTCCCAGAGGTCGTGGGCGTCGTCGCGTCCTTCGCGGGAGGGGGGCTGCCTCCTGAGCCACCGCCGAGCAGACCGGCCAGCATTCCACTACTCTGGAGCCACCAAGCGCCGCCGCCGAGAACCCCTAAGGTGACGAGGAGCGCGAGCACGAGGGGTAAGGTTTCGTTTTTTTGGGACATGGTTAGGGAAGGGGGGGAGGGTGAAACGATCAAGCTCGTAAAACTCGTTATCGCTGAACTGGCTACAGCATCGCGGCGGGAATTCCCAAACTCAAACTGGAGCTTGGCAGCCAGGCCGTTAAGGAATCGGCACAAACTCGAAGCCGAAATTGGTGCGATCGCCCGCCTGCACCGTCACCAACTGCACCGCCTGATTGCGATCGCCCGAGGGCAAAAACCGCACCTCACTGGTGGCCCCCGGAGCGCTAAAGCCGCTGTCGGCCAGGGCCTGTTGCACCCCTTGGCGGCTGGGATTGCGGGCGATCGCCACCGCCAGGGCCTGCGTGGCATCATAGGCCATCACCGTGCGCCAGTTCACCTCACCGCCCCAGAGTTGCTGGGCCGCTGGGGGAAAGGCCGCCCCGGCATGGGCCAAGCTATGCCAGGGAATCGCGAAAACGGCCCCGACCATCGCCTCGCGGCCCATTTCCAGCGTTTTCGCGCTGTAAGCACTGTCGCCGGTCACGATCGGCAGCGCGTTGCCATTGGCCTGGGCCACTTGCAGGGCCGTCTCCAGCACGTCGGAATTGGGCAGCAGCACCAGCACCTCTGCACCGCGATCGCGAGCCTGTTGGAAAGCCGTGCTGGCGTTAAAACCCGCGTCTACAAGATTAAACTCCCCCACAACTTCGCCGCCCTGGCTAAACAGATCGGTCGTAAAGGCATCCTTCAGCGAGTTGCTGTAGTTACTGTTGGCATTGAAAAAGACCGCCGCTTTGGTTAACTGCAAGGTCTCCAAGACATAGCGAGCGAGGGCGCTGGCCGTGAAGCGATCACTGGGAACTGTGCGGAAGAGGAAGTTTCCCTTACTGGTGAGGTCTACCGAGGTACTGGTCGGCGAGATCATGGGCAGGCCCTGCTGCTGATAGACTTCCCCCGCCGCCAAGCTGCTATCACTGGAAAAATGACCGACCACCGCGAGCACCTCCGATTTGGCCGCCAATTGCTCCGCAAGACTGGCGGCGGTCGCCGGTTGATTGGCATCATCGGCAATGATCACCTTCAGGGGCCTGCCGTTGAGGCCTCCGGCTTGATTGAGCGCAGCTTGGGCCTGGGCGACCCCGCGCAACAGTTCCGCCGCCGCGCCGAGGTTGTTACCCAGGGGCGTCGCCACCGCAATCCCATGAGCTGGGCCGGAGCCAATGCGGGCATTATTCAGGTAAATCAGGGCTTCCGGATCATTGCGCTGGGCCTGGAGGGAGGCCTCGAACTGGCTCACGGCTTCGGCATAGTTGCCCGCCGCCATCGCCGCCGCCCCGGCCTGCTTCGCCGCCGTCGGGTTCGGGACCAGGATCTGCTCCCCGCTACTGAGGCGAGCGCCCGAGGCCGAGCCAGCGTTGGGAGCCCCCGCCGTTGTTCCCGGCGTCGTTGCGCTCGGCTCCTCCGACCCCCCCAAGAGGCCAGACTGGGCGAGCCACCAGCCGCCACCGGCTACGATGGCCCCTGTAATCACCAACGCGAGCAGAAGGGCAGAGGTTTCGCTGGGTTTCGACATAGCCGCTAGAACCGTGGGATTGCTGTCTCCAGACTAACAAACGGCTGCACCGCTCGAAATAGGGTTAGAGCAAGGCCCGCAAGAGCTGGTAGATCAGCCGAAAGATGATCCCCACCAGCACCGTGACCGCCGCCACGAGCACGGCCAAGATCAGGAAAGTGATCGCGATCGCGACAAAGCCGCCTTCCAAGCCCAGGGGCGGGCCAAAGAACGTTGCGAGAACTGTGGCGATCGCCAGGGTGATCAGTCCCAGGATGAGAAAATCATACTTCTCAATCAAGCGGCGGTACTGGGCATAGATCACGCCCCCCAAACTGGCCCCCAGCAGCCCCCAGGCGATCGGGGGGGGCAGCAGACTCGCAAAGCTGACATAGAGCAGCAGGCCCTCAAAGCCCGTGAAGGCCGCACTACTGAGGAACTCCAGCAGAGAAAAGGGGGGGCTCGCCGGGGCCGCCTTGGCCGGCGGGCTCGGAGCCGGAGCCGCCGCCGGCGCGCGCTTAGCGGGGCGAGGCTGGCCGGTCGCTGGCACAGGACTGGGCTGGGGCTGGGTTGGGGTCGAGGCGCGTGCAGCCGGTTTAGCCGTCAGGGCCTGGAGGACGGCCCGGGCTGATTGGAGGCGATCGCGCGGCGTCGGTTGCAGCATCTTATCCAACACCGCTGCTAGGCGATCACTCACCTGGGGAGCATGACTGCGCCACTCCCAACGGTTGTGGTAAGCATCGTAGAGTTCTTCTGAAGCCTTGCCCGTAAGCAGGATCAAGCAGGTCGCCGCCAGGGCATAGAGATCGGTTGAGGGGTACACCTCCGCCCCCTGCATCTGTTCCGGCGGCGCAAAGCCCATGGAATAGATGCCCGTCGAGCGTCCCGAAGTCGTAGACGGGGCCGCCCCACTGGCCACCTGCTTCACGGCCCCAAAGTCCAGCAGATAGATGCGGCCACTCTTAGCCCGCATGATATTCGAGGGCTTGATGTCCCGATGGATCGAGTTGCGCGAATGCACAAAGTCGAGGATCGAGAGGATCTCGCCCAAGATGTGCAGCACCTCCTGCTCGCTATATACCCCTTTGTGGGCCTGCTCCCGCTCGAGGTCTTCGCCATCTACATACTCTTGCACCAGGTAAAAGAGTTGCTCCTCGGTATTCGGCTGCAACCCAGGGACAACCAGGGGGAAAAAGGCGTAGGAATCGGGGATTTGTCGGTGCTCATTCCCCAACTCCTCGAGGACAGAAGCCTCTCGCTCAAAGAGTTCGCGGGCAATTTTCAACTGCTGGGGGCTGAGATCACCGCTGGGCTTAAATTGCTTGACGACACAGAGGCGCTGGGAAGTTGTGTAGCGATCGCGCGCCAGATAGGCCGCCCCAAAGCCCCCCTGGCCCAGCAGCTTAATCGGCAGGTAGCGCCCGCCCAAGATCAAGGGCATTCCGCAGGTGGTGCAATACTTCTGCTGAGCCGTCGTCAGCGTTTGGGGATCGTCAAAATCAGGGCAGTGGTTGCGGGGCTGGGGACACGTTGGACGGGTACAGAGAATTTCCATTGCGTCGGGCTCAAAGCGCGCCAGAATTGACCGGGCCACTTCAATGAAGGGGACAAGCTGCCCCCTAGGATAGCTCAGAACTTCCCCCGTACTGTCGCCCGGCCAGGCTCGCGGCGGTGTTCCCACCTGAGAACGATACTCAGCCAGGGCTTCAGGTTAGATAATGGAGTCTTAGCAGCCGCACTCAACCCCTCTGTCTTGGACGCCATGCCCACCTCCGACTCCCTCGATTCAGTGACAGCCACGGACTGGGATCTACGCGATCGCCTCAACCAAGAGTGGCAAGCCGTGCAAGGCTTTGACCCCCACGATCCCCCCGATCCTAAGCTCATTGACACCTGCGTTCACTGCGGCTTCTGCCTCGCCACCTGCCCCAGCTACCGCGTGATCGGCAAGGAAACCGACTCCCCCCGGGGTCGCATCTACCTGATGGATGCGATCAACAAAGGCGACGCCAATCTAGACGCCACCACCGCCCAGCACTTTGATACCTGCCTGGGTTGCCTCGCCTGCGTCAGCACCTGCCCCTCCGGCGTGCAATACGACCAACTGATCGCCGCCACCCGTCCCCAAGTCGAGCGCAACCAGCCGCGCGGCCTCCTCGACCGCCTTTTTCGCGCCCTGATCTTCAACCTCTTTCCCTACCCAGCACGCCTGCGCCTCTTCCTGCCCCTGCTCTGGCTCTACCAAGTCACCGGCCTCCAGGCCCTGGTCCGGGCCACGGGCTGGCTCGGCTGGCTCGCACCGCGCCTCGCTGCCATGGAGGCCATTCTGCCCCGGCTCAACCTGCGCCAGGCCTGGCGCCATGACCTGCCCCAGGAAATTCCGGCCCAGGGCGATCGCCGTTATCGCGTCGGGATGATCCTCGGCTGCGTCCAGCGCCTCTTCTTCGTCCCCGTGAACGAGGCCACGGCACGGGTGCTCACGGCCAACGGCTGCGAGGTGGTGATCCCCAAGTCCCAAGGCTGTTGCGCCGCCCTGCCCGCTCACCAGGGCCAGAGCGCCCAGGCCCAGGCCCTTGCCCGCCAAATGATCGATGCCTTTGCCCCCACGGGCGTGGACTATATCATCATCAACGCCGCTGGCTGCGGCCACACCCTCAAGGAATACGCCCACATCCTCAAGGACGACCCCATCTATGCCCCCAAGGCAAAGGCCTTTGTCGCCAAGGTGCGCGACGTACACGAATTTCTCGCCGAGGTCGGCCTCACCGCCCCCCTCCACCCCCTGACCGCCGACGCACTGCCCTTGGTCTACCACGATGCCTGCCACCTGCTCCACGGCCAGAAAATCAGCCTGCCACCTCGCCAGTTGCTGAGCCAGATTCCCGGAGTCGTGATCCGGGAACCTCTGGATGCGGCCCTCTGCTGCGGCAGCGCCGGAGTCTATAACCTGCTGCAACCAGCAGTGGCGGATGAATTGGGCCAACAGAAGGCGACCAACTTGGTCAACACGGGCGCGCACCTGATCGCCTCCCCCAACCCAGGCTGCTCGCTGCAAATCCAGAAACATCTCCAGGCCCAGGGTCAGGCCTTGCCCGTCTTGCACCCGCTGGAGCTGCTGGATCGGGCTATTCAAGGCCTCCCCCTGCCATGAAAACGCTGCTGATCACCGGGGCCAGTGGCTTCCTGGGCTGGCAGGCCTGCCAGTTGACTCGGGCCACGTGGCGGGTCTGTGGCACCTACTGGCAGCACCGGGCCACGCTGCCCGGGGTGGACTGGGTGAAGGTGGATCTGGGCGATCGCACCGCCCTCAAAACCCTCTTCGCGGACCTGCGGCCCGCGGCCGTGCTGCACCTCGCCGCCCTCTCCAAGCCCAATTATTGCCAAACCCACCCCGAGGACTCCTACCGCATCAACGTCCAGGGCTCTCGCTGGCTTGCCGAACTCGCGGCCGAGCACCAGATTCCCTGCGCTTTTACCTCCACCGATCTGGTCTTTGACGGCTGCCACCCCCCCTACAACGAGGCCTCGCCCGTCTGCCCCCTCAGCCGCTACGGGGAGCATAAGGTGCTGGCCGAGCAGGCGATGCTCGCAGCCTATCCCCCTACGGCCGTTTGTCGAATGCCCCTGATGTTTGGGCCGGCCGCACCCCAAGCCGAGAGTTTCCTTCAGGGGTTCGGGCGCAGCCTGCGCGCGGGTCAACCGCTGCGCCTATTCACCGATGAGTACCGGATGCCGATCAGCGCCGCGACGGCGACCCAAGGCTTGCTGTTGGCCTTGGAAAAGGCGACGGGCCTGCTGCATCTCGGGGGCCGGGAGCGGCGATCGCGCTACGAGTTCGGCCTGCTCATGGCCGAAGTCCTCGACCTGCCCACGGCCACCCTCCAGCCCTGCCGCCAACGGGACGTACCCATGCCCGCCCCTCGGCCTGCGGACCTAACCCTAGACAGCCACAAAGCCTTCGCCCTCGGCTACGATCCGCCCCCCACCCGGCAGGAGCTCAAGGCCCTGCGAGGTCAGGTGTAGTCTCCGGGGCCGAGCTTGAGGAATCCTTAAGCGCAGTCCCGTAGCGCAGTCCCGTTTCGTAGTTGCGCTTCAGCGCTCCCCCAGAGGACTCAAGCCCAACAACCAGAGCATCAAGCACCAGCATTGCCACCGACTTTGCCAGCGTACTCTAAGGTTGAAAAGTAGCTACGACTCTCAACTCCCTGCTCACCCCTATGTCCGATCTGATCCTCTTCTGGCATCGTCGGGATCTCCGCCTCCGTGACCACCTCGGCCTCACCCAAGCGCGCCAGCAGAGCGCCAAGCTGGTCGGCGTCTTTTGTTTCGACCCGGACCTGCTCGAGGCCGATGACCTCGCCCCCGCCCGGCTGGCTTACCTCCACGGCTGCTTAGCCGCCCTCCAGGCCCGCTACCAGCAAGCGGGGAGCACTCTGCTCTGCCTGCGCGATCGCCCGGTCCGCGCCCTGCCCCGCTTGGCCCAAGCCCTCCAGGCCCAGGCCGTTCATTGGGATCTGGATGTGGAGCCCTACAGTCGCGATCGCGATGCCCAAGTGCAAGGGGCCTTGCAGACGGCTGGGATCGCAGTCATCACGAGCTGGGAGCAGCTCCTCCACGCCCCCGGCCTCGTGCTCACGGGCAGCGGCGAACCCTACCGGGTCTACACCCCTTTTTGGAAAAACTGGCGCGCCCAACCCAAGGAGGCCCCCGCCCCGGACCTGACCGGCCTGACAGGGCTCACGGCTGCGGAGGAGGACCAGGCCCGGGCGGCCGGAACTATCCCTCTGCCAAGCCTGAAGGAGCTAGGGGTTACTTGGACCAGGGGATTCCCGGTGGAGCCGGGCGAGGGGGCCGCTCAGGCGCGCTTGGCGAGCTTCTGCGCGAGGGCGATCGCGAGTTACCAGGAGCAGCGCAATTTCCCCGGCCTCGATGGCACATCTCAGCTCAGCGCCGCCCTCAAGTTTGGCGTCCTCAGCCTCCGCACGGTCTGGCACGCAGCCCAGGATTGCTACGACCAAGCCCGCAGTGACGAGGAGCGCCGCGCCATCGAAACCTGGCAGCAGGAGCTGGCCTGGCGGGAGTTTTACCAACACGCCCTCTACGCCTTTCCGGAACTGGCCGAGGGGGCTTATCGGGAGCCCTTTCAGAATTTTCCCTGGGAGGAGGATGAAGCCCGCTTTCAGGCCTGGTGCGCGGGCCAGACGGGTTATCCGATCGTGGATGCGGCCATGCGCCAGTTAAATGAAACGGGCTGGATGCACAACCGCTGTCGCATGATCGTTGCCAGCTTTTTGACCAAGGATCTCATCCTCAACTGGCAGCGGGGCGAGCACTATTTTATGCAGCACTTGGTCGATGGCGACCTCGCAGCCAACAACGGCGGCTGGCAGTGGAGCGCCTCGAGTGGCATGGACCCCAAACCCCTGCGAATTTTTAACCCGGCTAGTCAGGCTCGCAAGTATGACCCGGAGGGGGACTATATTCGCCAGTGGTTGCCGGAGTTGCGATCGCTGGAGACAGAGGATCTATTGGCTAATACTATTACTGTCAGCGATCGCAAAGCCTGCCACTATCCGACCCCCATTGTGGACCACCAGCAGCAGCAGCAAGAGTTCAAGCGCCGCTACCAAGCTCAGACAGCTCGGTAGGGTCGCGGCTAACGTCTGGGAACTCAGCCCGTACCTGGCCTTGCTTGACAGTCAAGGGGCAGCGGCGGATCTGAGACGCATCCCGTGGTGGGGTTCCTCAGGCGATTATTACGAAACGGTTAAGCAGCCTGGTTTCAGGACCTGACTATGGTTGAATCATGGGGAAGCTTTTTGACTTAGAAGTGTAAAACTCGTCTGATCGTGTTGTAGTCACTTCCCTCCCGCCCTAGCGGTGCTGAAAACGATGCTGAATCTAGCCCGTTTCTCCTGTTCACCGCGCTGGCTTAGCCTGATCAGCGGTGTGATTTTGCTGGCAGCCTGTGCTAGAGAGCCAGTCGGTTCTAGTAGGATGCCGGCCCTTCCTGTCCAAGTCGTCACGCTGGCTCCGGCGGAGATTAAAGATAGTTCGGAATTTGTGGCGACGCTGCGAGCCAAACAGCGGGCGACCGTGCGCTCGGAAATTGCGGGGCGTATCGTGGGCCTGGGGGTGGGCGATGGCGATCGCGTCGAGCCGGGCCAACTACTCCTGCAAATCAACCCCGACCAAACCTTGGCCCAGGTCCAGGCCTCAACTGCCAGCGTCAATGCTCAGAAAGCCTCGGAGGTGGGAGCTGAGGCGGCGGTACGCACAGCCCGCGCCCAATTGCAGGCGGCGGAAGCGAACCGCGACAACGCCCGGGCAGCCCTGAAGCGCCAGGAGGCTGAATTGGCCAACACCCAGGCGAACTTGGCGTTGCAGAACGAAGAGTTGAAGCGCGTCTCTTTCCTCGTCAGTGAAGGGGTCCAGTCCCAGCAGCAATTGGATGTGCAGCAGACCAGCCGCGACTCGGCGATCGCTACCCGCACCGCCGCCACCGAAGCGGTGAACGCCGCGCAATCGGCCCTCCGAGCTGCCGAAGCCAACGTCACCATCGCCCGCGAACAGTTGGCGGCTGCTCTTGCGGGGCTTGAGGGCAACCGTGCTACGGTGGCTCGGGCCCAGGCTGAACTTGCAGCGACGAGTGAAACCTTCCGCTTCACCCGCGTCACGGCCCCCTTCGCCGGCCGCATTGGCAACCTTGCCGTCAGGGCTGGTGACTACGTGAGTGCTGGTGCGGTGCTCACCAACCTTGTTCAAGATGATTTCTTTGAACTCAATCTCGCCATTCCCGTGGCTCGCGCTCCTGACTTGCGGGTTGGCCTCGCTGTCGAACTCTTAGACGAAGCCAGCCAGGAAACCCTAGGGACGGGTCAAATTAGCTTTGTTTCGCCGGAAGTTAACGCGATCGCCCAGACTATCTTGGCCAAAGCGAGCATCCGCAACAATGGCAACTTGCGCGACGGCCAATTCGTCCGCGCCCGGGTCATCTGGTCCCGGCAGACTGGCCTGCTGATCCCCACGATTGCCGTGTCCCGGGTGGCCGGCAAAGAATTTGTCTTTGTGGTCGAGCGCAACACGAATCCGGAGCTGCCAGCTGAGTTTGCCCTGCGCCAGCAGGCTGTGACCATCGGCCCAGTGCAAGGGGATAGCTACCCCGTGCTCAGCGGGGTTACGGCCCGTGAGCAGATTGCCGTCAGCAATATTCTCAAGTTACGGGATGGCGCGCCCGTGGCGCCAGAGGAATCTACCTCTAACACCACGATCTTGCCGGAATGATTTACGTCCTCTGCGCTGATCTCAGTCCTCGTCATTGACCCATGATTTTTTCGATCGCCGACTCTTTTATCAAGCGCCCTGTGCTGACCACGGTTTGCACGCTCCTAATCTTGCTGGTTGGCGGTATTGCTATTCCTCTGTTGCCAATTGAGCAACTGCCGCAACTCGCCCCGACCCAGATCAACGTCAACGCCAGCTATGCAGGAGCAGATGCTGAAACGGTTGAAACGACGGTGACTAGCATCATTGAGCAAGAACTCAACGGGCTCGAAGGCATGAGCTACATGAGTTCCAATAGCAGTAGTGGTAGCAGTAGTATCCAGGTCATCTTCGGGCCTGGCCGCGACAAGGACATTGCCCAGGTGGATGTGCAAAATAAAGTGGCGGCGGCTGAGCCGCTGTTGCCTGCACCAGTGCGCCAAACCGGCCTCCGGGTCAATGCTTCCTCCTCGGCTATTTTGCTGGTCTACAGCTTTTCCTCAGAAAACGGCGAGTATGATGACCAGTTTTTGACTAACTACGTTGATCTCTTTGTCACTGACGCGATCAAGCGCGTGCCAGGGGTTGGGGATGTCACGCTCTATGGGGCTGGGAAATACGCGATGCGGGTCTGGCTTGATCCCAGTGCTCTCGCGGGGGTCGGTCTCACGGCTTTGGATGTAACCAATGCCATTAGTGAGCAGAATATCCAGGTGGGGGTGGGGGCGATCGGCAGCCAGCCAGCTCCGCCGGCTCAGCCCTATGAGTTTACGGTCCGGGTGCAAGGCCGCTTGGCGGCGGCGGAGGAATTCGCTGGCCTTGTGCTGAAAGTGGGGGATGGCGGTGAGCTGGTGCGCCTGCGAGATGTGGGCCGTGTTGAGCTGGGGGCTCAGACCTATGCTGCGCGAGTGACGGCCAATGAACGGGTGGCGGTTGGCCTTGGCATTAGCCAGCTTCCGGGTAGCAATGCCCTGGATGTGTCTACGGCGGTGCGTCAGACGGTGGCAGACCTTGAGCAGTCTTTTCCGCCCGGCCTGACGGCGGCGATTGTGTTCGATACCTCCGACTTCGTGAAGGTCTCGCTCTGGGAGGTGGTGGTGACGCTGGCCCAGGCGATCGCGCTCGTGATCCTCATTCTCTACCTTTTCCTGCAAGACTGGCGCACGACGGTGATCCCGGCGATCGCGATCCCCGTAGCCCTGATCGGCGCCATGGCCTTCCTGCTCATCGCCGGTTTTTCGATCAATACCCTCACGCTGTTTGGCTGCATTCTTGCCAGTGGGTTGGTTGTGGATGATGCGATTGTGATCGTTGAGGCGATCGCCGCCAAGATGGAGGCCGGACAGCGCCCCCGCCGAGCTGCCCTTGAGAGCATGGACGAGCTGGCCGGAGCGGTCGTTTCGACTTCTCTAGTGCTGATGGCGGTGTTTATCCCCGTCGCCTTCTTCCCGGGCACTACGGGGAAAATCTACCAGCAATTTGCCCTCACGATTGCCTTCACGGTCCTGGTCTCCACCTTCAACGCCCTCACCTTTTCCCCCAGCATGGCCGCGATCTTGCTCAAACCGCAGCAGGATCGAGCTGGCGGACTCCTGGGGGGACTGTTCGCGGGTTTTAACCAGGGACTGGCGGGGGCGATCGCCACCTACCGGGATTGGGTGAGCGGCTTGGTACGCTGGCGCTGGGTGGTGATGGCCGGGTTTGCGGGAGCCTTGGTGCTGACGGCGTGGATGTATCAAGTCGTGCCCACGGGCTTTGTCCCGGAAGAAGACCAGGGTTATTTCCTCGGCTTGGTGCAGGCTCCAGATGGCGTCTCCCTCGACTACACTGATGCGGCTATGGCCGAGGCTGAGGCGATCATTCTAGCCAATCCGAATGTGTCCAACACGTTTATGGTGCGGGGGTCTGGATTTGATGGCAGCGGTTCCAGTCGTGGACTCTTCTTTGCCACCCTGAAACCTTGGGACGAGCGACCTCGGCGTGATCAGAGCATTGGTGCGGTGCTTGCCGACCTCAATCGCCAGTTCCAAGGCATCCAAGCGGCACGGGTGGCCGCTTTTAATGCCCCGGCCGTCTCGGGGTTGAGTACATTTAGCGGTTTTGAGTTCCAGCTCCAAGACCGCAGCGGCGGCCAGTTGAGCATGGCAGACTTTTTGGGCAATGCTGGCGAAATCATCGGTGCGGCCAACCAAGATCCAGCCCTGGGGGGTAGCGTTTACACCCAATTCACGGCCAATGCGCCGCAGTTGCGAATCGATGTGAATCGCGATCGCCTCAAGGCCCTGAATGTTAGCTTCAGCGATGCCCTCAACACCCTCAGCGTCTACCTTGGCTCCCGCTACGTCAATGATTTCACCCTCGGCCAGCGCAGCTATCGAGTCTATGCCCAGGCCGATCAGGACTACCGCGCCCGCCCGGAGCAAATGGGGCAGTACTACGTCCGCGCCCGCGATGGTACGATGGTAGCCCTCAGTGAGGTTGTGACGGTGACGCCCATCTCTGGTCCGGCGACGATCTCTCACTTCAACCTCTTCCGCTCGATCAAGCTGCAAGGCCAGGCGGCCCCTGGCTACAGCTCCGGCCAAGCCCTCCAGGCAATGGAAGCAGCCTACACGCAGGCCGCCCTGCCGGTCGTCGGCCGGGAGTGGACCGGCACGGCCCGGGAGGAGATTACGGCCGGTGGTCAGGCGGTCATCATCTTTGGCCTCGGGATTGTGATTGTCTTCCTAGTGCTCGCGGCCCAATACGAAAGCTACATCGACCCGCTGATTATTCTGCTCTCGGTGCCGCTGGCGATGCTGGGGGCGCTGGTGTTTCTCTTTGCGCGTCGTCTTGACCTGGATGTGTATGCCCAAGTCGGTCTGGTGATGTTGATTGGCTTGGCCAGTAAAAACTCGATTCTGATTGTCGAGTTTGCGAACCAGTCTCGCGACGAGGGGATGAAGATTGCAGCCGCAGCGGTCTACGCGGCCGAGCAGCGCTTCCGGCCGATTCTGATGACGGCTATCTCGAGCTTGGTCGGCTTCTTCCCCTTGGTTATTGCTTCGGGGGCGGGGGCCGCGAGCCGCCGCTCGATTGGGACCGTGGTGTTTGGGGGTCTCTTCGTCGCGACCTTCCTGAGCTTATTGGTGGTTCCGGTGCTCTACACGGTGGTCAAAACCTTGGCTGAGCAGGTTTTTGGCAGCCGCTCTCCGGAGGACCGGGAGCCCCTAGAGCCGCCCCCCCCGCCTCCTCCGGAGCAACTCCCCAGCCACGATGATGGCGAGGGCCAGTTCACCGAGGTCCCGCTGCGGCCCGAGCCCTACCCCGATGAGCCGACTCCGACCCCTGACGCTTTGCCCCGCTGGGTTGAGGGCGAATCCTCGTCCTAAAGGGCTCCGCTGTCGAAACATCTCGGCCCTCACCCTCTCAGGTCCCAAAAATAGGAGGGACAAGCTTGAATGGGTAACAGTAGCCCGCAAGGGACAGGGGTTACGGTTGGTTAAGGGTGATCGCCACGCCGCCGTTCAGGGGCGACAATGGCCCGTAGGGAGGGGAAATTCCTAGGAGAGGGCGTGATGAACCGTAAGTTGATTGGGTTTTGTGGCCTGATGACGGCTGCGGCGGGTGCAATCCTCGGTCTCGCAGTGGCTGAATTGGCGGCCAATCAATATGCCAGTCCCATTTATCAAGATATGCACCGCAAGTACGCGATCGGCGGTGCGGTGCTCGGCCTGCTGGTGGGGACGGGGCAGGAAACGGTGCGCCAGTTGAAGGTGCAGCGCGATCGCGAAGAGGCAGCCTACCAGCGCCAACAGCAAGCGGCGGCCCGGCGCGATCGCGCCTAACCGCCTTCAGCAGGCCTGGGCAGCGGCGGCCGCGACGGTTAGAGGGCAACGCCGGCCCGATCATCCAAAAATCCCTGCTGGCAAGGGTTTTACGCGCATTGCCGGCCGCTCCTAGAGGGCGGCAACCCGCTCCAGCGCGCGTTCAACTCCCCAGCCTTAACCCCCGCTTCAGGAGTGATGGCGCCCAAGGCAGATCCCCGAAGCGGGGGCAGCCCCTTTGAACCGCCCCCCTAGGTTCGGGAAACTACACTTCCTGAGCGCCCCAGCCGGCCGTCACTATGGTGTGTAGGTAATTGTGCTACGCCAGCCACCGTGAGACCCGTTTTCCTGCTCAGTGCGGGCGAGAGGTGCTGAAGGGGCAGTAGTGATTCTAGTTCGGAGCAAGATATATGGCTAAAGTTGTTGGGATTGACTTGGGAACCACGAACTCCTGCGTGGCGGTAATGGAAGGTGGTAAGCCCACCGTCATTGCCAACGCAGAAGGCTTTCGTACCACTCCGTCGGTTGTTGCCTACGCCAAGAATGGCGATCGCCTCGTCGGCCAGATCGCCAAGCGCCAAGCGGTGATGAACCCAGGAAACACCTTCTACTCGGTCAAGCGCTTCATCGGCCGCAAGCACAACGAAGTCGGCATCGAAACCACCGAGGTTTCTTACAAGGTATTGCAAGACGGTAACGGCAACGTCAAGCTAGACTGTCCAGCCCTGAACAAGCAATTTGCCCCCGAAGAAATTTCTGCTCAAGTGCTGCGGAAACTGATCGAAGACGCCAGCAAATACCTGGGCGAAACCGTAACCCAAGCCGTCATCACCGTTCCCGCCTACTTCAACGACTCCCAGCGCCAGGCGACCAAAGACGCTGGTAAAATCGCGGGCGTTGAGGTGCTGCGGATCATCAACGAGCCGACAGCCGCCTCCCTGGCCTATGGCTTGGACAAGAAGAGCAACGAAACAATCCTGGTGTTCGACTTGGGCGGCGGTACGTTCGACGTATCGATCCTGGAAGTAGGCGATGGCGTTTTTGAAGTGCTGGCAACTTCCGGTGATACTCACCTTGGTGGCGACGACTTCGACAAAAAGATCGTCGATTCCCTCGCCGAAGAATTCAAGAAAGTTGAAGGCATCGACCTGCGCCAAGATAAGCAAGCCCTGCAACGCCTGACAGAAGCAGCGGAAAAGGCGAAGATTGAACTCTCCAGCGTCACCCAAGCCGAGATTAACCTGCCCTTCATCACGGCGACCCAAGACGGGCCGAAGCACCTGGACATGACCCTGACCCGGGGCAAGTTCGAGGACCTCTGTGCTGATCTGATCGACCGCTGCGCCATCCCGGTGGAGAACGCCATCCGCGACGCCAAGATCGACAAGGCTGCCATTGATGAAGTAGTGCTGGTGGGCGGCTCAACCCGTATTCCCGCCGTGCAAGAGGTGGTGAAGCGCATCCTGGGCAAGGAACCGAACCAGAGCGTGAACCCTGATGAAGTGGTGGCCGTGGGCGCAGCGATCCAGGGCGGCGTCCTCGCGGGCGAAGTCAAGGACATCCTGCTGCTGGATGTGACGCCCCTCTCCCTAGGGGTCGAAACCCTGGGCGGCGTGATGACCAAGATCATCCCCCGCAACACCACGATCCCGACTAAGAAATCCGAGGTCTTTTCCACCGCCGTGGATGGCCAAACCAATGTGGAAATTCACGTCCTCCAGGGTGAGCGGGAAATGTCTCGGGACAACAAGAGCTTGGGAACTTTCCGCTTGGATGGCATTCCCCCGGCAGCTCGTGGTGTGCCGCAGATCGAAGTGACCTTCGACATTGATGCCAATGGCATCCTCAATGTGACCGCCAAGGACAAGGGCACGGGTAAGGAGCAGTCGATCAGCATTACGGGTGCTTCGACGCTGCCCCAAGATGAGGTCGAGCGCATGGTCAACGAGGCGGAAGCCAATGCGGCAGCCGACCAAGAGCGCCGCGAAAAGATCGACCGCAAGAACCAAGCCGATTCGCTGGTTTACCAAGCGGATAAGCAGCTCAAGGAACTGGGCGATAAGGTCTCAGCTGAGGATAAGAGCAAGGCGGAGGGACTGATCGCTGACCTGCGGACGGCGGTGCAGAACGAGGACGACGACAAGATTCAGACCTTGTTGCCGGAGTTGCAGCAGGTGCTCTATAGCATTGGCAGCAGTGTCTATCAGGATGTTGCTGGGGCGGCGGGGGCTACTCCGGGTGCTGATGCTGGTCCTACCGGTAGCGCGGGCGGTGACTCAGAGGCCGATGATGGCGGTGATGATGTCATCGATGCTGAGTTCTCAGAAACGAAGTAGCGCCGGGCTGAGTTCTGGGCTTGATTGCTTTGGAGGCCGTAGGGGCAGGGTTCAAACCTGCCCCTACGGCCTGTCAGGGGAGTTACAGCTTGTTCAACAATCGCTTCAGACGGGCCCTCACCCTAAATCCCTCTCCCAGAGCGGAAGAGGGACTTTGAGATCGTTTTGCATGATTCCTGAAAGGGCTGTAAGTAGGTCAGGTTAGAATTGCAGCCCTAGAAGAAGTATTGGGCTGAATCAACCCAAAACCCTTGCTGATACTGGGATTCAGTCGTGGCAACGATTCGTTACATCGTCCACAGCATCAACCCTGGTCTACTGAGGCGGTGATAGAGTACCTAGGTTTTACGGGACACTAATGCGGGTCGTAATTCAGCGAGTCCGGTCTTCCCAAGTCACAGTCGCTGGCGAAGTTGTCGGCGTGATTGGTCGCGGCCTGACCCTCTTGGTGGCGATCGCCCCCACCGACACCGAGACCGAACTGGCCTGGATGGCCCGCAAATGCCTGGAGTTGCGCCTCTTTCCCGCCGCCCAAGGGGACAGCTCCTGGGCGCAGTCTGTGCAAGACTTGGGGGGAGAGTTGCTGGTAGTCAGCCAATTCACCCTCTATGGCGATTGTCGCCAGGGCCGGCGACCCTCCTTTAGCGGTTCCGCTCCCCCGGCCCAAGCGGAGGCTCTGTATGATCGCTTTGTTGAGCGCCTGCGGGCCAGCGGCCTGCGCGTCGAAACGGGCTGCTTTGGAGCCATGATGCAGGTGAGCATCGAAAACGATGGCCCCGTGACGCTGCTGCTCGATCGCGAGGCGGCGACTCTCGCGCCCTGAGTTGTCGCTGCTGATTCATGCCCCCCTGGCGACGGCCCGCTGAGCTGGTCAGGGTTGCGTGAATACCCCTCTTAGGCCAGATCGGGGTGAAACGCTGATTTTTCGTCGGCTGTAATGCCGGAAATTCCTGGGGTTCATCTCACGTTGGCGACTCCCCTTCGCCCTACTTGGGAGAAGGGGCCGGGGGATGAGGGCTTATCTAGCAA
>CAYNIP010000004.1:78634-183040 GCA_964397305.1 uncultured bacterium
CTCCCCTTCGCCCTACTTGGGAGAAGGGGCCGGGGGATGAGGGCTTATCTAGCAAGACTTGAGGGGGCGGACCGTCCCGGCCAAGGACCGCCACAGGAACAAGGGGCTGACGATGCTGCTGAGCAGAAAGGCCATGTGACACGCGGCGGCCGTATCCGTGTCTAGGTGCTGGTGGTGGTGGTAATAGAAGCGCAGGGCCTTTTGCAAATCATTGACCAAATGGAGCGCCACGAAGAACGGCCGCTGCCAGGGCCGTAAGCGCACCATGCGGAGACGGTGGCGGGCGAGGCCGACTCCCCGGACTATTTTCAACAAGTAGGCCCGCTCCAAGCGCTGGGGAGGGATCTGGTGATCAAGCTGCATGGCGGCATTGTGCCAGATCTCCCAGCCGTGATTTTGGATGTGCAGGATCGCTTCCAGGTCTTCGCTGGCCAACTGCCAGGAACCGATCCGGCCCCGGAGCACGAGTTCGCGCGGGACACAGGCGAGCCAGGCCTGGCGGCGAACCACGAGACCAGCCCCGGGAGGCAACATCCGGCTCGTGCGGCTGTAGAGAAAGGAGGTGCGGGGGCGATCGCCCAGCCCATTAATCGAGAGGAAGCAAGCAATCTGGGCAAAGTTGGCCGGGGGCGCGGTTTCAAACGCGGGCAGGATGCGGCCGCCAAAGGCCCCTACTTGAGGATGGGTGCGGGCAAACTGATAGGCTTCCCAGACCCAATCGGGCTGGAGCAGGTTGTCGTCGTCCACGAAGGCGACCCAATCACTCGTAGCCCGCTCCATAGCCCGCTGGCGTGCAAAGGCGAGACCTTGGCGGGGCTCCTGGCAATAGTGCAGGGGCACGGGATAGTCGGGGTCGGCCTGGAACTGGGCAATGATGGCGGCCGTGCGATCGCTACTATTGTTGTCCACGATCAGCACGCCCCAGCGAGGCGGGGGGCAGCCGTCTGGGGAGCGGTAGTCATAGCAGGCTTGCAGGCAACGGAGAACCGCTGGCAGGCGCGCCTCGCCATTGTAAGTGCAGATGGCGATGGTGAAGTCCAACATCGAGACATTTGCTTCGAGTCTGGCCCGCTGGTTCAACCAAGCCGGAGCTTGGCGATCGCGTATCATGACGCAACTTGAATCGATCATGCTCCCTTGCCTCAGCTTAGCAATTTGGCCCTTGTCTTGACTCCGCCTTTCTGGCGGAGTTCAGCGACCGCCGACCCTGAAAGGTTCAGTGAAGACTCAGTATATGACGAATGATTATACGCACTAGTTTCGGGATTTACTTAGAAAGCATCCGTATTTTCACTAAATCTTTACGAAGGAACCGGGGTAGTTTGGCCGAAACTTCGTCATTGTCCCTTAATGCACAGAAATGGAACAAAGTCAACGGCCAACACGACGTAAGCCTACGGCAGGAACCCAAGGCCCCTATAAATTTCAGCGCGGCCCGCTGGCAAACGTGAGACAATTTGCCCAGTCGCGGCCCCGGTGCTAACGGGTCGCCCCCTCGCCCTCCCGATGAGACTGTTTGAGAACTTTGCCTGAGGAGATACGGCATGAGATTGGCACGACCGCTGCACTTTGCGGCCCTAACGAGCATCGCAGCCTCCCTAGTTGTGGGGGTTAACTTGGCCCGCGCCTCCATCTTTGGCCAGGAAGAAGTGGTGCAAAGCAACTTTGCGGCGATCGCCACCCCCTTTGGCAGCAACCAGTACAATCTGCTGATCGTCGAACAAATCCCCGGCCAGCGCCAGTGCTGGAGCGAGAGCGGCGGCAATCCCATCGTGATCAACCCGCTGCTCCTGAGCTTTGACTTTACCGGCAGTTGCCGCCGCAGTGTTGATAGCAACGGCTACTCCGTCCGCATCAATGGCCAAGACTACGGCCTGGACTACCTGCTGCGGGTCAGCCAGCGGGGCAATGACCTGCAACTGCTGGCGACCCCCCGCATCGGCACGGGCCAGCGCCTGTCGGAATTACTCATCGGCCGTACCTATGGCGTTACCGGCAGCTACGTGAAAATCCTGCTCGAACCCGGCTGGCGCTACACCAAACGCACCTACCAGGGTCAAACCCTGGGCCACATTTACCTCACCTACGACGGCGATCTGGGCACGATTCCGCAACCGGGGCCGAGCCCAACCCCGGCGCCGAGCCCGAGCCCAACCCCGGCGCCGAGTCCCACCCCGACCCCCAGCCCCTCGCCGGCTCCGGCCTTCCAGGACATCGTTAATGATATCTATCGGGATGAAATTACCGCCGCCGTGAATGCGGGCTTCATCAAAGGATTTGAAGACCGCACGTTCCGACCCCTAGAATCCCTCACTCGGGAGCAATTGGTCTCGATGGTGCTGGATGCGGTCGGGACGGTGCCCAATGTCTCCCCCAATGCCCCGGCCAGCGTGGCGATCGCGCCTTTCCCCGATGTCGCCGCGAACCGCTGGAGTGCCCCCAAAATCCAGTGGGCGCGAGCCAATGGCCTGGTCACGGGCTATCCGGAGGGGGATTTCCGGCCCGCCCAGGCGGTGACCCGGGCGGAGCTGATGGTGGTGATGAGGAAGGCCGCTGAGTATGTCCGTCGTCAGCGGGGCCAGACGCCGACGCTGACCCCGAAAAACGCCCCCACGAACTTCGCCGACACGACGACCCACTGGGCCAACGACCTCATCCGGGAGATGTCGAGCTATTGCAACGTGGCCTCGCCCGTCAATGAGCGCGGCAACCAGTTCATGCCCAACACCCCGGCCCTCCGCAACTATGCCGCCGCTGCAACCCTGCGGCTGGTGAACTGTGTTCGGGCTGACACGCCCTAGGGCTCCGCAAGGCAGAATAAGAGGAAAGGATCTGGAGCGGCCCGCCCGTGACTACCGCCGACTGCCAAGCAGCCCACTACCAAAAAGCCCGCGCCAGCTTGCAGCAAGCCCTGAGCTGGTATGGCAGCTTCCGCCGCCACGGCCGCACGCCCCCGAGCCTCGAGCTTCAGGCGGCTGTGCGTCGGGACTTGCAGGACCTCAAGCGGGCTCTGGAGCAGCTCGAAGGCGGCTTGTTTCGCGTTGCGGCCTTTGGCCTTGTCAGTCGGGGCAAATCGGCCTTGCTGAATGCTCTGATCGGGGAAGAGTTGCTGCCAACGGGGCCCCTGCACGGGGTCACGACGTATCCTCGCTCGGTGCGCTGGCAGCCGGCTGGGGGCAAAGTTCAGGTGGAGCTGGTTGATACCCCCGGGCTGGATGAAATCGACGGCCAGGGTCGGGAGCGCTTGGCTCGGGAGGTGGCGGCCCAAGCGGATCTGATCTTGTTTGTCGTCGCGGGGGACATCACCCGGACGGAGTACGAGGCCCTCTGGGAGCTGCGCCACCAGAGTAAACCGATGCTCCTGGTGTTTAACAAGATCGACCTTTACCCCCCGCCGGATCGGGCCGCCATCGTCGCTCAACTGCAACACTTGGCCGGCCAGCGGGATGTTCCCCTAGGGCCTCAGGAAATTGTCTGCGTGGCGGCGGCTCCGGCGGCGATCCCGGTGCGGATCGAGTGGCCGGATGGTCGCGTTACCTATGAACAAGAAACTCCCCCGCCCCAACTGGATGAGCTGCGGTCCGCTTTGCTCACGATCTTGAACCGGGAGGGGCGATCGCTCCTGGCCCTCAATGCCCTCAGTCAGGCGATCCGGGCTGAGCGCCAACTGGCGGCGAAGACGCTGGAACTGCGCCAGGCTGAAGCCGAGGCGCTGCTGCGCCGCTACAGTCGCTCCAAGGCCTTGGTGGTGGCCTTGAATCCGGTCGCCGTGCTGGATGTCCTGGGGGGGGCGATCGCCGACCTGGCCCTAATTCGGGCCCTGGCCCGCCTCTACGGCCTACCGATGACCAGCCACGAAGCCGGCCGCCTCTGGCGCAAGATCGTGGCTAGTTCCGGCGGCGTCTTGCTGAGCCAACTGGTCAGCGCCCTGCTGGTCGGCCTCGGTAAGAGCGTTGCCGCGGCGGCGAGTCCCCTCGAGAGCCCCGGCTTCCTCACGGCCTACGCCACGGCGGCCCTAGCGCAGGGGAGCGCCGCTGGCTATGGGGCCTATGTAGTCGGCAAGGCAGCGCAGCGTTACCTGGAGCAGGGCTGTAGCTGGGGACCCTTGGGGCCCAGTACAGTGATGCAGGAGATCCTAGCCCAGGTGGAGCCGGATGCGCTTCTGTATCGGTTGCGGGAGGAGTTGCGATCGCCCCTAACCTCCGGGGAATAGCCCTAGGCTCAGCTGCTCCCCAAGCTGTGAGGGTTGCTAGACGGCGGCTGCGGGCTAGGCCAAGACGGTGGCTAGAGAATCCCGGCCGACTCGTAGAGCCGCCGTAGAATCGCCAGAATCTTTTGTCCATACTCCGCATCCGCTGACCAGCGGCCCGAGAGCTGCTCCACCAGCGGCGCAATACCACGGCGCACATAGTCAAAACGGGGATCGACCAATTCCTGAACCAAGGGCTCTTGGCTGGCATAGGCCTTGAGGTGCTGCACCTGGGCGCGCACCCCGATGCGAGCACTGGGGAAGGTAGCTCCCTGGGCTCCCCCTCCCACGGCCCCCAGGTTGGCAAAATTATTCTGGGAGGGCTTCACATCGCCGCCGAAACGGAGAAAGTTGGTTTCCAGGCACATTTGGGCAAAGGCAATGTCGTAGTTGACCCCCTCGATCGCCGCCTCTTCGCGGTAGAGCTTGGGTAAATCGGGGAAATCGTTGAGGGCTCCCTCATGGACCGACTTGAGAAACACGATCATCTGCACTTCCGACGTGTTGCCGTAGCCCATGATGCGGTCAAACGTTCCGGGGCAAATCACCGAAATGGTTTTCAGCACCACGGAGCGAGTGCTGTTGTCCCAACCCACGCTGACGTTGTAATCCCGTAATTCCACTGCCTTCACGTAGACAACGCCGCGATACTGGACGAGGCGGATGCTGGGGTTTTGGGTGATGTCGATGTTGAGGCGATCGACGAGATCCGTGGGGATGAAGGAGTTGTTATTAATCAGGATGCCTTGCTCGGGGTAGTCACGGTCGTTGATGCGAAGGCCGATGGCGGGGTAGGTGGGCGTTGGGGGGGTATTGCCCGAGACCTCTTGGCTCCAAGCGGCGAGGCCGTCAGCGATGCCCGCAGCCATGTCGCGGCGACGGTTGATCATCAGGGCGCGGTCGTCGGGATTGGTCAAGAAGCCGACTTCGAGCAGCAGGGAGGGGATGGCAATATCGCGGCAAAAGGCGAGGCGGCCGACGCCGGTAGCGGTATCGGGCTTCGCGCCGCGACTGGGTAACTGGGGCAGGCGGCGAATCAGGGCGAGGAGGACGGCCTCCGCGTGGCGTTTGCGCTCGCCATTGCCGGCTACATAGAAGCAGGTCGCACCGCGCACGCTGGGGTTGCTGGAGGCGTCGGCGTGGATTTCTAGGGCGACATCGCCGCGCCGAGTCCGGGCGTTGATCCAAGCAATGGTATCCCGCAGGCTGAGGGTGTCGGGCACGGAGAGGACTTCATAGCCCCGCGATCGCAGGTCGGGTACAATCAAGTCCCGCAGTAACATCATTTGTTGCGCCTCGGTAGTACCGCCAGCGACAGCCCCTGGGTCCGGGATGCCGCCAGATTCGATACCACCGTGCCCTGCGGAAACAAAGATTCTACCCATCGTTGCCCTTGCTGCGTGAAATCTAGACTTAATAATACAGAGAGACGGAATTTTTAGGAGAGCTTCTAGCGTTTCTCTCACGGGTGAGGGACCTAGCCCGTACCCCGAGCCCTTGTCCTTGAGCGGGCATGAGGCACCGGAAGACCTAGGGCCTGCCTGTGGAAATCCGCTGTCAGACCATGGGTGCATCTCAGTTAGGCAAGTTGACCCTCATCCCCCGGCCCCTTCGCCCTACTTGAGGGAGATGCACCCCGGACTATTCCGTTCTTTGCCTGGCGATTCTCCTGCGGAGACGCTACGCGATCGCCCCTCCCTGTTGCCCCCCTGCGCCCCATGAACAATCCCCGCCTACACCCTGACACGATCGAGGAGGTGAAACAACGCCTCGACATCGTGGACATCGTTTCTGAGCATGTCGTGCTCCGCAAGCGGGGCAAGGATCACCTCGGTCTTTGCCCCTTCCACGATGAAAAAACACCGAGCTTCACCGTCAGCCCCAGCAAGCAGATGTACTACTGCTTTGGCTGTGGCGCGGGGGGCAATGCGATTAAGTTCCTGATGGAAGTGCGGAAGCAGGGGTTTGGGGACGTGATCCTGGACCTCGCCCGCCGCTACCAAGTGCCCGTGAAAACCCTGGAGCCGGAGCAGCGCCAAGAACTCCAGCGCCAGCTCACCTTGCGGGAGCAGTTGTACGAAATTCTGGCGGTTGCGGCTAGCTTTTTTCAACACGCTCTCTATCAGCCCCAGGGGGAGGGGGCCCGGCGCTACCTGCTGGAGCAGCGCCGCCTGAAGGAGGCGACGATTCAGCAATTTGGTCTGGGCTATGCGCCGGCTGGCTGGGAGACTCTCTACCGCTACTTGGTTGAGATCAAGGGCTTTCCGCTGCAACTGGCGGAGCAGGCCGGGTTGATCCGGCGACGCCAGCGGGGGGAGGGGTACTACGACTACTTTCGCGATCGCCTGGCGATCCCGATCTGCGATCTCCAGGGCCGCACCATCGGCTTTGGCACGCGCACCCTGGGCAATGATGAGCCCAAGTATCTCAACTCCCCGGAGACGCCCCTGTTCAACAAGGGCGAAACCCTCTACGCCCTCGACCGGGCCAAGGGGGCGATCGCCAAGCAAGACCGGGCCATTGTCGTTGAGGGCTACTTTGACGCGATCGCCCTCCAGGCCGCCGGTATTGAAAACGTAGTCGCCTCCCTCGGGACGGCCTTCAGCCAAACCCAGGTGAAGCAACTGCTCCGCTACAGCGAATCCAAGCAGATTGTGTTCAACTTCGACGCCGATCGGGCCGGGGTTCAGGCCACCCAGCGAGCCATCGGCGAGTTGGAAACCCTCGTGTATTCCGGGCAGGTGCAGTTGCGGATTCTCAACCTCCCGGGGGGGAAGGATGCGGATGAATTTATCCGCTCTAGCCCCGAGGCCGTCACCCACTATCGCCAAGCGGTGGCTCAGGCGCCCCTGTGGTTGGACTGGCAAATTCAACAGCTCGTCGCGGGTAAGGATCTCAAACAGGCCGATCAATTTGAGGCCGTGGCCCAGCACATGGTCAAGGTGCTCAACAAACTGGCCGATGCCAACAAGCGGACTTACTACATCCGCTACTGTGCCGAAGTCCTGAGCCAAGGGGATGTACGCCTCGTCCCCAGCTATAGCCAAACCCTCCAGCGGCAGTTGCGGCGGCCCCAGGTGACGATCGCCCAGGAAAAACAGGCGATCGCCCTCAAGCTCCAGGCCAGCGCCGAGCGCAATTTGCTCGAACAAGCGGAGGCCCTCTTGCTCCTGATCTACTTGCACTCCCCGGCCTCGCGCCGCACGATCTTGCAGGCGATGGAGGCCAAGGATCTACTCTTTAGCCTCGCGCCCCACCGACTGCTCTGGCAGCAAATTCTCGAGGCCCCGCCGGAGCGCGATCGCGACCTCGTGGCCTACTTGCAGGAGGCCAATCCCCAAGAGGCCGATACCCTGGCGGAAGTAGCCTACCTCTTTCACCTCAACGAAAAGCAGGTGCAGGACATCCGCCGCGCCCCCTTGCTCATCCGCGCGGCGATCGCCGCCCTCGAGCGCGTCACCTGCGAAAAGCACCGCCAATATTGCCTCGACCAGTGGCAACGCCTTGATCCCCAGCAAGATCCCGACCAGTGGCAATACTATTCTCAGGAATTCTACGCCACCCAACGCCGCCTCCAAGAACTGGACCGCGAGCGGCAAACCTCCATCTTCGACCTCGTGGAATGATGCGGCCGGCCGCAACCCCGCCCCCCACCCTCGCGACCTCGCTACAATGGGGGCTCAGGGGTTGGGCCTCAGGAGCCGAATGTGGCCAAACCCCAAGTCTCCCTGCACTGCCAAGGTCGCCATGACTGTCCAGAGCCCCGTGGAATTTCAAGACGAATTTGAAGTCATCGTCATTGGTGCCGGCCATGCGGGCTGTGAAGCGGCCCTGGCGGCCGCGCGGCTGGGCTGCCGCACCCTCATGCTCACCCTCAACCTGGACAAGATCGCTTGGCAGCCCTGTAACCCCGCCGTGGGCGGCCCGGCCAAATCCCAACTGGCCCACGAAGTCGATGCCCTAGGGGGCGAGATTGGCAAAATGGCCGACCGCACCTACCTACAAAAGCGCGTACTCAATCGCTCTCGCGGCCCCGCCGTCTGGGCCTTGCGGGCCCAGACCGACAAGCGGGAGTATGCCCGGGTGATGAAGCGCTTGGTGGAAAATCAGCCCCATCTCGTCCTCCGGGAAGGCATGGTGACGGATCTGATTCTGGGGCCCAACGACGAGGTGCGCGGCGTCGCCACTTACTTCGGCGCTTGCTTTGCGGCGAAGGCGGTGGTGTTGACCACGGGAACCTTTCTCGGCGGGCGAATCTGGGTGGGGGACAAATCCATGCCCGCCGGCCGCGCCGGGGAATTCGCCGCTGTGGGGCTGACGGAAACCCTGAATCGCCTCGGCTTCGAGACGGGACGGCTGAAAACGGGAACCCCAGCCCGGGTGGACAAGCGCTCCGTGAACTACGCGGTCCTCGAACCCCAACCCCCCGATGCGGAGCTGCGCTGGTTCAGCTTCGACCCGGAGGCCTGGGTTGAGCGCGAGCAGATGAACTGCTACCTGACTCGCACCACGGCCGCCACCCACCAATTGATTCGCGATCATCTCCACTTGTCGCCCGTCTATGGCGGTTTCATTGATGCGAAGGGGCCCCGCTATTGCCCCAGTATTGAAGATAAAATTGTGCGCTTTGCGGATAAAGATTCGCACCAAATCTTCATTGAGCCCGAGGGGCGGGATATTCCAGAACTCTACATTCAGGGCTTCTCGACGGGCCTGCCGGAGACGCTGCAATTGACCCTGTTGCGAACCTTGCCCGGCCTGGAGCAGTGTGTGATGTTGCGGCCAGCCTACGCGGTGGAATACGACTACTTGCCGGCGACCCAGTGTTACCCGACGCTGATGACCAAAAAGATCGCCGGCCTCTTGGCGGCTGGGCAAATCAATGGCACGACGGGCTATGAGGAGGCCGCGGCCCAGGGGATCGTGGCGGGGATCAACGCGGCTCGCTGGGCCCGCCGTCAGGACCTGATCGTCTTTCCCCGCGAGCACAGTTACCTCGGGACCCTGATCGATGACCTCTGCACCAAAGACCTGCGGGAGCCTTACCGGATGTTGACCTCGCGCTCGGAGTATCGCCTGTTGCTGCGCTCGGACAATGCTGATGCGCGGCTGACGCCTTTGGGGCGGGAGTTGGGGCTGATCGATGATCGCCGCTGGCAGCTCTTTACCCAGAAGCAGGCGGCGATCGCCCAGGAGCAGGCCCGCCTAGAAACCACGCGCCTGAAGGCTCAAGACCCCCTGGGCGAGCAAATCGCTGCTGATACCCAGCAGCGCATCAAGGGCTCGATCACGCTGGCGGAACTGCTGCGGCGGCCGGGCTTCCACTATGCCGACCTCGACCGCTACGGCCTGGGGGACCCCCAAGCGACCCCGGTGGTGCGGGAGGGGGCCGAGATCGCGCTCAAGTACGCGGGCTATATCCAGCGCCAGCAGGTGCAAATTGACCAGGCCGCTCGCCAAGCCCAGCGGCCCCTGCCCCCCGATTTGGACTACCTCAGCATCGAAACCCTGTCTCGGGAGTCTCGAGAGAAGTTGAGCCAGGTGCGCCCGCTCACGGTGGGCCAAGCAGCTCGGATTGGCGGCGTCAATCCGGCGGATATTAACGCCCTGCTCATCTACCTGGAAGTGCGCCAGCGTCGGGAGCCGGTGCAGGCCAGGTGCTAGCAGGCGATCGCGCGGGCTCTGGGTCCTGGGGTTCACCCTGATGGCCTTGGGACTCTGGGGATGGCGCTCCGTCCAGCCACCCCAGGCTCAGGTATTGACCCAGACCCTAGCTCCCAGTCTGAGGCCCTGCCCCCGCCAGGAGCCCGTCTGTCAGGTGGTGGTGCGATCGCTCCAAGGGGCTGAACCAGCCCTGCACCAGATCCGGAGCCTCCTCGCGGCTCGTCAATGGGACGGGCGGACCAGGCCACGGGGCAATGGCTGGCGGCGACGGGCGGGGTTTTCCAGCTCCCCTGCACTGACTTGCGATCGCTCGATACCCTCTGGGCCACGGCCAGCCACCAGCGCCACGGGCTGCGGGCTCAGAGCCGTCTTTGGGCTAGCCAGGGTCGTAGGGGAAACTTCTCAGATCGAGTTCGCCCCTCAGACCCCAATTCACTGCCCCCGGGGTACTACCCGACAGCCCCCAAGCCCTGCTTAGCGACACGGCTACGGTCTGGTTTTCACGCCACGAGCAGCCGGGAGCTGAATACCTACATTCTGAACGGGACCCAACATCGACGGCTGATTGGTGTTGCTACCATCCCCCGGCCTATCGCCTAGATCTCTGCCAGCTCCGCTAAGGCTGGCGAACCTGCCAGAGCCTGCGGCGCTTCCCAGGCCAGCTCCAGGTCGAGAGCACCTCAAAGCCAGCCCGGCGCAGGAGGGGGAGCGTCGGCAACATCGCCCCTAGGCGCTGCGCCTGCCAGCGACCCCGTGGCCGAGGATCGATCCCCCGGGACTCTAGCCGCCAGGTCGCTAAGTCTCGCCGCGCCTGGGTTGTGGGTGATAATCCCTCCGGGACGCTACGCGAGCGCCGAGCCCTGATTTGGGGAGCCGGTCGCGCTGCCTCGGTGGCGGTTGGGGCGAGGGCCGCAAGGCGACGGGGCCACCAAGGCAAAGCCGTGGTTCGGGGGAGGTGGGGTCGTTTAACCATGATTGAGTGAGCAAAAACAGTCGGCTGCCGGGTCGGGAACCAGGACGAACTACCCACCCGCGTCAGGGAAGGGGGTTTGGGCCGGCAAGACCCAAATCTAGAATCCGCGAGATCCGAGTTCTCCCGTAGGGGTCACTGCCAAGCTCTTCCTTGAGTTTACGTGAATTCACGGAAGGTTATCTGAGAATCCCATCAAGATTCAGGGAATCTTCCTTAAAGTTTTCATAAAGATTTTGTAAAGATTCAGGGCCATAGCTCTAAAAAATTCCTAGGGCAGCTCGTTGCATTTAGGGAGTGGCTCGCTGAGCATGAGTGGACGAAAAAAGCGCGGCTCCCCTGAATTTTGAGCTTTTAACGCTCTCCCGGAGGGCTAAAGCCCAGCTACGATCAATGACAGCTCCCGTAGTTGCGCTTCAGCGCTCTTCCGGAGGGCTAAAGCCCAACTACGTCAATATAGAACCACCGTAGTTGCGCTTCAGCGCTCCCCCAAGGGCTAAAGCCCAACTACGATCAATGACAAACCTCGTCGTTGCGCTTCAGTGCTCTTCCGGAGGGCTAAAGCCCAACAACGCTCCCTAACAAACCCCGCCGTTGTGCTTCAGCGCTCTTCCGGAGGGCTAAAGCCCAACTACGATCAATGACAACTCCTGTCGTTGCGATCAGCCCTATTCATGACCCGTCCCCAGACCCATGATCGACCCCCCGGTTGAACGTTTGCGTCTTTCTCAAGTGGCGAAAGATCAGCTCGTAAAACTCAAGCGACTCACCAGAATTGGCCAGTGGAATATCCTCTGTCGTTGGGCCCTGTGCCGTTCCCTCGCCGAAGCGACTCCGCCTTCGCCGCTGCCGATTCCAGCCGATAGTAATGTTGAGATGACTTGGGCCGTCTTTGCCGGAGACTGGGGCGACCTCTTGACCCTGGCCCTGAAACAGCGCTGCCACAACGACGGTCTCGGCTCTGACCCGGAAACCCTCGCGCACCAGTTCCGGCTCCACCTCCATCGCGGTCTTGGCTATCTGGCAGCCGATCCCCGCCTGGGGAGCATTCAAGATCTTGTGTCCCTGGCCTTGGCGCGGCCAGTTCCCCAGGAACCGAGCGCTCCTTCCCCCTTGCCTCTCCCTCACAACGGCAAATTCAACTGAAGGCTCCCATCGGGCAGGAGCCTCTCGTACAGCGCATCTCCACGCACCTCCGTGCCGTCCCACTTCTCTGGCCAGGTATTCGTCGCCCACAGCTCCTGGATGCGAGCCAGCTCCTCCTCGTTGATCAGCACCAAGGGCGGTTGACCGGCCTCCGCGGCCCGCTCATTGACTTCTCGTTGCACTTGCAGCACCTGCTCCAAAAGCCACCGCCGCGCATCCATGTGCAAAGGTCCTAGCCGACCCTGCTTAGCTGCCAGGGAGCCATCTTTGCGACGCTCTCCCACCTTGCGGAGGCGGTGCTGGGGGCGCTTGACTTCTGCATAGAGGGGCCGGAGTCGGCGTAAGGGCTCCAGGTAGGCCCACTTGGGGTTTCGCAGCACCCGCTCTAGGGCTCGATCTTCCTGCACTAAAGGACAGCCAATGCAGCCCGTGCGGGCATCCATGGGCTCGCTCTCGCCGTTGGGGTCGGGGTCGTGACCGTAAATCTCTGCTACTTCCAGGGTTGGGAACCCTAGCTCTACGTCAGCCGTTACCAACCAGTCCCAGATGTGACAGACCCGCCAGTGCAGCAAGGGGGCGAGGGTATCGGCGATCGCCCCCGATGTGCTTTGCTGATACCAGCCCTGCCCGCACTCCCCCCCGTCGCGGCTGCAACTGACAGCAATGCGCTGGTCGCGGGCGGCACTTTCCCCCAGGCGCACCCCCGTGAGCATCAGCAGCTTTTCGCCGCAGGCCTCCCGGACGGCCTCGAGGTCCCGCTCCATGTTCATCACCTTGAGCTTGGGGGTACACCAGCGAAAGACATTGCTGGGGGGCGGGACCCCGCGACCGAGCATATAGACGAAGTAGCGGTGATCCAGCTCTGGTAGCACCACGCGGGTCTGGAAGCCGCGCTGCTCCAGAGCCCTCAGGGTATTGAGGGCGGATTGGTGCAGGGGAGGGAGCTCTTGTCGGGTGTCGGCGTAGAGGACTGTGAGGCTGCGGGGTCGAGGAATTCGCCCGGTCTCAAGCAGGTGGGCCACAAGGGTGACGGTGGCGCTGCTGTCTTTGCCCCCGGAGAAGGCGATCGCCCAGTGGTCGTAAAAAGCTCCGTAGTGCCGCAGTGATTCGGCCGTCAGTTCGATGCTGCGGTCGAAGGAAAGGCGTTCGGTTTCAAAAAGGCTGGGGGGTTGCATGGCGAGGTTGCGAGGGGCCGCTCTCAGCCCTAGAGCATTTATTGTGACACTCTTTCCTGCTGGGGAGGGTGCTTAACCGGGTCTAGTCCCGTCAGGGTTGGGCGTGCCCCATCAGGGTGACAGCTGAATTTCTCGGCCGCGTCTATCGGCTGAGCCAGGCGATCGCGCTGCGAATCCACTCCTCCGGCTGGGGGTTTTTGAGCATTTGGGTATCCCGGCTCAGGGCTGACAGGGCCTGTTCGATCTCGTCCTTGGTGTAGCCAATGGCCAGGAGTGCCAGCTCCACATCTTCCTGAAGCTCCGGCGTGGGCAGCGTGCCCACCATCGCCACCGTCAGGCCCACCTCCTGCCGCCACTGCGCTAGCTTGGTTTTCAGCTCTAGGGCGATGCGCTCGGCGGTGCGTTTGCCCACCCCGGCTGGTTTGGAAAGTGTCCGCACATCATTGGCGATCACGGCGCGCACCAGGGGCTCGAGGCCTAGGGTGTCGATAGCAGCGATCGCGATCTGGGCCCCCACACCGCTGACACTCAGCAAGTGACGAAATAGGTCCCGCTCGGCGGCGCTACTGAAGCCGTAGAGGGTCGGCTGATCATCCCGTACCAGGTAGTGGGTGAAGACTTGCGCTGTCTCCTCCACCGTCATTTGGCGAGCCCAGCGGCTGGGGATCTGGATCTCATAACCGAGGCCGCTGACCTCCAAGATCAGCAGGGTGCGATTCGTGAGGGTGCGCTCGATCGCTGCCACGGACCCCTTGAGATAACTAATCATCCACGCCTGCCAAGCTCGCGGGTTCCATTGTAAGCGGCGGCGGGGGAGGGATTTTTCTTTAACCAAAGCTTAACGATCGGTGTTGGCCCCATGACTGCCTGGGGCGATCGCGACCTGCTACCCTACATGGTCGTTCTTGAATTTGGCAACCCAGCCTCGGAGTAGCACCGCCGCAACATCCCTCATGGATGACCAGCCCCAGCCCTGGGTCAGATGCGGCCCACCATCACGCCAAAGCTTAGCGACACCCTGCATCGCCCCGTTGATCTGCTCAAGATTCTGACCACCCTCAATCCTGACCATCCCTCACTAAGGCTCCGCCATCCTGCGACCCATGAGCATCACGATCAACGAGATCCGCATCGACCAGCCCGGCGTCGATAACGACGAGTATTTTGAACTCTTCGGCCCCGCCGGAGCCTCACTAGCAGGCCTGACCTACGTGGTCCTGCGCGGCCCCGCAAGCAATAACGGCCTGATTCGCTCGGTGACGAACCTGGACGGCTTCAACTTGGATAGTAACGGCTTCTTCGTCGTTGCCGAAACGACCTTTACCCTGGGCCCTCCCAACCTGATCGCAGATCTCAACTTTGAGAATGGTGAAAATGTGACCCACCTGTTGGTACGGGACTTTACCGGCGCGATCGGGGATGACCTCGATTTGAATGATGATGGCGTCTTGGACATCACGCCCTGGTCTAGCATTGCCGATTCTGTGGCGCTGTTCAGAAACGCTGGTAGCACTCGCATCTACAGCCCCAATGTCGTAGGGCCCGATGGCTCCTTCGTACCAGGCTACGTCTTTCGCGATCCAGATGGCACGGGGGCCTGGCAGATTGGCACGTTTAATTCTTTCGCCGATGACACCCCCGGAGCCAGTAATGGCAGTGGCGGCGGTGGTGGGCCGACCCTCACGCCCATTGCCGCAATCCAGGGGGCCGGGCACATTTCCCCCTTGGTGGGCCAGAGTGTGGCTACGGAGGGCATCGTGACGGCGGTGGCGAACAATGGCTTCTACCTCCAAGATCCGGTGGGAGATGGAGATGAGGCCACCTCGGACGCGATCTTTGTGTTCACCGGCAGCACTCCCACGGTGGCAGCGGGAGATGCGGTGCTGGCGACGGGGACGGTCAGCGAGTTCACCCCCGGCGGTGCAGCCAGTGGCAACCTCTCAATTACGCAACTGTCGGCTCCGACGGTGACGGTTCTCTCCAGCGGCAACCCCTTGCCAGGGCCGGTGCTGATCGGCCCCGGCGGCCGGAGGCCGCCCACTCAGGTGATTGATGATGACGGACTGACCAGCTTTGATCCAGCGACGGATGGCCTCGACTTCTACGAAAGCCTTGAGGCGATGGTCTTGCGGGTCGCAGATGCGCTCGTGGTCGGGCCGACCAATCGCTTTGGGGAGATCGTGGTGCTGCCCAGCAACGGTCTGGAGGCGGGGCTGCGGACGCCTCGGGGCGGTATTGTGATTCAGCCTGATGATTTCAACCCCGAGCGCTTGTTTATCGACGATGTGCTGGTTCCAAACCCGCCGGCGGTGAAGGTGGGCGATCGCTTCGATGCCCCGATCACGGGGGTGCTCAGCTACAGCTTTGGCAACTACAAGCTCCTGAACACCCAGCCCCTGCCGGGGGTGACGCCCAGTAACTTGGTTCCGGAAATCACCTCCCTCACGAGCAGCAGCAGCGAACTGACGATCGTCAGCTTCAATGTCGAAAACCTCAACGCCAATGATCCAGCGACGAAGTTTCAGGCGATCGCCAGCCAAATCGTCACCCATCTGCGCGCCCCTGACATCATCGGCTTGCAGGAAATCCAAGACAATAACGGCACGGTCAATGACGGCACGGTAGCCGCCGCTCAAACGCTGCAACAGCTGATCGCGGCGATCGCGGCGGCGGGCGGCCCAGCCTACCAGTACCGCCAAATCGACCCCGTGAACAATGCCGATGGCGGTGCGCCAGGGAGCAATATCCGCGTCGCTTACCTATTCAATCCGGCGCGGGTCAGCTTTGGCGATCGCGGCAACGCCACCGCCACCAGCGCCAACACGGTCAATGTCGTCAATGGGAAGCCGGAGCTAGCTCTCAACCCCGGCCGTGTTGACCCCAGTAACCCCGCCTTCACCGACAGCCGCAAACCCCTCGCGGCGGAATTTGAGTTCAACGGCCAAACCATCTTTGTTATTAACAACCACTTCAACTCCAAAAGCGGTGATACCCCCCTCTTTGGGGCAACCCAGCCACCCGTCCAAGGCTCAGAGCCGCAACGGACCCAGCAGGCCCAGGCCGTCCGCAGCTTGGTGGACAGCTTGCTGGCGGCTGACCCCAACGCCAAGGTCGTCGTGTTGGGCGACCTCAACGACTTCCAGTTTTCAGCCCCGGTGCAGACCCTCACGGGAAGCGGTTTGGTGAACCTGATTGACCAACTGCCGGTCAACGAGCGCTACACCTACAACTTCCAAGGCAACGCCCAAGCCCTCGACCACATCCTCGTCAGCAACAGTCTAGCGACGGGGGCTGTGGTAGATGTTGTCCATATCAACTCTGAATTTACGGAGACTGCTCGCGCCAGCGATCACGATCCCGTCCTCGCCCGTTTAACCATCCATCCGCCATCGCCCATGTTTACCCTGCAACTGCTGCACGCCGCCGACCAGGAAGCGAACGTCCGTGCCCTCGATGATGCCCCCCGATTCTCGGCGGTGCTCAAGGCCTTCAAAGACACCTATCCCAATACCCTGATCCTCTCCTCCGGGGATGCCTACATTCCTGGCATTTTCCTCGATGCTGCGGCGGACCCAGCCCTGGCACCGCTCCTGGGGGTTCCGGGGGCGGGGCGCGCTGACATGGTGATTCAGAACCGCTTGGGATTCCAGGCGATCGCCTTCGGCAACCACGAATTTGACAAGGAGCCCGGCTTTGTCCGCTCCCTGATTGCCGCTGACGGGGCCTATCCTGGCGCGCTCTTCCCCTACCTGGCCGCAAACCTGGACTTCAGCCCCGAGCCAACCCTCAGTGATCTGGTCGTTTCCGAGGGGCAAGAGGCCAGCAGCATCCCCGGCAAGATCGCCAAGAGCACCGTGATCACCATCGGCGGCGAAAAAATCGGCATCGTCGGCGCGGTCACACCCACCCTGGGCGGAATCTCCAGCCCCGGCAATGTCGGTGTCCGGCCCGCTCCGTTTAATCGCAACAATCCAGCCGATATGCAGGCCCTGGCGACCGAGATTCAAACCAGCGTCGATGCACTGCTGGCTGCCAATCCGGGGATGAACAAGGTGGTGCTGCTGGCCCACATGCAGCAAATTGACATTGAGATCGAGCTAGCCAGCTTGCTCCGAGATGTAGACATCATCGTTGCGGGGGGTTCCAATACCCGCCTGTTTGATACCAATGACCGGGTGCGAGCCGGGGATACGGTGCAGGGAACCTACCCGATTATTCGTACCGGAGCTGATGGGCGGCCGGTGGCGGTGGTGAATACCGATGGCAACTATAAATACCTCGGTCGCTTGGTCATCGACTTTGACACCAACGGATACATCATCCCCAGCAGCTATGACTCTGCTATCAGCGGCGCTTATGCCACCGACGAAGAAGGGGTGGATTTGGCCTATGGGATGGATGTGAACCCCCGCGACAAGGCCGATCCCCAGATCGTCGCGATTACCGACGCCCTGCGGACCGTGATCCAGCAACTGGATGGCAATTTCTTCGGCCGCACCGATGTTTATCTCAATGGCAACCGGGCTGGCGGCGGCGTTGACGGCGTGCGAAACCAAGAGACCAACTTGGGCAACCTGACGGCCGATGCCAACCTCTTTGTGGCGAAGCAGTTTGACCCCACTACGGTGATCTCGCTGAAAAACGGCGGTGGGATTCGGAGCAGCATTGGCCAAATTACCACTCTGACGGGGAGTGTTGAACCAGTACGCTTGCCTCCCGAGGGCAACGAACTGACTGGCAAGCCCCCCGGCGGCATCTCGCAGCCGGATATTCAGGCAGCCCTCGCTTTTAACAACGGTTTGACGCTGGTGACGGTGACAGCGAAGGAACTGAGGGAGCTGCTGGAGCACGGCATCGAAGCCAGCACCAATGAGCCGAGCAATTCCCCCGGCCGCTTCCCCCAAGTGGGGGGCATGGCCTTCAGCTTTGACCTCAGCCGACCGGCCGGGCAGCGGGTTCAAACCCTGGCGATCAAGGATGAGGAGGGCCGCAACCTCGATATTGTGGTCACGAATGGCAACTTGGTGGGGGACCCTGACCGCACGTTCCGCATGGTAACGCTGGGTTTCCTGGCGAGCGGTGGCGACGGCTATCCCTTTGATACGCTGAGCAATCCGGACCGCCGTGATTTGGCCCTGGGTGACGCGGACCCCCGCACCGGGGTGGCAACCTTTGCGCCGGATGGCTCGGAGCAAGATGCCTTGGCGGAACATTTGGCTGCCAATTTCTCGACGCTCCCCTTTGCCCAGATCGATGGGCCCCGGGAATTGGATCGGCGCATCCAAAATCTCAACTTCCGGGCTGACACAGTACTGGGGGAACCGGAGCCCCTCCCGACCCAATTCCCGCTGGAGAAGTTGCCCAACAACTTGTTTGCCCTCACGGGGGACGTGGGTGAGACGCTGCGGCTGCGGCTAACGCTGAAGCAGGTGGGCGGCAATGCGGTGAATGAGATCGGTGTGCTCAAGGTGGACGATGACCAAGGCTCGGTTGGCGGGTTGCGGCCGGGGGCGGCGGGCTATGTGCAGGCGGCCCTGGCGCGATCGCGCGTCATGTTCTCGGCCCTGCCCGACACGATCTTCGAGCGCTTCAGTTCCACGCGGGTCGTGGAGTACAACGCGGGCGATCGCCTGATGTTCTTCTTGGTGCAAAACGGCACCGTGGATCAAGTCCTGCGCGCCGGCGGGGGCGGTCCTGCGGTCTTCTTTGCCAACAATGGCAATGCCCTAGAGGCGCGCTCGGTGGCCGCGGGGAACTTTGAGTTGCGCTGGGAAGATGGTTTAGGGGGTGTGGACTTTAGCGATGTCGTCATCGGCCTGGAATTTGCCCCGGCGGCCTCCCTCGCAGTTGGAACCCGCTGGCAGGGCGAGAACGAGCGGGAAATCATTGACCTCCGTGATGGGGGAGCGCGCCTCGCCAACATCCTCATCCGTAGTGAGGCGGCCTTTGCCAATACGGTCGGCCTCTACGCCATCGACACTCCGGATGGGCAAATCGGCAGCCTGCGGCCGGGCGATCCGGGCTATGCCCGGGCGGCGGTGGAGCGCCTCGCTGTTTCCTTGGATCGCGGCGGCCTCGGCACGGTCAGCTTGCAGGGACTGCTCGCCCCGCTGATCATCACCAATGCCACGGTGGAGCAATTCCTCGCCGATAATCCCGATAATTTCCTCATCGGTGGCGCGCCGATCGCCTACTTCCCGTTCATCGCGGCGAACCCAGATGGGGTGGATCACCTGCGGCTGTTGGGCGATAACCTCTTTGGTTTTGAAGACCTGCCCGGCGGCGGCGACCTAGATTACAACGATATGGTGTTCCAGGTGGCCTTTGCCTAGGAGATCTAATCGAGAACCCTCTCCCTCAAGAAGCTAGGAGACCCCCCTAGGCAATCCGTAGTGGGGCTTTAGTCCCGCTTGGGTGAGCTGGCTGGAGCGCTGAAGCGCAACTACGGTGGGCGGCCGCCAGACGCTAAGCACCGCGACCTTGGCGGTAGGGTCGCCAGACGCCTACGAGCACCCCCTGGACTTCTACTTGATCCGCCGCCACTTCAATGGTCTTGAACTCAGGGTTTGCCGGCTCCAAGAGCACAACGTCACCCCGACGATAAAAGCGTTTTAGCGTCGTTCCTTCCCCAGCCACACGCGCGGCGACGATCTCGCCATTTTTCAGGGTGGCCAGGTCCGGATCGGGGGGTTCCCGCAGGATGGCCACGTCGCCATCGGCGATCAGTTCGCCAATCATGCTGTTGCCCGTCACTCGCAGGGCGAAATAGCCGGGTGTCTGGACCAGCTCCGAGAAGTCGAGCCGCTCCTGCACATCGGGATAGGGTTCGACCAATTGACCGGCGGCGATCGCCCCCTTAATCGGCAAGCCAGGCCCATCGGGGTGAAGCAGCCGCAGGGTGCGGGCTTTGCCCTTGGTCCAGTCGATGTAGCCTTTGGCCTGCAAACGCTCGAGGCGGCTCTGGATCGGGGCCGGAGACTTGAGGTTCATGGCCCGCATCATCTGGCGAATCGAGGGGGCGTGCTGGTAGCTGCGAATGTAGTTGACCAGCCATTCATATAGCTCACGCTGGACTTTGGTTAAATCTTCCATAGCGGCAAGGGGCTATTATAGTCCCAGAATAAATTTGGGCGGCAGAATGGCGATCGCGAGGGCTGGGGAAGCCTAGCACCGTCACCCCCTTCCAATTTTAGGACATCAGTACTACGAAAGTGCAACCCCTGCATCGAATTTTTCGGCCAAGGGGTCAACAGCAACCCTGCACCCTGTCGGCCATGGGATGGGGGAATGCGGGCAACTTGGCCTCCCTGAGATGCCCCCCAAAAGGTGGGTGTTCACCATCGCTCTGGCCCACGCCGTTGAGCCCCACCCTCTGTTGAAGGTTTTCCCACAAGTTGGGGCTGGACGGAACGCTGACGCGGGAGTTTATGATAAGGGTTAATCAACCGCTGGATGAATCACTGACCGCTTGAGTTCTAGGCCGCTCCAGACGGCCATCCAGCCCCATCCCCAACCATCTACCCCTGTTCCGCTTCGTGGAGTTAGCTCTATGACCTCCTCGCAACGACCGCCTGCTCCCCCCCGCCGCGCCCCCATGCCGCCCCCGCGTGGGGGACGCCCTGCCGCAGCGGCGGGGGCCCCAACCCAAGTGATGGCAGCATCGCCCCGCCCCCCCATGCAGGCTGCCCAAGCCAGGGAACCCCAGCGTACCCCCGGTCAACCCTCCCTGGATGAGCTGATTCGCTTCGCCCACGACAACGGCTACTCCGATGTTCACCTGGGAGTGACGGAACGGCCGCGGATGCGCGATCGCGGCGAGATGATGATCACCGATTTCCCCGTGACCGACGAACCCACCTTCTGGAGCTGGCTCCACGAAGTCCTGACTGAGCAGGAAGTCCAGCAATTCCGCGACACCAAAGAATTCGACGGCGCAACCCAGTACGACTTTGCTCGGGTCCGGATCAACATCTTTGACTCCCTGACGGGGCCCTCCATCGTCATGCGCTTGATCCCCCTCAAGATCCTCACCCTAGAGCAACTCCGCGCCCCGGCCGCCTTCCGCGACATCGCCGACGCCCACAAAGGCCTCGTCCTCGTCACCGGCCCGACGGGCTCCGGGAAATCCACTACCATGGCGGCGATGGTGGATTACATCAACAAGGAACACCCCAAACACGTTATTACCATCGAAGACCCGGTAGAGTTTGTTCACCAGAGCAAGAAATCGCTGATCAAGCAGCGGGAAGTTGGTCAACACACCCTGCTATTTGACAATGCCCTGAAGGCGGCCCTGCGAGAAGATCCGGATGTGATTTTGGTGGGGGAAATGCGGGACAAAGGAACCGTCAACACGGCTCTCAAAGCCGCGCAAACCGGTCACTTAGTCATGGGGACCCTGCACACCAATAGCGCGATTAAGACAATTGAGCGGGTCCTAACCCTCTACTCAGTAGAGGAGCAAGACGCGATGCGGGTGGCCCTGGCTGAGTCTCTGGTGGCGATCATCGCCCAGGGCCTCTGCCGCACCACCGACGGCAAACGGGCCGCCTTCCATGACATCCTCATCAACACCGAAACGATGCGCGAGTACATTCGCAAAGGCAACTACGAGGAGATGTTGGAGCTGATGCGCCAGGGCGAATTTGATGGCATGATCACCATGAATCAGGCCCTCTACAATCTCTACCAGGAAGGGCGGATCACAGAAGAGACAGCGCTAGAAAAATCGCCCACGCCGAACGAGATGGCGCAAATGTTGCGCGGTCGAGTCTAGGGCTCGGCCCAGGAAGACCTGCCAGACGGTTATACGGCTTGTTCAGCAATCGCCTAAGACGGGCCCTCACCCTAAATCCCTCTCCCAAGCTGGGAGAGGGACTGTGAGATCGTTTTGCAGGACGGTTGAAAGAGCTTGAAGGTGTATCGCACTCCGCTGAAAGCTGTTGTAAAGTGCTCGTCGATTCGTTGCGAGGTTAGGTGATTTGGTGCTCAACCCACTCCTGCCACCGCTGTTTAAGGGTATTGCCCTCTTCACGCCTGCGGGTGATTTAGTTTATGGCATCGATCCCCACAAACAGGGTCACTGGCACGCTAATCTGTGTGCCTATCTGCAAGAATTGCTGGGCTTGCTAGAGCCGCCCCATTTCTTGATCCCGGGCTACACTGCGACGATTGATCGCTGGTTTGATCCCCAGGCTCAACGGGTGCAGATCCTGGCGGAACTCTATCCCCCGGTGAGTCGCTATCACGATTTGCTCAACGCGATGTTTGGCACCCCGGATCTAAGCTGGCAGGTGTTGCCCTGGCAGGATGAGGCCTGCGAGCCTCAGGTCTTGGAGAGTTATCGCGATCGCTTTCCCCAGCTCTGGCAGGAGCATGACTTGGTTGCCCTCTATGAGCCGGATCAGGACGCGCTGGCCAGCTTGACAGCGCCCGCTGAGCTGGCTGGCCCCTCACGCCATGAACTGGCGGCGAGCTATGTGCTGCATCTCTTCGTCTCGGGCAACTCCCAGAGCACAGAGCGTACCCTCAAGCGCATTCACACGCTCCTGGAACGCAACCTCCCGGCGGCCTACACGCTCAAGGTGATCGATGTTTTTCAGCACCCGGAACAGGCGGAGCGGGAGCAGGTTTTGGCCACGCCCACCCTGTTGCGGGTTTTTCCGCCCCCCAGCCGCCGCATTGTGGGGGAGTTTGATGATCCTCAGCGGGTGCTTCAGATTCTGGCGACACACTAGGGGGCAGTGGCCTCTAGCGATCGCCGCCAAGCTGACCGTAGAAGCCCGTGAAGATGCGTGTGCCGTCTTGGAGGATGTGGATTTCAAGGCGATCGCTCGCCCAGTCCAAGCGATCGCTCAGGGCCGGGTTCAACACATGCACCCGTTGATTGCGCGACGAGACCAGAGAATCGGGGGCCTGGATCGCCTGAGCAGCGACGAAGGGCCCATCCACGAGAATGTCCAATTCTGCCAGCAAGGCCTGGGCCCCGCGTGGTGCGGTAGGGGCTTGCAGTTCCCCCAGCGTAAAGCCGCTGAAGGACATCACATTCAACCCAGCCGCCTTGACCCGCCGCGCTAGGTCCGCCAGGGCCGGAGCTTGCCAGAAGGGCTCTCCCCCGGAGAAGGTGACGCCTTCATGGCGGGGGTTGCTGAGGATACGAGTGGCGATCGTCTCAATGCTGAGCACTTGGTTCGCCGCAAAGGACCAGGACTCGGGGTTGAAGCAGGCCTCGCAGGCCCGGGGACAGCCCTGCACCCAGACAACGGCCCGACAGCCGGGCCCGTTGACCTCTGATTCCTCCACATAGCCCATCAAGTTGAGATAGCCGGGAGGGATCGCGGCCAAATCGGCGGCCTCTTGGGGGGTTAGCGTAGCCATGATTCAGGTTCAGCGAGAGAGCAGCTTATAACCATAATCTAAACGCTCAGAGCCGGATCTGGCTGACATTTCTTAAGATTGTTGCGTGCCCAGTTAGATTCGTGCCCAGTTAGAGAGGATGCGGGAGCGGCCCCGCGGGGCCGCTCTCCGCCAAAATCCCTGGCCCAGCCTTGGGAGCAAAGGCTAGGGACAACCGCCCCCGAGGGAATACATCCCAGGGTACACGCTTGGCCCTAGCCGGTTTTCAGATCCGTGGAGTATACAGGAGTAGGGATTCGGTGGCTCGCCGGGCGCAGCAAGGGAACCGGGGAGCGAGGGATTGCCAACTGGGGCTGCACCCCGGCTAACGTAGGGCCGAGCCGCAACGGCTGAGATTGGCGACCTTGACAACTTAGTATCTACGAACTGGAGTGGTGCGCCTCTGGCGCGTCAGGGGCCTGGAGCTTGGCGGCAAACAATCGCGGTTTACCTACATGAGACTTAAACAAGCCTGGTTCTATGGTGTCTATCACGCCATCTTCTGGCTGTGGAATTTGATCTTTCTCGCAACGGTTGCTAGCCTACTGCCCACGGTCTTGATCCCGCTGGTTCGTGCCATCGGGGCCGGGGAGATCGAGTCGGTCTTTTTGCTGCCTCTCGGCGGCCTCCTGGTGATCCCCGGCCTCTGTACCTGGCTGGGGTGGCGGCACTTCCGCCAGCGCCCGGTGGAGTTGATGCGTCTCTTCTATGGCGTCGAAGCTCCGGCCTTTTTGCTTTGCTTGGTGCGGCTGTTTCTCCTGCGGGACTTGACTCCCGCCAGTGTGCTGGTCGGAGCGACGGTGTTGGGGGCGATCGCCACCTTCAGTGTGGAACTTTTGGCGGGAGCGCGCCGCACCTCCCGCGTCCTCGCCCACCTGCAAACGGGAGCGGCTGTCACCTTGGGATTAGTCGGAGCTTGGGCGGGGGCGCTGCTGCTGATCTATGCCCTGCCGGTGGCCAAGTTTATGCTGGTCGAGGTCTTGAGCTTCCGCTGGCTGCGAGACCTGGGGCACTTGGTCTTCAATGCTCCCGGGGCGCTCCTCCCCGTCGGCCTGTTCATGGCCCTGTTCGCCATCAGCACCACCCTCTTTCTCGCTCTGCCTTCGGCTCTGGCGGCCCTCTACCTCCAGGCTGGGCAGCGGCTCTGGCGGATCTTTGCCCGGGACTATGGCCGGACGCGCCTGCTGCAAGTGGGCCTGGGGAGCCTGACCGCTTGGCTGGTCCTCTTCCTGACCTTCAATCAGCAGCCGCAGGTAGCCGCCTTTGCCCGACTGGAGGCGGATGTCACCAGCCCCTCGGCTCGCCAGGCCTTGCTCGCCGAGGCCGATAGCCTGCGCCGGGGGTTGACCAATGCTTACCTCGCCTCCTACCGCTACCTCGGCAGCCGTGAGGAGGGGATGGCGATCGCCCAGCTCTACCAAGAGGCCTTTGATCTGCCCGAAGCCTGGGCTGCCCTGGTCCAAGGGGCTCACGATAGTCTCCTCGCACCATTTCTCTACCAAGGCTCGATGGGGGAGGATGCAGCGCAGGCGGCCCGGCAGTACGCAGCCTTCTTTGACCAGCCGATCCAGAAGGGGGAACAGACGGCGATCCTGCGGGCACTCCAGTCCACCGCGATCTTGGATGATGCCCAGGCCGGGAGCCTGAATATCAACCAGCGCCGGGTCTTGCTGGCTGAGCAGCAGGTGACGGTGAAGGAACAAGGGGATTGGGCGGACGTGGAGCTATACGAGGTCTACCAAAATCAGACCCTGGCTGAAGAGGAGATTTTTTACGCCTTTTCGCTGCCCGAAAGCGCCGTGATCACGGGCCTGTGGCTGGGGGATACGGCGGCGCGCGATCGCCGTTTTCCCTTCCGCGTGTCGCCCCGAGGCGCGGCCCAGACGGTGTACAAGGAGCAGGTCAATCGCATCAACCCCGTCGATCCCGCCCTGCTCGAACAGGTCGGCCCCCATCACTACCGTCTGCGGGCCTTCCCGATTCCGCCCCGCCGCCGCTCTTGGGAAACCGAGCCCCTGGAACGGCCCACGGCGATGCACCTCTGGCTGACCTACCGGGTGATGCAACAGGAGGGCCGCTGGCCTTTGCCCCAGTTGAGCGAGCGCCGCAATATTTTCTGGAGCCGCCAAACTCAACGCTGGCGCAATGGGGACCTAGTGGGGGACCTGGGCGATCGCTGGCTCGAGGCCAGCCTCCCGGCCCAGGCCGCCGAACCCCGCCGCCACACCGCCACCCTCGCCGGCTACCAGGTCCAGGCCGAACCCCTCCCCTCCGAGGCTGCTCAGGCGGGGCAACCCCTGGATTGGCAGGTGGCCGTGATTCTGGATACCTCCTACAGCATGGGGCCCTACCAGGCTGAGGTGCAAGCCGCCCTGGAGGCCTTGGCGGCCGCGGGCTGGGCCGATGGCGACCGGGCCAATGGCGAGACGGAACTCTATGTCGCCCAAGCGGCGGGCCTAGAGCCCCAGCGGTTCGCGAACCTGCAACAGTTTGACCTCGCCCAACAGCCCAGCTACGGCTCCCTGCAATTGACCGATTTACTCACCCAATTTGCTACCCTGCGCCGGGGCCAAGCCTATGATGCCGTGCTGCTGCTCACCGATGCGGGAAGCTACGAGCTGGCGGACGACCGGGCTACGGTTCCCGCTGGGCCGGAACCCCTCTGGGTGGTTCACCTGGGGGGCGAGTTTCCCGCTGGCTACCAAGACGGGGTGCTAAAGGCGCTCCAGGACAGCCACGGCGGCGTCGCTACCACGATTCCAGCCGTGTTGGCGCGCTGGGCTAACACAGTCCAGCAACAGCAGCGGCTGGCGAACTCGGCGACGCAGTTGGCCAGTGTTGTCGATGGCTATAGGTGGACGCTGGAGCCAGCAGCGGCGGCGTCAGGGCCTGGGGAGCCTGGTTTCCTGCCCCTCGCCGCCCGGCAGTTGGTGCAGGGGCTGAGCCGCGCGACGACGGGCCAACTGGCGCAACTGGATCAGCTCCAGGCGATCGCCAAGGCCGCCGCCATCGTCACGCCCTACTCTTCCATGATCGTGCTCGTCAACGATGAGCAGCGCCGCGCCCTAGCGGCGGCCGAAGCTGCCTCGGATCGCTTTGAGCGCCAGGTTGAAGACGGGCAAGAACTGTTGAACCAACCCTTCAGCCCTTTGCAGGCCGGCGATGCGGCCTCAATCCCGGAGCCCGGCCTGCTGCTGGGACTGGCGGTGATCCTCGGATTTCTGAGCCAGAGCCGCCGAACCTGAAGATGGCCCTGGAGTCGGGGCTGGCATGAAACCGGCCCCGATTCCAGCCAAGATTTTCGTTGGTTTTCAAGGCTCAGCCGGATCAGTGGCGGTTGCCGTTGTTGTGTAGTCCGGTATGACCCGCCCGACCCGGAGAGCGATCGTTGCCATGATGCGGGTGCATCTCTCTATTGCCCTAGGCTAAAAAGCGCTGTATCTATTTCGCCAACAGCATCACGCAGGCAGCCCAAGGGGAACTTTGGCGTGATGGTGCTTCCCCCCCCGCGAGAAGCCCCTAACTCCACACCCCTGCTGGGTTGTAGCCCTAACCCTCCAGCTTCTGGCTCAGGAGTTGGTTGGTCAACTGGGGGTCGGCCCGGCCGTTGGTTTGCTTCATCACCTGGCCGACAAAGAAGCCCCGCAACTTGGTTTTGCCACTGCGGAACTGCTCTACCTTGTCGGGATTAGCCGCTAGCAGGGCGTCGATCACGGCCTCCAGTTCCCCGGTGTCCGAGATTTGAATCAGGCCCCGGTCTTCGACCCACTGCTGCACCGAGTCCACCGGGGTTGTCAGCAGGTCGGGCAGGATCTCTTTGGCGATCTTGCCGCTGATCGTGCCGGTTTCGATCAGGTTGACCAGCTCAGCCAGCCGCGCTGGCGCCAGGGCAATCTCAGTAATGCTCAGCTTCTCACTGTTGAGGTAGGCGGCGATGTCCCCCATGACCCAGTTCGCGACCGGTTTGACCTTGGCCCCCGTGGCGATCGCCGCCTCAAAGTACTCGGCCACGGTGCGATCGTCCGTGAGCACGCGGGCGTCGTAGGGCGAGAGGCCCAGCTCAGCAGCGTAGCGTTGGCGCTTCTGGGCCGGCAGTTCCGGTAGCTCGGCCTGCCAGCGCTCCCGCTGCTCAACACTGACCTCCAGCGGCGGCAGGTCCGGTTCTGGAAAATAGCGGTAATCGCTCGAGCCTTCCTTGACGCGCATACTGATCGTGCGCTGGTTGCTCTCATCCCAGAGGCGGGTCTCTTGGATGATCGGCTCGCCGCTCTCTAGGGCCTGAATCTGGCGCTCGATCTCAAACTCAATCGCCTTCTGGATGGCGCTAAAGGAGTTCATGTTCTTGATCTCGACCTTGACGCCAAATTTCTCTTGGCCGACGGGCCGCACGGAAATGTTGACATCGCAGCGAAGGGAGCCTTCCTGCATATTGCCGTCGCTGATGCCCAGGTAGCGGACGATGCGGCGCAGCTCTTGACCGTATTCCGCCGCCTCAACCCCGGTGCGAATATCGGGCTCCGAGACGATTTCCAACAGGGGAACCCCCGCGCGGTTGAAGTCCACGAGGGAGTAGGTGGAGCCGGAGAGGCGATCGCTGCCCGCGTGAACCAGCTTGCCGGCGTCTTCCTCCATGTGCAGGCGGGTGATGCCGATTTTCTTGTGCTCTACCGCGCCTGTCTTCTTGTCGTAGAGCTCGATCTTCAGCCAGCCATGCTCAGCAATGGGCAGGTCATACTGAGAGATTTGGTAATTCTTGGGCAGGTCGGGATAGAAGTATTGCTTGCGATCAAATTTGCTGTAGGGGGCGATCGCGCAGTTCAGGGCCAAGCCCGCCTTCACCGCGTATTCCAACACCGTCTCATTCAAGACCGGCAACACGCCGGGATAGCCCAGACAAATCGGCGAGATGTTGCTATTGGGCGTTGCCCCAAAGGCCGTGGAGACCGGGCTAAAAATTTTCGTAGCCGTATTGAGCTGGCAGTGGGTCTCGAGACCAATGACGGCTTCGTACTTCGTTTTCGCAGGGGCGGCAGTGCTCATGGGCAGGCGCTCTCTCTCGCAGTGCATCCCCTATTGTAAACGCGGGGGTGCGGGGGCGCTGCCTAGCGACTACCCCCGTTGGCGGGGCCGAAGATGCGCGGCCGGTTCAAGGAATCCCGGAAGGACTCAACCTTTTCGTTGTAATCAATCGGCAACACAGCCACGACATTCTCGTGGGGGCGGGGAATAATCACCCAGGACTCGAGGACCCCGCCGTAGGCCGACTCGACCGCCGCGACCCCTGCTGCCATCGCCGTCTTGACCTCGGACACATCACCGCGAATATTCACCGTGAAACGGGCACTGCCGACGCGGATATAGCCCACAAGCGTTACACGACCGGCCTTCACCATCGCATCAGCAGCAGCAAGTACGCCCGGAAAGCCTTTTGTTTCCAGGGAGCCAACAGCCTCTGGCATTAACCTATTCTCCTCGTCGTGCAGAGTAAACGTTGCATTGCATATTGCTCTCCAATTGTACGAGCCGCGGCCCCGTCTGTACCGCTGGGATGGGATTTTCTTGGGAAATCCTGGGGTTGCCTACCGCGTGACCTACCGCGTGATCAAGGCCGCCAACTGCTGCGCTAGGGCCGGCTTGCTGAAGTGAGCCAGAGTCTGCTCCCGTAGCCAGGGCCCCTGGCAGCGGCGCTCCTGCCCACTCGCCAAGCCCGCCAAGATCTCCAGCACCGCCGCCGCGACTGCGCCCGGTTCTCGATGCGGAACGCGCCAGCCCACTACGCCATCCTGAAGCGGGTCCGCAGAGCCATCCGCATCCCCAGAGAGCACGGGCAGGCCACTGGCCATCGCCTCCAGGTAAACAATGCCGAAGCCTTCCTGGGAGGGCATGATGTAGGCATCGGCCACCCGGTAGTGAGCTGGCAACTCGTCTGCTGGGACAAAGCCGCCAAACACCACATGAGCGGCTACGTCCCGCTCCTGAGCGAGAGCAGCGAGGCGAGGCTGGTCATCGCCGCGCCCGATCACGAGGTACTTGACCTCAGGATAGGCGGCGAGGATTTTCGGCAAGGCCCGGATCGTTACATCCACACCCTTGTAGGGATCGCCCGACCAGAGCCGCGCCACGGTCATCAACACCGTTGCTTGGTGCAGGCCGTAGCGCGCCAGCAGTTCAGGAGGCTTGGGGCCGGGGGTGAAGCGATCGCCATCCACAACACAGGGCAGCATTTGCACCTGCTGGCGGGGCAGGCAATTGGCCTCACAGAGGCGATCGCGACTGTAGCGGCTAATCGTCCAAATCCCAGCGGCGGCTTGGAGAGCCGCCCGTTCCCGAGCTGGCAGCGGCTCCCACACTTCTTTGCCATAGGTCAGCACCGTGTAAGGAACTCCCAACAGCCGACTGAGGATGCGACAAAGAGCGGCGAGGTTGATATGACCACAGTAGAGATGGCGAGGCCGCTGGACCAGCAGGAGCCAGCTCAGGTACAGGACCAGACGCAGCCGACCCAGCCAGGGGAACTTCGCCTTCAGGTAGTAAAACTGGAACCGGGGGTGCTGATGCCAAGGGTTCTCACTGTGGGGAGCATCGCGCAGAAGCAACACGGTGGCAGCCCAATCCTGGGGGATGGCCTGGGCGGCATAGGCTTGAAAGATGTCTTTCACGTAAGACTGAATGCCCCCCTCGCGGGCGAAGATTTCCAGGAAAACAAAGATGTGGCGAGCGGTGGTTTTGCGTGGCTTCATGGCTAGAGCGGATGACCCCCGGGCCTATAGACGGTAGGTTTCAGCAGATTGCAGCAGAGGGTAATCCAAGCTTGCAGCCCCTGACTCTCAGGGCAAGAGATTTTAGCCTTCCTGCTCCTCGCTTGGGAAGGACGGGCTCTGTCCTGCAAACGGGGTATGTACCCAGCGCTGTCACCCTTTCCCTGAAGTTAGTTCCCAAGCTCGTGTTCCGATGTTAGTTTACCAAGCCCCTCTCTCAATCTTGCCACGGTTCATGGGGGGTGCACCTCAGTTAGGCAAGTTTGCCCTTATCCCCCGGCCCCTCCTCCCAGGGAGGGCGAAAGGGAGTCTTCAAAGTGAGATGTACCCATTCCTGAGTTCATTGGGGTTGCACGGCTGTCCCTTGCCCGAGCGGCCAGAATTTCTCTGCTCTTTGAGCAAACAGGGCTAATGCTTTAGACCCGTCGTGCTCAGCCCGCGCGTCAATTGGCTTTGGGCGAGGAGAAAGAGCCCGAGCATGGGTAGGGTTGCGATGACCACGGCCGCCATCAGTAGGGGCCAATTGTTGGTGAACTGCTCTTGAAATTGAGCCAGGGCCAGTTGTACGGTTTGCAGTTCGGGGCGGGTGGTGAAGATGAGGGGTTTGAATAAATCATTCCACTCGCCGATGTAGGTGAAGAGAAACAGGGTCACGAGGGCCGGACGGGCCAAGGGGAGGACAATGTACCACAGCACTTGAAATCGATTAGCGCCGTCGAGGAGGGCCGCTTCTTCCAAGGCTTGGGGCTGGCTGATGAAGTGCTGGCGCAGGAGAAAAATCCCGAAGCTACTGGCTGCTGTGGGCAGGATCAGGGCCCAGTAGGTATCGATGGCCCCCAGCCACTTCAGAACCAAGAAGACCGGCACGACCAAGAGGGGGAAGGGAATCACTAAGGCCGCGACCACCAGCCAGAGCAGGAGTTGCCGCCCCGGAAAGCGCAAACGGGCGAGGGCATAGCCGGCGAGGGCGGAGGTGATGAGCTGGAAGCCGCAGGTCGCGAGGGCGACCAGGGTGGAGTTGCCTAGGGCGAGCCAGAAGCGCCCCTGCTGCCAGGCCTGTTGGTAGTTCTCGAGGGTGAGGGGGGAGCGGGCGGCGGTCGTGGAGCCGGGGGGCAGGAAGGAGGTCCAGAGGGCGATCGCCACTGGCAGTAACACCACCAGGGCCGCCAACACCAGGAGTCCCCGGGTCAGCCAGTCTATCCCCGCTGGGTCGGGATCGGGGTGGTGTTTCCAGCGCATGGTTCCAGGGAATTGATAAGTATTTATCCCGGGTCTTGCTAGGAGCGATAAGTTATTACCGCGAATCGCGCGATGGCGCGTCCAGAGCTAGTTGAATACATTACATTAAAGTGTAGATTAGCGACCTGTCATAACCCCGGTCAACCAGAGAATGGCGCACTTGAGCCCTCCGGGGTCGCTGATGTAGCGACCAAGGGGCTCGAGGACCCGGCTCGCAACCCCGAGTCCTGGCTTGGATGTCTATCACAAGACAGACCGACCAGTCTTTCACCGGGGGTTAGGATTTGGATGAACTTGAACCTCAGAGGAGACGGTCCCGACTTATGCAAGATCTTGCAGTCCGCCCAGAACTCGACTTCGCGAGCACTACCTACAAGGATGCCTACAGCCGCATCAACGCTATCGTGATCGAAGGCGAAGAGGAGGCCTATGGCAACTACTTGGCCCTGGGCAATCTCTTGCCCGACCACCAAGAAGAGTTGAAAAAGCTCGCCAAGATGGAAGCTCGCCATAAGAAAGGCTTCCAGGCCTGTGGCAATAACCTGAGTGTGACGCCGGATATGCAGTTCGCCAAGGACTACTTCGCGGCTCTGCACGGCAACTTCCAGACGGCCTTGGCTGAGGGTAAGCTGGTCACCTGCTTCTTGATTCAGTCCCTGATTATTGAGGCCTTCGCGATCGCCGCTTACAACATCTATATCCCCGTTGCCGATCCCTTTGCTCGCAAAATCACGGAAGGCGTGGTCAAGGACGAGTACTTGCATCTTAACTTTGGTGAGGAGTGGCTGAAGGCGAACTTTGCCACGGTCAAGGACGAGCTGGAGCAAGCCAACCGGGAAAACCTGCCCCTGGTTTGGAAGATGCTCAACCAGGTTGAGGCGGATGCTCGGGAACTCGGCATGGAGAAGGAAGCGCTGGTGGAAGACTTCCTGATCAGCTACGGCGAAGCCCTCAGCAACATTGGCTTCACGACCCGCGAAATCATGAAGATGACCGCCTACGGTCTCACGGCTGCTTAGATCCTCCGGGAATCATCAGCGATTGTCTGTCGCCGCTCCTCGGTGGGCGGCGCTTTTTTCGCTCAGCCCCAGCCGGGCGATCGCCCCCTGCCGTCCCCAAGTTTGCTACCATGCTTTGCTAGGCAAGGTGCAGACCTTGGGCGATGTGTATTCTTGCCCGCCTCCATCCTTTACCCTGCCCTAACGCTGAATATGTTTGGTCTCATTGGTCATCTCACCAGTCTGGATCATGCTCAACGAGTCGCTCACCAACTGGGCTACCCGGAATATGCAGATCAAGGTCTTGATTTTTGGTGTTCTGCCCCGCCTCAGATTGTCGATGACATCACCGTGACCAGTGCGACCGGCCAAACCATTCACGGCAAATACGTCGAATCTTGTTTCTTGCCGGAAATGCTCTCCCAACGCCGCATCAAGGCTGCCATCCGCAAGATTCTGAATGCCATGGCCATGGCCCAGAAAAATGATATCCAAATCACCGCCTTGGGAGGGTTTTCCTCGATTATTTTTGAAAACTTCAACCTCAAGGAGCAGCAGCAAGTACGCGGGGTGGAGCTGGACTTCAGCCGCTTCACGACGGGCAACACCCATACCGCCTACATCATTGCTCAACAAGTGGAGCAGGTCGCCCCGCAACTAGGGATCGATCTGGCTCAGGCTACGGTGGCCGTCTGTGGGGCGACGGGAGACATTGGGAGTGCCGTTTGTCGCTGGCTCGACCGCCAGACTCCCGTGCGGGATCTGTTGCTGATCGCCCGCAACCAGGAGCGTTTGCAAAACTTGCAAGGGGAACTGGGTCGCGGCAAGATCCTGGATCTCGAGGCGGCGTTGCCCTTGGCCGATATTGTGGTCTGGGTCGCCAGTATGCCGCGGGGCATCGACATCAGCCAGATTCCCCTCAAGCAGCCCTGTTTGCTGATCGATGGCGGCTATCCGAAAAATCTGGATGCTCAGCTGAAGCAGCCGGGGGTTCATGTCCTCAAGGGCGGCATTGTGGAGCATTCTCTTGATATTGACTGGACGATCATGGAAATCGTCAACATGGAGGTTCCCGGCCGGCAACTGTTTGCCTGTTTTGCCGAAGCGATGTTGCTGGAATTTGAGCAGTGGCGCACCAACTTCTCCTGGGGTCGTAACCAGATTACGGTGGACAAGATGGAGCAGATTGGCGCGGCCTCTCGTAAGCATGGCTTCCAGCCCCTGCTTTCCTTCTAGGTCCCTTGTTTCAGACCCTCTTTAGTGTCTTGTTCTGCTAGTATGGCTGCGACCCAATCTCGACCGTTCCTACTGGATTTTGAGAAGCCTCTCTGTGAGTTGGAGGCCCGCATTGAGCAAATTCGCGAACTTGCCCGCGAGAATAACGTCGATGTCTCTGACCAGATTCGGGAACTGGAATTGAAAGCAGAGCAGTTGCGCGGTGAAATCTTCAGCACGCTCACGCCCTCCCAGCGGCTGCAACTGGCCCGCCACCCGCGCCGACCTTCGACCCTGGACTACATTCAGGCGATTACGGATGAATGGTTTGAGCTGCATGGCGATCGCCGGGGCAGTGATGACCCAGCCCTCGTCGGTGGGGTGGCTCGCCTGGCAGGGCGGCCGGTGGTGATGCTGGGCCACCAGAAAGGTCGTGATACGAAGGACAATGTGGCTCGCAATTTTGGCATGGCCTCGCCGGGGGGCTACCGCAAGGCCCTGCGGCTGATGGAGCACGCTAACCGCTTTGGGATGCCGATCCTGACGTTTATTGATACACCGGGGGCTTGGGCTGGGATTGAGGCGGAACGCTTGGGGCAGGGGGAGGCGATCGCCTACAACCTGCGGGCCATGTTCCAATTCGACGTGCCCATCCTCTGTACGGTGATCGGGGAAGGGGGCTCTGGGGGCGCCCTGGGGATCGGTGTGGGCGATCGCCTGCTGATGTTTGAGCACGCTGTCTACACGGTGGCGACCCCGGAGGCCTGTGCCGCGATTTTGTGGAAAGACGCCAGCAAAGCCCCCCAAGCCGCCGCCGCTCTCAAGATCACCTCCCAGGACCTGCAAACCCTCGGTCTACTGGATACCATTTTGCCGGAACCGGCCAGTGGGGCCCATGCCGATCCGCTCACGGCGGCGGCAACCCTCAAGCAGGCCCTGGTGCAACATCTCGAAGACCTCTTGCTGCTCGCGCCGACTCAGCGCCGGGAGTTGCGCTACCACAAGTTTCGGCAGTTCGGCCAATTCCAAGAAGTCGCCTGAGGCCGCCGGGTTTTAATTGCCTTGCGGGCCGCCGTGGCCAAGATGCTGGAAATGGTATAATGGCAACGTAACATTTGTTTACATTCAGCCGCTTAACCGTGGGAGATTGCCAGCTTGCTGATGGGTTGCCAAGCTTGCCTGAGCTACGTTATCGCTAGCTTACTCTGAGCTTGAGAACTCCGGTTCTGACAGCCGCCCCCAGAGCCCTCAGGCTCCCTGAGGCAGAACGCCCTAAACAGATTTTTTTTGCATGAGTTCCCAACAATCCCAGCCGCGCGCTCTGGTGACTGGAGCGAGCAGCGGTATTGGCCGAGCTACCGCCCTGGCCCTTGCCCGGTCTGGCTACACGGTTGCCTTGGTCAGCCGCTCCGCCACCCGCCTCCAGGCTGTTGCCCAGGAAATTGGCCAACTGGGGGGCCAGGCCCAGGTTCACCCCCTGGATCTCAGCCAGGTTAACCAAGTACGGGAGGCGATCGCGGCGATCGCTGGCGATCAGCTTCAAGTGCTGGTCAATTGCGCCGGGCTTGGCTATACCAGCCCCCTCGAGACCATGCCCCTGGAGGACTGGCAGCACCTTTTCGCCCTCAATGTCACCAGTGTTTGGCAATGCACCCTCGGGGCCCTCTCGGCTCTGCGGGCTAGCGCTCCTAGCACGATTGTGAATGTGTCCTCGATTGCCGCGAAAACACCCTTTCCGACCTGGGGAGCCTACAGCGCCAGCAAAGCCGCCCTCAGTGCTTTCTCCCAAGTTCTGGCGGCCGAAGAGCGGCCCCACGGCCTGCGGGTGGCTCTTGTCACCCCCGGGGCTGTCAACACGCCTCTTTGGGATACCGACACGGTAAAGGCCGACTTTAACCGCAGCGCCATGCTAACGCCTGAGACCGTCGCCCAGTCGATCCTGCACATGATCACAGCTCCGGCTCAGGCCGTTGTCGAAGAACTCGTGGTTATGCCCGCCGCCGGGGCTCTCTGAGCCCGGCCCTCCCTAACCGCAACCCTCGCTCGTTCTCACCCCCTACCACTGTTATTTGCAAATTCTCTATGAACCCTGTTGCTAACGGTTCCACCAATCTCGCCGACAACTCCCCCCTGGCTACCACGGTTACGAAGAGCAAAGCCCCCATTCCAACGCGCCCGGATCGCGGCACCCACAACGGGCAGCAAGCCCAGACTCGCCCCGTTCCCGAGGCTGCCAAAGTTGAGATGATGGACGCTGTGCGCGTCCTGCTGGAAGGGGTGGGCGAAGATCCTGAGCGCGAAGGGCTTTTGAAGACCCCCAAGCGAGTTGCTGAAGCGATGCTCTTTCTCACCCAGGGCTATAGTCAATCCCTGGAAGCCCTGGTGAACGGGGCAATTTTTGACGAAGGCCATAACGAAATGGTGTTGGTGCGTGACATCAACTTGTGTAGTCTCTGCGAGCATCATATGCTCCCCTTCATGGGTCGCGCCCATGTGGCCTACATTCCCAATCAAAAAGTGGTCGGTTTGAGCAAGCTGGCACGGATTGTGGAGATGTATGCGCGGCGACTTCAGGTTCAGGAGCGCCTCACCCGCCAGATCGCGGAGGCGATTCAGGAGATCCTCGAGCCCCAGGGTGTCGCAGTGGTGATTGAAGCTACCCATATGTGCATGGTGATGCGTGGGGTGCAAAAGCCGGGGTCTTGGACCGTCACCAGCGCCATGGTCGGTGTCTTCCAGGATGAACAAAAGACCCGTGAGGAGTTTTTGAGCCTGATCCGCCACCAGCCTAACTTCTTCTAGCACCCTGCTGGCGCTCGTGCGTGCCCAGGCTGAACCGGATGGATGCGTTGGGACGGGGGTGATGCGTGGCAGCCTCCGAGGGGCAGGGGTGGTTTTTCCCCCTACCCCTCGGGGGGGCCTAGCCAACGAAAGGCCCGCTGTAAGGCGGCCGTGCCTTGGCGATCACACCAACGCCCGTGGCCTAGCACAATCCTTTCGGGCTGCCAGGCTAGGAGCTGTCGATACCCGTCGCGGGCTTGCTCATGGCGGCCCCAAAACGTCAGGCGCAGATCTAGGGGCATCAGCAATCAGCACCAAGTGGCCGACATGCAGGGCCACAAAGCCCCAGTGCTGCCACCAAGTTTGGCCCGGGCGATGATACCAGCGCTTTGCGGCCGCCGTGGCGTTGGTCAGCACGCCACCGACCGCATCAAAGGCTAGCAGAGTCAGCAGGCTGAGTTGCAGGGGCGAGGGGGGTGTTGGTAGGGTCAGCGCATAGGCTGGCGCGGCGATCGCCGCCCCGAGGGGTGGCAGAAATTGCAACCACAGCTCCGCCGCTGTCGCCCCAGGGCCCGCAAAGCGATCCAACAGACCGCCGAGGCCGGGGCGAGGCGTGAGGGGAGGATGAGCCCGAGAAATTATCATAACAGTTGTTATGCAACATCTCTTCAACTCTAATCACTGTTGTGATTGACTGTCAAGGGGAAGCCGTACCGCTGGTGCGGCAGTCCCTTAGGACAGGGCCCTCACGCTAAATCCTGCTCCCAAGCTTGGGGGAGGAACTTCTAGATTCTCGGCTCCCAGCCTTGGGACCAGGAGCTGGGGGATGTGGGCGCGCAGCCAACTCCTCGCAGCCGGAGCCTCAGCACCGCCACGCCTGCTGCTGCTGGATTTCCCAACGCTCAATTCAGCCGACCGTCAAAGAGTGGTCAGATCGCCAGGGTGCATCTCACTTTGGGGACTCCCCTTCGCCCTCCTTGGGAGAAGGAGCCGGGGGATGAGGGGGCAACCTTGCCTAACTGAGATGCACCCGATCGCCCGGGGTGAGCGAACCGGGCCTAGGGTCGCGGCGCGGAAGTCAGCCGGCAGGACTCAGAAGGTAGAATTCCGAAAACCTGACTCTCAAAGGATTGCAGCCGGTCTGCACAAGGGATTGACGGCCGCCCGCCCTAGGCCCCAACCGCCTCCTTCGCTGCATACATCACTTCGAGGGAAATTTCACTGAAGCCGCGATCGCGCGCGAACTTCTCCGTATTCCGCTTCACCTTGCCGCGCACAAAGCCCGGAACCTTGTGCAGTTCCGCCTGGGCGTCTGCCGTCCAGTTCAGGTCCGAGGTGGCCGAGAGACCGGCCGTGATCGCTTCCTTGGTATCGTGGCCGCCGAAGATTTCTAATAAGTGGTCTTCCATCCCCAGCGTGAAGGAGTTGTAAACCAGATCGGCAATTTGGTTCGTGCCTTCATAGCCCAAGAACGGGCGGTAGCCGATGGGAAAGTTTTGGATGTGGATCGGGGCGGCGATCACGCCACAGGGGATATTCAGGCGCTTGCCCACGTGGCGCTCCATCTGAGTGCCGAAGATGGCGGCCGGCTCGAGGCGGGCGATCGCATCGCCAATCGCCCCATTGTCATCACTAATCAACACCTCATCACAATAGGCGCTCACCTGTTCCCGGAACCAGTCCGCATCGTACTTGCAATAGGTTCCCGCCAACACCACATGAATCCCCATCTCGCGAGCCAAGATCTTGGTCATCGCCGCCGCGTGGGTGTTGTCACCAAAGACCACCGCTTTCTTGCCCGTCAGGTTTTGGCAGTCAATGGAGCGCGAGAACCAGGCCGCCTGGGAAACATGGCGGGTTTGCCGGTCAATGAAGCCTTCATAATCAACGCTGGAGCCCTGCTCCTGGAGCACTTGTTGAATACGGCGTACACAGCGGGCCGTTTCCACCACCCCCATGGGCGTGACCTCAGCGTAGGGAGTGCCAAACTCCTGCTCCAGATAGCGAGCGGTCGCCAGGCCCACCTCCCGGTAGGGAACCAGGTTAAACCAAGCCCGGGGCAGGGTTTGCAGTTCCTGCACCGTTGCACCCGCCGGGATGACCGCATTCACTTGAATCCCCAAATCAGCCATGAGCCGCCGCAACTCCGTCGCATCATGCTGATTGTGAAAGCCGAGGGTTGTCAAACCGATGAGATTGACCGAGGGCTGCTCACTTTTCTGAACCGGTTTTTGCCCCTGCTGGCGAGCCTTTTGCAGATAATACTCAACGATCTGTTGCAGGGTGCGATCCGCTGCCTGGAGTTCGTTCACCCGATAGTGGTTGACATCGGCTAGAATCACATCCCCCTGGGCCTCGAGGCGGGCCCGCTCCACAAAGTTTTGCAGATCCTCTTGCAGAATGCTGGAGGTGCAAGTGGGGGTGAGGACAATCAGATCAGGGCGCTCCTCCCGGTCCTTGCGGGTAATGTTGTCTACTACCTTTTCTTGGGAGCCCCGGGCGAGGACATTGCGATCCACAATGCTGGCCGTGACGGGGGTGAAGTCGCGCTCGCGCTCGAGCATGGAGCGCATGACGTTGAAGTAGTCGTCGCCCAGGGGCGCGTGCATGATTGCGTGGACGTTCTTAAAGGAACTGGCGATGCGGAGTGTGCCAATGTGGGCGGGGCCCGCGTACATCCAATAGGCTAATTTCATACACGTTCTCTCTAGGTCTCTCCAGCACGGTTGGGTGGTAGGGCCTGGGTGCAGCCCGAAATCCACCGCTAGGGCATTTTCGCAGATGTTGCGGCCAGGGCTCTGGGGTCGAATTTGGTATTTTCTAGTACTAAGATGGTGGTTAAACTCAGCTCTGATCAAGACCTTGGGGGTTGTAGCTGTCACCAAATGATGCGGACTAGCTCAAGGAAATGTAAGGTTTCGCCATAATTTGTTGCAAAGGGAGCGCTGAAGCGCTACTACGGCGCTCGCGATTCTTTGGGTCTGGGAGTAGGCGTTGTTGGGCTGGATACAAAATTCGGTTTCCAGAAACCCCGTTGGCTTGAGGCCATGTCTGAAGTTCGCGGCGGTCCCATGACCCGGCTGGGTCGAGGGTTCCGTCGAGTATAGACGCCAATGATGCCAGACTCTCCGTGGGAAAAAGCACCGCCAGAAGTCTGGCGGTGCGTCAAGAATGACAAATTAACAAGGTGGGTGGTGGCGAGGGCCTAGCGGCTGCTAAGCCTGCAACTTTTTCTCTAGTGGAGACCCACCTCTTGGGCAGCCCGGTTCAGCATGGACTGTTGGCGGTTGAGGGTAGCCCGCTCTTGAGCCAGGAACAGGCGGCGCGATCGCGCGGTGATCGAGGATTGCGCTTGATTAGCCGTGCGGTTGGTGGTGGTGTTGTTGAAAGTCATGGGTTTCGCCTCCATAAAAGTAGCTGTTGCGGAGTATGGGGCGCGTTCCTTCGGGAGTGACTTCCCTACTTCCGTCTCCGGCCTGCTTGGGGGAGATGAACGGGGGTTCCGATTGATTAGTTCAGACCGATGCGCTGAGCGGCACGGTTCAGCATCGACTGTTGGCGGTTGAGGGTAGCCCGCTCTTGAGCCAGGAACAGACGACGGGATTGCGTGGCGATCGAGGGCTGCGCTTGGTTAGCCGTGCGGTTGGTAAGGGTCATGGTCTTCGCCTCCATAGATTGCAGCTTGAGAGTATGGGGCGCGTTCCTTCAGGAGTTGTCTCCTTACTTCCGTCTCCGCCGGGGTTGAGGCCTTGAGAGATGAACGATTTCTTTGTTCTGTATCTATTGTTACGGTTTATCGGAGAACTGTCAAGTCTGTTACTAGAAAAAAGTGCCCTCGGGGGTCAAATCGGCCCAGTGCCAGGCTAGGGAGGCCCCTGGTGGCGCGATCGCCACCGCTGCCCAGTAGTCTGGCTGTGGCTGCCAACTCCGCAGGGTCCAGCCAGCCGCGGCCTGGGGGCTGCCGGCGATCGCCCGCAGGCCCGCCGTCGGCTCTAGGGCCGTACTCACCTCCACTTGGCTTAAACCGGCTAGGCCCTCTCCCGTCGCTTTCAAGTAGGCTTCCTTGCGGGTCCAAGTGGCAAAAAAGGCGGCTTGCTGTTGGGCGGGCGGCAAGGCGAGGATCGCCGCCGCCTCTTGGGGCTGAAACCAACGCTGGGCTAATTTCGCCATCGCCCGGGGCCGCATCGGCTCTACATCGATGCCAATCGGGTAGGGGGCGATCGCGTAGAGCAGTAAATCTCCCCCATGGCTCAGGTTAAACTGCCAGGGACTGTGGGCCAGGCTGGGTTTGCCGTGGGGGCCGTAGTCAAACTGGAGCGAGGTCGGCTCGCAGCCCAGGTAATGCCCTAGGAGCCCCCGCAGCAGCCCGCGACTGAGAATAAATTGCTGCCGTATAGGAGCAGCTAGAGCTTCAGCTTGCTGGCGCTCTGCGGGTGTTAACCAGGCCCAACAACGGGCCATCCGGCCTTCCCAGCGCCCCCGATCAACCTGCCAAACCATGATTTGGTGGGGTGGCATCTGGCTTCACTAGTTTTTCACAACTTTTCGTTAGCATTATGACTGGGTTGCTGCGGCGTAGCACCCCACTTAACCAACCGGGAGATTAAAGCCATGGCTGCTACCCTCTGGAATTCAACCGGACTGCCGTTGGCAGGACTGAGCCACCTCGCCCATCGTTGGCAGTCCCTAGAGTCCCTGGCAGCGTCCTTGGTGCAAGCTGGCCTGGCGATCGCCTTCCTCAGCCTTCCTACCGCCCTGCTGATCACCTTACTGCGCCGCCACACCTTACTCCCCTGCAACTGGTCCCTCGGCCTCAGCCTAGCCAGTGCCCTTTGCTTGGGCCTTAGCTTTGCCCTCAACGCGGTTTGGGCTCCGACCCTCCCCCTGATTTTAGTGAGTTTCCAGGCGATCGCCGCCCTGGCCACCCTCCTAACAGCCGCCTGCTTTCTGCGGCATCTGCCCCAGATCCTCGCCCTCCCCAGCGCGAATCAACTAGCCCTTGTCAACCAAGTCTTGCAAAACGAGGTCAACGAGCGCCGCCGCGCCGAAGCCGCTCTGACCCAACTCAATCTGGAACTGGAGGCCCGGGTCGAGCAGCGCACCGCCGCCCTCTCCGAGACCCTCAGCCGTTTGCAACAGTCCGAAGCTGAGCTGATCGCCAAGAACCAGGAACTCTGTCAGGCTCTGACGGAGCTGAAAAACGCGCAATCCCAACTGATCCACAGCGAGAAGATGATCAGCCTCGGTCACTTGGCTGCTGGCATCGCCCACGAGATTAACAACCCCATCAGCTTCATCTACGGCAACCTGGGGCATCTACATGCTTACACCCAGGACCTGATCGAGATTCTCTGCCACTATCAGCAGGAGTTTCCCCACCCCTCGCCCGCTTTGGCGCTTCGCTGTGAGGAGCTGGATCTTGAGTTTGTGACCGCAGACCTTCCCCGCCTGCTGGCCTCCATCAATACTGGCACGGAGCGGATTCGGGACCTGGTGAACTCGCTGCGGGATTTTGCCTGCTTGGATGAGGCCGACATTAAATCGGCCCAGATCGAACACGGCTTGGAGTCCTCCCTGCGCCTGCTGCAACACCGCCTACACGCCACCCCCCAGCGGCCCGAAATTCAGGTGCTGACCGACTACGCTCCCCTGCCCCCGCTCGAATGCTATCCTAGCCAGCTCAATCAAGTGTTTGCCCACTTGTTGACGAATGCCATTGATGCCCTCGACCGCTGCGCTGATGGGTCGCCGGGGCCACCGCCCTGTATCCAAATCACCACCCGCCTGGTCGATGATTGGCTCGAAGTTACCATTGCTGATAATGGGCCTGGCTTCGACGAGCAGACGGGACATCATCTCTTTGACCCCTTCTTTACCACGAAGCCGGTGGGGCAGGGCCGTGGCCTGGGTCTGTCGCTGAGTTACCAGTTTGTGACGGAAAATCATGGGGGCGAGCTGAGTGCGCGATCGCTCCCAACCGGCGGCGCGGAGTTTCGGGTGCGCTTACCCCGCCATAGTACGATCCGAGCGCCCCAGGCCTCGGAGCAGCCTAGCGCCCAGGCTGTCAGAAGTTAGGACGAGGTGCTGCGGGAACCCTGGAGGAGTGGCCGCTGCCCATGAGACTGTTGCTTGTCGAAGATGACGAGGTGCTGGCCCAAGCCCTGAGCACTGCCCTCGCCCAGAAGAACTATTTAGTAGACATTGCCCACGACGGGGAAATGGGCTGGGACTATGCCCAAGTCTTCACTTACGATCTCATCCTGCTGGATGTCACCTTGCCCAAGCTGGACGGGATCAGCCTTTGTCAACGGCTGCGAGATGGCGACATTGCTACACCGATCCTGCTGCTCACAGCCCGAGACAACAGCGCCGATAAGATCGCAGGGCTCGATGCCGGGGCCGATGACTATGTGGTGAAACCCTGCACTGTACCGGAATTGTTGGCGCGGGTGCGGGCCTTGCTGCGCCGTCGCCAGGAGTCTAGTTCCTCAGACCTCACCTGGGGAGATCTTTGCCTCAAGCTCGCGAGTTGTGAAGTGACCTACCAAGGACGCCCCCTGCGGCTGACGCCAAAGGAGTACGCGATCCTAGAGTTGCTGCTGCGAAATCCTCGGCGGGTGTTCAGCAAGAGCGCTATTCTGGAGCACCTCTGGTCCTTTGATGATCCGCCCAACGAGGACACGATTCGCGCCCACATCAAGGGCCTGCGGCGTCGCTTCAAGGCCGCTCAGGTACCGGATTTCGTGGATACGGTCTATGGGATTGGCTATCGCTTGAAGGACCTGCGGGCCGTGGAGCCTGCGGCTGACGCTGAAGCTTCAGAGGCCGCGGCCACGGCTGTGGCCACGGCCGTGGCGACCCGGGCCGCCGTCGCGAAACTGCGGCAGCGCTTTCAGCAGCCGATCCTGGAGCGCTTGGCAACTCTAGCAGCAGCGGCCTCAGCCCTCGCGACGGGAGACTGTCCTGGGGCTTTGCTCCAGCAGGCGGAGCAGCAGGCCCATAAGCTGGTGGGTTCTCTGGGAATGTTTGGGTTAGCGCTAGGCTCGGAGTTGGCGGGACGCTTGGAGCAGTTGGCGATCGCCCTCCAAAACCACCCCACCCCCAAGCAGAGCCGCGCCTTTTGTCAGCAGGTCCAGGCCCTGGATGAACTCCTCCAGCAGGCCTGGGGAACAGTGGTTGAGGAGCCCGAGCCCGAGCCCGCCGTAACCTCTGAACCCGAGTTCCGCCTGTTGGCCCTGCACTGCGAGCCTGCTTTTGTCGCCCGCTTGCAGACCGTTGCGGCGGCCGAGAATGTCCATGTGACCATCCTGGCGGCGGGACTGGATCTGACGGCGGCGGTGTTGGAATCTCACCAGCCAGACATCGTGCTGCTGGACTGCACCCAGGCCCCCACTCCGGCCCCCGGCCTCGCTCAGCTCGCTCAGCTCACCACGCAGCAGCCCACTTTGCCCGTGCTGGTGGTGGTGGCGGCGGCCAGTGACCTGGCAGTACGGCTGGAGATCGCGCGGCTGGGGGGCAAAGGCTTGCTGGAGCCGCCCCTCGAGCCAGCGCTGGTGCTGGAGCGGGCGGCGGAGCAGTTGCGGCGATCGCGGCTGGGCGCGATCACGGTGCTCGCTGTGGATGATGACCCGCTGATCCTCGCGAGCTTGGCCGACTCATTGCAGCCTTGGGGTATCCGGGTGCGGGGCTTGACGGAGCCCCAGCAGTTTTGGCAAGTGCTGGCCGAGACCCAGCCCCAGGCCCTGATCTTGGATATTGCGATGCCGGGCATCTCGGGTCTTGAACTCTGTCAGGTGGTGCGCCAAAGTACGATCTGGCAAAAGCTGCCGATCTTGATCCTGTCCTCGAAGCGCGATCGCCCGACCATCCAGCAGCTCTACCAGGCCGGGGCCGATGACTACATCGCCAAGCCCGTGACCACGGCCGAATTGGTCACACGCCTCCTCAACCGCCTCGAACGCACCCGCCTGCTGCGGGAGCTAGCCGAGACGGAGCCCCGCTCGGGGCTGGCCAACCGCCTCCGCTCGGAGCAAGAGCTGGAACGCTACCTGCGCCTGGCCCAGCGCTATCAGCAGCCTCTCTGCTTCGCCGTGCTCGAGCTGGCGGGCTTCAAGGCCATCAATCAGAGCTATGGTCACGCCAGTGGCGATCGCGTCTTGCAGCGCTTCGGGCAGCTACTGCGCCAGCATTTTCAGAGCGAGGACATTGTGGCCTGCTGGGGGGGCAGTGAGTTTGTGATTGGGATGTATGGCGCGACGGTGGCGGTCGGCCGCGAGCGTCTGGCCGCCTTGACGCAAGCCCTGACGCAGGAAGCGTTCTTGGTCGAGGCCCCAGAACCTTTGTATGTCACCTTTGCCGCTGGCTTGGCCGAGTATCCCCATGCTGGGGAAACTGTAACCCAGTTGTACCGCGCGGCCGCCGCCGCCCTGGGCTCTAGGGCGGCGCCCTAGGTAGCCCCTCCCCGAGGCACGGGCCCCAAAATGAGGGGTGCTCAGGGAGGGAGCGCCTGACACTGGACTTGTCACCAAGGGTTACAACGATAGGCAGGTCCAGTCGGCTGGAGACTCATGCTCGGATTCACAGCAACAGTTCGCCCTCCGCCCAAACCTCTTCCCTTAAGGGCGAGGGGCTTTGAGGCAGGGGGGAGTTTTTGTCGTGTGAGTTCGAGGCATTGGTCTGAGCCCTAGTCGGTCAAGGTTAAGAGACCGTGGCGGATACCGTAGAGGATGCGCTGGATCAGGGTGCGCTCCTGGGGTGTCACTTGACCCTGGGCTAAGAGGGAGGCAATCCAGTGGTGTTCAGAGCGGGAAACGGTCCGCGAGGTCATGATCTGCGAAGTCAATTCCAGAGTGCTTAGCTTCATTTATCGAGCAGCCTCAGTCACAAGGCGCTGGCTGTTGAACACTTCCTATGCTAGCGAAGGTTAAGTGAAGGTTATGTAATCTTGACGTGAAGACTGCGTGATCCCTAGCCGATAACCCTGTGATCCTCCCTGCGGCTCGCCATGACGGCGATCGCCCCCCCTACCGAGCGCTCTACTGAGTACACACAAGTTGATTGCTGACCTATTTTCCAAAAATTTCACGCTTGAGAACCTTGATAGAGTCGTTTCCGTTAAGGAGGAGACGGGTCAACTACGAAATCCTTGCCAAGCGAGAATTACAGCCCTTTCAGAGGGTCTCAAAATTGTTTGAGACAACCATAAAAAGTATCCGACGTAGTTGGGCTTTAGCCCCTCATCAGCCCGCTTATCGGAGCGCTGAAGCGCAACTACGGTTATAGTTGTTTCCGTTAAGGAGGAGACGGGTCAACCACGAAATCCTTGCCAAGCAAGAATTAGCGAGGGGGATTCTGCCTTAGGGGCAGGATTGCGGAGCAACGTGTTCTCAAAATTCGCTATCCAGAGGCTACGGTTCTAAGTCGCTGCTCCAGCGAAAGCACAACGACAAATCAGGAGGCCCAACCGAAAATAAGGCGGGGTGAAAGATTCAGGGGGGAACTGCTAATCTGAGATGCTCCAATGATCCATAGCTTGCCGGAGTTGCAAGGCTTGATCATAGTACTCGCGCGCCCGTTGCCGTTGGCCCAAGGCCTCATAGGCTGCACCGATATTGTCGAGGATAGCGGCTTCGCTGTACTGATCTCCCACATCTCGCTGGAGCACCAAGGCTTGCTGGTAGTAATCGAGAGCCCGTTGCGGCTCCCCTAAATCGAAATAAACTAACCCGATATTGGTGAAGGCGCGGGCCTGCCCGAAGGGATCACCGTTGGCTTCCCAGATCTGCAAAGCTTGTTGGTAGTAGTTTAGTGCTTGGGTTTTCTCCCCCAAGGCCTCGTAAGCTAACCCGATATTCGTGAGGGCAGCCGCTTCCCCCGCCTGATTGCTCACGGCCTGTAGAAGTAGCAGGGCCTGTTGGTAGAAGTCTAGGGCCTGTTGCACCTCACCTAAAGCGGAGTAAACCAGACCAATATTGTTGAGGGTAGCGGCTTCGCCATCCCGATTTCCCAGCGCTTGAAAAAACGGCAAGGCCTGCTCGTAGTGCTCTCGGGCCGATGACCACACACCCTGAGCATCATAGATTTGACCGATCTGGGCGAGGAGCGCGGCTTGCTCACGCTGTGCTCGCTGTAAATCGTCGCCGCTGGTTTGCTGGGCGAGAGACTGCCAGATTTGGAGTGTGAGTCGATAGTGACTGAGGGCTTCTGGGTAAAGGCCTAATGAATCGTAGACACGCCCAGCCCACTCCCTGGCTAGGGCTTCCCCCACGGCATGGCTGGCGGCTTGAAAAAGCGGAATTGCTGCCTCAAAGGTCTCAGCGGCTGTCTGCAACGATTCCGGCCCTCCCTCCTGAAATCGGCTAATACCTTCCTGAACTAGCCGGTCTGCTTCCTGAGCTGGTCCCTCCGACCCCGCCAGCGCTGCTGTCCCCGGCAGCAACAGCCCCGCCAGCAGACCTAAGCCCCACAACCAGCTCCAGCTTTCCACGGGTCCAGCTCCATGAATGAATGCTGCGCTGATTCTAGCTAATCTCCGTCATCCTAGGCCATTCCAGTCCATAACGCGCTGTTCGCGTCGTGGCGACACCACGACGCGAACAGCACACTAGAGCCGCTGGGCGGAAGTCAGAGGGCAGAATTCAGCAAGCTTTACTCTCAGGGTATTGCAACCGGTCTGAACTGGGGGCTTATGGCCGCCATCCTCCACTAGCTACCAGCACAGGGGTCGGTTTTGGCTGCACATGGATCTTCCTTGGCAGCGCAGGGGTCGGTTTTTGCTGCACACGGATCTTCCTTGGCAGCGCAGGGGTCGGTTTTGGCTGCGCATGGATCTTCCTTGGCGGCGCAGGGGTCGGTTTTAGCTGCGCACGGATCTTCCTTGGCGGCGCAAGGGTCGGTTTTGGCTGCACACGGATCTTCCTTGGCAGCGCAGGGGTCGGATGCTTCGGTTGGGGCTCCGGGAGCCGCCTCCTTGGCAGCACAGGGGTTGGCACAGCCTACAGCAGCCCCAAGACTCAAGAGCGTTACCGTCGCTAACGTTGTCCAATAGTGAACTTTCATAACTTTTTCTCCAGGGTGATACCAATGGCATCCTTAGGATGTCTCAAGAAGAGTGCCCAAGGTTCTGCTTCTACCTGGGGTCACTGTAGGGGGAGGCGATGAGGAATTGCTGAGAAGAGGCTGAGGGAGCGGAAAAAATGTTGGCGCCCTAGCGAATAGCCAAGATGAGGGGTTTCACAGGGTAATGCGAGCTAGGCTGGGCTTGGTGAGGGCCCGCACGAGGCGATCGCTCGCCATCCGGGCTCCCGCCAGATTGCGGGCTACTGGCCCTAGTTGCAGGGCGGCATAGCCCCCCATCAGCATCAGCTCACACCCTGGCCAGCGCAGGTATTCATCCAGTACCGGCAAGCCTCCCACCAAGAGAGTTGGGTGAGCGGCGAGCACGGGCTGTAGCAGGGAGTCGCGGCCCGCGTCCAGGCTCGTACCCGTCGCCAGCCAGAGGTGATCTCCGGTCAAGGTTTCCCCAGCCGTGGTGTGTACTCGCCACTGGCCTGCTTGCCAGGAGGCGGCAACGAGCTCGCAGCGATCGCGCCACTGCAACGCCCCCTCCCGCGCGGCCCGCCGTAGTTGCAGCTCAACGCTAGGGGTGAGGGAGCCGCCGTCGCGGGCTGCCTGGAGCTGCTGGTAGCGCTTTGACCAATCCGGTTCGGCTTGAAAGGCCTTGAGAGCCTTCGGTCCCAGCCAACTGGGATCAGCGTCAAACAGCTTGGGAGGTACAACTCGCCGCCGCAGGAGCGTCACCTGGGCTCCCCGGGCGATCGCCCCCAGGGCCAAGTGCCCACTGCTCAACCCACCACCGACGAGGAGTACCTGTTCTCCCGCCAAGCTTAATCCGCGCAGATCCACCTGCTGCTCATGGCGCAGGCGATCAGGCGGGTAGCCCGGAGCGACGTGCCGGGCCCAGGCCGGCCAGACCGGCCTACCGCCTCCCAGGGCCAGGACGACGCGCCGGGCCCGTAGCTCGCAGCCATCACTGAGCTGGAGGTGAAAGCGGCTGCCCCGGCCAGCCGCAGGAGGTAGGAGGTGCAGCACTTGGGCTGGATAGACGCGATCGCCCAACTGCCAGTGCTGCACCCGCTCAGCACAGAAATCATTGAACAGGTTGGTTCCTGGTCGGTCGTAGGGGGGATGCAAGCTGCCCGGCCGGGTCGCGGCGAACTGGCGCAGGGCAAACGGATTAGGATCAGGGTGGTGGACGGCGGGCGATCGCAGGGCCGAGATTTGCTGCCGCGCGAACTGCTGCCGCCACTGCTCCAGCCAAGTCCCGCTGGGATCGACCGCCAGCCAGCGGGAGGAACGAAACTTTTTGTGGGCCAGGAAGGTGGCAAGCGTCAGGGCCTGGGGCCCCGCGCCGACGATTACGAGGTCGAGGGACGCTGGCAGTCGCAAAGGCGGAATCGTGTCGTAGAATGATAACGATTATCATTGTAGACCGTGACTACCCTCATTGCTGTCGCCGGCCCTCCGGGAGCTGGCAAAACCCGCTGGATCGCCCGCCAACTGGCCCAGCAGACGGCCCCTTGCTACTACTACAGTCCCCGCACGGAGGCCCTGCCCTTGGATGTAGCCTACTTGCAGGCTCAATTTCCTGACCTGCACCTGACCGCAGGCCTGCCCCCAAATCTGCCCCCGGCTGGCGGTGTCTTCTACTTGGAGTTGCCTTGGCAGCTTGACTTAGCTGCGGTCGAGGCACTGCTCCAGGCCTGGCCCTGCCAGCGGGTGGCGGTGCTGCCAGCGGGGGAAGCGGCTGCCCCCTGGCAAGCCTGGGCGGATACGGTGGTGGGCGATCATCCTTCCGGGACGCTTGGCGATCGCCCCTGGGCTCAGCCCCCCTGGGTTGATCTCGACCACCCAGCTTGGCAATTTCAGCGGGGCCTGCTCGGCGAAGAACGCCTAGAGGCTGCCAGCCTTGATACCTTCTGGCTGGAACTGAGCCGAGGCGCTTACGGCCGTATCCGCCGTGCTAAGGGCCTGTTCTACCTCCAAGACGGCTCGGCCTGCTGGGTTAGCTGGACCGCGGGCCAAACCGTGCCGCCCTACTGGCATGAGCTACCCCCAGCTCCCTCGGATAGCCCCTATCCAACGGGTCTGGAAGTGATCGGTCTCCAGCTCGAGGGGCAGGCGATCGCCCAGACCCTCCAAGACTGTTGCCTACCGGCCGAGGCTACCGCCCCGGGAGCCTCTGAGTCCTGAACACGTTACAAACTCCTGATGAAAACTGCCGTCATTTCCTGCCTTCACGGCAACTACCCCGCCCTCGAGGCCGTGCTCCGGGACATCGACCACCACCGGGTTGAGCAAATCTACTGCCTCGGCGATCTGGTGGGTTATGGCCCCTTTCCCAATGCCGTCGTGGAGATGATCCGTTCCCTCGATATCCCCACCGTGCAAGGCTGTTGGGACGAAGATATTGTCGAAGGGCTGAATGCCTGTGACTGTAGCTATCCCTCGCTACTAGCCGAGCGACGGGGACACCTAGCCCACGCCTGGACAAACCAGGAAGTGCATCCCGAAACTCGGGATTACTTAGCCAGCCTGCCGTTCACCCTCAAGGTTGATAACCTCTGCTTCGTTCACGGGTCTCCCCACAGCAACCATGAATACCTCCTGCCGGAGCTGAGCGCTTTTACGGCCCTCGAGCGGGTGCTGGCCAGTGGGGCCGATGTCCTCTTCTGTGGTCATACCCACATTCCCTATGCGCGGGTCTTGACCGATGGCGCGCTGACGGTGGCGATTCGCCGCCCTGACCAAGGGCCTGAAACCCAACAGTTCACCGCGCCCGTGAAGCAGATTGTCAATGCGGGCTCTGTGGGCGAGCCCCGCCACGGTCGCCCCAACGCCACCTATGTGCTCTATGACACCGAGACCCAGGGCGTGACGCTGCGGGAGGTGGAGTACGACTACCAGAAAACCTGTGCGGCGATCATCGATAAGGGGTTGCCGGCGATCTTTGCCTGGCGTTTGTCCCAAGGCCTCGAGTTTGCCGAGACGGCGGGCGATCCTAGCCATGTCTGCACTCGCTGACGATGGCCTCGGCGGCGGTGGGCGAGAGGCAAGCATCCTGGATTAGCAGCTCGGCGTTCTTATCGAGCCAGCCACACCAATACCCTCCTTGCCCAACCTTGGGAGAGGGACTTCTAGCTCCCCTGCTCCCAGCCTTGGGAGCAGGGGCCGGGGGATCAGGGCAAGAGCAGCGCCAAAGCGGGATGCACCCCCTCTCAACTCGCTATGATGATGAGACGTGGGAGCCAAGCGGATCTCGCCACAGAAGCCGGCTCTCAACTCGCTATGATGATGAGACTCTGGGTAAACCGTTTAACCAAACGGAGTGTTAAGAAATGTCTCATTCGACGGATTTATTAACCTTGGCTCGCTGGATGGCGGCCGATTTTAGCAACCAAGAACAGGCCTACGCAAACCCGCCCTTTTATGCTCATATCCGGGTCTGTATACGCCCTTTGCCCTTAGATCTGCTTGCGGGGGTGGGTTTTTTGGTGGAGCAGGCCTATGACTATATGCTGAATAACCCTTACCGCTTGCGGGCTCTGAAGCTTTTGGTGGCGGGGGATCATTTGGAGATCGAGAACTACTTGGTGAGCGACGAGCAGGGGCTGCACGGGGCGACGCGGGAGCCGGAGCGGCTGCGATCGCTCACCCCCGATCGCTTCACGAAGCTCCCCGGCTGCAACATGGTGGTGACGTGGACGGGACACAGCTTCCAAGGGGCGATCGAACCAGGCAAGGGCTGCCGAGTGGTGCGGAAGGGACAGGAAACCTATCTAGATAGCACCTTCGAGATTGACGGCCAGCACTTCCTCAGTCTGGATCGCGGCCGTGATCCCAACACCGATGAACGGGTCTGGGGCTCTGCGGCGGGGCCCTTTCGCTTCCTGCGGGTGCAGAGCTTTGCCCACGAGGTCAGTCTCGGATAGTGAGTTGATAGGGGTGATTCTGGGGCGGGCCGGCCATCCCTTGGTCACCGGGTTTCTCGAGAAACTCGGTCCGAATCGTTGGAGAGCTGCTGGCAGGATTGCCCTGGGTTGCGCTAGCGGAGTTGCTGGTAGAAGGCGAGTTGCTCCCGGGCGAGGGCGGTGTTGGTGTAGTGCTGCAAGGCCCGCTCGTGACCCTGGCGGCCGAGGTCAGCCCGATAGTCGGGGTTGTCCAGCAGTTGTTGCAGGCGATCGCGCAGGGCTGCCCCATCTCCTTCAGGGAAGATCAGGCCCGCCTTACCAATGACGTGGGGGATCTCGCCGGAGTCAGAGCCGAGGACGGGCACACCACAGGCCATTGCTTCAATCAAAACATGACCGAACTGTTCCTTCCAGCCGACGGCGGTGAGGGTGCGAACCTTGGTGGTTGTCTCGGAGGGCAGGACGAGCACGCTCATCAAGTTGATGTAGCGAGGCACTTGGTCGTGGGGGACGCTCTCAATGATCACGAGGCGATCGCCAATCCCTGCCTGCTGAGCCTGGGTCTCGATCTCCGCCCGTAGGGGGCCCCGCCCCAGGAGCAGTAGTTTCCAAGGGCGATCGGTCAAGCCGGTCAGGGCCGCGATCAGGGTGAGAATCCCCTTCTCAGCGACGAAGCGGCCGGCGAAGCCCACGACAAATTCTCCGGGAGCGAGGCCCAATTCCGCCGCAAGCTCCGGTTGCGACTGGGGTTTGAATCGATGTTCATCGACCCCTAGTTGTGGCATGACCTTGAGGGGGCCCTGGTAGCCGTGGTCGCGGAGGATGTCCGCACCGTCCTGGTTGCCGGCGATCGCCCCTTGCGTGTGTTTGAGGTTGAACCCCTCGAGCCAGTTGATGGGAAACTTGTTGCGATAGGGCAGATTCCACCAGGTAAAGAAGCAGTTTTTGGCCCTGAGATCTAGGAGCTGGTTGAGCAAAATCGCCTGGGCATAGGCCAGGGACTTAGCGCCTTGTTCGACTTGGATGATGTCAGGCTTAAACTGCCGTAGCAAGCGAACAAAATCGAAGCCGAAGGTGAGGAGGGCTTGGTTATGGTCACTGAAGTTCGACACCGGCACGAGGCGGAAGCGCTCCTCCCGGCGCGGCTCAGAAATGATGACCTTATTTTGCACTCCCCCTGGCCGCCAGCGCCGGGGAACCACTACGGTGACTTCAATATCGTCGGCCAACCCTGCCAGGGCCCGCAGTTTCTCGCGGTTTAAGTCAACAATATAGGTGTGGCTTGCAACTAGAATTCGCACAATGTTGCCCTCACAGAGTGACAGTCGATGGCCGAGTGGAACCGTGGGCGAGGGAATCTTGGCGGCTGTAGATTTGGCCGTCGTCCCAGCGCGATCGCCAGCGGGTTTTCAAAGCATCCAAAAAGCCGAGCTTGTAAAAGAAACCGCGCACGATCACTTTGACAAAGGAGCCGCTCTTATTACAAGGAGGATGGCCGAGTACGTGACAGTCGAAAAGCTTGGCGTAGAAGCGTAACTGCTGACCGAGGGTAAGGTTCTTCTGACCCATCAAGAAGTGGTTGTGATAGAACGTGACCTGGTAGCGGGGCGATCGCGTGCTGATATCATGGCAGCCCCCCGTCTCTTCCCCCAAGTGAACCAAGTGAGCGTCTGGATCGTACCAAACCCGGTAGCCTGTAGACCGCAGCCGTAGGCAAAAATCCGACTCCTCGCGCACGGCTGAGCCGCGGAAACGCTCATCAAACCAGACACCATGCTCCACAAACACCGCCCGGCGGTAAGACATATTGCACCCCCGCGCCGAGATCACCCACTGAGGCTTGATCGTGTGAACGAGGTCGATGTGGTACCAAGCAATCCCCGGGTCCATCGCCGCGGGGGGCAAGGTTTCGATCTCCAGCCCCCCCCCCGAATCCGAGAGCTTCATGCGATCAAACACCCGCCCCGCCACAGCCCCCACCTCCGGACGGCTGTAGTGGCGGGCGTGGGCTTGCAAATAGCCCGGCGGAATCTGCACATCATCGTCAATAAAGATGACTACCTCGCCCCGAGCCCGACGCACGCCATAGTTCCGCGCTCCGGGCAAGCTCGCCCAAGGAAGTCGCAGCCAGGTAACTTTGCCAGCGTCGGCGAGATCCTGTAAGTAAGCTTGGGTGGCGGACTCATGGTGCTGGGTTTGGTCAACGACTAGCACTTCAAAGTCGGGGTAATCCTGTTGCAACAGTGACGCGATCGAGTCGCAGAGAATCGCCTCACGTCCGTAGGTGGGAATGATCACTGAAAGCGCCGGCAGGGTCATAACAGATTTGGCGATGGGAAGGGCAGCAAGGGATGGGGATGTACATCTCACTTTGAAGACTCCCCTTCGCCCTACTTGGGAGAAGGGGCGGGGGGATGAGGGCAAACTTGCTTAACTGAGATGCACTCGGATGGGGAGGCAAGCGCTCCCAGCGAGCACCCTGACTAAGCAGCTTCATTCGTCGGCTCGAGCCCCAGGGCCCGCCGCCGCCGCTCGCGCTCTTGGGCTAGCAACTCAGCCTCCTGCTCTTGGGCCAGTTTTGCCTCGGCTAGCTCCTGCTTGTCAAGCTCAGGTAATTTGAGTATGACACCGATCAGCATCCAGTAGTAGACCGCAACGGGATCGGTGTCCAGGGGATACCAGTAAGGAAAATAGCTGATAATCATGACAAACACCCAATAGCTGGAGCCAAAATCCTTCAGCACTTTTGTCTTAAGCTTGCGATTACTCAGAAAGGTGACAATCGTAATGTGGGTTGTGAAAATGACAAAGGCTAGCATTCCCGGCCAGCCCATCTCATAGATTAACTTGGGGTGAAAGGTTTCGATCAAGGCCGCCGGGCCGAAGATACGGGTTGAATTGGTGCCGCGCCCTAACCCCCGTCCAAAAAATCCCCCATGACGCTGTATGGCCCACTCGAACTGTTCTTGAATAAAGGCATGGGGAGGTGATGCTTCAGCGCGACTGGTGAAGCTGTCAATCCGCTCTTGGATTAACTCTGGGTTCATGCTCACGACGATGGTCCCGACCAAGGCGAGACCGATGCCGATAGGGATAAAGCGCTTGAGGTTGGCGATTTGACCCGTCATCACGAGCAAAATCATCGTGATCACGGGAACGAGGGCGAGGGCGATCCGTTGCCCAGAAATGAAGGAATTAATAAACACGAGCCCCATAGCCGCTAGCCCCGCCAGACGCCAGAGTAAGGCTGGATCATTGAAGGCTACGGCGAAGGCCAGGGCGCTATTTGCAATTAAAAACCAAGCCCAGTGCCAGGGGGAGGCAAAGGTTCCGGGGAGGCGAATTTGGTTTTGGGAGGGGCTGAAGGTGAGGGCCCCGCCGATGAAACATTTGGCATCTAGGGAGGCCTTAAAGAGATCTTCCCCAGTCGCATTGCGAGTGCCTTCACAGATGCCGCGATCCAGCAAAATATACTGGTAGGCCCCCAGGGTACAGCAAATAATGGCAAGGATGACGTGTAATCGTGCCAGCCAGAGGAGCTGTTTTTTCCCCTCGATGAGGTAGTAGGTGCAGAAAACCAGGGGCACGTAACCAACCAGGACTTTGAGGCCGAGAATCCCTTGCGCAATTGGCAGTTTCTCGCGACAGGGAATTTTGGCCAGTTTCATGGCTTGGGTGCAGGCTGGGAGCAGTTGCTGGGAGCCGTTGACGAGGATCAGGGTCAGCAGCGCGCAGACCATCAGGAGCCCAAGGGTTACTAGGAGTTTCTTCGACACCAGGATGGGCTGCCGCTTGCGCCGACATTCCATAACTAAGGCGAGGCAGGCGGGGATGAAGAAGCCGTCTTTGGCCAAGTTAAAGAGGGCGTTTCCTCCCATAAATTGATACAAGATCGTGCCGCCGAAGGGCATATAGATCAGGAACAACCACAGGGCTGTGCGCGGATACCTATACGAGACGTACATTACTGGAATACCCGCACCGATGGCCGCCCCCAGCTTGGGATCAAGGACGACTAGGGGCAGGCCGAAGCAGAGGAAGCAGGCGATCGCCACCCCTGCGACCTGGAACATTTTTTTCTGGCGTTTCTTGGCCTCACGCTTGAGGGCTGCTTCCTCTTTTTTGCTCAGGGTCGGCTGTTCGACGCTTTGCTTGCCCCCCGAGCGCTGCTTTTTCTTGGCGGACTTCGCGGCTTTTTTCGCCTTGGGCATGATTCAATCGGGCGGCGGCGGTGAACTGCTATTCTGTAAGCTAGGTTAGCAAGGCTGCCCAAAGTATAGCCCGCTCAGCCTGGAAGTGCCTGCGAGGTCTAATGACGATGCCAGCTTGTGCGCTCTGGATTATGGTGGCTCGCACCGATCTGCCGTTTATGATGCATACGATCCCGCACCTGGTGCGGGCGAGCCGCTATCCCTTTAGCGAGCGGGTCTTAGCTGTGGATACGGCCCCGCTGACGGGGGACAAGGTTGGTCGGCCGGGCATCGGCTCGTTAGCAGACCTCCGCGATCGCGTCGCCCAGTTGCTCCAAGCGGGGGTCGTGGATCGCGCTGTGGACATGAACTATGACCCGGCCTACCGCGATCGCGTCTACCGCAAGCATTTTGGTACTCCCCTTCGCTACACCCATAACTACAAGGGCTACCCCATCTTGGGCACGATCTTCACCATCGAAGAAGCCCAAGGAGACTATGTGCTGCACTACGACAGCGATATGCTCCTGCACCAAGATCCTGGCTATCAGTGGCTGGACGAAGGGATCGACCTGCTGGAGCGCCACCCGGAGCTGATGTCGATCCGGCCCCTGACGGGCCCGCCCCGAACCGATGGCACGATGGTGCAGCGCTTTCCCTACGACCGTGATCCGGAGGGCTTTTACCGCTTCAAGTTTTTTGGCAGCCGTGCTTACCTGCTGCGGAAGCAGACCTTCGATGCTATGTTGCCGCTACCTGTGATTTGGCGGCCCTACCGCAATCCGCTGGTGTCGAAGCTGCCCGTGGGGGTGCAAACCTGGCTGAATAACCGCTTGGGCAAGGGCAAGCTGGACTCCTGGGAGATCATGGTTTCCCGCAAGCTGGAGCAGAGCCAGTATGTGCGCGGTGTCTTGGCAAATCCCCAGGCCTGGACACTGCACCCAAGGACGCGATCGCCCGAGTTCCTCGCGGCCCTGCCGGACCTCATCGCCCGCATTGAAGCCGGCGACTATCCCCCCGAGCAGGCGGGTCATTATGATCTAATTCCAGAACTCTGGTTCTAGGGGTGGTGCGGTGAGTTATGCAGCGAATCCTCATCGTGGAAGATGATGCGGAAATTGCCCAACTGGTCGAGACGACCTTGGCTAGGGAGGGCTTTGCTTGCCAGCGGGCGGCCGACGGGCCGGCGGCGATCGCCCAGTTCCAGGCCTGGCAGCCCCAAGTCATCATTCTGGATCTGATGTTACCCAAGCTAGATGGCTTGGAAGTCTGTACTCGCATTCGTCAGCAGTTGGGGGGCAATGATCCCTATATCTTGATGTTGACCGCCCGGGGGGAGGAAATCGACCGCGTGATCGGTCTCTCCACGGGCGCGGATGACTACCTCACCAAGCCCTTTAGCCCCCGGGAGCTCGTGGCTCGAGTGCGCGCCCTCCTGCGCCGCAGCCTTCGCCACCGGGAAGCCGAGGGCGTGGAGAGTGCCAATGTCTACCGGAGCGAGCACTTCCAGCTTGATCTCGATCGCCACACGGCCAGTCGCCACCTCCCCGAGGAGCCCGAGCCCCAGGAGCTGGAGCTGACGCACCTCGAGTTCAAGCTCTTGGCGGCCTTTCTGAGTTATCCCGGTCGCGTTTGGACCCGGCTGCAACTGATTGAAAAGCTTTGGGGGGATGACTTTTTCGGGGATGAACGAGTGGTGGACACCCACATCGGCCGCCTCCGCAAGAAGGTAGAGCCGGACCCTGCCCACCCCAGCTTCATCAAGACGGTCGTGGGGGTTGGCTATAAGTTTGTCGATGAAGCCTAAAGCTTGGGCGGCGGGGGAGTAGCGATCGCCAACAACTGGGCCGCCGCTCGGGAGCATCTTGGTTTAGCAGCCCTCACCCTAAATCCCTCTCCCAAGCTGGGAGAGGGATTTCTAACTTCCCTTCACCCTACCGGGGAGCAGGGGCCGGGGGATGTAGACGCGCAGCGGCTGCTCACAGAAGGGGCAGACTCGTCTAACTGGGATGCACCCCGCAAAGTAGTCTGAGACTAGGACGCGAGGGCTACCTCGACCTTTTCTTGTAGCTCACCGTTCTGGTACATCTCGATCAAGATATCCGAGCCACCGAGAAACTCGCCATCCAGGTACACTTGCGGGATGGTTGGCCAATCGGAATAGTCCTTGATGCCTTGGCGGATGTCCATATCGGCGAGGACATCGACGGTGCTGAAGGGCACTCCCAGCACATTGAGGATTTGCACGACATTGTTGGAGAAACCGCACTGGGGCATGAGCTTCGTGCCCTTCATAAAGACCACGATTTTGTCTTGCTGGATGATGCTTTCAATACGCGCTTTTAGCTCTGGAGTCATTGCTTTCTAAGAGAGGTGGGACAAGGGGAAACGATCAACCGATAGCCAAGGACATCCCGGTTACTGATTAGCCTGTTGCCAAGCTTGGGGGGTGTAGGTCTTCAAGGCTAGGGCGTGGATGGCTTCAGAATCCATCGCCTCGCGCAGGGCCTTGTAGACAAGCTGGTGTTGCCTTACCTTGGGCTGACCTTCAAAGGCAGCGGAAACAACCGTTGCTTGGAGGTGGTCGCCGCCGCCGGTCAAGTCTTCAACAGTGACGCGGGCATCGGGGAGCTTGGCCTCGATGGTTTCTTTAACCCAATCTAAACTAACCATAAGTGTTGCTAGGCTGGCGATCGCCACGAACATTGCATCCCTTTATTGTACTGATAAGCTCCCAGCGCGTATCTCCTCAGTTGGGTAGATAGCGGGGGAAGGGGGTCTGGACAAAGCCCAGCTCAAACAGTTGCTGATAGGCGCGGCGACCAAGAGGGGTGGTCGGGTTTTGGGACCGCACGATCTGAATCAGCAGTGGCACGGCTAGCTCGGACTGATCTTGGGCGCGGTAGACGAGGGCCAGTTGGTAGGTCGCTTCATCGCGGGACTCAGCCGTGCGGAGGGCGCTACGGCGCAGGGCCTCGGTGCGGGGGCCATCAATGCCGGAGAAGCTACCCGCCAGTTGCTGGTAGAAGTTGGAGAGTTGGTTAAAGACTTGGCGGGCTTCCTGCAACTGGTCGCGGGCGAGGCTGTAGTTCTGGCTGGCGATCGCGCTACTGGCCTGACTCAGGAGGCGATCGCCCCCTTCTTGGCTCAGGAGCCGACCGCTGTTGCCAGCGATGGGCTCAAAGCCGCCACCATTGGCCTCGGTAATCGGCGTCGGGACAAAGCCGATGTCCGCCAGGCGCTGGTAAGCATTTTGGCCCAGGGGCGTGGTGGGGTTTTGGGACCGCAGCACCTGAATCAGCAGCGGCACAGCGAGGTCCGCCTCGCCCTTGGCGACGTGGACCCGAGCTAACTGATAGGTCGCCTGATCCCGCAACTGAGCTGTTTCCAGGGCTGTGCGGCGTTGGTCGTCGGAGATGCGGTTGTCGATCCCGGTGAACGTACTTGAGAGTTGCTGGTAGAAGTTGGAGAGCTGGTTAAAGACCCGGCGGGCTTCCTGGAGCCTTTGCTCCGCCACTAGGTAATCCTGGCGGCCCAGGGCTCCGTCGGCTTCGGCCAGCAAGCGCTGACCGCCCAAGAGGCTGAGAATGCTAGAATCACGGGTCAGGGGGCGAGAAATGGGCGGCTCTTCATAACCGGGCAATTCCAGGCCGTCGCTAAAATCGTCCAGGGGGACTTGCGCGAGGCTCGGAGGGGCGATCGCACTGACCAGGAGGCTGGCGAGGGCGAGGGGCAGGCTGTAGCGATGGAGGCGTGAAGCGTATGACATGAGCGAACCAAACGGGTAACGGCAGCGCGATCGCATCCGGACAGCAAGTAATATTAAGCAATTATTACGGCATTTTAGCACTTGGGTGCGAGCCGTCTCATGGAACAATCGGACTATAGACTATCACTCCCAGGTCGGAGACGCGAGGGCAAGTTATGAGGGCCGGAGGTGTGCCGGAAGAACGGATTGGGCTGCTACTCCAGCGGGGCGGCGAGGAATTGGTATTGCTCAAAGTCGGCGATCGCTTCACCCTGCGCTTGCAGCCCCCTGAGGGCGAATTCCCCGCCGCCATTCCCGCCCAGCAGCACCGTCGCCTCCCCACCGCCGGCCTCGTGGAAGTGAGGGTGGCCCCGGCGGAGCTGGAAGCAGCGATGGCGATCGCCCGCCAGCAGTCCAGTGTTGCCTTCGCCAGCCACGTCTACCAAGTGCAGGGCAACCCCGAGGGGTTGGTGTATCTCACGGACGAGATCACCGTCCAGTTTGTCCCCGGGACCAGCGCCGCCGCCCAGACGGAGCTCGCCGCCGCTCTGCACCTCGAAGCCAGCGACGCGATCCCCGGCCTGCCCGACGCCTACCTCTACCGAGTCGGGCCCCAGGCCGCCGAAAACCCGATCAAACTGGTGAATCGGCTCCTCCGCCATCCCCGCGTGTTGGTGGCCGAGGCCAATATTGTCATCCGCCAAGAATCCCTCTACCGGCCCCAGGACGAGTTTTACTCCCAGCAGTGGTATCTTCACCATGCAGGGGGGTCAGAACTCGTGCCCGGTTCTCATATCGAGGTTGAACGGGCCTGGGATATTTCCCGGGGGCGGCGCTCCGTGGTGGTGGCGATCGTCGATGACGCCGTGGACATCAACCACCCCGACTTCCAGGGCCAGGGGAAGCTGGTCGCACCCCACGACCTCAAAGCCCGGGACTTCGTACCGCTCCCGGACAGTGACCAAGAGAGTCATGGCACCGCCTGCGCGGGCGTGGCTGTGGCCGAAGAGAATGGTGTCGGCATCGTCGGCGTCGCCCCGGGCTGCGCCCTCATGCCCCTCCGCACCACGGGCTTTCTCGATGACCAATCGGTTGAGCAAGTGTTCAACTGGGCGATGCAGAAAGGGGCAAGCGTCATCTCCTGTAGTTGGGGGGCGGCGGCGGTGCATTTTCCCCTGTCCCTGCGTCAGAGTGCCGCCCTGCATCGCGCCGCCACGGAGGGACGCCAGGGCAAGGGCTGTGTCATTGTCTTTGCGGCGGGGAATGCCAATCGTCCCCTCCAGGGCACGGTCTATGAACAGCAGTGGCCCGGGAACCTGCTCCGAGGGCCCACCCAATGGTTAGCCGGGTTTGCCCTACACCCGGATGTCATCGCCGTCTCGGCCTGCACGAGTGAACAGAAAAAGTCGGCCTACAGCAACTGGGGGACGCAAATTTCCCTCTGTGCTCCCAGCAACAATGCCCCGCCGGGGATGTGGTTTGAGCAGACCGGCCTGATCCCGACCGCGCCCGCCGTGCAGCAGTGGCTGCCCGGACGGGGTATCTTCACAACCGATCAATTGGGGGCCCTGGGCTACGACGACGGCAACTTTACCCACCACTTTGGCGGCACTTCGAGCGCCTGTCCTGTGGTAGCGGGGGTGGCGGCCTTGGTGCTCTCGGTCAACCCTGACTTAACGGCAGTGGCGGTGCGGGAGATTTTGCAGCAGACCGCCGATAAGATCGTCGATCGGGACCGGGACCCCCAGTTGGGGCTGCAACTGGGAACCTATGACCAGCGGGGTCATTCCCAATGGTTCGGCTATGGCAAGGTGAATGCCTACAAGGCAGTGCTGGCGGCCCAGGAGCGGGTCCAGGCGGACGCCGCCCCCACACGCCGCCTCCAGGAGGTGCGCGAGGCGGTGGTGGCGATCCCCGACGGTGATCCGCGCGGGGTGATGAGCCGGATCGAAATTACCACGGCGGCCCCGCTGCGGGATGTGCAGGTCTCGCTGGCGGTGGAGCACGCCTGCTTGGGGGATCTAGAAATCTGGCTGCGGGCCCCCCAGGGCGAAGTGGCCCTGCTCCAGGGTCGCAGCCTGGGCGTCCAAACCCGCCTCCAAGCGACTTACAACCCAACGACCACACCAGTGCTGCGGCGCTGGCTCGGTCAGTCCAGTGCGGGGCCGTGGCAGCTCTGGTTGGTAGACCAGGCTCCTGGGGATACGGGGCGGTTGTTGCGCTGGGCTCTCGAGCTGGGAATTTGAAGGCCCCTCCGAAGCAATGAGAGAATTCACTGCGAGCGAGCGAGGGACTCGCTCTATAATGTGATGGCGAATTTGTGATGGCGAATTTTGCCCCGTAGCGATCTCCGGTGTGAGTAACCAGGAAACAAGATGTCTCAGTGGCTCCAGCGGCTCAAGAACTTTTCGCAGCAGTACCTTAACTTTCAGCCGGATGAGGAGGGCCCTCTCGACCCCGATTCCCCAAGAGCTGAGGCTTCCGAGGCAGTCCAACCCCTGACGGAGCGTGACTACGAGTTTCTCTTTTCGCAACTGTTGGAAGGGGTCGCTCATGGTTGGTCGCCGGAGCGTGTCCAGCGCTTTTTTGAGGCTCTGGGGGATCGCAGCAGTCCCGAGGCTTGGCAGGCTTGGCTCCAGCGCTACGGGGCTAAGGTGTTGGCGGCGACGACGCCGAGCAGTGATCTGGCCCAGCGCTTGATTGCGTTTGGAGACCAGGTCCAGGAACTGCCCGCGTGGCGGCCCCTAGGGGAGGCGGCCCAGGGGATCGGGCGGCTGTTGCTGGAGAGCGAGGGGGGCGATCGCGACACCTGGGATGCGGGTCCTACACCCAGGACGCCACCCCCCCCGCCCGGAAACCCGGCGGTTCCGGAGCCCGAGGCTCCCGAGCCGTCTCAGCCCGTCGTGGCGGCTCCGGCGGCTCCGGCTAGCAGCGAGCCGGTTATTTCTTTGGATGAGTTGCTCGGTCGCTTGCAGCAGGACCAGGCCTTGGTGCAACAGTTGGCCCAGCGCTTGGGGCTGATGACTCAGGAGCCCCAGGCGATCATTCAGGAACTGGTACGCCAGATTGAGCAGCGGCAGGCCAGCACCGCCGCTGCGAGTTCAGCGAGCCCCCATGCGGCGGCGGCGGAACAGGCCTTCAATCAGGGCGTGCAGCAGTATGAGAGCGGGGATTTTGCGGGGGCGATCGCCCGCTGGGAGCAAGCGATCAATCTTAAGCCGGACTACCATCAGGCCTGGGGCAATCGGGGCCTGGGGTTGAAAAACTTGGGGCGCTACGAAGAGGCGATCGCCAGCTATGATCGCGCCTTGGAGCTGAAGCCGGACTTCTTCAAGGCCTGGTACAATCGCGGCCTGGCCCTGGATGAGCTGGGGCGGCATGAGGAGGCGATCGCCAGCTACGACGAGGTGATCAAACTCAAGCCGGACTTTCACAAGGCCTGGTATAGCCGCGCCCACAGCCTAGAGCAGGTGGGCTCCCGAGGCGAGGCCCTGGAAAGCTATGGCAAGGCCCTGGAACTCCAGCCCACCTTTCACAAGGCCTGGTTAGGCCAGGCGGCTGGCTATGAACGGGCCGGCCGCTTCTCGGAAGCGGTGATCAGCTACGATGGCGCGCTGCGGCTGAAACCGGAGGAGGCCGACACCTGGGCCCAGCGAGGGGCCTGCCTGGTGGCGGCTGGGGACGATCGGGAGGCGATCGCCAGCTATGATCGCGCCCTGGAACTACGCCCCCAGGACCCAACGCTGATGTGGCGGCGCGGCGACGCTCGGGCGGCCGCCGATGACTGGTCCGCCGCCCTCGCCGACTACGCTGCCGCCCTCGTGATTCAGCCCGATCTCGCGGGGGCCTGGTGCAGTCGTGGCAGGGCCCTGGCCGCCCTGGGGCAGTGGGACGAAGCCCTGGCCGCCTATGACCAAGCCTTGACCCTGGAACCCAGCCTCGCGCGGGCCTGGCAGCAGCGCGGGGACGGCCTCGCGGCCCAGGGCTCCCTAACGGAGGCTCTCACCAGCTATGACAAGGCGATTCGCTTGCAGCCGGACAACCCCACGGCCTGGGCCGGGCGCGGTCGGGTGCTGGTGGCCCTCGGTCAGCCGGAAGCGGCCATTGGCAGCTACGACAAGGCCCTGCAACTCCAGGCCGACGACTGGCAACTCTGGGCCGGTCGTAGTGCCGCCGCCCAGCAGTCGGCTCAGCCAGATTTACTGATCACGTCCTTGAGCGCGATCGCCCAGAGCGATCCCGTCCTCAATCAGCGCGGCATCGAAGGTGAGATTGCCGGCTTGGAGCAGGGGCTCCAGCGCTTGCCGGCAGCCCAGGTTGAGGGCCGCGGCCGCTTGCAGTGGCTCCTCGGTCGGGCACGCTATCGCCAGGGTCAGGCCCTGGCCGACCCCGCCCCCCGCTGGCGGCAGGCTCTCCAGCACTATGAACAGGCCCTGACCCTGCTCCAGCCCGAGGCCCAGCCCCTCGCGCACCTGGAGGTGTTGCAAGACTGCGTGGCGGTTCACCTCAGCCTGGAGGAGGTGGAGGAGGCGCAACGGCTGCAACAACAGGGCTTGGCCCGCTTACAGGACCTCCTTCACCAGGAGCTGCCCCCCGAAGCCCAGCGCCAACTCGCCCTCACCCTAGCGCCCCTCCAGCAGTTCGGCGTTGACATTGCTGTGCAGATGGGGGAGTTCGGCCTTGCCTTGGAGAAGGCCGAGCAGGGGAAGGCGATCGCCCTCTCCTGGCTCCTCGATCAACCCACCCTGGGCCAGGCCCTGCCCTCCTGGGAAGCCATCCAGCGCCTCTGCCGACCCCGCACAGCTCTCGTCGTCTGGCACTTGAGCCCGGCTGCCCTGACCACGTTCATCGTCCGCTCCGGGGTGTCGGAGCCGATCGTGCTCGGCCGCACCCCGAATGTAGTGTTGAACGTCGTGCTCAGTCCCTCCCTGCGGGCTCGGGTCAACTCCGCCCGCGAAAATAGCGAGACCTCCCTGGATATTCTGCTCGAGCTCTTGGGCCTCGGTAACGAGGGTGAAGCAACTCCAGCCGCCCCGATCTCGCCGAGTCGTCCCGAGGCCACGGTGGATGAAGTGGCCGAGGCTCGGGAGCGCCGTCAGCGCCTTACCACCTGGTTCGACGCCTGGGAGGCAGCCCAAGGCGCTGAGGACGCGACCAATACTGAGGCCCTGCCGGACCTGCTGACGCAGCTAGGCGAGATCCTCAACCTCGAGGGGCTGCTCAGCGAGCTCGATCAGGCGGGGGTTGAGACCGTGTTCCTGGTTCCCCATCAGGAACTGCGCCGTTTGCCTCTGGCGACGCTGTTCCCAGAGCATCTGACGGTTGCCTCGGTCAGTGCCGCCAAGCTGGCCCTCCCCCAAGGTGGGCTTTTGTCTGGAGGCGTCAGCGAGCCCTGGCTCCAAGAGCCTGGAGAAGTCGATTGGGCGGTCACGGTCGGTCAACCCCAAACCCCGACGGGGGAGCGCTCCCTCCTTCTGATTGCCGGGCCCGACCACCAGACCGCCGATGGCTCGCCGCTGCCCTTGCCGGCGGGGGCGGATTTGGAGGCGGCGGCGATCGCCCAGTATTGCGGCACGTTTGAACGGTTAGCTGGGGACCAGGCCACCCGCGCCGCCGTGCAAGCGGCCCTGGCCTCCGGTCATCGCCTCCTCCACTACCTCGGCTACGCGACGGAAAACCGCCAGACCCCAGCCCAATCGGCCCTGCAACTCAGCGGGCGCGATCGCCTCCTCAGTCGCGACGGGGACGACCTTCCCTGGAGCAACTACTACCTCGTCAGCTTCTCCCTCCCCGCCACTCCCCTCGGCCGAGGGTCAGCAGCGGATACGGCGGACTTGGCCACCGCCCTCCTCAGCCGTGGCGTTGGCTATGTCCTGAGCGCCCTCTGGCCCACCGCGTCGGAAGCACGGCTCCTGTTGGTCGTAGACTTCTACCGCCGCTTTTTGCGCGGGCTACCACCGCCCCAGGCCCTGCGTCAGGCCCAGTCCTGGCTGCAACGGGCCCGGTCAGAAGCGCTGGCCCAGTGGTATCAGGAACGGGCGGGAGAAATGGCTGCCGCCCCAGGAAACTTGGCCCAAGAATTTCAAGGAGCCGCCACGCGCTGGCAGGCCCAGCCGGGGGCCGCCACCCCTCCCTATGCCCATCCCCACTACTGGGCGGGCTTCGGGATCAGCGCTCGTAACACGGACTGGCTGCGCTAGCCCCACGCGCTGGGGGGTGCGCTCCGGGAATTCTGGTAGCAGGGCTATCAGATTTGCAACCCCACCAGCGCTAACGTACCTATACTGAGAAATTGAATTCGTTACGAAACTACAGCTTGTTCAGCAATCGCTTAAGACGGGCCCTCACCCTAAATCCCTCTCCCAGAGGGAGAGGAACGTTGAGATCGTTTTGGATGATTCGGGAAAGGGCTGTAGCCACAACCTGTTACTAACTGCCTCACAACGCTATGAGCGAAGCGAATTCCGTCGCGATGGAAGATAGCCAATTGTCTCGGGCTGAGCGGGTCACCCAGCTACGCAGTCTGATTGAGACCCTGCGAATTGCCGACGAAATTGCCAGTCAGGGGTATCTGATTAGCAGCTCGGAGTTGGCCGATTTAATGGATGTCAATGCGAGTGCTGTTACGAGTCGCGGTGATCATTGGTCCTGGCGCAACTGGGTGATCTCCCGAGTGCGCCGTGAGGGCAACCAAATCCTCTGGCAGCTCGAGCGGGTGGATCGCTAGAGGCTTCAAGGAGCCGCTAGGTTCCTGAGCCCGTCAAGCCCATCCCTCCCCCGGGCAGGCCTTAGGGATGTTCGAGATGGACTTCCAGGCGCTTCTGACGACCTAGGGCTCCACGTTTGATCACCACATCCGCTTGGTGACAGCCAAAATGAGCCGCCACGAGCCGGACGAGTTCCTGATTTGCTTTGCCATCTACGGGGGGCGACTGGACGTGAGCGAGCCACGTACCGTCCGGCTGCTGCTCCAGGGAGGACTGGCGGGCCTTGGGTTTGACCTTGACTTGTAGAAACAGGGTCATGGCGATCGCGTGGGTGTGGGAGCCATCCTCTAACGCTTAACGTACCGTCGTGGGTTCGAGCCAACGCAAAAGTTCCCGCTGGAGACCGTGCAGATCACGATAGAACTCCTGCTTCACCCACTGCCCCAAAGCATCCAGGGGCGAGAAGGCTTCCCCCGCCTGCCAGTCCAGCTCCTGGGCCACGGGGGTCAAGTGGTTGCCGGGCAAGGTCTGTACCGCTGTCAGGGTCGGGAAGCGCTGGGTTAACAGGGGAGCCAAGTCCAGGGTTTGGTCGATCTCGTCGCGGCGGAACTTGATCAACAGGTTGCGGCGCACCTGATACTCACTCACCACCAGCTTGTGGGTCTCGCTGGGGGAGGGGACAAACTCTAAGTCCTCAGTCACTAGGGGCAGATTGAGGCGATCGCCAAAGGGAATCGCCTGCCGCAGGGGATAGTTGTTGTAGGCCACCAGTATATTCCCCGCCCGCTCGGCCCCGTAGAGGCTGCCGATCAGCAGGTGGAGCTTGCACCCCAGGCTGTGCCCAAGCCCGTAAACGGGGAGGGACGCGGTCCGCAACTGCCCAGCCCGCTGCAAGCGTTGCAGGATGGTCTCAAAGCGGTTGAGCACGTCCCGGGCGATCGCCCGGTGATTAAACGTCGTGTTGACAAAGGGGGTGGCAATCACGCCATAGCCGGCCCTCGCCAGGGCCTCCAGCAGGGCCCGGTAGGTCAAATGCGGGGCCGTCGCCACAAAAGCCCCCCCCAGGAAGTGAACCATCGCCACCGGCCTCGGGGGCAACAGCACCCAACTACCCGACATCTCTTGCCAGTCCACAGGCTCGCCTCCCTCACAATCTGGGCTGGTCTTCCCTTGACGCAACCGCTTTGACTCAACTTTAATGTAAACGATTCTTCGCGATCGCGCCCCGCCAGCCCCCCGGTCGGGCGGACGAAAAAAAGCGCGGCTCCCCGGAATTTTGAGCGATGGTTCCAGGAGCAGAGGGTCGCCCTCTATCGCTACGCGACGCTAGCGCGAACAGTGTTACGGGGCCCACTCTTCGAGAAGCCGCTGCGCGTTGACCTCCCCCGGCCCCTGCTCCCAAAGCTGGGAGCCGGGGAGTTAGAAGCCCCTCTCCCAACTTGGGAGAGGGGTTGGGGTGAGGGCTTAGCTAAGGAGTATCAACATCCCGCGTAAAATTTCGTTCCCTGCTGCCCTTGCTGCGTCTGTCCCTCGCCCTCCTCAGCTTGCTCCTCTGCACCGGCTGCCGCGGCCTGTTCGTGCGCCCGGAAGAATTGACCGGCGGCCTCAACACCCCGGCGGCTGAACTCGACCCCGCCTACAGCGGCGATGGGCGCTACCTCGCCTTTGCCTCGGATCGCGAGGGGCGTTTGGACATCTACCTGTTCGATCTGCAAGCCCGCCGCCTCGTGCCCTTGCCGAACTTAAATCGCCGCAATTCGGCCCAGGAACAACCGGCCCTGAGCAACGATGGTCGTTACATTGCCTACATCTCCAGTGAGCGGGGCAAGCCCGATGTACTGGTCTACGATCGCCAAACCCAGCGCTCCGAACTCTTGACTGCCAATGTGCGCGGCTCCGCCCGGCGGCCGACGATCAGCGGCGATGGTCGCCGCGTCGCTTTTCAAACGGCTCAGTCCGGGCAGTGGAACATTGCCACTGTAGAACGCGACGTTAACCCTTGAAGTTCACCAGTGGAGCCTTGTGCTACAACAGGGTCAGGGTAGTCGAGGTTTGCGACCGATGCCGATGAGAGTCAAGCGTTTTCTGATTTCCGGTCCCCTGGCGGCGATCGCGATCTGCGGTGCGATCGCCACTGAATTCACGCCCCCCAACGGACAGCTCCAGCCCCTCGCGGCCCAGGCTCAAGGCGCTGATGAGGCGACGAACATCCGCGTCTATGATCGCGCCGCCCCCGCCGTCGTGTCGATCGAAACCCGCGACAGCAACGGCAGTGGCAGCATTATCACGTCTGACGGGCTCGTGCTGACCAATGCCCACGTCCTGGGGCCCCACCGCACGGCCACCGTTACCTTGGCGGATGGCCGCCGCTTCATCGGCGATGTGGTGGGCTTTGGCTCGCCGGGGCTCGACCTCGCGGCCCTGCGCCTGCGCAATGCCAACAACCTCCCCATTGTCACCCTGGCCGCCTCCGATTCCGTGCGGGTCGGTCAGCGGGCCTTCGCCATCGGCAATCCCTTTGGTCAGTTTCAGGGCACGTTTACCACGGGCATTGTCAGCCGCCTGGACCCGCAGAAGGGGTTAATCCAAACCGACGCGGCGATCAACCCCGGCAACTCGGGGGGGCCGCTGCTCAACAGCGATGGCGAGCTGATCGGGGTGAATACGGCGATCTATGCTCCGAGCAACAGTGTGGGCAATATTGGCATTGGCTTTGCGATCGCCATTAACCAGGTCCGCCCCTTTCTGACCGCCGTGCAGGAAGGCAGCGCCCCCCAAGCGGCCCAGCAGCGGGACTCACCCCCCAGCTCTCGACCGGCCCCCCGCGCCCTCGCCCTGAACGGCGAGCCCCTCGCCGGAACCCTGACCCCCAACAGCAGCCGCTTGTCCGATGGTAGCTTTTTCAACACCTACCAATTCACCGGCCAGCGCGGCGAACCGGTGGTGATTGAGATGCTCAGCCGCGAGTTTGACACCTACCTCATCCTCCTCGGTCCCGATGGCTCCCAGTTGGCCCAGGACGACGATAGTTCGGGCTCCACCGACGCCCGGATCACGATCACGCTACCCCAGAGTGGCCCTTACACCGTGATCGCCAATTCCTATCGCGGTGGTGCAACGGGGCGCTATGCCCTGCAAGCGCGATCGCTCCGTCGCCCTAGCCCCGGCAATCCCCCCAGCGCTCCCAACAATGCCCTCGTGCGCTACGAGGGTATTCTCGCGCCGGGGGCCCAGGTCTCGCGGCTGCCCGATGGCAGTCTCTACCAGGAGTACACCTTCCAAGGCACGGCCGGCCAGACCGTGACGCTGACCCTGGAAAGTACGGACTTCGATACCTATCTGATCCTGCTGGACGCCCGCGGCCAGAAACTGGCTGAGAATGATGATGTCCGCCCCGGCACTACCGATTCGCAGCTCACGCTGCGCCTACCCCGCAGTGAGATCTATCGCGTCTTGGTCAATGCCTATGATCGCCGGGGCCAGGGACGCTATCGCCTGACGATTCGCTAGCGGGCGGGGATTCAGGCTTAGTTTTCTGGTCTTGATCTGGGGTTGGGGGCTGTTGGAGCCATGGTCAATCCTGTAAATCAGAGCTGCTTCCTGCTGAGGGGTAGGCCACACCAACACCTCCAGGGGAATGTTGCCGAGGCCTGGGGCTCTGGCCGTGAACCGTGCCCTACTTCTGCCGCACACCACTCGCTCGCAACACATCTTCGATCGTGGCACAATGGGGCGTCAGACCGTAAGTTGCTGGTGAAATCGGGTCGTGGTAAGTAAAGTGGCGATATTGCATACAGAAGCGATCCCAGGGAGCCATCTGGATGCGAAAGAGCTTGATGAAAAAGTTGGCTAACCAGGGCGCGATTGTAACCTGAAAATAGATGCGCTTGCTTAAATAGCGGCAACACTCCCGCATCAGTTGATTGAGCGTCATGGCAGGATTTCCGAGCACCAGTTGCTTGATGAAGATGTCATCCAGGGCGGCGGCGACGGGGTTGGGAGCTGGGGGGTGGTAGATAAGATGGCGGACGATCTGGGCAATATCTTTAGCATGGAGGAAGTGGAAGCTGGCATCCGCTTTGAACCAGCGCGCCAGGCCGAGCCACTTCACCATCAGGGGCAGTCCCGAGGAGAGGTGGGATAGGGGCTTGTTGGGACCGCCGCCGAACACGAGGGTGGGGAAGAGGACCGTTAATTTTGGCGCGATCTCGAGGCGGGGCAACTGGGTGAGGCAGTCATATTTCGAGCGGATGTAGTCGGTTCCTAATTCACTTGCCTGCTTGAGCAACTGGTTATTGCGATCCAGGATGCTGGCCGTGGAGAAATAGATCACCTGCTCACAGACTTGGGGATCGAGCAAGTTGAGGAGCCGAATTGTTTTCACGACATTGACATCAAAAACCTCTTGGGGCCCTCCCCAGGCATTGGCGGTTAGGATCGCGACATCAATCGTTTTCAGCAAATCGGCAAACTGATCAATCTGGCGCAGATCGGCCTCCAGGACTTTGATCCCCGGTCGGGCATCACAGTCGAACTGAAGTTTTTGGCGATCGCGCACCAGTAGAAACAGTTCGCAATCGGTGTCCTCAATCAGCGTTTCCGCAATGTAATGACCGATGCAACCACTCGCGCCTGTAAAAAAAATTCGCTTAGGAGCCATGAATAGAGCCGCAAATCGACAATAAGCAAACTGAACAGAGATGACCTAGCCCGCTCCTCTTGCATTCACGAAGCGCGTTTGCACGCTCCGGTAGCGGCTCAGACGCTGGCAGCAAGCCGTTGATCTGCCTCCTTCGCTGTCTTGAAGAAGAACTCAACATTTTCCTCGGGGGTCCCTGGGAGCACCCCGTGACCGAGGTTGAGGATGTGGCCGCCGCGTCCCGCTTTGCGGAGGGTGTCAGCGATGCGATCGCGAATCGCTGCTGGGGAGCCGAACAAAATACCGGGGTCAATATTGCCCTGCACCTTCATCGCCGGCCCGAGCCGCTGCCGGGCCTCGGCCATGTCCACGGTCCAATCAACACTCACGATGTCCGCACCGGACTGTCCCATCCGTTCTAGCACCCCGGCACTGCCGCTGATGTAGAGGATTAGGGGAGAATCTGGGTGCGTTGCTTTCACTTGTTCAAACACCCGGCGCTGGTAGGGGAGGGCGAAGGTGTCGTAGTCCTGGGGGCTGAGCTGACCGGCCCAGGAGTCAAACATCTGCACCACTTGGGCTCCACAATCCAATTGATAGCGCATATAGATGGCGATCGCGTCCGCCAGCTTACCCAAAAGCTGGTGCAGAAGCTCCGGTTCGGTGAAGGCCATCCGCTTAATCACCGCGTAGTTCTTGGAGCCCTTGCCTTCAACGGCATAGGCGGCCAGCGTCCAGGGTGCGCCGACAAAGCCGAGGACTGTAGACTGATGGCCCACTTCCTGGCGCAGGGTGGAGAGGATAGTCCGGATAAAGGGCAGGGCCGTCTCTGGATCGAGGGAGTGCAATTGCTCAATTTGCTCGCGGCTGCGAATCGGTGGGTCAATGAGCGGCCCCTTGCTCTCCACAATGTCGAAATTGATCCCGATGCCAGGCAGGGGCGTGAGAATGTCGGAGAACATGATCACCCCATCGGGCTGAAAGGCGCGCCAGGGTTGAAGCGAAATCTCAATCGCGAGGTCAGGATTTTCCGAGCGCTCCCGGAAGCTGGGGTATTGATCCCGCAGCTCTCGATACACCTTCATGTAGCGACCAGCCTGCCGCATCATCCACACGGGGGGGCGGTCGAGGATCTCACCGCGCGCCACTCGCAACAAGGCCGGCAGGGTCGAACCAGTCATAGCGTTGTCCACCGAATCGTTCAGCGTTTTTTGTGCATCTGTTAGCTTATCATCTGGGCTTGACCCTTGACGGACGCAATTCGTCGCGGCCTGGGGGCGAGCCAGCCGGTCCTCCGGCTGCCCTGGCAAACAATCTTGGGCTCCTAGGGGAACGAGGCTGGGCTTTGGGGGTCGTTAGCAAGGACCGCATCCGCAGGGTTGCAGACCCGCTCTAGGACTGTTGGTAGACTTTCAGCATCGCTCAGTGAGTACGGGATTTAGTGGGGAAATCGTTGGGTATGGCGAACAAAACAGGACAACTCAGACCGGGATGGCCGTGGGGCGGCGCGATCGCCCTTTCCCTACTATTGGGGACCCCCGGCCAGCTCCCAGCCGGGGCCAGCACACCGGACAGCGCCCAGGCCCTCGATCCCCTGGAGTTTCCCCAAGAACCCGACCCCCTCGTGCCCCGGGGGGTCACGGTGGAGAATCCCCGCTTTAACCCCCGACAGCGCAACGAGTTCGAGCGCGGGTTAACGGCCCTGGAGCGGGCGGCAGCGGCGGCCCTGGCGGCGGGGGACGCGGAAACCGCCTTCGCAACTTGGTACCGACTGCTGCGCCTGCAACGCTACCTCGGCCCGGTGGCTGAAGTGCAGGCCCTGGGCCGCGTCGGTGAAACGGCTTGGGAGCAGGGTCTCAGTGTTGACTTGCAACGGATTCGCGATCGCCTGGAGGCGATTGAGGCCGAGGCGACCGAGGCCGACACCCCCGATCCGGCCTTGATTGTCGCTCTGGCCGAAGCCTACGCCCGCATCCGCCTGCAAAGCCAGGCCGTGGCCCGCTACGAGCAGATCGCGGTGCAGTTACGAGCCTTGGGCGATCGCCAGCGCTTGGCGCGGGTGCTGAACCAGCTCGCCCAGCTCCAGACGGCCTGGTTTCGCTATGAAGAGGCGGCAGCGGCCTATCAGGAACTGGTGGCGATCGCCCAGACCGAGTTTGATGCCGCCGCCGAGACCTACTACCTGGAGCAACTGGCCTACCTTCATGGGGAAAGTGAGCAGTGGGAGGCAGCGATCGCGACCCTGCAACAATTGGCGGAGCAGTACTTCCTGAAGGAGCGCTGGCCGGAGTTGGCCAACCTCTACATCACCATGGGAGATGCCTATGCTCGCCTGGAGGAGCTGGAGGCGGCCCGCCAGAGCTACCAGCAGGCCTTTACGGTGGCCTGGCCCCAGCAACAATACGCCTACGCCAGCGATGCCCTCACCCAACTGGCCGAACTCTACGTTCGCGTGGAGCAATTCGATGCCGCCCTGCAAGTCTATCAGGAGCAGCTCAAAGCCGCCCAAGCGGCGCAAAATGTCTACGGGCTGATGGTCAGTTATGAGCGCCTCGGCGATCTTTACCTGCAACTCGGCGACTACGGGCAGGCCGAGGCCGCCTTTCAGGCCGCCCTGGAGCTGGCGCGGGATCTCGAACATCAGGAACGCCACTTTGAGAACCGCCTCGCGGAGGTGGCGGCCGCGCGCGATCGCTAAGGGAGCGCCTCGCGTTACCGTTGAAACTAGACTGCTGACCCCTGCGTGAGGGAGACCGACCCCTGTGTTTTTGAGCATCGTGATCCCGACCTACAATCGCCAGCCGATCCTAGCGAAATGCTTACAGGCTCTGGAGCAACAGCACTTCGACGCCAACACGGCGATCGCGGGCTATGAAATCGTGGTAGTGGACGACGGCTCCACCGATGGCACTCTGGATTGGCTGCGAGCGGCGGCGGCCGCCTTGCCCCACGTCGTCACCTATGCCCAAGAGCATGGCGGCCCGGCCGGAGCCCGCAATCTCGGGGTCGAGCGGGCCCAGGGGGACACGATCATCTTCATTGATAGTGATTTGGTCGTCACGCCGTGCTTTTTGCAGGCCCATGCGACGGCCTTGAGGCAAGGGGCTCAGGACCTGGGGAGCGATCGCCTGTTTACCTACGGGGCCGTGATCAATACCTGTAATTTCGAGGAGCCCACTTCGGAACCCTACAAGCTGACCGACTTTTCCGCGGCCTATTTTGCCACGGGCAATGTGGCGATCGCCCGGCACTGGCTCCTCGAAGCCGGCCTCTTCGACACCCAGTTTCAGCTCTACGGCTGGGAAGATTTAGAACTCGGGGTGCGCCTCAAAAAGCTGGGCTTGAAATTGATCAAGTGCCCCGAAGCTGTAGGCTACCATTGGCATCCACCGTTCCAGCTCGCCGATATTCCCCAGCTGATCGAAAAAGAAATTCAGCGCGGGCGCATGGGGGTTCTGTTCTACCAAAAACATCCCACCTGGGAAGTCCGCTTGATGATCCAGATGACCTGGCTACACCGTCTGCTCTGGGGCCTCCTCTCCCTCGGCGGCCGACTCAATGAGCGGACCCTTGCCCCCTTGCTCCAGGGGCTCATCGATCGGGGTCAACCCCAGTTGGCCCTAGAAATTGCCCGCATTTTTCTCAATTGGTACAACGTCCAGGGCGTCTACGCAGCCTACGCCGAACTCAAGCCCAAGCCCCTTGGCTCTTAAGGTCTCAGGGGAGCCCTCTATCGCTACGCGACGCTAGCGCGAACAGCGTTACGGGGACCCCTCTGCGAGAAGCCGCTGCGCGTCTGCATCCCTCGGCCTCTGCTCCCAAGCTGGGAGCAGGGGAGTTAGAAGCCCCGCTCCCAAGTTGGGAGCGGGGTTGGGGTGAGGGCTGAGCGAAGGAGTACCAACATCCCACGTAAAATTCCGTTCACCCAATTGCTCCACGAAAAGTACACCTTACGGGTCAGTGTGTTATACTCCAGACCACTATCGGTTCTGATGGAGAGCAGCCATCAGACGTAAGGGGGAAAGTCCGGTGCAAATCCGGCGCTGTCCCGCAGCTGTAAGGAGACCTTCAACGCTCCAAGTCAGAATGCCCGCCGATTGTCAACCTGTCCTATTTCATCTGCGAGGTACGGATGATGGTACGTTTAGATTTGCAAGATTCAATCGTCCTGGAAACAGGCAGGTCTGGAGCAACTCGCGATACATGGGTTAGTGCTCAGAAGTTGCCTCATCCCTAGAGTTGCTGTTGCCACCCCTCGGCAAACCATGCCCTGCCAAAGTGAGTTTGGTGAGGCTCTGAACTGAGCAGCAGTCGGGTGCATCTCACGCTGGGGACTCCCCTTCACCCGACTTGGGAGAAGGACCGGGGGATGCAGATACGCAGCGGCTCCTCGCAGAGTGGGCAAACTTGCCTAACTGAGATGTACCCAGGCGCTCCGCGTTCGCGAAGCGTCTCCGCAGGAGATAACCCCACGCAACTAGGAGCTCGGCCTTGGGCTTTCTGGCGTCAACCTAACTACAGCACTGAAGCCAAAATGTTGGCCTGAGTATTGATCCTGGGTGACAGAGCAGATGGCGCAGCCGTTGAAAACTGGGGTTGCTAATTTACCGGTGCAACAGATTTGGGTCCCTCCCGACTGCGGTTTGAAAACTCGTGGCTGGGAAGAGGTAATTCCTTCGGTAAAAAATATGGTGGAGGCTGCTAAGATCCTGCGGGAGGAAGTCGATGAAGCTGAGGAATGACCTTTGGCAGGGAGGCAATTGGCAAGATTGCTTTATCCAGCAGAGTTTTCTCTGCTTGGGGTATGCTGCCTGGGGTGGCTATCTCAATCACGGACGGGGGCTTTTAGTCTGCGAGATTACGGGCGTGATTCCGGCGTCAATGAATTGGCAAATTGAGCCCTTAGGCTTTATGCACCAGTTCATTCCCCACGCTCAGATGGTCGCCTACTTGCAAACAGTTGTGCCGGAGAGGGAGGCGATCGCCTCCATCGAGGGAGCGATCGCCGCTTATGACCCCACCCGCGAAATCATTCTCCTAATCCAGGGAAATGGTGCCGTTGAGGTACACTGGCTGCAACCAAAAATCCCGTTACAAGATTGCTATGCACAGGTGTGGCGACGCTGGACAGAATTTTATCTAGAAAAGCCAACATCTGGAGGGCTTAATGAGGGAGCCGAGCCCATCGCCTGATTGGCAGCAAGAATTTATTGCCACCAACTTCCTGGCCCTCGGTTATAATGCCTGGGCGGGGTATCTGAATGGGGAGCGGGGTGCGGTGATTTGTAGCACCCACGCGCCGATAATAGGAATTGCGGGGGAGAGTTTCAAGGTTCACTATGTACGGCGATCGCGCCTTGCGCCTTTGCTAAATGCTTGGCTAGCTGCTCCGGATACTGTGATCCTCCGCCATCACTTTATGAATGCTCATGTTCTGGAGGCGGTCGAGACTTACGCTCCCGAAACAGAACTGGTGTTCCTCTTGGAATCCTTCAGGCAAGTCACCTTCTTTTACTTGAAAAATCTCCCGATTACGCCACCCCAATGCTACGAGCGTGTGTGTAAAAGCTGGGAGGAATTTCAACCCGCTGCTAGCTTGCTCCCCGATTCAGTTCGGCCATGATTTCAAGTCTTAAATCCTGAGGGGTGACTACCATGCTCAAGTATTACCTGCACCGTTCTGGGCAAATTCCTGCGGCTGCTCATCCATTGGCTAAGCAGGAATCTCGCCGTCCTTCAAAACCGGTAGAGACCCTCAAAAAGTCTGATTTTGTTTTGGCTCCATACATCCAGAGCAGCAACCTGCGGGCAACTTATCAAATCCTCAATACCGTTGTACCGTATGTTCTTCTATGGATGTTGGCGGTCAAGGCGGCGTCGATTTCTTTATGGCTTTTGCCCCCGATCATTACGCTGCTGATCCTCTTCTCTCTGCGCTGCTTTTCGTTGATGCACGATTGTGGGCACTATTCGCTCTTTCGGTCAAAGCGCCTGAACCGGATTGTGGGATTTCTGCTCGGTGTGATCAATGCAATCCCCCAATATGGCTGGTCCAGGGATCATGCTTACCATCACAAAACAAATGGCGACTGGGAGCGCTATCGAGGCGTTGCAGATTTCTTGTCTACTGAGGAGTTTTCTAAACTTGAGCCGTTTAACCAAAAACTCTATGAAGTCTTGAGGCATCCCTTAATGGCTATTCCGGGTGGCTTTTTTTACTTAGCCCTTAAGCCGAGACTCATTTTGATCCTAGGCGTTTATGACCTCGCCCGTGATGTACTCACTGATTTCAAAAAAAGTTTAGCGTTTAAGTCAGAATTTAACCTACTTCAGGTCCTATCTGCCCATCGGTCAAAGCACTGGCTTACAGCGACTGAGTTTTGGGATCTACTGTTGAACAATATTTGCGTCATCGGTGTTTGGGTTTTTCTCGGTCACTTATGGGGCTTGGGTTTGTTCTGGGGTATTTACTCGATTGTACTCAATGTTTCTGCGACTATTTTTATCTGGATCTTTTTCGTACAACACATTTTTGAAGGGTCTTATGCTCACAAAACAGAGGGCTGGGACTATGTTTTGGGGGCTGTGAAGGGGAGTAGTTATTTAGAGTTGCCCGCTATTCTGAGATGGTTTACGGCAGATATTGGCTACCACAATATTCATCACCTTTCGTCGAGGATTCCTAATTACCATCTTGCGGCCTGTCATGAGGAGAATTTTCATCTGCTCTCGGAGGTCAAGACACTCCATGCTGGAGATTTACTAGACTGCTGCCAATTTCTGCTCTGGGATGCGGAGTCAAACAGCTTGGTTTCAATCGCCTCCTTGCGGAAAGGGGCCTAGGGCAGCATCCCGCTTTGGCGGCCTCCCCTTCTCGGGAAACAGGCTAGGTCAACCCCCTCAATCCCTGGCTCCAGGCAGGATGTAAGGATGCGGGGGGAAGATTGCCAATCTTTAAGATACTTCCCGCCAGACTGCCGCTGGTTCATCCCGAGTGGGCTATAGTGAGTGAATGTCAATGTCAGCAGCGCCATGAAGCTTTAGGGCGCTTGCCCCAAGGATAGTTGCAAGCTATGAGCAAAGGCACGTTATTTGATAAAGTCTGGGATCTCCACACGGTCGCTACCCTCCCTTCTGGGCAGACCCAACTCTTCATCGGTCTGCACTTGATTCACGAAGTTACGAGCCCCCAGGCCTTTGCGATGTTGCGCGATCGCCACCTGCCCGTGCTTTGCCCTGAGCGCACGGTGGCGACGGTGGATCACATCGTCCCGACCACGAACCAGGCGCGGCCTTTTGGGGATGCGCTGGCGGAGGAAATGATGCAGGCTCTGGAGCAGAGCTGCCGGGAGCACGGCCTGCGTTTTTACAACATTGGCTCCGGCAACCAAGGGATTGTTCACGTCATTGCCCCCGAGCAGGGCTTGACTCAGCCGGGGATGACCATTGCCTGCGGTGACTCCCATACCTCCACGCATGGGGCCTTTGGGGCGATCGCCTTCGGCATCGGCACGTCCCAGGTGCGGGATGTCCTCGCCTCTCAGACCCTCGCCTTGGCGAAGCTGAAAGTGCGTCGTATTGAGGTGAATGGCCCGCTGGCGCCGGGGGTCTATGCCAAGGATGTGATCCTGCATGTGATCCGTAAGCTGGGCGTGAAGGGGGGGGTTGGCTATGCCTATGAATATGCCGGCACAACCTTTGAGCAAATGTCGATGGAAGAGCGGATGACGGTCTGCAATATGTCCATCGAAGGCGGGGCCCGCTGTGGCTATGTCAACCCCGATGCAGTTACCTATGACTACTTGCGGGGTCGTGACTTTGCGCCCCAGGGCGCGGCCTGGGAGCGGGCCGTGGCCTGGTGGCAGAGCCTCCGCAGCGAGCCGGAGGCGGAATACGATGATGTTGTTGTTTTCGATGCGGCGGCGATTCCACCCACGGTCACGTGGGGCATTACCCCTGGCCAGGGCATCGGTGTCAATGAGCGTATTCCAGCCGCAGAAACGTTGCCAGCGTCGGATCAGGAGGTGGCGGGGGAGGCTTACCGTTATATGAAGCTACAACCGGGGCAGGCGATCGCCGGCACGAAGGTGGATGTCTGCTTCATTGGCAGTTGCACCAACGGCCGCCTCAGCGACCTGCGGGAGGCGGCAAAATTTGCCCAAAATCGCCAGGTCGCTCCAGGGGTGAAGGCCTTTGTGGTTCCCGGCTCGGAGCGTGTGAAGCAGCAGGCGGAGGCTGAAGGGCTTGACCAAATCTTCCGGGCGGCGGGCTTTGAGTGGCGGGAGGCAGGCTGCTCCATGTGCTTGGCGATGAATCCGGATAAGTTGCAGGGGGAGCAAGTGAGCGCCTCATCCTCGAACCGCAACTTCAAGGGCCGCCAAGGTTCGCCGACGGGCCGCACCCTGCTGATGAGTCCGGCGATGGTGGTCGCGGCAGCGATCAAGGGGGAAGTGACCGACGTGCGTGAGTTGCTTTGAGGTGGAGGGCTCGCCGTTAGCGCTTGGGACGGCGAGCCTGGGTGATGAAATGATCTTTTAAGAAAGGCAACAATTGTGGCGAAGGGTCCGGAGAAACTCGGTAGGCTGGACCTGAAGCTGCGAACCCATCAGAAATTGTGACTCAAGGTACTCCGGATTATGTCCTGGCCCTGGATGTCGGCACGACCGGCAACCGGGCGATTCTCTTCGGCCGTGAGGGTCAAATTGTGGGGCAAACCTACAAAGAATTGACTCAATACTACCCCCAACCGGGTTGGCTCGAGCATGACGCGCTGCAAATCTGGCGCGACACGCGCGAGATGATCGGCGATGTGCTGGTCCAGACGGACACCACTGCCTCCCAGGTAGCGGCGATTGGGCTGACGGTGCAGCGGGAGACCTGCTTGCTCTGGGACAAAACCACGGGCAAACCCCTGCACAACGCGATCGTCTGGCAGGATCGGCGTACAGCGCCGCTGTGTCGCCAGTTGCGGGCCCAGGGCAAGGCGGAGCTGATCCAAGAGCGCACGGGTCTGGTGCTGGATGCCTACTTCTCCGCAACGAAACTGGCCTGGCTGATCGACTGGGTGCAGCAACGGCAGCCGGACCTGGATTGGGATAACATTCTCGCCGGGACGATCGATACTTGGGTGCTCTGGAACCTGACGGGCCGCCGCATCCATGCCACGGACCCCAGCAATGCCAGCCGCACTATGCTGATGAACCTGGCCACGCGCCAGTGGGACGCTGAGCTGCTAGAGCTGTTTGGAATTCCGCCGCAGATCATGCCGGAGATTCGGCCCAGCCTGGGGTCCTTCGGTACGGCGGATCAGGATTTATTCGGCACGGAGGTTCCGATCGCCGCCATTTTTGGCGACCAGCAGGCGGCCCTCTATGCTCACGGGTGCGATCGCCCGGGCCTGCTCAAATGCACTTATGGTACAGGCTGTTTCCTCGTGGCGCAAACGGGGGCCACCCTGACCCGCTCCCAACACCAACTCCTGTCTACGGTGGCCTGGACGGAAAAGGGTCGCGCCTACTATGCCCTGGAGGGGGCGATGTTCACGACGGGGGCTGCAATCCAGTGGCTGCGGGATGGGCTGCGGTTGATCCAGTCGGCCAGCGAGACGGAGGCCCTAGCGGCGGCCGTTCCAGACAATGGGGGGGCCTACTTTGTGCCAGCCCTCAGTGGCCTGGGGGCTCCCCACTGGGATATGAGTGCGCGGGGCTCCTTCCAGGGGCTCACGGGCGGCGTCCAGCGAGAACATATTGTGCGCTCGGTGCTGGAGGCGATCGCCTACCAGGTGCGAGAAGTGGTAGATGCCATGAATCGGGATAGCGATGCTCCCATAGGTCTGCTCAAGGTTGATGGCGGTGCGTCCCAGAATGATTTTTTGATGCAGTTCCAGGCTGATGTGCTCGGTATCCCGGTCGAGCGGCCGGCCATCCGCGATGCGACGGCTCAGGGAGCCGCCTTTGGGGCGGGGCTAGCGGTGGGCTTTTGGCCTCGCTACCGTGATTTGATCGCCCAGCGCCAGGTCGAACGGGTGTTTGAGCCGGGCTCAGGCCAAGGCCAGGCCCAGGCGAGTTTCCCGGTCTGGTTGCGGGCAGTGGAGCGAGCGAAGGCGTGGGCTGATTAGCGGCCCAGGGCATCGCTAGGCTTCGCGCTCGGCTTCTGGGGCATTGCCATTGACGGTACTGAGCTGCTGGCGCACGTCGTCGATCGCCAGGTTGAGCTGGGCGATCTTGGACTCCAGGCTGCGGCGGGCTTGCTCGATCCGCTCTTCAGAAATTTCCTTGCCGGCCTCGCCGGCAGGCAGGGGAGCCTCGGGGCTCTCCCCCGAGGATTGCCGCGAGGCGGCTAGGGCCCCAATCGTGCCGCCGACTAAGCCGCCTAGGAAGGCTCCTAGTAAAAATCCACCGGTAAAACCGTCGCGCTGACTCATAGCTCTGTCACTTAAAACGCTTGCAATTAGAAGACGCTCGCGGGGGCGATCGCCTGTCTTGATAGTAAACCTTGGCCCGTGTGCGGCCTGGAGCCCCCGGGCTGGCTCCCCTCGCCGGTCGGGAGAGGGGCCAGGGGTGAGGGCTTGCCGGTGTCATTCTAGCCCTTAGGCGGGCGTACCAAAGGCGCGATCGCCGGCGTCGCCCAATCCCGGCACAATATACCCCTGCTCGTTGAGTCCTTCGTCAATCGTTGCGGTGTAAATTTGCAGGCTGGGGTAAAGCTGACTCAACTTTTGCAGGGCCGGGGGCGCGGCGACAATGGCGATAATCCGTACCAGGGCTGGGTCAGCTCCCCGCTGCGTCAGTTCCTGCATGGCCGTCAGAATCGAGCCGCCCGTCGCCAACATCGGCTCCAGGATCAACACGCGGGCCTGGGCCGGAAACTCGGTGGGCAGCTTGTTCAGGTAACAGCTCGGTGCGAGGGTCTCCTCGTCGCGGACTAGGCCGAGGTGATAGGTGGCGGCGAGGGGCAGGAGGTTTTGCGCGCCCTCAAACAGGGCCAGACCGGCCCGCAGGATCGGCACGATCGCCATCGGCTGGGTCGGGTCGATCAGGGTGACGGGACAATCGGCCAGGGGGGTTTGAACTACGGTGTCCTCGGTGGGCAACCAGTTGCGGCAGGCTTCATAGGTCAACCAGCGCCCCAGCTCCGTCATGGCGCTCTTGAACAGCACCGAGGGCGTATCGCGATCGCGCGCGACCCCCAACCAATGCTTAATTAAGGGATGGTCGGGGACGTAGACGCGCATTTGAATGCTCATGCAGTCCGCTTCCTCAGCGAAGGGCCTCATCTAGGATACTGCGAACAGCGGCGATCGCTTATGCTGACGGCAGAGACTGGGGGATGGGATGACCGGAGCGATTGTATTGCTGGGTAAAACAGGCCAACTGGGCCGCGCCGTGGCGGCGGCCCTAGCGGGGGGCGATCGCCCGCTAGTGGCCCTCGGCCGGGCGGAGCTGGATTTGAACAACACGGCTAACCTGACCCCGCAACTAGCCGCCTACGCGCCGGCCTGGGTGATCAATTGTGCCGCCTATACGGCAGTGGATCGTGCCGAGCAGGAGCCTGAGCTGGCGCAGCAGATCAACGGCCACGCCCCGGGCCTGCTGGCGGCCGCTGTCGCCCAGATCGGAGCGCGCCTGATCCATATTTCTACCGACTATGTGTTTGATGGTGCTCAGGGCCGGCCCTACCGAGAAAGCGATCCGCCGAACCCCCTCAATATCTACGGCCGCAGCAAATGGGCGGGGGAGCAGGCGATCTTGGCGGCGGGGGGCGATCGCTCCCTGATCCTCCGCACCAGTTGGCTCTATGGCGCGAGCGGGCCAGGCAACTTTGTCACCACCATGTTGCGCCTGGGTCGCGAGCGGTCCGAGGTGCGGGTCGTGGCTGATCAAGTCGGGTCCCCCACCTATGCAGGCGATCTCGCCGCCGTGATCCGACACCTGCTCACCACTGACGACATCAGCGGCCTCTACCACTACAGCAACAGCGGCGTCGCCAGTTGGTACGACTTTGCCGTGGCCATTTTCGAGGAGGCCCGGGCCCTGGCCATCCCCCTGCAACTCGAGACGGTGCAGCCGATCACCACAGCCGAGTATCCCACCGCCGCCCAGCGGCCCGCCTACTCGGTTCTAGCCTCTCAGGCCCTGAGCCAGCGGCTGGGGGGTCCGCCGCCCCACTGGCGCACCAGTCTGCGGCAGATGCTAAGGCCCTGGCGCGACCTTCAGAACCGATAGGGATCGTCGTCGCTGAGGTAGGCGAGCAGGGCGGCCCGTTGGGGGTGCTGGGCTAGCCATTGGCGCAGGCGCTGCAACTCAGCATAATCGGCGGCCCCAAAACGCTGTTCGTACATACGCTCAAGGTTATGGCGCAGTTCGGCGGCGAGGACACGCTGCTGCCAGGACTTGCTGAACATCCCGTGGATTTCGGCGTGGAGGTTACGGGTTTTGAGGGCTTGCCACTCGTGCTTGTCGAGCCAGACCCCGTTACAGGCACTGCACTGGTCAAGGCAGAAGTTGACGCCGTGACCAACCTTGTATTTGATCAAAATGCGTCCACAGGTGGGGCAGAGTTTGGCCTGCTCGTTGTCGTTGACAGCCACCACGACCTCCGTGGGCTGCTCTGGGGACACCTCCTCCTGCTGCTCCAGCCAGTGCCAGTAGGCCTCGGAACTGAGCCAGTGGCCGCCACACTTCTCACAACCCTGAACTGTGAGGTTGGGCTCCAGGACCACGGGCTTAAGGGTATTGCGCTTGCAGACCGGGCATTTCATGGCTCCCTCCGTCGTGGGCGGGCGATCGCCCACACCTTCCACTCTAAGCCGCCGACCTCAGGAGAATGCTTTACAAATTATTGCAAGGCCGGAGGAGGCCGCCGCTCCCCAGTCCCCTGGCCCGGATTCCCTCAGCGCGGGCTGACCGATTTCCCTTAAACTTGACGTGGAGAGTCACTGGCAATCGATTCGAGAGGTTTTTTTGTGAAACGAGTACTCGGGATCATCCTAGGCGGCGGTGCTGGCACCCGCCTCTATCCATTAACCAAGCTCCGCGCCAAGCCAGCCGTGCCTCTAGCGGGGAAATATCGCCTGATTGATATACCCGTTAGCAACTGTCTCAATTCCGGGATTGAAAAAATTTATGTCCTAACCCAATATAATTCAGCCTCGTTGAATCGCCACCTGACTCGTGCCTACAACTTTTCGGCCATCAGCGAAGGCTTTGTAGAAGTACTTGCTGCCCAACAGACAAGCGAGAATCCCAGTTGGTTTCAAGGGACGGCTGATGCAGTGCGCCAGTACTTGTGGCTGTTTCAAGAGTGGGACATTGATGAGTACCTTATCCTGTCCGGAGATCACCTCTATCGCATGGACTATGCGGAATTTATTGAACGTCACCGCCAGACAGGGGCCGATATTACCCTGTCGGTGATTCCGATTGGTGAGCGCCAAGCGTCTAGCTTCGGCTTGATGAAAATTGATGATGATGGTCGCGTGGTAGATTTTAGCGAAAAACCCAAGGGTGAAGCGCTGAAGGCGATGCAGGTTGATACCAAAACCTTGGGCTTATCGGCAGAAGAAGCGAAGCAGAAGCCCTACATCGCCTCCATGGGGATTTATGTCTTCAAGAAAGAGGTGATGGCACAGTTGCTCTCCCAGAACCCAGAGCAAACCGACTTTGGGAAAGAGATTATTCCTGGAGCGGCGCGAGACTACAATGTTCAGGCCTACCTATTTGATGATTACTGGGAAGATATCGGGACGATCGAGGCCTTCTACAATGCCAACTTGGCCTTGACGATGCAGCCAAAGCCGCCCTTTAGCTTTTACCAAGATAAAGCGCCCATCTACACCCGCGCTCGCTACTTACCACCAACCAAGTTGTTGAACTGTCAAGTCACCGAATCGATTGTCGGCGAAGGGTGCATTCTCAAAGATTGCCAAATCAGCCATTCGGTCCTCGGCATTCGCACCCGCGTCGAGTCGGGGTGCAGCATTGAGGATACGTTGGTGATGGGGGCCGACTACTACGAAGCCCAGGCGGAGCGAGAGCGGAAGAGCCAGGTGGGCGGCCTGCCGCCGATCGGCATTGGCGCTGAATCCCGCATCTGTCGCGCGATCGTGGACAAGAACGCGCGAATCGGCCGCAAGGTGTTGATCCTCAACAAGGATCGGGTGGAAGAGTCCAATCGTGAGGATGATGGTTTCTACATCCGCAGCGGCATTGTGGTCGTGCTCAAGAATGCCGTAATTCCTGACGGCACGGTGATCTAGGGGCTCGCGGTGGCGGAGCAGCGGCGGGTGCTGATTTTGGGCGGCACGGGCGAGGCGCGGGACCTGGCGACTCGGGCAGCAGCTTTGCCCGGGTGCGCGTCGATCACGTCCCTGGCAGGCCGCACCCGGCAGCCCCTCGCCTTGGCAACTCCCACGCGGGTGGGGGGCTTTGGGGGGGTGGCGGGGCTCGCGGCCTATTTGCAGGCGGCGGGCATCGCGGCGCTGATCGATGCGACCCACCCCTTTGCGGCGCAGATGTCGCAGCAGGCGGCGGCGGCGGCGGCGCAGGTGGGAATTCCGCGCTTGGCTCTGGTGCGCCCGCCTTGGCAACCGGAGGTGGGCGATCGCTGGCTGTCGGTTCCAACCCATGCGGCGGCGGCGGCCTTGGTATCCACCCTCGCCCAGCGCATCTTTCTGACCATCGGCCGGCAGGAGTTGGCGGTCTTCGCGCCGTTGCGGGACTGCTGGTTTTTGATGCGAGCGATCGAGCCACCGGAGCCGGGCCAAGCACTGCCCCCTGGGCATTTGGTGCTGCAACGGGGTCCCTTTACCCTGGCGGCGGAGCGATCGCTCCTCCAAACCTATGGCCTGGAAGCGCTCGTGAGCAAAAACAGCGGCGGGTCAGCGACCTATGCCAAGCTGGTGGCGGCCCGCCAGTTGGGTTTGCCCGTGGTGATGATCGAGCGTCCGCCTCCGCCCGAGGGCGCGCAGGTGGCCGAGCCAGCGGCGGCGATCGCCTGGCTCCAGGCGATGCTCAATCTCTAAAATCCTGACTAAGGCAGCGCTACAGGGCCTCGGGCGGGGTGATCGCTTGGCTCGCCTGCTGATCGAGATCAACGGTCTGCTCAGCCTGCTGGAAGGAGGGCGCGGTTTGGGCGGCATCGGGCTCGATCTCCGGCTGAGCGTAAATCGGCTGCTGCTGTGAGGTCAGCCAACCGAGGCCACCCACGGCGGTGGCCATCGCGGCGGTATAACCGGCATACAGATGAATTGGGGTCACGCCGCCGATCGACTTGCGGGCGTTCTTCATGTCGGGAGAATACCAGGATGGAACCGGGGATTCGTTGAGTTGCTTCGGCAAACTCTTCGCCAAGGCGTTGCCATCGAGGCCCAAGGCATTCCCCAGTCGCCGAATAAAACCCCGCAGGTAAATATCTTCCGGCAGTTGTTCCACACAACCCGCTTCCAAGGCCTTGATGTAAAACACCTGCACTAGGGTCTTACTGTAGAGCTGGCCGATGGAAATCCCCTGGCTCTCGCGGGCTTGGCGCAGAGCTGTGCCAATCTGGCGGCAGGTGGTCTCGCGTTCTTGGGCAAACAATTGAGCGCGTTCTGCTTTGGACATACGACGGAACCTCGATGTTTTCTCGGGGGTGGGCTGAGCAGGGTCGGGGCTGGCAGCGGCCCTGGGGGCAGCAACAGTGGCCGAGGTTGGGGGAGCGCTAGGGGTGCTGCTAACGGTTTGCAGGCGGCGGGGGGGTGGAGCGGGGCGGCGCTTGGCTGGGCGGGCGGCCTGAGCGGGCACAACTTGGTAATTCTGGGAGAGGGTCTGAAAGGCTAGGCGCAGGGCTTCCTTGCCCAAGGATGCGATCAGGGTTTGCACGGCGGCGGCGGCTTCGCCGGTGAGGGCCTGGAGGTCCGCGAGCACTTGCTGATAGATCTCACTATTAAAAAGCTGCGCTTCCATCGTGGTAAAGATAGACGGAGCCTCGGCCTGAGCCTTGGGGGATGCAACCGCGAGGGGTGTTGGCAGAGCCTGAGCCGTCGGAACGTGTGGCATGGTGTTTGGATCTCCATAGTTGCAGGTAGCGCAAGGGGCCGCGGTAGGGGGCTCCTTGTGAATTTTCAGGGAGAACATCGGGCTGAACCTGGGGGCACAATCGCCGGGATGTTCAGGTGGCAGGTCGCAGATTGAGGGCCATTTTCTTCCCGGAAAGCCTACTGCCTACTTCTTTACGGGGGCCGAGTTGGCCTTCCGGATGATTACGGGGAACTTTTGCAGCCGATGCACTGATCCGGAGGGCCTTGCTCTGCCTAGGGATGGGTGTGGTTAACCGAATTCGGGTGGGACGGTCGGCTACTCATAAGGGTTTGGGCAACCCCCTGGGCTCCGGAATGTGCAACGTCTGCCTTGGGGTTATGATCAGCGCAGGCAGGGAACACCGCACAATGAGCGCTACCAGCCTCGCGCCGCTCAAAGTCTTTTCGAGTCTGTTTGTCACGAGTCAGGATGGCGCTGAATGCGCGATCGCCTGACACTCATTTCGATGGGTATTTAACGTGATCAAACGCGATCAACTGTTGTTGCTACAAGGTACTAAACCCATGCATCCCGACTATCCCCAGTGTGCCAACCTGCAAACGCAAGCCAACACCCTTTTGACCCTGCTGCAAAATGAGCCCACGCTGCGGACTCAATATGACCTTACGGCGGCGGCGGCCTCGCTCCGGAAGGCGCTGTCGCCCCGCTTTGAAGTTGTCTTTGCTGGCACGTTCAGCGCCGGCAAGTCGATGCTGATCAATGCGCTGCTGGGGCGTGAGCTGCTTTACAGTGCCGAGGGTCACGCGACGGGCACGGAGTGTTACATCGAATATGCGGAGCCTCATCAGGAACGGGTGGTGCTCGAATTTCTCAGTGAGCGGGAAATTTACACCCAGCTCGAGGCCTTGGACCAGCGCTTGAACTTGACGACTGATCCGATCCAGGAAGGCAAAGCGAAGGTGCAGCAGTACCTCGAGCCGATGGCCTTGGGTCCCTTGGAAAAGTTCAAGTCTCTGGTGCAACAGTGCGAGGCGATCATTCAGGCTGAGGGGGGCGAGAGCAAGTCAGAGCGGGCGAAGCAGGCCCGGGCCTTGCAATTGTTGCTGGAGGGGTGGACTCACAATCGCGATCGCATCCATCCCCTGGAGAATAAGTCGTATTCGATGGAGCAGCTCGACTTTACGAACCTGGAGGATGCGGCTCAGTATGCGCGGCGCGGGGCCAATAGTGCGGTGCTGAAGCGCTTGTATTACTACTGCCATCACCCGCTGCTAGAAGATGGCAATGTGCTGGTGGATCTGCCGGGGATTGACGCGCCGGTGAAGAAGGATGCAGAGCTGACGGATCGCAAGATCGAGCACCCCGACACCTCGGCGGTGATTGCGGTGCTGAAGCCGGCCTCGGCGGGGGAAATGACGAGTGAGGAGACGGCCTTGCTGGAGCGGATGAAGGCCAATCCGGGCATTCGCGATCGCGTCTTTTACGTGTTCAACCGCATTGATGAGACCTGGTACAACACTCAATTGCGCCAGCGGCTGGACAAGTTGATCCAAGACCAGTTTCGGGGCACGACACAGCTCTACAAAACCAGTGGTTTGCTGGGTTTCTATGGTAGCCAGGTGCGGCAGACGACGGGGAATGACCGCTACGGCCTTGATTCGATTTTTGCCGAGAGTGTGAAGCAGTTGGGGGGCACGGAAGAGACGCCGCAGTTTGTCAGTGCGTTCAATAACTACTGTGCTAATTCTGGCAAGCTTTCCCCGCAGGATTTTAAGGTTCAGGTCAACAGCTACGAGACTCAAAATGAGAACTACGTTCGTATTCTCAGCGAGTGGGGCAAGCCGTTGATCGAGCAGTTGATTCATGACAGCGGGATTGAGGAATTTCGCGGTGACATTCAGCGCTACCTGACGGAGGAGAAGCGCCCGCAACTGTTTTCCACCTTGGCCAGTGATTTGCAGCCGATCTGCATTGCCCTGAAGAAGCAATGGCTGGCGGAGCAGCGGGCCTTGGACAGTGAGCCGTCGGAAATTGGGGCGATGCGCGATCGCGAGTTGGAGCGCCTCAACCAGGAGTTGCAAACGGTGGGCCAAGCGTTTCGCCAGTTCATGAGCGAAGAAATCAACCGCATTGTGGTGAGCAAGGATGATGACTTTGAGAAGGACTTTGGCGACCTGAAGGCGCGTATGGTCAGCCGCCTGGATGAGTTGCTGCAAACCTTCTCGGTGATCGAGGCCTATGGGCAGGCGACTCGCAGCCACCCGCGCAATTCGGTCGCTCCCCTGTTGGCGGTTTTGGTAGAGGCCCTTTATTCGGTGTCGAATGCACTGGAGGAGGTCCTGGTAACGAATGCACAGATGATCACGGAAAACTTCTGCCAGCGCCTCCTGCTTCGCCTGCGGAAGACGGATCATTATCAGCAGTTGTACCGGCTGTTGGGGAATGATGGTGGTTTGGAGGTGGCCCTGAAGCAGTTGGAAGTCAAGCTGGTGGAGGTGATGGTGAGTGAGGCGCGGATTGAGTGCGATCGCTATGTTCGCGAGAGTTCCCGCTTCTACGACGAAGGCACGTTCTCGATCTACCAATTCCGGCAGACGCTCCAGCAAACGTCCCAGAGCTTTGATGCGACGAGTATTGTCGATGCGGAGCCGGCCATTCGTCAGTTGTTGAAGTTGGATTTTGAGCCCAAGGTTTCGGCCACAATCCGCCGTGATTTTCGCCAGAAGCTGAACCAAACGCTGAAGACGCAGGCGCTGCCCCTCGCGGATCAGTTGGCTGATGACATCTTGCAACAGTATGACCGGGCCCGCGCTTACCGGGCCCAAACCCTGGAGCAGGAAGCCCAAGAAAAGATCGCCCGCAATCAATCTCTGAAGGATGAGCTGGCGGCCAAAATGGCGGTCTACAATGAGAATATTCAGGGCTTGAATGAGTGTCTCCAAGCGATGGGATTGCACACCCACACGTTGCCGTTGATTGAGGCTCAAGAGGAGGTGGCGATGGCGGCGACAATCCCTCCGGGACGCTACGCGATCGCCCCTGAACCCCAGGATGCGGAGCCGGAAGCAGCGCCAGTTGACGAACTGTAACCGGGTGCATCTCAGTGAGGCCAACCCTCACCCCCCGGCCCCTTCTCCCAAAGCTGGGAGAAGGGGAGTTAGAAGCCCCTCTCCCAACTTGGGAGAGGGGTTGGGGTGAGGGCTTAGCGAAGGAGTACAAACATCCCGCGCAAAATTTCGTCCACCCCCCACAGTGGTGGACCCCTAGGGCTTTAGGTAAGCTGGAGGTGTTGAATTTGTTGAGCGCTCACGGTGTAGAGGCCCCCAGAACCGACAAAGAGTTGGGTGGTAGCATCGACCCAGGGCTCGGTGTCGGGGAAGGTTTGGGCGATCGCTAGGCGGCCCTGCTGAACTTCCAGGCGCACGATCCCGGTGTCGGTTGCGGCGAGGAGGTAGTGACCGACAGCGCATTTGCCCGGAAGGGTCGTGAGCCAGGGAGTCTGGGCGGGGTCAAAGGCCTGCTGAGCGAGGACGGAACCCTGAGCATCCAGCACCGCGACGAGACAAGTGCGGCCGGTGGGGGTGGCGAGGGTGCGGAAGAACCAGCAGCGATCGCCACTGAAAGCGCAGGCAGAGTCTAGGAGTTGGCCCTCGCCCCAGTCGAGCACAATGCTGTCATTGAGACCGGCCCGCTGGGGACTGAAGACGAAGGCGACGCTGAGGCGACCGGCCCGATAGAAACCAAAGCCAAACCTGGGGCCGAGCCAGATGCGGGTTTGGTGCGTCAAAACGGTGCCGATGTAGTCGGGGCCGAGGCGGCCATCGCGCTGGAGCTGGCCTTGGTGGAGCCAGACGCGCTGGTGGCCGTTGCTGGCCAGTTGTAGGGCCGTACCGCAGGGGTCAAGGGCCCAGGGTTCTGGGGGCTGGGGGGGGTTGAGGGCGATCGCCTGACCCTGCTGACAGACAAAGGTGGTGGGGCCGTGGAGGATGAATTGGAGCGCGGGGGAGGGCTGGCCGTGCAGGAGCAGACGGCCATCTTCCCGTTTGAACGCACCCTGGTCCCAGGCCAGCCAGTGGAGGGTGGTGTCCACCGTCGTAGCAGCTAGGATCAAGCCCTCGGTACGGTAGAGAGTTTGGGCTGTCACCCGGCCCCGAACCGTAATGGTCTGGAGGGGAGGCAGCCCTAGGGCCACGGGAGCGGTGCGACAGACGGGGCAGGTGGGGCGGGCGTGTTCAAGCTGACACTGGGGGCAGGTCTGCCAGCGGAGGTTGGCGAGCAGGGCGGCGGGAAAGGGGCCGCGCTGGTCTTGGGTAAAGGTTTGGTAAAAATGTTGCAACAGGTCATCGGGCAGGCTGGCGTAGGGGAAGGCGGGTTTAGGATAGCGAACGTCTGGGTGAAAGATGGTGAGGCGCTGGAGCGGGCGAGCGGCTGGAAAGACCCATTGCTGGGGGTCGGCGGGCTTGTAAACGCCGCCGTAGGGACCGACACAGAGAAGGCTTTGCAATAGCAGGACGTTAAAGGCATACCAGTCGGAGGTTTCGTTGTGGGGTTGTGCCAGGATGAGAGGCACGGCGGCTGGATCGCAGTGGCAGGGATCGACGACGCTGGTGGTGAAGAGGTGGCAGCGGAAGCCGGCGAACTGGTAGGAGTCGGCATCGATGCAGTAAGCGGCTGAGCCCTGAACGAGAACGTTCAAATCGTTGAAGTCGCCGATGACGATGCCAGCGGCATGGAGCTGGGTCACGGTAGCGTGCAGGTCTTGAAAGATTTCCACGACGGTGGCCTGGCGGAGCCCTTGGTTGTGAAACCCGCGATCGCTGTAGCGCCAGAGGGGGTCGGCCGGGGCAATCAGGGGCATGGTGTAGCCAAGGATGGTTTGCCCCGAGCAGTCGGTGACGAGCTCGAGGGGCTGGACAACGCGGGCGGGCAAGACGCGGGGAAACTGGCGCAGTTTCTGTTGATGTTCGGCCAGGCGCTGGGCGGCCGCCTGCTGGGCTTGGGGTTGGTGCTGGTAGTCGGGGTGGTCGGGGGGCTTGAATAGCTTGAGGGCGCGATCGCTCCCGAGGCGAAAGATGTCCGCCTCGCCCCCCTTACCAAGGACCTGCTGGGGGTGAAGTTGGAGGGGTTGACCTTGGAGATAGACTTGCATAGAAAAAAGCCTGAAAGCTAGAGCCGCTACGCGGAAGTCAGGAGGCAGAATTCAGAAAACCTGACTCTCAAAGGCAAGGTGCATCGGGTACATCTCAGTTAGGCTAGGGTTCCCCCTCTGTGAGGGGCCGCTGCGCGTCTACATCCCCCGGCCCCGGGTGCATCTCAATTAGGCAAGTTTACCCTCATCCCCCGGCCCCTTCTCCCAAGGAGGGCGAAGGGGAGTCTCCAACGTGAGATGCAGCCGACACACCTCTAGACAGGAATCTCGATCACCAGCTCTGTGCCATGTCCCAGCTCTGACTGACAGATCAACTGTCCTCCATGCTGCTCGGTAACGATTTGGTAGCTGATCGAAAGTCCCAGACCTGTCCCTTTGCCCACAGGTTTAGTGGTAAAGAAGGGATCAAACATTTTCTCCTGCACGGCGGCTTCCATCCCTGGCCCATTGTCGGCAATGCGGATTTGAACTCGCTCCCTATCCAGAGCTGTGGTGGTGATTTGAATTGTGGGATTGTCTTCTCCGACGGCTCTCAGGGCATCAATGGCATTGGTGAGGATATTGAGAAAGACTTGATTGAGTTGGCTAGGAATGCAGGTAACGCGGGGCAATGGCTCATAGTGCTTCTCAAGAGTGATGGCGGGGCGATCGCCCTCAGCCTTGAGGCGATGTTGCAGAATCAACAGAGTATTATCCAAGCCCTCATGAATATCGACCTGCTTTCGATCGGATTCATCGAGCCGCGAGAAGTTACGGAGGCTGAGGACAATCTGGCGAATGCGCTCACTCCCCGTTTTCATCGACTCAAAAAGGTTGACAGTATCTTGATCGATAAATGCCAAGTCAACCTCCTCTAAAACAGCCTCTAAATCCACGCTAGGAGTTGGCACTTCCCGTTGGTAGGCATCGATCAAGCGGCGCAAATCCTGCATATAGACTTGGGCATGATCAATATTGCCACTGATGAAGCCGATGGGGTTATTGATTTCATGGGCAATGCCCGCCACCATCTGCCCTAGACTTGACATTTTTTCAGCTTGAATCAACTGAGCTTGGGTCTCTTGCAGGGTTTGCAATGCTATCTGGAGATCTTGGTTTTTTCGGCCTAGGGCCTCTGTACGCTCCTCAACCTTCGCCTCTAATGTGGTGTTGTAAGTTTCCAGCCTACGGTAGAGCAAGGCATTTTCAATAGAAATCGTAGCTTGGCTGGACAGAATTTTCAGGATCTCGAGACGATCATCTGTAAACACATCTACAACCCGGTTATTTTCTAAATATAAAATACCGAGGAGCCTGCCTTGGTTCAAAATTGGCACGCAGATTACCGACCTGACTGGGCCCTTGATGATATGGGGATCATTGATGAATAACCCGGCCTGAGCAGCATTCCCTAAGACAATACTTTCTTGAGTTCGCTGTACATATTGAATCAGGGAGAGCGGCAGGGGGCTGCTAGCTGTTAACGGCTGGTTCATCTCGATGGAAACAGCCGTAGTCTCGTCGATTTTCCCTGAGGCAGCGACAACTAAATGATCCTGTTCTAACAAGAGCAGATACCCCTGTTGTGCCCCTGCATTTTCAAGCGCTAGGCTCATGAGCTGAGAGAGCAATTGTGGCAAAACAATTTGCCCCGAAAGGGCTTGGGCAGCCTTAATCACGGTATGCAGATCTAAGCTTTGGCTCCCGCCGCCAGTGGTATTCTCGGTGTGGGTAATCTGACCTGCATAACCGCCTTGGCTGGATCGCGCTGTGGGCTGGGTGGAGCGAGTGGAGCTTACCGGGCTAATGGCCTGATGCAAGCTCGGGAGAGCCGCTTCTAGGGCCGTGACCTTCGCCGTTGCCCCCCAGCGCTCATAGCGGTACAGGGCTTCGAGCCAATATTGCTGGGCAATCCGTTCACGCCCTAAGCTGTAGTAGAGTTCAGCAGCCCGCTCGGTGGCGATCGCCACCTCAGCCAAAAACCCATAGCCTTGAGCCGTGTCAATCGCGCGGTCGTAGTACTCCATCGCCTCCAAGACCTGCCCTTGCAGCCGCGCTTGCTCCGCCCGCATCAGTTCATACTTGCTTTGGAAATTGTGGGGAGCATAGCGAGCCCAGTCAGCTGTTTGTGCAGTTTTGCGTTCGATCTCAGTCCAAGTAGCAGCCTGGGTCTCAGGATCTAAATCAGGGTAAAGAGCACACTGCACCAGGGTTTCATAAAAGGGATAGTAGCCAAATAGCATGGATGCAAAGGCCGCAATTGCATAGGGAGCTGCCTTTGCCATTTTTGCCTGAGCCTTAGCCCAATCCTTCAGCACATAAGCCAGCAGCATCTCTGCAAAATAGACGAAGAACATCAGCATCTGATTACCTGAGGCTTCGATAGCAGCTACTAGCTCAGGCGTGAGAAAATCTCCCGCTAGACAATCACTGTCAGGTGCTTCATTTTGCAAATTCTGGCTTAACTGGCGCCAGGTTTTAGCTGGATACAGACCATGATCCTGCTTTATTTTGGTCAACAGCTCTAGGTACAAATTTTGCTTTTCAGCCACCTCAACCAGGGGTATCCCCATGAAGAGCAGATAACCACAGGCCCACATAGCTGCATAGGCAGCATACACTAAATCCCCAGTCTCCAGCCCTACTTGAATGGCATGATCCAAAGGCTTTATCGTTTGTCGATGCGGCTCCTTCCAATGCACCACAAAGGAGCTAAAGAGCATATAGATTTTGCATTTCAGCGCGTCGGATGGGTACTGCTCTAGCACTCGCAGTGAGACCTGACCGGAGTGATAAACTTGGTCTAAGCTACCAAAGGGGATATTGACCGTCCCATAGGCATAGGCGGCTAACGATGAGTGACCAGACTCTAGCGACATATTCTTCAGTCGCGATATGATAAAAGGAAGTAGTTCTGGCTTGGCCTGGTAAGCGGGCCCACTCACGATCGTTAAAATCTGCATCGCCGCCAACTGGTAAGGATCGCGCATTTCCGGGTAGTCCGGCAGTTCTGCTAATGTTGGCAAGGGTCGTACCAAGGGCAGTAGAGCTGGGTCTAGCTCCAGGGGACAACCGAGTAGCTCCAGAACCGGCAAGGCCATTTCAATGGCTGCCAACATCTGATTTTGAGCAATCAGAAACTGGATTTTTAGTTCGTAAATTTTGACCTTATCGAGTAGATCCTGAGCTTCCCTGAGCACAACCTCAGCCAGGGCATCCGCCGTCTCAAACTGGGTTTGGATCGACTCAACTTCAACCGCCTCGATGTAAAGGGCTAGGGTGAGGTCGTACTCAGTTTGCCAGGCGTCCTCAGGCAACAACGCTCGCCCCTGCCTGAGGTAGGTGAGAGCAGCAGCGTAGGCAGCAGAAGCCTTAGCTTTCCTGGCAGCTTGAAAATTCAAGCGAGCTAGTTCAAGTTGCTGGGGGCGATCGCCATGCAGCAAGTCCGCCCCTAAGTTCAAAGCATTGACAATATCGAACAAGCGATCTTCTCGTTCCTCAAGGGGCGTATTCTCCAACAGGGAGCGCCCTACTTTCAGATGCACTTGCTGCTTCTGATTTTCCGGAATTAGGGAATACGCAGCCTGCTGGACGCGATCATGCAAGAACTTGTAGGTAATCACTAAGTCTTCGCAATCTTCCACCATCTCGGGCACTTGATAGGCCTCGCTCAGGGGAACCACTAAGCCAGCCTGCAACGCATCCCACAAATTTGTGGCCGTCGCTTGGGTTGATGCTTGATGAACAGCAGCTAAGAGGCTCAGATCAAATTGATTTCCTACACAAGCTGCTAAGCATAGAACGGCTTGGGTGGAGTCACTCAGGCGCTGGATTTCATGAACCATTAACTCCACTACATTTTCCGTGATTTCGATCTGGAGTAACTCGCTTAAGTTCCACACCCATTGACCTTGATCGAGGTCAAATTGAATGAGTGCTTCCGCTTCAAGATATTTAAACAGTTGCGTGAGAAAGAAGGGATTGCCATTAGTTTTGGTCAGTAGCAAGTTTGCCAGGGGCTCGATCGCAGCTCGCGGCTGCTGGAGAGTGTCGCTGACCAAGGCTGCTGTGTCAGCTAAGCTGAGAGGAGTCAAGGTCAAGGTTTCTAGCGCAGCTCCCTCAGCAGTCAGCGTCGCTAGGGTCTGCATGAGGGAATGAGTGGGGCTGACTTCGTTATCGCGATAGGCTCCGATCATCAGCAAGTAGTGACGATCGGGATCAGTAACGAGGACTTGAATGAGTTGTAGGGAGGCCGGATCGGCCCACTGCAAATCATCCAAGAAGATCACCAAGGGGTGTTCTGGTTGAGTAAAGACATTGATAAAGGCCCGAAAAACGAGGTTAAAGCGGTTTTGAGCCTCTGTGATCGGCAGTGGTGAAACCGGCGGCTGTTCGCCCAGGATCAGTTCGATTTCCGGAATCACCTCAACAATAACCGAGGCATTGCTCCCTAGAGCAGCCAACAGCTTTGCACGCCAGTTCTGGATTTGTGCTTCCGGTTCAGTGAGAAGTTGACGAACGAGTTCTCGGAAGGCTTGGATAAGGCATGAGTAGGGAATGTTTCGCTGGAATTGGTCGAATTTACCGCTAATAAAATAGCCCCGCTGGCGGGTAATGGGTTTTTGGATTTCCTTCACCAATGCGGATTTTCCAATGCCAGAGTAGCCCGCAACTAGCAGTAATTCTGTGGTTCCCTGGCTCACCCGCTCAAAGGCTGCAAGCAATTGTTTTACTTGGGCTTCACGGCCATACAGCTTTTGGGGAATCAGGAAAATACCTTGCTGATCTTTTTGGGCTAAGGGGAAAGGGTGAATGGTTTTCTGAGCTTGCCATTCCTGAAGGCAGTACTCTAGATCTGCTTGGAGTCCGTTACTGCTTTGGTAGCGGTCTTCGGCTTCCTTGGCCATGAGTTTTAAGATAATAGCAGAGAGAGTCTCAGGAATATCGGTGTTGAGGTGGTGGGGGGGGTGGGGTAGCCTAGCGAGGTGGCAGTGAACTAGCTCCATGGGATCGCTGGCTGTGAAGGGGAGTTGCCCGGTTAACAGCTCGTACAGCGTGACGCCAAGGGAATAGAAATCGCTGCGATAGTCGATGGTGCGATTCATGCGCCCAGTTTGTTCAGGGGAGAGGTAGGCGAGGGTTCCCTCGAGGGTATTAGGGCTACCGACGTTGGGGTTTTCGTGGGAGAGACGAGAGGCAATGGAAAAGTCGATGAGTTTGAGTACTTGAGTCTCAGGGTTCAAGACGATATTGGCGGGTTTAATATCTTTGTGAATCACCTGTTGTTGATGGAGCTGCCTGAGGGCGATCGCCACTTGCTGCCCAATCCACAATACTTGCTCAATAGAAAACTTTTCTTGTTGCTGCCAATAGCTCAAATCGCGGCCGCCAAGGTCCTCGAGTAACAGCAGGGGATGCCCCGTTGCTTCATCGAGGCCGTAGGACTGGATGACACCGTGGATCGTAAGAGACTGCAACAAATCCTGTTCGTAGCGTAGACGGGCAATGTCTGATGTTGTTGGGTAAGGGCTGGCAGGGGTCTTGATGATTAGAGGTGTTTGATCAGAGGGGCGTTGAGCGCGATAAACCGCTGTTTTGCCATTTTCTGAGAGCGTAGCGAGGATTCTGTACGGGGATTGGGTAAGCATCGTTTGGGTCGATAGAGAACATTAGATCATCAAGGCTTTTTAGAATCAGAAAATCTAGAAGCTTACTAATCTTGAGGTAAGCTCCTTTTATACAATAGCGAGCGTTTCTATAAGTTGTAACATGATCAGGAAATATATACTTGAATAAGATTATTCGACTCATGCTGGAAGAATCCAGGAAAGCAATCGATGCAGAAACGCCCAGAGGATCACAAAGGGGAATAAGAGCTTCAGATACCAGGGAGAAATTTGCCCGTTCCAGGGTAGCCCCTGCTCGTAACGTCGCTGGTCAGACCAACGACGTAGGCTGAGAATGACGGGTTGATAGAGAGGCCAAATTTTGCAATAGGGAGCCTTTGTGCCGGCGGCATCCATGATGCTATTCACTGCCCGACGCGCCGCCTCATTGGCTGCTTCCATGGTCGCTAAATCTGTGTGGGTGCGGACGTAATCGGACGCGAGGAAAAGGTTCGGGATTTGGGTGTGGGCGGTGGGGCGCAAGGCCCAAGTATTGACGAGATTTACGAGCAGGGGCTCGCCGTTGATATTGGCGGCGGGATCACCGAGGCGGCTGTGATAGCAGAGGGTTTCGTGGCCGGGACGTTGGCAAAATCGCTGCCCGCTCTCCGGCTCGGGCTGGGGGATGGGTCCGACAAAGCCCTTGGCAATCAAGGCATTAACAGCGAGGCGAGCTTGGCTTTGATCTACTTGAAGATGGTTCGCAACTTGAGCGAGGGTGACACGTTCCTGGCTGTTAATCCAGAGGAAGAGATCTTTGAAGAGGTCGGGCAAGTCTCGATCTAGAATTTTGGCTAGTTGCTCAGGATTTTGAGCCAGTTCACAACAGTTATGGATAATGTTGGGGTCTAGAAACCAACTATGCAAATCTTCATCTTGTAGCAAGGGCTGACCTTTTTCTTGGAGCGATCGCTGCATCTGCTCCCAGACTTCTGTTTGGATTTCGGCAGGCGAACAGATCTGGGCCGGCTTCTTGATTTTTAACCCCAAGGAGTTGTTGATTGCGCCCACTTCGTCTGTGTTGGGATCAATGAAATACCCCCAATTAGACGGGATTGCAGAAATAAGGCCCTTGACTGTTCCATCACCAAATTGATCCATGGGGAAGTCCGGCCAAAAATCCGGCTGAGAAATAGAGGTGAGGGCCCAAGGGGTATCGACGTAGAGCACATGACCGTGGGTTACGGGTACATCGCGGTTGAGGTAAAACTGAAGGCCGCTCATCCAAGCGGTACTGGTTCCTAGGCGCCTGAGGTTAGCGAGGGTGTGATCGCCCGCTACCAAGTCCTCAGAGATGAGCCCAGCCATGATTTCTACAGGCAAGGCCGCGATGTAATAGTCCCCTGTCACGGTTTGCTCTGTTTGGGTCTCTAGATTCGTGACGACGGCTCCTGTGATTTGCACCTGACCGGCCTGATCCTTGCCAGCTTCAAGGCGGCGTAACCGGTGAGAGGAATGGTATTTCACTCCCTGGGCTCGCAAGTAGTCTAACCACGGATTGAGCCAGACATCGTTCGTAGGGCCGTTGAGGACACGATCCACGCCCGTAGTTGCAGGATTGATTAAATCCAGGAGTAGTTGCACGAAGATATCGCCAATAGTTTTCGTGCTGGCCAGCTCAGCGCGGGAGGCGACGAGGGAGGTTGTCAACCCCCGTGCTAAGAGAGATTGATAGGCGGAGGATTTATTCTCAGCATCTAGATAATCCCACCAACTAATTTTTTCATACTCTCCTAGGCGGCGTGCAGTACAGGAAGTCAAAAGCTGCCAAATCCGCTCAGCAAAAAATTCTAATTCTCCGGGCTTTAGCTCTAAGTCTGCCTCACGAAGTAACGCTTTAAGAATCAGAATGATATCCGAGAGGTTTTGAGGAAAGCGGGCTGGTAAAACGATGAGGTCTTGGTCGATCCGGGCCAGGGCCAAGCGGCTAGCAGCAACCAAGTTATCGAACACCCCCCGGCGATTGTTCCCATAGGGAATCCGCTTCATGGTGTCGGTCACATGGCGATAAAAGCCGGGAAAGAAACGGAAGCCGTGTTCTCCTGGTAGGGGTTTCTTGCCGGGGCTAGCACTGTTGGGGACATCAAGGCTGCGGGCTTTGCCCCCAGGAATGTCTTTGAGTTCATAGACCTCTACTGCAAAGCCTCGCTCGATGAGTTCATGGGCTGCACTCATGCCTGCAATGCCACCGCCTAAGATTACGACTTTTGCCATGGTGAATTCCCTGTATTTCTCCACGTACCCGACTGAAGCCTGCCCTCGCTGCTCACAAGGGTCGTGCCAGATTGTAATCTACACTACCTTTTGCTGGGTTCTCCGATTCAACAACTTGTTGGGGATGATGGCGAAACTCTTGCGGTTGAGGACCTAGCGCTGTGGAATAGTGCCAAGCCTCCTTATAGACTACTCTAACTTTTCGTGAATTGAGCTTTGCTGGGGGCTGTCACCTCTAGCCTCTTAGGAACTGAGGGCTGAGGGGGCTTGAAAATTTCCCCAGGGCCGTGCCGCTTGGGGCTCCCAGGCCTTGGGGGCGATCGCCCCCGAGATTCGGTTAATCCCTGCTGTTAGGTTCGGTTAAGCCCCACAGCAGCGGGGGAGGGATTTTGTACAGTAGGGACAGGTACCTGAAACGTGCTTGAACGACGCTAGGAGCCAGCCCAGCGCTGGTTGTGGCCTTATGAACAATCTCGAACGCTCAGAGTTTTTTGATCACGAGGGGTCGGAGGGCAACTTCCTTTGGCAGTACGTCCAGTCCCTGGATTCCGAGACGGCAGCGCAGTTGTCGAAGCCCTCGGCCGAAGCGGTGCAGGTGATGGAGCGCAACATCGTGGGGATGCTGGGCCAGTTGCCCCGGGAGCAGTTCAACGTGGCGATTACGACCAGCCGGGAGCATCTGGGTCATTTGCTGGCCTCGGCGATGATTGGGGGCTACTTCCTGCACAAGGCCGAGCAGCGCCTTGGGTTCGAGCGCCACTGGCAAGTAGCTCTGGAAGGGAGCGATCGCCCCGAAGCCTAGATTTTCTCCCCCCTCACGGCCGGCTACTGAGGCGGGTGTACCTCGCTGCCACCTCGGCGGGGGACACCCGCTCGTAGTATTCAAAGGGCTGGTGAATCCAGGGATTGTCGGGCAAGTAGGTGACGAAATAATCGGGCTGGACGACGGAACAGCCCTTGTACCAGAGCACGGCGGTGCGGCAGTCGTGCAGGCGATCGCCATAGTGATCTTGAAGCCAGCGCACCGACTCCCGGAGGCTGATACCGGAGTCGGCTAGATCATCAACGAGGAGGAGGCGATCGCCCAGGTCCCCCACCAGGGACAAGTGCTCCGAAAACACGATCTCGCCCCGCTGGCGGTTGCCCTCACCCCGATAGGAGGCGGCGGCAAGGATCGCGAGGGGCCGGTCAAAGAGGCGGCAGAGGATATCGCCGACCCGCAGGCCGCCCTTGGCAATGCAGACAATCTGGTTAAACTCCCAGCCCGACTGATAGATTTGCGCTGCCAACTCTTCAATCAGGCGGTGGTACTCTGACCAGGACACGTACAGCTCTGGCATAGCAAAGATGGTAATCGAGGGTCGCGGGGGTGGTACAACTGGCTAGTATCGCAGATACAGAGCCACCAAACGGTCGGCCTCGAACAGCACGCCCATTGCTCGCAATGCTAGCCCATGTCTGACGCCGCCCCCAATCCGAGCCTTATAGAACCGACTGTCGCCCAGGAGCCGCTCCAATTCACCACCAAACTGGCCTACGGGGCCGGGGATTTAGGGGCGGCGATTACTAGCAATATTCTGGTCTTTTTTCTCCTCTTCTTCTTTACCAATGTGGCCGGGTTGCCAGCGGGCCTGGCGGGAACCGTGCTGGCTGTTGGCAAGATTTCCGACGCGATCAACGATCCGATTCTGGGCATGATGAGCGATCGCACCCGCAGCCGTTGGGGGCGACGCTTGCCGTGGATGTTGTGGGGGGCCGTGCCCTTTAGCCTACTGTTTCTGGCCCAGTGGTGGGTTCCTCAGTTTAGCGAGAATACCACCCTCAACATTTGGCTACTCTTCGCCTACTACGTCACGATCTCCGTGCTGTTCAACCTGGTCTACACGGCCGTCAACCTGCCCTACACCGCGCTCACGCCGGAGCTGACGGAGGATTACAACGAGCGCACCAGCCTCAACAGCTACCGCATGGCCTTCTCGATTGGGGGCAGTATTGTGTCGCTGCTCCTGGCTCAGCTGATCTTCCAGGTGTACCGCGATGCCCCCTTCACCCAGTACCTGATGCTGGGGGGCGTTTGTGCCTTGCTGGCGGTGTTTTCGACGGTCTGGTGTGCCTTGCGGATTCAGGAGCGGGGGTCCGAGCCCTTTCTCAGTCGGGCGGGGCGGCGGCGGCTGGGCTGGGGGGCCTGGGGCCTGAGCACGGCCCTGGCCTTGGTCAGCGCGGGGGCCTTGCTGGGGGGGACAGGGGTGTTGACGCCGGGGGGATTTGCCAGCATCTTGGGGTTTCTCTTCAGCTTCCTGTTGCTGGCAGCAGGCTGGACGCTGATCCAGTCGGCTCCGGAGCCCCATTTAACGGATGCAGCGGCGGCCCAGTCTCGTTCCTTGGTCTATAGCATTCCCACCCTGCCGATCCGGGCGCAACTGCGGATTGCTTTTGGGACACGAGCCTTCTTGTATGTGATTGGCATCTACCTCTGCTCTTGGCTGGGGGTGCAGTTGATCGCGTCGATTTTGATCTACTTCGTGGTCAGTTGGATGGGGATTGCGGAGGAGTCCTTTGTCTCGGTGGCGATCGCCGTTCAGGGGACAGCCTTGGTGATGCTGTTTGTCTGGCGCTGGGCGAGCGATCGCCTGGGGAAGCGGGCCGTCTATGGCCTGGGAACCAGTCTCTGGCTGGTGGCCCAGGCGGGGCTCTTTTTCTTGCAGCCGGGGCAAGTGGGCTGGCTCTATGCGCTGGCAATCCTGGCGGGCAGTGGCGTGTCTGTCGCCTACTTGATCCCTTGGTCGATGGTTCCGGATGTGATCGAGCTGGATGAGCTGCATACGGGCCAACGGCGGGAGGGGATCTTCTACGGCATGATGGTGCTGCTACAAAAGCTGGGACTGGCGATCGCCCTGTTCCTAGTCGGTCAAGTGCTGGAGTTTGCCGGCTTTGTGCCTCAGATCCCCGGCGAGCCGATCCCGACCCAACCCACCAGCGCCCTGTTAGCGATCCGCTTGACCATCGGCCCGCTGCCCATGCTGGTGCTGATCGCCGGCCTAGTCCTCGCCTACTTCTACCCCCTGACGCGGGAGGCTCACAGCCAGCTCCGCCAGGAGCTGAGCCAGCGGCGAGCAGCATCAAGGTCCCCTAAAGCCTGAACTCTGGGGGAGTCGCCAGCTAAGATCACGAGCAACCCCAAACAGCAGCAAGCGCTTGGCCGCCGTCACCGTTGGCGTGCAAGAGCAACTCCCCCCTCAGGGTGCTGGCGCGTCCCCTACCTGCGCCACGACCTCAATCGGTAGCGCCAGCGCCGCCGCCACCTCAGCCGTGCTCAGCCCCAAGGCCCGCAGCCGCGAAACCGAGTCGAGGCGAGCTTGCCGCTCTTGGTCAGCCCGCTGGCGTTCTTGGTCAGCCCGCTGGCGTTCTTGGTCAGCCCGCTGGCGTGCTTGCTCAGCCTGCTGGCGCTCTTGGTCAGCCTGCTGGCGTGCTTGCTCAGCCTGCTGGCGCTCCTGCTCAGCCCGCTGGCGCTCCTGCTCAGCCTGCTCGCTGGGCAACAGCACCAGATTTCCCGCAGCATCATAAAACCGCAGCCAGGGCGCGCTTTCCCGCAAAATCGTTCCCGACCAAGGGCCAAGCCACAATTCCAGCGTCTCGCACCAGAGCCAGCCTTGTTCGTGCTTTGCCAAGTCCTGGTAGCGGTTCGTTGCCCCTAGCCGCCAGCCTTGCAGCGAGCGGGCATCGAAGGGGTCATACACAAAGTACTCGCGGGTGTGGAATGTTTCGGCGTAGAGCTGTTTCTTGGTGAGCAAATCCACTCGCCGCGTCGTGGGGGACATCAGCTCCACAATGACATCGGGATAACGTCCCTGCTCTTCCCAAATCGCCCAATATTTCCGCTCTTTGCGACCATCCACCTGCAACGCCGCGAAGAAGTCCGGCCCGCGAAAGTCGCGGTTCATCGCTTGGTCTACGCTGTAGTAGACGAACATATTGCCGCCGGCGAAGAAGTCATCGCGATCGCCCAGGGCCGCATAAACGCCATCGATGAGAACATTCATCGCGATGCGGTGGCGGTTGCTCTCCAAGGGCTCTCCGTCGTCGTAGGGCAGGTCCCTGGGGGGATGCGGAAATTCAGGGTCGGCAGCCGTTGGCGCTGCCAGTTGCGGGTCTTGGGTCAGTTCGGCGGACATGGCTTCCCCGGAATGTTGAACCTAGCTGCATCCTAGCGCAGCAGCCTCAGGGCGCGTCCTGCGGTGCGTCCGTTGGCCGCCGTCACCGTTGGCGTGCAAGAGCAACTCCCCCCTCAGGGTGCTGGCGCGTCCCCTACCTGCGCCACGACCTCAATCGGTAGCGCCAGCGCCGCCGCCACCTCAGCCGTGCTCAGCCCCAAGGCCCGCAGCCGCGAAACCGAGTCGAGGCGAGCTTGCCGCTCTTGGTCAGCCCGCTGGCGCTCTTGGTCAGCCCGCTGGCGTGCTTGCTCAGCCTGCTGGCGCTCTTGGTCAGCCCGCTGGCGCTCCTGCTCAGCCTGCTCGCTGGGCAACAGCACCAGATTTC
>CAYNIP010000004.1:183140-186793 GCA_964397305.1 uncultured bacterium
TCAGCCCGCTGGCGCTCCTGCTCAGCCTGCTCGCTGGGCAACAGCACCAGATTTCCCGCAGCATCATAAAACCGCAGCCAGGGCGCGCTTTCCCGCAAAATCGTTCCCGACCAAGGGCCAAGCCACAATTCCAGCGTCTCGCACCAGAGCCAGCCTTGTTCGTGCTTTGCCAAGTCCTGGTAGCGGTTCGTTGCCCCTAGCCGCCAGCCTTGCAGCGAGCGGGCATCGAAGGGGTCATACACAAAGTACTCGCGGGTGTGGAATGTTTCGGCGTAGAGCTGTTTCTTGGTGAGCAAATCCACTCGCCGCGTCGTGGGGGACATCAGCTCCACAATGACATCGGGATAACGTCCCTGCTCTTCCCAAATCGCCCAATATTTCCGCTCTTTGCGACCATCCACCTGCAACGCCGCGAAGAAGTCCGGCCCGCGAAAGTCGCGGTTCATCGCTTGGTCTACGCTGTAGTAGACGAACATATTGCCGCCGGCGAAGAAGTCATCGCGATCGCCCAGGGCCGCATAAACGCCATCGATGAGAACATTCATCGCGATGCGGTGGCGGTTGCTCTCCAAGGGCTCTCCGTCGTCGTAGGGCAGGTCCCTGGGGGGATGCGGAAATTCAGGGTCGGCAGCCGTTGGCGCTGCCAGTTGCGGGTCTTGGGTCAGTTCGGCGGACATGGCTTCCCCGGAATGTTAAGCCTAGGTGCATCCTAGCGTAGCAGCCCTGCCAGTTGCCTGGGTTGAGCGGCGCGAAACTGAGCAGCAGCAAGGATTAGGTTTTGCTTCGCGCGCCCCAACCCAGGAATTTCCAGGAGTAAGACTGACTCCAAGTACGCCAGCGCCCGCTGTTTTTCCCCTCAATCGCCTCAGACCCCATCGATACTGTTGGGGGAGGTGAGGCGTCTCTAGTCTGGTGGCCGACAGCTTGATAGAGCCCCATCAGCAGCAGCTAGCGATCGCCCAGCAGTTCCTGCGCTGCCTGGGCCCAGCGCACGACTGGGATCGCCAGGTTGGCGATCGCCCGCCCCGTCATCGCCTCGGAAATCCCGCTGGCGTGCAGCCCCAGTACGTAGTAGTTCCCGTCGGCAAACTTGCCGAGTAGCGGGCTGCCGGAGGCGCCGGGCATGGTGTCGCAGTCGTGGAGGATGCGTCCGTCTTCGCGAACGCCGCGCAAGCTGCAACCCAGGTGGACGCTGGGGGTTTCGCCGGGAGCGTCGGCGGGAAAGTCGCCGGAGTAGCCCGCGAGATTGATGTTGCCCTCCGACCAGCTCAGATCGCTGTAGTCGCGAATCGCCAACCAGCCGAGCCAGCCGTAGCGATCGCCCAGGGGCCGATCCAGTTTCAGCAGCGCCCAATCGCGATCGCCGCCGCCGTCGCTAAAGTCCGTGCCATACTCCATCGCCACGACCATCGCGCTGGTCTCCGCTTCGCCGCCAATCAGGTTGGGCCGAAAGCGCAGGCGGGTATTGGGCCGCCTGGTATTGGCATCAAGCGCGCAGTGGGCATTGGTCAGCACCAGGTCGCGCCCGATCAGGCTGCCGGTGCAGTGGCCGCGAACCGCGCCGCTGGGGGTCAGCGCTTCGAGGCGACCGATCGTAGACCAGGGATAGCTGCGGCTCAGCAGGGGCGCGCGATCGTCGGGGCCGATGACAAGGCGGCCCCCGGTGGGATCGTCGGAGCGTTCGAGTCCTTCGGGCACGAAGGCGCTGCCATTCGACGCGGCTTGTTCGAGCGCCTCGACGACTGGAGCCTGGGCAAACAGGGTTTGGCCTTGCCCGCTGGCAAAGACAGCGACGAGACTCAGGACAAATGCAGCGATAAATTTCTTCATGGCAGTTGGGGGAATCAGGTTTAACGAGAATCGCTCCTCTATTATCCAGACGACGCGCGGCAGGTGGGGGGCGGTTTCATTTTTTGTAATTCGCAGGTGCCATAGCCTCAAGGCCGCCACTCCCCCTGCAAGGTAAACGCCGCCCAATAGTAAGGGTGCTGCCAATCCTCCTGCTGGCGAATTTGCTCCTGGGCGCGGCGCAGGGCCGCCGCCGGGGTCAGGTTCTCTTGCAGGATGCCGCGATAGAAGGCCGCCATCAGCGCGGCAGTGGCAGCGTCATCGACATTCCAGAGGCTGACTACAGCGCGTTCGGCTCCGGCATACATCAGCCCCCGCGTCAGCCCCACCAAACCTTCGCCCCCGACCGCTTCGCCCCGGGCGGTCTGGCAGGCACTCAGCACCACCAGTTCGGCGGGCAAGTTGAGATTGAAAATATCGTTGAGGGTCAGGAAGCCGTTGGGCTGGGGGCGGCCGCTGGCATCGAAGAGGGAGAGGACGATGCCGGAGAGTTCGGGGTTCTCGCCGTTGAAGAAGCCGTGGGTAGCGAGGTGGACGATCCGGTATTGGCTGAGGTCGGGAGCGGTGGCGAAGTCGTAGTTGGCGTCGAAGTCGAGGGCTGAGAGGGTTTGGGCGCTGGGAAACAGGGCGAGGATCTGCTCGGCTTCGGTGCGGGTGCCGGGGAGGCGAGACAAATTATCAAAGGCGCGGAGGGCGCGGGTGGGCAAGTCAACGGGCGCGCCGCTGATCGCCTGGCGGTCAGGTTGGCGGACGCCAGCGGGCAGGCGCGGGTCGTCGGACGTAAAAACGGGGTCAGCGAGGAGGGCCAAGGCCTTGGGGGCGGGGGTGCGCTGGCCGAGGGTCTGGCGCTGGATCGCGAGGACGGAGGCGGCGGGGGCGCTGACCAGTTCGTGGTTGGCGACTAGGGGCGTGCTGGGTTGGTTGGGGTCGCTGAGGGCGGCGAAGCTGACGAAGTGGAGCGCGCCATCGGGGACAATTAGCAGCCGCTTGCCGGGGAGTTGGTCGGCGACGGGGCCGAGGAGGAGTTGGCTGAGGTCGTTGGCGGTGGTTTGGGCGCGTTGCAGGTTGCTGCGGTGGGTGGTGGCGCGGCGGAACTGCTGAATCGCCCCGTTGAGTTCGGCGCGGCCGGGGAGGGTGTAGACCTGGAGGCTGTCGGGGGTGACGGCCCAGAGGTAGCTTTGCTCATCGCCAAGGGAGTATTGGAGCAGGAGGGTTTCGGGGTCGAGGACTTGTTGCTGGATCTGTTGGGCGGTGAGGGGATCGGGGTACTGGATCGCGGCGTAGGCGGGGCTGGCGGCGCGGATTTCGCTCTCAAGTTGGCGCTGTTGCTGGAGGAGTTGGTTGATTTCGGCTTGCAGGGGTTCGGCTTGGGGAGCTGTTGCCTCGTTGCTGGCGAGTTCGAGGCGTTGTTTTTCCAGGGCGCTGAGGCGCTGGCGGAGGGCTTGTTCGCGTTGGAGCAGGGCGGCGGGGACGCCTTGGCGGATGTCGGCTCCGGCTTCGCTGAGGAGGTCGAGGAGGGTGCGGGCGCGGGCGCTTTCGCTGGCGGCGAGGGCTTGGGCGTCGTAGCCGCCTTCGGGCTGCTGCTGGTGGAGGTCCATCAGCAGGTCGAGGTAGAAGCGGTAGTAGCCCTGAATCGAGGCAAAGTAAGTTTGCCGCAGTTCCCCGGCTGGCGCAGCGAGGCGCAGTTGTTCGAGCAGATCGATGGCGGCTTGCATATCGGTTAGGGCAGCGGTGAGGTCGCCTTGAGAGGCTTTGACTCGGGCAGCGTTGTTCAGCGTCGCCGCTTCCCCCGACCGATCGCCCAC
>CAYNIP010000005.1:0-116185 GCA_964397305.1 uncultured bacterium
GTTCGCGCTAGCGTCGCGGAGCGATAGAGGGCAACCCTCTGCTTAATACTACTGTGGCAAACGTTTTAACCCAGGTTGAGGGTGAACGAAATTTTACGCGGGATGTTGGTAATCCTTAGTTAAGCCCTCACCCCAACCCCTCTCCCAAGTTGGGAGAGGGGCTTCTAACTCCCCTTCTCCCAGCTTGGGGAGCAGGGGCCGGGGGAGGTCAACGCGCAGCGGCTTCTCGCAGAGGGGGCCCGGTAACGCTGTTCGCGCTAGCGTCGCGGAGCGATAGAGGGCAACCCTCTGCTTAATACTACTGTCGTTGGGCTTGAGCCCTCTTGCCTCAGCTCGGGGGAGCGCTGAAGCGCAACTACAGCGATTTGATACAACGCGATTTAGAGTGAGGGCGGCAACGGGTTGAGGCTCCTGACCTTAATGCCGTTCTGAAGTGTCTCAAAATTGCTTGAAATAACCATCACCCCCCACGCCCCAATCCCGTAGCCATCCAGAATAGCTGCCGCTAAAATCGTAAATGATTGTAAAGTTGTTAAGGAAAGCTTAAGTTAAGCTGAAGATTAGAGATAGGGTTTTTTGCTACATTGGCAATCGGCTTGCTCATTCCAGCCCAGCCCAGCTACCACTCTCGTTCCCTTGCCGCACTCAGGAGCCTACACCTGCGATGATGCCTCATGATGCTGACTCAGTTCACAATGCCATGACCTCCGAGGTGCGGCTCGAACGCCCCGACAAGCCCGAAGAAGCTTGCGGGGTGTTTGGCGTTTATGCCCCTGGGGAAGCCGTGGCGAAACTGGCCTACTTCGGCCTTTATGCCCTGCAACATCGCGGCCAAGAGTCGGCGGGAATTGCCACATTTGATCAGGGCCAAGTCCACCTCCACAAAAATATGGGCCTGGTCTCCCAGGTCTTCAATGAGCAGATTTTGAGCGAAATGCCGGGCGATCGCGCTATCGGCCACACCCGCTACTCCACGACGGGCTCTAGCCTAGTCGTCAACGCCCAACCCGCCCTTGTCAACACCCAGCGCGGCCCCTTGGCCTTAGCCCACAACGGCAACCTCGTCAACACCGCCACCCTCCGCCAACACCTCACCGCTCGCGGCTGTGAATTTGCCACCACAACGGACTCCGAAATGATTGCCCTCGCCATCGGCCTCGAAGTCGATGGCGGCAAAGATTGGCTCGAAGCGGCCATCAGCGCCTTCCAGCTCTGTCAGGGAGCCTACAGCTTGGCCATCGGCACCCCTGCCGGGCTCATGGGGGTGCGGGATCCCCACGGCATTCGCCCCCTGACCATTGGCCTACTGCCTGGAGCGACCCCTCGCTATGTGCTCGCCTCAGAAACCTGCGGCCTCGACATCATCGGCGCGGAGTACTTGCGCTCCGTCGAACCGGGGGAACTGGTCTGGATCACCGAGGAAGGACTCGCCTCCTTCCACTGGTCCCAAAAGCCCCAGCCCAAGCTCTGCGTGTTTGAAATGATCTACTTCGCGCGACCGGATAGCATTGTGGGCGACGAAACCCTATACAGCTATCGCCAGCGCCTCGGAGAGAGCCTGGCCCTGGAGTCCCCCACGGAGGCGGATATGGTGATTGCCGTTCCCGATTCCGGCGTGCCTGCGGCCATCGGCTACGCCCAGGCCTCCGGCATCCCCTACGCCGAGGGCCTGATCAAAAACCGCTATGTCGGCCGCACCTTCATCCAGCCCACCCAGGCCATGCGGGAGGCGGGCATCCGCATGAAGCTCAATCCCCTCAAGGATGTGCTCCATGGCAAGCGCATCATCCTGGTCGATGACTCCATTGTGCGGGGTACGACTAGCCGCAAGATCGTCAAGGCCCTGCGGGAAGCGGGGGCGAAAGAAGTCCACATGAAGATTTCCTCGCCGCCCGTGACTCACCCTTGTTTCTATGGGCTGGATACTGATTCTCAAGACCAACTGATTGCCGCCAAGCAGTCGGTGAGCGAGATCGAGGCGACGATTGGCGTTGATTCCCTTGCCTACCTGAGCTGGGCGGGGATGTTGCAGGCCACGGGGGATGACCCCCACCACTTCTGCTCCGCTTGCTTTACCGGCGACTACCCGATCACCGTGCCCGACAACTTGCGGCGGGCGAAGCTGATTCTGGAAGAGGCCACAGTCTAGCACCCGCGCTCAGGATCGCTGGCGGGGGTTGAACAGTTCGCTCAGGCCCTCGGCCAGGAGGGAGAGACCGACCACCAGCAGGGTCATGGCTAGGCCGGGAAACAGGGCCGTCCACCAAATGCCCGTGGGCAGGGCATCGAGGGCGAGGCGGATGTCCCGGCCCCACTCGGGGGTTTCGGGCGGGAGACCGAGGCCGAGGAAGCCCAAGCCGCCGAGGATGCGGATGGCGTCGGCGGCATTGAGGGCGAAGAGGACGGGGACGCTCTGGACCACGTTCATGAGCAAGTAGCGCCAGAGCACCCGCCCAGGGGAGGCTCCCATGGCCTGGGCCGCTTCGATGAAAAGCTCGGTCTTGACGCTGGTGGTGTGGTTGCGGATGACGCGGAAGTACTGGGGAATGTAGGAGATGCTAACGGCCACGGCGGCATTGACGACGCCGCGCCCGACCACGAAGGCGAGGGTGACGGAGAGGAGCAGGCCGGGCAGGGTGTAGATCGTATCCATGAGGAAAACGAGGATGCGATCAAGACGGCCGCCGAGGTAGCCGCTGATCAACCCTAGGGGGACACCCACCACTAGGGACATCAGCGTAGCCACAACGACGACTTGCAGGGCGGCCTGGGTGCCGAAGAGGGTGCGGGAGAATACGTCGTAGCCCTGGCGGCTGGTGCCGAACCAATGGGCGGTGCTGGGGGCGGCGTGAATGGGGTTAATCAGGGAGGCTTGGGGATCTTGGAGCCAGCCCCCGCTTTGGAGGAGGGGCGCGAACAGGGCGATCGCCACGAATCCGAACGTCATCACCGCCCCCACCCCCATCAGGTGACGCGAGAGAGTGGGTTGTAGCAGGGCTTGCAGCCAGCGGGGCCGCGATCGCACACCAGAGGTCATCACCAGTCCAGCCGGGCAGAGGGCCCCCCATTATTCCACAAGTTCCGGGACTCTGCCTAGGACCCGCTCCGCGCCCGCAGGGCCTGGAGCTGGGCCTGGGCGGGAGTGCAGTGGGGGTCAAACTGGAGCGCTTGCTCGAAGGCGGCCTGGGCGGCCTGGAGATCCCCTAGCTCCAGGTACAGACAGCCGAGATCGTAGGCCGGCGAGACGGTCATGGTCGTGATCGGAAAGGGCTCCCGGCGATCAAACTCCCTCGTGGCCCCTAGGGCTAGACAGTGCTGGAAGTAGGCGATCGCCCCCCGCCGGAAACCGAGGGCCCGCACCGTCGCCCCCGCCAGGTAAACCAGAGGCGGAAACCGAGGACACCATTCCAACCCCCGCTGGGCCAGCAGCCGCGCTGTTTCCATATCCTGGGCCTGCAAGGCCTGGACGCCAAGCTGGAAAAGGAGCGAGGGACCATAGCCAAACTCCGGCGGCGGCTCCCCAGCCAGCAGGTAGGGGAGTAGGCGATCGCCCGCTTCGGCATAGCAGCCCTGGGCCTTGTCCCCTTGACCCGTATTGGCATACATCCCCGCTAGGGAGTAGAGGAGCAAAAAACTCAGGCCCTGGCGTTCGCGCAGCCGCTCCAGCAGCGGAATATTGCGCCGCAACTCCTTGTCCTGCAAGCGCTCGGGACTGTAGCCGTAGTGCCGTAAGTGCAAGCTCCCCAACGTTCCCACCCGCGCCTCCGGCAAGGGCCCCCCCTGGTAGCAGAGCTGCTCATGGTAAGCGCCAACGTAGCGCAACTCCGACCGGGTCCGAAACAGGCGCGGCACCAGCAGCGGTGTCAGGTTGTGGGGATTGCCCACATCAGTGAGGGGCAGGTAGTAAGCAACCGGCTCCTGTTCCAGGGCCAGCCGCCAAGCGGCGGCCTCGACCACCAATTCCTCATCAGCATCCAGCACCAGCACCCAGTCCGTCCGCACCTGCGTCAGGGCATAGTTGCGGGCGGCGGCGAAGTCGTCGCACCAGACGAAGTGCTCGACCCGCGCCCCATAAGCGGCCGCCAGGGCTGGGGTTCCATCCTCAGAGCCAGTATCGACCACCAGCATTTCATCGACGTGGGGTCGGACGCTGGCGAGACAACGGGGGAGGTCAGCCCGTTCGTTTTTGACAATGGCGCAGAGGCAGACAGTCGCGACCATGGGCTCATCCGCAACGGAGGGTTGGGGCTCCGTGGACCTCAGGTATCGGTTATTTTAATAATTATGAATTGATAACGAGATCCCTCAAGATGAGTGTACCGGGGCTCTTAGGCGGTTCTGGGCAGGAAGGGTCCGGGAGCTGCTTGAGAGGATTCCTAGTTGCTTTCAGCCCTCGCGTCGCTGGAAACCCTCAATGAGCGATCGCGTCGCCAAGGCGATGAGAGCATCGAGGGTTGGTGGAGACCCCTCGGGCAAATAGCCGTCAATGGCCAACATCGCCAGGCCATGAACCAGGGCCCAGGCGACCTGGGCCAGTTCCCCGGGCTCCCCGGCCCGCACAACCCCAGCCCCCTGACCCTTGGCCACGAGGTCAATCATAATTTGGAACGCTGTCTGCCCCGCGGCGGCCAAGTCAGGGTAGCGCTCTGGGGACCCCTGGCAACTGCCGAACATTACCCGGTAGTGGTGGGGATGGCTGAGGGCATAGGCCACATAGGCCACCCCGCTCGCTTCCAGTTGCCGCAGGGGCTCCGGTTCCGCCGCCGTGATCCCCGCCGTTAGAGCCGCCCGGAGGCCGTGGAAGCCCTCTTCCGCCACGGCCGCCAGCAGGGCTTCCTTATCAGCAAAGTGGCGATAGGGGGCAGCGTGGGAGACGCCGATGCGACGGGCGATCGCCCGCAGGGAGAGCTGGCTCGGGTCCCGCTCCGCAATCGCGGCGATCGCCCCGGCAATCAGGGCTTGCCGCAGATCACCGTGGTGATAGGTGGGCTTGCAATCGGACATTCGTTAGGCACAATCGCGCGTTACTCCCGCCTCCCCAACATCGCCCCCAGCTCCCTCGGAAGGCAGGATGGGGCGTGAAGGCAAAAGCGTGGGGATAACTCCAGTGTGGCCGCTGGTGTTTACGCTGTCAACATTTGGTGCTAGGCTGATGTTGACAGCGTAAACATTTCCTGGAGTTCGCCATGAGTACTTCCACCCCCCGCAACCCCGATCACACCTACGATCTCATCCTCATCGGCTCTGGTCTGGGAGCCCTCACCGTCGCCAGCCTGACGGCCCAACTGCGGGGCTGGCGCGTGTTGATTCTAGAGCGCCATTTCAAACCGGGCGGCTTTACCCATGTCTTCAAACGGGGTCGCTTTCAGTGGGATGTTGGCGTCCACTACGTCGGCCAAATGCAGCCCGAGGCCATGCCCCGCAAGCTCTTTGACCTGATCACTCAGGGTCAAGTCCAGTGGCAGCGAATGCCAGAACCCTTTGAAAAATTCGTCTATCCCGGCCTCCAGTTCTCCGTGTATGGGGATCCGGCCCGCTACCAGGCCGACCTGATCGCCCGCTTCCCCGCCGAAACTCGGGCGATTCGCCGCTACTTCCGTGACCTCCCCAAGGCCGCCGCGAGTCTGTTCCTGCACTACCTCAGTCAGCATTCAGCACGACCCTGGCGCTGGATCGGCCGCCTGGGGCAGCTCGGTCGCCGCTTCCAGCCAACCCTAACCACCCAGGCCTACCTAGATCGCCATTTCCACAGCCCGGACCTGAAGGCCCTGCTCGCCTCCCAGTGGGGAGACTACGGTGTGCCCCCGGCCCTCAGCCCCTTCGCGGTTCACGCCACGATCGCCGCCCACTATCTTGAGGGCGGCTACTATCCCGTCGGTGGCGCGGGCCGGATTGCGGCCGGGGTACAACCGGTGGTGGCGGCGGCCGGCGGCCAGGTCTTGCTCAACCGGGAGGTGACAGAAATTTTGCTGGACCGCGGCCGGGCGGCTGGGGTGCGCGTGCGCCGCCTTGACCAGGCGGACGCTCCGAGCGAAGAATACTATGCACCGGTGGTAGTCTCCAATGCCGGGGCGGCGAATACGTATCTGAAACTGGTGCCCGAGTCGGTGGCGATCCCCTTCCGGGAAGCCCTGCGGCGCTACGTGGACGGCCACGAACCTGCTACGGCGGTCTCCCTTTACCTGGGCTTCAAGACTGATCCCCGCAGCCTCGGCTTCCAGGGAGAAAACCACTGGCTCTATGCCCAGCTTGACCACAATGCCAACCATGCTCAGCGGAGAGCTTGGCTGACCACCGGCCGACCAACTCAGGTGTATCTCTCGTTTCCTTCCCTGAAAGATCCTGAGGCCAAAGCGCCTACGGCAGAGCTGATCGCCTTCACGGACTATCAAAGCTTTGCGCCTTGGCGCGATCGCGGCTGGCGACAGCGGGGGGAGGACTATGTGGCCTTGAAGCAACGTTTGACGACCGGCCTGATCGAGTTTGTCGAGCAGCACTATCCGGGCTTTGCGGCGGCGATTGATTATGCAGAACTCTCCACGCCCCTGACGACGGAGTATTTCACGGCCCATCCTCAGGGGGCGATCTACGGACTGCCGCTGACGAGCGATCGCTTCCGATCCGAAAATGCCCCCTGGACTCGAGTGAAAACGCCTCTGCCGGGTCTCTACCTGACCGGCGCAGATGTCTACATCGATGGCGTCGTGGCCGCCCTGATGAGTGGCGTGCTCACGGCCAGCCAACTGCCCGGCGGTCCTGCCCTGCCGCAGATCTTCGCCCAAGCCTCCCGCCGTCGCCCCCCAAGCTTGACCTCGAGCCAGGGGTGAGACTCGTGCTGCTCCCTGGGGCTTCTGCCTGGACCCGCCCAGGGAGCGGCTCTAACCGCAGACTCCCAGGGCCGCGAGCATGGCCTGGAGCTTGAGCTGGACCTCGGCCACCTCTTTCTCCGGGTCAGAGCCCGCGACGATGCCGGCCCCGGCGTAGAGGCGCGCGCGATCGCCACTCAGGAGGGCGGACCGAATCCCCACCAGGAACTCGCTGTTGCCCTGAGCATCCAGCCAGCCCAGGGGGCCGGCATAGAGGCCGCGATCAAACGCTTCATAGTGGCGGATTTGCTCGCAGGCGGCGGCCGTGGGGACACCGGCTACAGCGGGGGTGGGGTGTAAGGCGGCAACCACCTCTAAGGGCTGGAGCTGAGCGGGGACCGCGGCCGTAATCGGCGTCCAGAGGTGCTGAATATTGGAGAGCTGCCGTACTTGGCGGGGGGCCCGGCAGGGCTGCAATCCCAAACGCTGCAATTGCTCCCAGAGATAGTGGCTGACGGCCTGGTGCTCCCGGCAATCCTTCTCGGAATTGAGCAGTTGTTGGGCGAAGGCGGCATCCTCTTGGGCATCGCGGCCGCGCTGAGTCGAGCCGGCCAGGGCATCGGCGATGAGCTGACCCGCTTGCCGGGAGGGGCCGCGCCGCAAACTCACCAACCGCTCGGGGCTGGCCCCGAGGAAGTAGCTACCCCGGCCGTTGCTGGTCGAGAAGTAGTAACAATCGGGATACCGCTGGCGCAGCCGCTCTAAGGCATCGATGGGGTTGAGGAGGGTGGAGGCGACGATATCCAGGGGATGAGCGAGCACAATCTTGCTGAGGTCTCCCGCTTGGATGGCCTGGACGGCTGCCTGGGTGGCCTGGGCGAAGGGCTGGAAACTGGCGGCTGGGGGGGTGAGAAAACAGGGGGCGCGGCGGGGTGGGGTCGCCGGGGTGGGGTGGTGGGCTTGGTCCACCCAAGCGAGGAGGCGATCGCACTGCTCCAGGGTAGTTTCCGGTTCTCCCGGAGCCTGGAGATCGACATTGATCACCAGGGTGCTGGTCTGGCCGCGACGGGCGATGTGAAACTGGGGTAAGCAGAGGGTGGCGCGAGGAAAGGGGGCGGGGTGAGCCGGCGGGGTGGCGAAGAAGGCGAAGCTGGCGAAGACATGGGCCCCGGCAAAGGGTCGCTGTTGCTCACCGCCGGCCCAGCAGTGCGCCCAAAGGTGGTTGAGCCAGGCTTGGGCTTGGGCAAAGCGGTCCGGGGCTTCGATCGTGGCAAGGCGAGTGGTTCCCAGGGCGGCGATCGCCTCGCCCTGCTGGGGATTTTCCCAATAGAAGTGGCGCTGTTCGGGGCTGTGGGTCCAGCGCAACACCGCGAGGGGATCAACGGGGGGAAGCGCTAGGGCCCAACTGACGATCTGGGGGGCCTGGCACGCAGGCTGAGGGGGGACCGCTTGGCGGATCTGGCGGGAGAGGGCTTGGGCCTGCCGAGCCAGAGGCTCGCCGCAGGGGGTCGCGAGGGCCGGCAACAACATCGTAAAGTTTCTTATAAATTTTTTAACCTGGGTACGGTCTCAGTGGTAAGCCTAGAGAGATTAAACGTCGCTTTGAGGCTAGGCCCACGACTCTAGACGTTGTAAAAGCTTGTAAAAGCTAGTGTATAAGGAATGACCTCGCCTCGGGTACTGCAACGCCGCCGCCGACAGCGATTCCCCACGGGACGCTTGACGCAGGCCGCCGCCCGCCCCTGCTTCATCCCATTTGTTCATGGCCACTATGCACGCCCTTGAGCCCTCTCGCCGCCAACTCTGGTGGGCGGCGATCAAGCTACCGATGTACAGTGTGGCAGTGATTCCCATCGCCGTGGGGACGGCCCTCGCTTTTGCCGAAACCAGGCAACTCAATGGGCTTGTTTTTCTCACCTTTCTGGGGGCTGCGATTCTGATTGTGGCCTGGCTCAACTTGAGTAATGATGTCTTTGATGCGGCGACGGGAATTGACAAGAATAAGCCTCACTCAGTGATTAACTTAACGGGGAAAAAAAGCCTGATCTTTTGGCTCAGTAACCTTTGTTTAGCTCTGGGGCTAGCTGGAATTATCGCGATCGCCAGTTGGCGGGGGGACTGGCGCATCTGGGGGCTGATCGCCCTCGCCTGTGCCCTCGGCTATAGCTACCAGGGGCCGCCCTTCCGGTTGGGCTACTTGGGCTTGGGGGAAATCATTTGCTTTCTGACCTTCGGGCCCCTGGCGATCGCCGCCGCCGTCTATTCCCAAGCCGCCACCCTCCCCCCCACCACCTGGGCCGCCGCTAGCCTTGTCGGCCTCAGCACCAGCCTGATCCTCTTCTGCTCCCACTTTCATCAAGTAGACGACGACCTCGCGGCCGGGAAGCGATCGCCGATCGTGCGCCTCGGCACCGGCCTCGGGGCCCGGGTGCTGGCGATCGCCACCCTCGCCCTGGTCCTCCTCGTCCCCCTGGCTGTGCTCACCCATCGCCTCCCGGCCAGCAGCCTGGTGATCCTCGCCAGCAGCCCGATCGCCGTTGAACTGGTGCGCCACGTGGGCCGACACCACGACCAGCCGGAGCGGGTGAAAACCTGCAAATTCATCGCCGTGAAGCTCCACTTCTGGAGTGGCCTGCTCTTTGCCCTCGGCCTAGCTTGGCCCGGATTCACCTAGCTGCCCCTTGACCGCCTACACCCTGCACGTTGAGCCCTACGCCCGGCCCTTCCGCCAGCCCCTCCGCACGGCCCACGGGGCCTGGTTCCTGCGGGAAGGCCTGAGACTGTGCCTGACCGACCGCCAAGGCCGCCAGGGCTGGGGCGAAGTGGCCCCCCTGCCCGCCTTTGGCTCGGAAACGCTGGAACAAGCCCAGGCCTGCTGTGCCCAGCTTGGCGATCGCGTCACCCGAGCCCAGATTGCCGCCATCCCGGACACCCGGCCCGCCTGCCAATTTGCTCTCGAGTCGGCCTTGGCGGACTTGGAGGGGGCGATCGCCCCGGCAGAACCCAAGCCCTCAGACCTCGCTTACCTCCTCCCCGCCGGAGCCACCGCCCTGACCGCCTGGCCGGCGGCCTGGAACCAGGGCTACCGCTGCTTTAAGTGGAAGCTGGGAGTTTTTGAACCGGCCGACGAGTTGGCCCTGGGCCGCGAGCTAGTCGCCGCCTTGCCCCCCACGGCTCGCCTGCGGCTGGATGCCAATGGCAGCCTCGACCCAGCCACCACCGAGCGCTGGCTCCAGCAGACGGCGGGGGTCCGCCCCGTCGAATTCCTCGAGCAGCCCCTGCCCCCGGCTGCCTTGCCGACCCTTTTGGCCTTGAGCCGAGATTACCCCACGCCCCTGGCCCTGGATGAGTCGGTGGCCACCTTGACCCAATTGGCCGCTTGCTACGACCAAGGCTGGCGGGGTGTGGTGGTGATCAAGCCGGCGATCGCCGGCTCCCCCCAACGCTTACGCCAATTTTGTCAGCACCAGGCCGTCGATGCCGTCTTTTCCTCCGTGTTTGAGACCACCATCGGCCGCCGCGCCGCCTTAGCCCTGGCCCAAGAATTAGCCAATCCAGACCGAGCCCTGGGCTTCGGGGTGAGCGCCTGGTGGACGAGCGAGGAAAATCGCGTACCATAGCCCAGAGAGTCCCCCGCCGTCATGACCCTTCGGTTGCCCAACCCTCTGCCCACGGAGGTGATCGTCACTCACCCCCCCGAGCGCCTTGGCCCAGTCCACCTCGACGACCAGCCCCAGCCCGGCCAAACCATCCAGGTTGCTGGCCGCACCTATACCATCCTCGAACGGCATCACCATTACCAATACCGAGGCGGCCGCTATCAGCTCCAGCGCATTTCCCTTCAGGTCCAACCGACGGAGAAGCCCTTAGAGCGGAGCTTGATCCAGGGGCGCTGGGTTGTCGGCGATGTCAGTTGCCGCTTCAATGCCCGCTCGGAGCTGCTCCGTTGTGCTGTCAATCCAGCTGGGCCCTGTGCGGCCTGCCCTCTCTACGAGGCTCAAGGGTAGGATGAAGGGCCCCCGCAGGGATGGTGCGGGCGGCTGGTCCAGGTGCAACCTACCCCCGGGTGGGCGGAAAAAAGCGCGGCTCCCCTGAGTTTTGAGCTAGGGTTTAAGGAGTAGAGTGTAGCCCTCTTCAGCGTTACGGAGCCCCCTCTGCGAGAAACCGCTGCGCGTCTACATCCCCCGGCCCCTTCTCCCAAAGCTGGGAGAAGGGGTGCTAGAAGCTCCTCGCCCAAGTTGGAAGAGCAGGGTTGTTTCATTTGGGGAGAGAAAAATGAGAATGGGAAAAGTTGAAAAGTTGATTCTCCGACCCTGAGCCCAGAAATGTTGAATGACGGGATATTTCTCCCAAAAAAGGCACCTAACTTGGTAAAGTGGAAGCCAGAGAATCAGTGTTTATAATGCAGAGCACATGGTATCTAACTTCCCAGAAATCGTCAAGCGCCATCTCAGCCACCTGCCGGAAGATGACTATCCAGTACTCAACACCTTTCTCTTCGTCTCAACTTGGCTGCACTTCGTGCTGGATCAAGGTGAGACGAGTATGAGAAGCGTGTTCAAGCGACTGAGTGTTCGAGGTATTAACGTGGACATATCAACGGGTGCATCTCAGTTAGGCAAGTTTGCCCTCATCCCCTGGCCCCTTCTCCCAAGTAGAGCGAAGGGGAGTCTCCAAAGTGAGATGCACCCCATATCAACCTTCTCAAAAGCCAGCAAGAAACGAGATTCGCAGGTTTTTTACCAATGCTTGGGTTGTGGCAAATTCTTCAAAGGTGACAGGTAAGGTGTATATTCTCATCGGTGGAGCTGGGATTATGGGGGTGAATTTAGCCAGAACACTGCGGGCTGAGGGTCACACCATTGCCATCATTGATACGAATTCCCTCGCTTGTCAGTACGCTCGTGAAAAAATTGGTGTGATGGCCTTTGAGGGCAGTGCTGTCAATATAACAACCTTGATGGAGGCAGGGATTCGTAAGGCCAATACAGTTATTGCTGTTTTGCGTGAAGATGCCCTGAATTTGGCTATGGTTACGCTTTCTAAGCATTACGCCGTGCCGCAAATTGTCGTGCGGATGCGTGATCGCGATTTTGCCCAACCCTACGCCCTCGCGGGAGCAACCCACATCATCAGTACAACGGAATTGGCGATCGCTCGCATGATCAATGCGATCGAATATCCCCAAGTCGATGCGATGATGCATTTTGAACAGGGACAGGTGGAAGTCCTCAAGCTTTCCATTCCCCAAAATTGTGCGATTGTGGGCCGCACCGTCGCTGAAATTGCCCAAGACTCCCGCTTTCCCAGCGGTACTCTAGTGATCGGCTACCAAGCCCATCCCCACGAAGATCTGATCATCCCCAACGGCAGCACCCAACTCGAAAGCGGCTCCACCATTCTTGTCGTCACGAAACCGGATTTTGTCCGTCCCTTGCTGGATTTCATGGGACTGTGCAGTTAATCATCTTTGAGGGTGAGGAGTTTTTCATCCAGGTCTTGGATATAGGGTTGGCCCACTTCATCAGACAGTAATCCCTTGCGGAGCGCATCGTTAATTGCCCCTTTTTCGGCAATGTAAAGACGACGGCGGAGGCCATCCAGATAACTCGAATCCCCCAGGTTGGCATCGGCGATGGGTTGATTGTAAAAATCCCGCAACTGCTGTTCAGCCGTGGCAACGCGAGCTTGGTAGCTGGCAAACAGTTCCTCGTGGAGGGATCTCGGCAGGTTGCCCGCTTGTAAAAGAGCCTTCAGTTCTTGCTGGGCGGCTTTGGCGGCAATTAGGTTTAACTGCAAGGCTTCTAACCACTGCCGTTGGGGGGATACCACTGAAACCCGCAATCGTTTCACCAACCAAGGCAGACTCGACCCCTGGCCCACCAAGGACACTAACACAGTGCTAAAAACGAGGGAAATCACCATCAACCGTCCGGGTAAACCCAGGGGAAGGCTTAAGGCCATCGCCATAGACAGGGAGCCCTTGACATTGCCGACGATTAAAACATGTTGCCAAGGGAGGGGGATGGGGCGATCGATAAAACGCAACAGCCAGAGGAGCGGATAGATGGCACAGATGCGGCCCACCTGGTAGGCGGCGATCGCAAACAACGCCGCCGGCATCATTCCCCACAGGTCCGAGGGGTTAATTTCAATGCCCATGAGCAGAAAAATGAACGTATTGACGCCAAACCCCGCGTATTCCCAAAAGTTGAGCAGCGTCACTTTGGTCGAGGCGGAGGTTTGACGAAACCCCAAACTGCCAATCACTAACCCTGCCACCAAAACGGCGATCGCACTGGAAACCCCTAATACCTGACCAATTTGAAACGTTCCCAAGGAAACCGCCACCGTTAAGAGAATATTGCTCAGGGCATCATCCAACTGCTGAAACAACCCCACACAGAGATAGCCCAACCCCAACCCCAAAACCGTCCCCCCCACCAAGGCAATAAATAACTGCTCCATCCCCTGCCACACCGTAAAAGAGCCTTGAATGTGAATCGTGGTGATCATCCCCAGCAACACCAGGGCAATACCATCATTAAACAGACTTTCCCCCTCAACAATCGTTGCCAACCGAGGGGGAACCGGCACCGCTCGAAAGGCCGCAATTACCGACACCGTATCGGTGATGGTTAAAATGACGGCGATCGCCCCCGCCGTAATCCAAGCCAAATCCAAGCCAAATTTCAGCAGGGTTGCCATGATCACCGCCGCCCATACCACCCCCGGCCCTGCCAACAGAGCAATGGGCTTAAATGTACTGCGGAGGCGGCTAATCTCGGTATTAATTGCCGCCTCAAAAATCAGAATCGGCAAAAACAAATTCAAAATCACATCGGGGTTTAAGCCAACCTCACGGGGCAAGAGGGGCTTAGTAATCATCAACCCCGCCAACACCAATCCCACAACATAGGGAATCCGGAGCCACCTTGTCACCAAAGCCACCACCGTTGCAACGAGCAAGAGTAAAATGAGCGCGTTGACGAGGCCGGTAAAGGTTGCGGTGGAGGCGAGTGGTGCGCTAGTGCGGGTCGAACTCTGGTCAGCAATCGATAGGAGCCAAGGCGGAATGAGGAAATACAGCATAAGCTTGGGCTTTAACCCGATGGGATTCAGCCTCCGTTGTGGTGGTTGTGGATGAAAACCGTGAATAGGAAGGGGATTGAATCTGTGCCGCCCAGTTCGCCACCCCTCCTCCCCAAAATCGGGGGGCTAAAAGCGGTAAGTTGGGGCTGCTACGAGATGTGTGTACTTTAGTAGCCCAGAGCGGTCGAGGGACTTTTAAGATCGTTTTATAGGATTGGTGCAAGGGCTGTAAAGCCTGAAAGCGTTGACGGTACAGGTTCCCTAAGCATCTTCCGGGGATAAGAGCTTGGGGGAGGAGGGACGAGGGCCTGGCTGCGACCTCCCCGACCCCCAACGCTCCGATACCCCCTTGATCACGATATAGAGCACTGGCACGAGGAATAAACTCAGGAACGTGGCGACCAAGTAACCGCCGAAGACCGCTGTGCCCAGCGAGCGACGGCTGGCCCCGCCAGCCCCCGTGGCGATCAGCAGCGGGAAGAAGCCGATGAGCCCCGAAAAGGCCGTCATCAAAATGGGTCGCAGCCGCTCCCGACCCGCTTCGATCGCCGCCTTGACCAAGCTCCAGCCCTGGTCGCGTAGCTGATCCGCATACTCGACTACCAGAATCGCGTTCTTACTGGCTAGGCCGATCAGCATGACCAGGCCAATTTGGCAGTAGATATCATTGGGCAAGCCCCGCAAGGCCTGGGCCAACAAGGCCCCCAGCACGGCGAGAGGAACCGTCAGCAGGATCACGATCGGCGTGATGTAGCTCTCGTATTGGGCTGCTAGCACCAGAAAGACCATTACCAGACCGATGCCAAAGACCAGCGGTGCTTGGCCCGCCGATTGGATTTCTTCTAAGGCATTGCCTGTCCACTCAAAGCTAATCACGGGCGGCAACACCTGCCGCGCTGTGGCCGCCATCGCCGCTAGGGCCTGCCCCGAACTTCGGCCGGGGGCTGCATTGCCATTGACCGAGATCGAGCGGAAGAGATTGTAGTGATTGATCGCCTGGGCTCCCGTGCGGTCGGTGAGCCGGACGAGGCTGCTGAGGGGAATCATTTCGCCTTGCTCCGAGCGCACATAGAGCTGATTCACGTCCTCGGGGTTATTGCGAAAGGGCAAGTCGGCCTGGACATAGACCCGATAGTTGCGCTGACCGAGGCTGAAGTCGTTGACATATTGGGAGCCGAGGGCCGTCTGCATGGTGTTGAAGATGTCGTCCACCTTGATCCCGAGGGCCTTGGCGCGATCGCGATCCACCTCCACCATCAGCTTTGGCGTGCCCGTGGCATAGGTGGTCAGGGCGTTCAAGATGTCGGGGTGTTGATTGGCGGCCCCCAGGAACTGGCGCATGGTGGCGACAAAATCATCGAGGGCGATTTCCCCCCGGGCCTGGAGTTCCATCTGGAAGCCACCGAAGGTATCGAGCCCCTGGATCGGGGGGGCATTGAAGGGGAAGATCAGGGCGTCGGGAATCTGAGAAAAGGCGGCGAAGGCCTGGCCAATGATCGCTTGGACATTGGGTTTGCGCTGATCCCAGGGCTTCAGGAGCGTGAACATAAGGCCGCGATTGGGGCCGCCACTGGGGAAGCTGAACCCGGTGATGGCAAAGTTTGATTCCACCCCGTCAAGGGCCATGACAGCCGCCGAAGCCTGATCCATCACGCGGCGGGTGTACTCCAGGGACACCCCTTCTGGAGCTTGGACGACGGTGATGAAGTAGCCTTGGTCTTCGTCGGGCAGGAAGGCCCCGGGGACGCTGTTGTACACCCAGGCGGTGAGGGCGAGGAGGAGCCCAAAGACCCCCAGGACGAGCCAGCGGGTGCGGGTGAGGCGGTGGAGCGATCGCTCATAGCGCCGCCGCGACCCGTCGAGGAGGTCGTTGAAGCGGTTGAAGAAGCCAGCCAGGAGCCCGTGAGCAGGGGGTTTATCCCGTAGTAGCAGGGCTGCTAGGGTGGGGGACAGGGTGAGGGCGTTGAAGGTGGAGACCAGGATCGAGAAGGCGATCGTCAGGGCAAATTGCTGATAGATCGCGCCGGTTGTGCCGGGGAAGAAGGCCACCGGGATGAACACGGCCATGAGCACCAGGGAGGTAGCGACGATCGCCCCGGCGAGTTCGTCCATGGCTTCGATCGCTGCCTGCATGGGGGAGAGGTGGCGGTCGTGAATTTTCGTCGCGACTGCTTCGACGACCACGATCGCATCGTCCACCACTAGCCCCGTGGCCAGGGTCATGCCGAACAGGGTCAGGGTGTTGATCGAAAAGCCGAAGAGGCGTGTGAAGATGAACGTGCCCACCAGGGACACCGGAATCGCGATGCTGGGGATCAGGGTCGCGCGCCAGTCTTGCAAAAAGACGTAGATCACCAGCACCACGAGGGCGATCGCCAGGACCAGGGTTGAAATCACGTCCCGTAGGGAGGCCGCCACAAACATCGTGGTGTCAAAGGCAAGGCCGTAGGTGAGGCCGGGGGGAAAGGCCTCGCTCAGCTCGGCCATCGCCGCTGTCACGGCCGCCGACGCTTCGAGGGCATTGGTCCCCGGCGCTTGGCTGATCCCCAAGCCGACGGCCGGGAGGCCGTTGTAGGTGAGGGAGGAGGTATAGTCCTGGGCCCCCAGCTCCACCCGGCCGACATCGCGTAGTTTGATCAGCGTGCCGCCCTCGCCCCTAGCCAGGACGAGGTCTGCAAACTCCTCGATACTACTCAGGCGGCTCAGGGCCTGGAGGGGAATTTGGTAGTCCTGACCGGGAGCCGGGGGTTGGCCAATTTGGCCAGCGCCGACTTGGATGTTTTGCTCCCGCACGGCCGCCACCACATCCTGCATCGTCAGGCCGCGACTGGCGAGGCGCTTGGGGTCGAGCCAGAGCCGCATGGCGTACTTGCGCTCCCCAAAGATTTGCACCTCGCCGACGCCGGGAACTCGGCGTAGGGCCTCGACCACGAAGGTATCGAGGTAGTTACTGATAAAAAGTTCGTCGTAGTCGCTGTTCTCGGCGTAGATGGCGAAGGCTTGCAGGAAGTTGCTGGACTGCTTGCTCACCACGACGCCGCTCTGGACCACCGTTTCTGGCAACAGGGGTTCCACCCGGGCGACCCGGTTCTGGACATTGACGGCGGCGATATCGGGGTCTTGGCCCGCCTCGAAGGTGACGGTGATCTGGCTCAGCCCGTTGCTCGTGCTGGCGGAGCTGATGTACCTCATGCCATCCACGCCGTTGATTTCGCGCTCGAGGATGTTGGTCACCCCTTGCTCGACGGTCTCTGCTGCGGCCCCGGTGTAGTTGGCGGTGACGAGGACTTGGGTGGGGGCGATGTCAGGAAACTGGGCGATGGGTAGGGTCAGGGCGGCGATCGCCCCTAGGAGCAGCACGATCAGAGAGCAGACGGTGCTGAAGACCGGGCGTTTGATGAAGAAGGTGACGAAGAGGAGCATGGTGAGGACGCCAGAGGTCAGAGTTCAGACGGGGGAAACATGGACAGGCTGCCTAGGAGCCCCGAGGAGCGAGGGTCATCGCCAGCCCCCTAGTCAGTCGCGTTGGGGCGCGTTGGGGGGTGATTCGGCTGCCATGAGGGCCGAGTCTGGGCGGCCGGAGGTCGGGCCGTCGCTGGGGGCGATGGGAACGCCGTCTTGGAGGTTGAGGATGTTGTCAATGATCAGGCGATCGCCCGGCTCCAGGCCGGAGAGGACCTGGTAGTCGTTGCCCTGAAGGGGGCCGAGTTGGACGAGTTTTTGCTGGGCGATCGCCTGGCTGGGGTCTTCCTCAGACCGGCCAGCGACAAAGACAAAGGTTTGCCCCGCCAGGCGCGAGATGGCGGTGGCGGGAATCAGCACCCCGGGCCGCCGCTGCCAGATCAGGCGGGCGCGGACGAACTGGCCGTCCCGCAGGCGGCCCTGACCCGCAAAGCTGGCCTTGGCTAAAATCGCCTGGGAGGCGGGATCGACTTGGGGAGAGACAAAGCTGATGCTGCCCGTGGCCAGGGCCTGATCGGTCTCGGGGGCCAATAGCTCTACCGTCAGGCCGGGGCGCAGTTGGTCGGCCCGCTCGGCCGGCACGGAGAGCCGCAGCTCAAAGCGCTGGTCGGCGCTGATGGTGGTCAGGGGGTCTCCCGGGCTGACAAAATCGCCGACCTTGGCGGTGACATCCCCCACCGTGCCGGCGATCGGCGCTCGCACACGGGTGAATTGCAGGTTCTCGGAGGCGACGTTGAGCTGGGCGATCGCCTGGTTGACGGCGGCCCCTTCGCGCTGGAGGGTGGCTTGGGCGGCGCGGCGGCGATCGCTGGCGGCGGTGATCGCGGCTTGGGCCGCGGCTACCGCCTCCTGGGCGGCATTACGGCTGGCGATCGCAGTTTCGTAGTTGCTGATTTGAATATCCAGTTGCTGCTGGGCCTGGACCCCTTCTTCCACGAGGAAGCGGGTACGCTTCAACTCTTCGTCTTGCAGCTTCACGGTCGCGTCTTGGCGGGCTAGTTCGGCTTCGGCCTGTTTTTTCTGAACTTCGGCCTGCTGCTGGTCAGAGCGGGCGGCGCTGAGGTTGGCTTCGGCATTGCTGAGCACGGCCCGCTGGATGCCGATATTGGCGCTGGCGGCTTGGACTTGGGCGCGATCGCTCTCGCTGCCCAGTTGCACGACGAGCTGGCCGGGCTCAACGCGATCGCCACTGACCACCGCTACCTGCTCCACCCGTCCAGCCACTTCCGGCCGCAGCACCACGCGATCGCTGGCTTCGAGGCTGCCGACAAACTCACTGCTCTCTTCCAGGGTGTCAGTTTCTAGGGTGAGTAGGGTAACGGTCAAGGCCTGAGAGCCCCCCATCATCCCTGGGGGCGGTCCCCCTCCGCAGGCTCCAAGGGTCAGCGAGAGGGAGAGCGTAAGGCCCAAGGTTGCTAGGGTTGAGGAGGGACGGGAACGCATCGGGGGATGACCTCGTAAAGAGTGACGACCAGACCCAGCAGGCTAGGGATCAAGCTTGGCTCAAGGACGTTGAGCCTCTAGGCTGGCCTGAGTGTAGCATGGCTTGTAACATTATTTCGGGGTTTTGTATTATGCCAAGGTTCGCCGCTCGCGAGCCCTAGTGGGCATCGGGCCGGGCTTCCCTGGGTAACTCAGACGGCCGAGGCTTTGACGGTGATTGCAGCCAGCTAAGCGGCCGTGGAGGAGCGTCCCCGAGGGGCATCGCTGGCCCTGAATCCTTCACCTCGCCTGCGGTGAGGGCTGGCTCCCCTGCTCCCCGCTTCGGAAGCAGGAGCTGGGGGATGGAGACGCGCAGCAGCCGTTCGACCTCGGTATATTCCGGCAGGCCGCAGCACGAAGCCCTCAGGATCACAGCGGGGTTAGTTGGCCAAACCCTCAGCCGCTCTGGGCTTGGAGGTCCAGACTTGGCCTGGGAAATGGGCGATGCTGGCCACCGCTGTGGGAAGGCCATTCTGATCGCCCGCCATTCTAAACTGTGGGCTATACTCCATAGTCAAGGGACGCGAGCAAACTTGAGAGTTGCAGTGGGATGCTGATCGGCGAGCTAGCGCAACGGGCGGGTGTTTCCAAGGACACAATCCGCTTCTATGAGAAGATGGGGCTGCTGCAATCTCGAAGCCGCCCGGCTGGTAGTCGCCACTACAAGGACTATGATGAGGTGGCCTGGGAGCGCCTCCAGTTCATCCAGTACGCCAAGACTTTGGGTTTCACCCTGAATGAGATTGGGCAAATTATGACCCAGTGCCAAAGGCGCGGCTCCCTGCCTACGGCGGAGAAAGTCGCTATCTTGGAGCGGAAGCTCGCTGAGACGGCCCAGAAGATCCAGTACCTCCGCCAAGTGGAGGCGCAACTCCGCGACAAACTTCAGGAAGTGCGCCGGGAGCCAGTCGCTCCGGGGGGCGATCGCGCCCATCCCCCCTGACAGTCCCCCGTTGCTGCGAAATCGGCGGCTGGAAGTCTCTTGCCCTCCGGGAGAGAGGAGTGGAAGAAGGAAAACCCCGGCCGCTTTTCCTGAAGCCCCTCCCGGAGGTTTCAGGACTCTAGGGCTACACCGTAGCGGCTCCCCCCGGAAGCCGCCGCTGGGGGATGCGGGCTTGGCGGCGGTCCGGACTCAACCGAGATGCACCCGCTCGTTCCAGGCTCAACGGGCAAAGCGTTAACAACCGTAACAAGTCCCATCGCAGCTCGCAAAATCACGCTATCATGTGTTCTCGGTCACACAGTGGCCTGATGGAATTCACAACCCAGTCCGGGGGCGATCACCTTATTAGACCTAAGAATCAGCGATAGTAAATTCAGTTCGCCCCTTATGGTCTATGCAGCCTCCAATCCAACTTCTCCCAGGTGCAGTCGCCGAGATTTTAGCCTCAGCGAGTGAGACTGGGGCGATCGCTCTCTCGGATCGCTACGGTCTCATGGCGGCAGTGTTGGATGAGTCCCTGGATGAAGAACAAATGCGCGCCATCAACCGTCTCCTAAGGGCGGTCACCAAAGGACACATCAAGGTTTTGGATCAATTTTAGGCCGCGCCAACCCCCGGCCTGACAAGCTCCCTAGCGTTCCTTAAAAAAGCTGCTATCGCCTTGTTTTTACACGTCCCATCCTTTTAATCAAGTGTGCTGATATGAAATCCCCAATCACAAGACGCTTTTTGCAATTCCTGCGCGATGAACTCGCGATTCCCTCGGACTCCCTGGCGGTGGCGTTGCGCTCGCAGGATAGCCATTCCCTGGACCAGTTGCCGATGGTGCTCTGGCAGTATGGCTTGGTCACGCTTGAGCAGTTGGATTCGATGTTGGAATGGCTGGAAACGGCCTAGGGTTGACTGGCAAGCATGGGGCTGAGAGGCCGTAATCCCAATAACCCACTGTTGACCTATGGAATCATCCGTTTAGAGAGACGCACCCCGGTGCGTCTCTCGTCGTTAGTAGTCTGAGGGTAAGCCACGGCTCGTAGGGGCTAGGAAGAATCGGAATCGGGTCATCATCCCGCGCGCGAAAATGCGTCCGCTCCCGTTAAGAACCCTTGTTCGGTTCTCTCGGAGGAGAATCTGGAGGGTGAACGAAATTTTGCGCGGGATGTTTGTACTCCTTCGCTCAGCCCTCACCCCAACCCCTCTCCCAAGTGGGGAGAGAGGCTTCTAACTCCCCTGCTCCCAGCTTTGGGAGCAGGGGCCGGGGGATGTAGACGCGCAGCGGCTTCTCGCAGAGGGGGCCCGGTAACGCTGTTCGCGCTAGCGTCGCGGAGCGATAGAGGGCGACCCTCTGCTCCTGGAGCAATCGCTCAAAATTCCGGGGAGCCGCACTTTTTTTCGTCCACCCGAATCTGGAGGCTGGGTTGACGCCGGAAACCCAACCCGATCCTGGTAGCTGTTAGGTTTTGCGGGAGGCTCCAGCCAACCGACCGCCAAGCTGTGCTCTGGAAGTTGGGTTGGAAGCGCGATGGCGGGCTAAGGGGGACTGCGAATCTGGGCTGCGCCCTCCCAGGGAGAATGGCGAACTCTTGGAGGCAATGTTGGCCGCTGCTCTGTTAAGAGACTTCAACATTTCCCCCCCAAAGATTGCAGAACGCAAACCTTTCCTAATTTTTCTGTCGCCAGAGTCTAGGAACGGCTCGGGACCGCCGCCCCATTCGTAATACTGGAGTTAGACGGGCTGGCAGGAGGTAGCTAGGTGCTACCGGCCAGATGACACCCTTCCCCAAGGGCCTGGGACCGGCTCGCCCGCTCCCGATTCGCCAAGGAGATGTGTCCTATGAAGACTGACCCCATCGCTCATACCCCCCAGGCAGAGGTTCCTGTCACGCCAGAGGCTGCCGCTGATCCCATGGCTGCCCCCTCAGCTTTTAAGAAGCTGCTCGTGGCGCTGGATCGCACCAATGAGAGTGAGACGATTGTGGCCCGGGCCCTGGCCCTCGCGGCGGCTCACCAAAGCCAGATCCTGTTCTTCTATAGCTTGCCGCTGCAAGCGCCCGAGCCCAACCTGCTGGTGGCCGGCAGTATGGGGTTTGGCAGTAGCTACACTCATGAGATGCTGCAACGCTCTCAGCAGTGGATCGATGAAGAGCGCCAACAGGCCCTGAGTTGGTTGCGGGGGCTGAGCGATCGCGCGATCGCGCAAGGCCTGGCGGCCGAATTTGAATGCCGCAACGGCGAGCCTGGGCAGCAGGTGTGTATGCTGGCCAAGGGCTGGGGCGCAGACCTCATTCTACTCGGTCGGCGTGGCCGGACGGGCCTCTCAGAGATCGTTCTCGGCAGTGTCAGCAACTATGTAGTCCACCATGCCCCTTGCTCGGTGCTGGTGATTCAGTAGCGCTGCGCCCTCCCAGTTAATCGTTACTGGCAATCTGGGGAGTCGGGGCTAGGCTCGACTCCTCGACGGGTTGTTGGCAGCGATCGCAAAGACCGAAAAATTCCAGCGTGTGGTAGTAAACCTTGAACCGGTGCGAGGTCTGAAGCTGGCGTTCTAGATCATGCACCGGGCACTGTTCAATCGCCACTGAGCGCCCGCAGGCCAGACAAGTGAGGTGGTGGAGATCCCGCTGAATGGGACTGTAGAGGGATTCGCCATTGGCGAGGGTGCGAACTTGCACCAGGCCCTCGAGCTTGAGCGTCTCGAGGGCGCGATAAACCGTGGCTAGCCCTAGTCCTTGCTGGCTCTCCCGCAGCTTAACGTATAGATCCTGCGCTGATACAGACTGGCTCAGCGTTTTGAGGAGGTTGAGAATGCGCTCTTGGGAGCGAGTAAGTTGCGCCATGACGAACAATTCCAGTCACCAGCGAGTCCTATGCTTGGGATCATAGCCTCTGGAGCCGATGCTGGGTTTCCAGACAGCAGTTCCCGATCCTACCATCTTTTAATATCTGCCCTTGGTTCCAAAATGATCCCCAGCACCTGATCACGATAGACTTGAAGATGACACTACCTGCAAAAACCCCAAGCTTCTGCTCGTCAAGGCTCGGTCAATAAGTTGACTCTACTGGCTGGTTTCCCCTGTGCTATGCTTACGGGGGAGCAATTTGGACTCGGATGATTAGGTTTGCTCGCCCGTGCGGCAGGCGCATCTCCGAACTATAAGGCCATTCCTTGCTCACCCACTTCACCTGGCATCGATTCTGGAGATACGCAATGTCCGTTTACGTCGGTAATCTTGCTTACACTGTTACGCAAGAGGACTTAGAAGAGGTTTTTAAAGAGTACGGCACTGTTAAGCGGGTACATCTGCCCAAGGACCGCGAGACAGGTCGGCCGCGCGGGTTTGGCTTCGTCGAGATGGACTCTGACGATGAAGAGCAGGCTGCGATTGATGAACTCGACGGGGCTGAGTGGCTCGGTCGTGTGCTCAAGGTGAACAAAGCCCGTCCCCGTGAGAGTAGCGGCCGTTAGCCGTCACTCTGCTCCGCCACTGCTCAGCCAACTCACTCGGTTGGCTTGCTTGGCTGTGGGTTCCAGTTCTGTAGTAATCTGGAATTACAGTTACCATGGTTAAAGGTGCGCCCTTGTCGGCGGGCTTGTTCGTTTATGGAGACGTTTGCATGACCCAAGTTATTGTTGGTGAAAACGAAGGGATTGAATCAGCATTGCGCCGCTTTCGGCGGCAGGTATCCCGGGCTGGAATTTTCGCGGATATGAAGCGCCTGCGACACTTTGAGACGCCGATCGAGAAGCGCAAGCGCAAGGCGATCGCCCGGCGACGGAAAAAATACTCGCGTTAGTCACGCACTATTGGAAACGATCGACGGTGCGGTACTGGATCGCCTCAGCAAGGTGTTGACTGCTGAGGCGCTCTGCGTTGGCCAAGTCAGCGATGGTGCGCGCGACTTTGAGCACTCGATCGACCGCGCGGGCGGAAAGTCCCAGCTTGCGGATCGCGCCTTCGAGTAGAGCGCGGCTGGTGTCGTCAAGTTGGCAAAAGCGGCGGATATGCTGCGGCTTCATTTCCGCATTACAGCGCACCTCCGGTTCGGCTTGGAAGCGCTGGTGAGCAAGGGAGCGAGCAGCCGCGACGCGATCGCGCACCCGTTCCGAGGGCTCACCGCTGGCCTGGGCCATCACTTCCTCTGGCTTGAGCCGGTTCACCGCAACTTGGAGATCAATCCGATCCATAAGTGGCCCTGAAAGCTTTGCCCAGTAACTCTCCCGCTGCCGGGGGGAGCAGGAGCAGGGCTGAATCGGGTCGCCGTAGTAGCCGCAGGGGCAAGGATTGGTGCTGGCCACGAGGGTGAACTGGGCGGGAAAGACGACCGATTGCCGGGTGCGGGAAATGGTGACGAAGCCATCTTCAAGGGGTTGACGGAGGAACTCCAGCACGTTACGCTTGAACTCTGTGAGCTCATCAAGGAAGAGGATACCTCTGTGGGAGAGGGATATTTCACCAGGACGCGGAAAGCTCCCGCCGCCCACCAGTGAGGGCCCTGAGGCGGAGTGGTGGGGGCTGCGAAAAGGTCGCTCAGCCACCAGGGAGCCCCGGTCTTTGAGCAAACCGGCGACCGAGTGAATTTGGGAGACCTCTAGGGCTTCAGCGAAGCTCAAGGGGGGCAGGATACCGGGCAAGCGGCGGGCGAGCATGGTCTTACCGCTACCCGGAGGGCCCACGAAGATCAGGTTATGGCCCCCAGCGGCCGCAATCTCCAGGGCGCGGCGGGCGTGGGCCTGGCCTTTGACATCCTTGAGGTCAGCCCCGGGGGTGCGGGCTTGGGCTAACTCGGTGTGGGCATCGAGGTGGACGGGCTGATAAGCTCCAGGCTGGGCGAGAAACTCGACGATCTCCGTCAGGTGCTGGAAGCCGTAGACGCTTAATCCGGCGACCACGGCGGCCTCGCGGGTGTTGTTGGCGGGTACGACCAAGCGGGTAATCCCTAAGCGAGCGGCAGCGGCGGCAATGGGCAACACCCCAGCAACGGCCCGCAGACTGCCATCTAGGGAGAGTTCCCCGAGGAAGAGGGTGTCCTCGAGTAACTCCGGGGCCACCTGCTCGGAGGCCGCCAGAATGCCAATGCTGATGGGCAGGTCAAAGCTCGGCCCCTCTTTCCGCAGGTCGGCCGGGGTCAGATTCACTACCACTTTTCGCATCGGTACGGCGAAGCCCGCATTTTTGATCGCCGCCTTGACCCGTTCTCGGGACTCCTGCACCGCTGCATCGGGCAACCCGACGACGACGGTTTGGGGCAGGCCGCCGGCTACGTCTACTTCAACCCCAACTTTGACCGCATCAATGCCAACGAGTGACGCACTCCAGACCCTGGCTAGCATCTGACCCCTCTAATCCCTAGTTGCCTAGTATGGTAGCGGAAAACGGCTGACCCTGGGCAGTGTTGTGGCGATCCGGGGGGACGAAAAAAAGCGCGGCTCCCCGGAATTTTGAGCTAGGGTTCCAGGAGCAGCGTGTAGCCCTCGATCGCGACGCGACGCTAGCGCGAACAGCATTACAGCATTACCGGGCCCCCTCTGCGAGAAGCCGCTGCGCGTCTCCATTCCCCGGCCCCTGCTGCCAAAGCTGGGAGCAGGGGAGCTAGAAGTCCCTCGCCTAAGCTTGGGAGTCGGATTTAGGGGGAGGGCTGAGTGACGGAGTCCCAACATCCCGCGTAAAATTTCGTTTACCCGCAGATCCAGGCGAGCCCTTACCGCTTGTTTAACCCTGAGCTGTTATGACGGTCCCCAACTCGCTTTTACCTGGAGCCTCGTCAGATTAAGCGATGAACCGTGCGAGACTACCACCGCATGGGTGAACTCGGCCTCTTCAGCGCCGACGAACGCACGGAACTGTTGGCGGGACAGATTACCCTAATGGTTCTCAAAGGAACACTCCACGTCACCGCACTCCATCTGCTGGCCAAGGCCTTGCGTACCCAATTGGGAGAACGCGCCCTCGCGCGTACCCAAGACCCTATTCAACTCGACGATTTCTCAGAACCTGAGCCGGATTTAGCCGTTGTGCAAGGTGCTGTCCTCGACTAGGCCGAGCAGCATCCCCGACCGGAGCAGGCTTGCCTGGTGATAGAGGTGGCAGATTCAATCCTGAGGCAGGATTGCGAGGTCAAAGACAAACTCTGCGCCCAGGCGGGTATTGCCGACTATTGGGTGCTGGATCTCAAAAATCGCCAGATTCATCTCTTCCGCAAACCCACGGCAACCGGCTACACCCGCCACCTCATCCTGACCGAGCCCAACCAAATTTCGCCCCTGGCTTTCTCGGATCTTTCGCTTTCCCTGGCAGAGATTCTGCCGCCAGGGTCATGACCTCGGGCTAGGGTGGGCAGGGTGATGGTCATGGCGTGGAGGATGGGCTGCCGAGGCGGCGAGGGGTCGGGCTCCTGACACCGCCACGCTCCCGCCCTAGTCTTGCCAGGGAAAAAGCAGAGGGACTGCCCGGAAAGCGATCGCCAAGCTCCGGAAGCCCAGGCTCGGCTTCGGTGGTCGGGAATCCCTGGCTCCTCCTAGCCGAGGGAGCGGCGCAGAAATGATTCCAGAGCTTCCATCGAGAAACCGTAGAGGGACTCCACTTGGGCCACTTGGGCGGCTGGGCAAAAGAATTCATTGGCGACCAGGGTTCGTAGCGTCCCCAGGCTGGCATCGAGGGTCGGGTTGACTAGGCTGAGCAAGCTCCGGGCGACCTCCAGCAGCGGCAGCGGTAGATTGACCACGAACGGCGATCGCCCCACCGCCCGACCGAGGATCATCGGAATCTCGGCCCGGCGCAGAATTGCCGGCCCCCCCACAGCGAGCACTTGGCCCTGAGCCCTGGGGTTGCGGGCCGAGTCAGCGGCGATGCGCGCCAGATCGTCGGTGCTGACAATCGAAGTGCGGGTCTCCGGATCGCCCAGCAGCAGGTAAAAGCCTGTCTCGCGCAAGCGCACCGCCAAAGGCAAGAGACTGTGGGCGAGGCCGGCGGGGCGCAGGATCGTGTAGTTCAGGCCGCTGCCCTGGAGATAGAGCTCGACTGCGCGCTTGGCCTTAAATGTAGGGGAATCTTCATAGCCGCGCTCGGCCCCGAGAACGGAGATCAGGGTGAAATGCTCCACCCCCTGAGCCTTAGCCTGGTCAATTAGTTCGACATTGGCACGGTAGATCAACGATTCAACCTCGCGGCCGGCCCCGTGGGCGCTGATCACATAGCGGACACCGCGCAGGGAGCGTTCAATATCACGGGCTTGCCGCAAATCGCCGAGCCAAATATCCGCCCCCTGTTCGAGCAATTCGCCGTAGCGAGCCTCCAGACGGACAAAGGCCCGGACCGGATCATCCTGATCACGCAGTCGCTGGGTGATGCGCCGGCCAAGGGGTCCGGTTGCTCCAGTCACTAAAAACACGCTGTCTGCTCCTGAGACGTACTCGACATGGCCAAAATCTAGGCTTACCACCCTGATGGTGACACACCTTTTGCCCTCATCTTCTAGCTCTTGGCGCTGTTGTTCTAGCCACTTGAGATGAGCTTCAATGTTCTGGCGGCTGTGCGGCAGGGCACGGCTGAGTCGCTTGCGTTCGTTGCCGAGCATCTGACTGATTTGACGGCGGCGTCGCACTAGATTCTGCAACTCTAGGGCGGCGTCACTGGCTGGGGCTGCGGCTCTGGAGCCAGCTTCTCGCCCAACACGGCGAGGATTTCTGCGTCGATGCGGTCGGTCTTGGCGGACTGCTTCTTGGCTTTGGCGCAGTGCCGAAGGCAACTCGAATTGCTCCGATGCACGGGTATCCCGGCGCTGCCTCAGGAGGCTTCGAGCTTGGTGCCCCTGGCGATTTTCTGAGCTGGAGTGGCTGCGGAAGGGAGCGGCGAGCTGGGCTCTTCACGGTGTAGACACCTAGGGGTTAAGGCTCTACCGCTCCTGCTTTCAACCTACAAGGGGTTGGGGTGAGGGTTGTGCGAAGGAGTACAAACATCCCGCGTAAAATTTCGTCCACCCGGAGGGTGATCCTGAGGGCCTGAAGTGGCAGCCGCTCTAGCCGGATCACTATCCCGGCTATCGCTAGCGGGTAATGCGGTTGAGCAAGAGGAGCGACGCCACGATCCCGGCAAAGTGGGCGGCGATCGAGTTGGTGTTCGCTTGGACAATGAGCAAGTCCAGTGAGTTGACAAAGCGTGAGAGGTCCTGAGCGCTGATGGCGTTCGGGGGCAGGGAGAGGGATTTGGCCAGGACAATGCCGGCGATCGTTTCGGCGCCGATGATCGCGATCAGCATCCCGACCATATTGACTGTGAGCCCGAGGCGGATCACCTGAACCGTGTCTGGCTTGCTGGGACGTTGCTCTGGGTTGGGGCTGCGGAGCAACCGGGAGATCACCATGTAGCGCCAGGCAAAATACATGGCGACGATCAGCACGATGATGCCCAAAATCGCGCAGAGAATACCAAACTCGGTGCCCCGAGTAGCCGTGCGGTTATTGTCCCCTAGGCTGATGCTGGCAAAGAGAACCGTCACGGCGGAGATGATGCCGAGGACGAGCTGAGTCCAAAAGCCAAACCGGCCAAACCACTTCAGGGTGTCCGCTGCCTGCTGGATTTTTGGGGGCAGGGGAGGGGCGATCGCCGCGCGATCGCGAGTCAGCATTTCACGTTGTGTCATCGTTCCGCTGCTTGCAAGAGCTAGCCACTACCAGCCGGGGTCCGAGGCCCAGCCACGGATCTACACTCCCATATTGACACTCCCCGCGCTAAAGCGACGGGGATTCTCGGTTTGATCCTCCCCAGACTCGCCGGGAGCTGCACTCCACCCCAAGGTTGATTAGACTTATCCAATAAAATAATTGTTCGTACCGGTTGTTGGGCTGAGAGCTTGGGGCTGCTGCCATCCACGACTCATCTGCAACGAAAACCCCAGGCAGCAATGCGGGGGTGCGGCCAAGGCCAAAGTTCCTGGCCGTAGGCGAGAACGCCGCCTCCCGCTCGGGCCGTAGGCTTGGGAAGCTACGATTTGACGGCCAAGCCATGAATCGCTCGTTGCGTTCACGTATCCCTGTAACCACCCACTTAAACCCGTTGTGCCCTGGTATGTCCGTTGACCGAGTTTGCCCTCGTTGTCCGGCTCTCCCGATCGTCTATCACCCTGACTACGTTGCGCCCCTGCCGGCGGGGCATCGCTTCCCGATGGCGAAGTTTGGCCACCTCTACCACTACCTGCTCGCTGAGGGCCTGGCGCAACCGGCGGCGGTTTGTCAGCCGGAGCGGCCGCCCCGAGCTTGGCTCGAGGCGGTGCATACCCCGGAGTACGTCCGCGCCTATTGCGAAGGAACCCTAACCACCAAGCAACAGCGCCGCATTGGTCTTCCCTGGAGTCCGGCCCTAGTGCAGCGGACTTGTATGGCCGTGGGCGGCACGATCCTCACGGCCCAATTGGCGCTGGAGGTGGGTATTGCCTGCAACACGGCTGGCGGTACGCACCATGCGTTTCCGGGCTATGGGGCGGGGTTTTGTATCTTCAATGATTTGGCGATCGCCGCGCGCACGGTGCAGGCTTTGGGGCTGGCGCGGCAGATTCTGATCGTCGATCTGGATGTGCATCAAGGCGACGGCACGGCTTGGATATTTCAAGACGATCCTACGGTGTTCACCTTCTCGATGCACTGCGAGGCCAATTTTCCGGGCACGAAGCAGCAGAGCGATCGCGATGTCCCCTTGCCTATCGGCTTGGATGATGATGGCTACCTCCAGCAGTTGGCACGGCATCTGCCTGAGCTGCTGGAGCGGGTGCAGCCGGATTTGGTGCTTTATGATGCGGGGGTGGATGTTCACGGGGGCGATCGCCTCGGCAAGCTCGCCCTAAGTGACCAAGGACTCTATCGGCGTGATCGGCAAGTGCTGAGTACCTGTGCGGCGAAGCGGATTCCCGTTGCTTGTATCATCGGCGGCGGTTATGATCGGGACCTGCAAGCGCTAGTGCAACGCCACGCGATCACCCATCGGGCAGCGGCAGCGGTGTTGCCCGATTACCAGGGTTAGAGCCGTTAGTGCAGCATCGCGCTCTTTTGTCGTTGAAGTCGTGCAAAGCGTTCACGCGATTCTTGCCGCACGAGGCCATCAACAATGGCGGCCTGGAGTCTGGTAAAGGCCCGAGTATCCTCTAAATCGCAGCCGTGGGTTAACAAGCAGCGGAGTTGGTTTTCGGCTTCCAGGCTTAGGTACTGTGTTCGTAGCGCTTGGTAGACAATCTCGCCAATGCTCCCCATGAGCTTAACTCCTTAACAACTCTAGACTTTTGACCTTCTCTCCTTAGGCGGCGGACCGACAGACTCCGTATCAATGCCTAAGCAAGAGGGCGGAAGATGTTCTTGGGCTACAGATCTTGGGGTGGCTATTCCGTAAATCACGGGCTCGGTGTTGAGATTCCTGAAGGTCACGTCGCCCGAGCTCAGTATTTACCGAATCTGTAGGCCTGTTCCTGCCTGAGCCTCACGAGTCGAGCGCTAGCGTGAACCAGCGCGACGAGTTGGCAGAACCCTGCTAAAAATGCTGTATTTGTCAAATGTCCACCGCCATTTTACTGTTTTTTCTCCGCACAACAGCGATCGCCGTCACCAACTGTAATGCTTGCGGATAAGCAGCGGTTGCCGACTGAGCCCAGGCCCTGGAGTATTCCAGGAAGTCAATCATTCCTGGGCCTGGGGCGAGTCGTGGATGGCGAAAACCCTAGGCTCTCAGCCCGACAATCGGATGAGCAATGATTTCGTGGGATGACTCCAGGGGAGCGCTGAAGCGTAACTACGGTAGTTTTTCTGAGATGTGGTTGGGCTTTAGCCCTCCGGGGGAGCGCTGAAGCGCCACAACGGGGGTTGTCAGGGAGCGTTATTGGGCTTGACGAGTAATCCAGGCCGTCAATCATCCGCGTTGGTCCTGACTCCTGAAGCACTACCCAGCTCCTCAAGCCTCGGGGCGATGGTGGGATCGGGCTGTTCCCCCGAGAGGAACGTGCTGGGAGGGTGGAGGAAAGCCCCAGCGATCGCCCGCTAGCTCAAGCGGAGGGTGCATTCCAAGATCAGCTGTTGGTTGGCGGTGGCGTAGGGCTGGATCGCGAGGGCTTCCTGAAAGGCGGCGATCGCCTCACGATACTGACCCAGGGCAGAGTAGCAGAGCCCCAAGCCGTGCCAAGCCCCGAAATGCACAGGATTGAGCTGCACGACTTTTTGGCAGTCGGCGCGCGATCGCTCATAGTCCTCCAGCGTGAAGTACAGCACCGCCCGCCGATTCCAGGCCTCCGCAAAGTCAGGATACTGGGCGACCGTCTCCTGGAGCACGCGCTCCGCTTGCAGGACATGGCCCTGCTCCAGCAACGCTTGCGCCTGTTGCAAGCAGGCCCAACCCGCCTCCCCCTTCTGATAAAACCAGTGCTGCCAGAGGCGAGCTGTCGCCCGCTGGCGCACCGCCGCCTCCTCCCGTCGTAAGTCTGCTAGCAGCGCTTGCACATCAACCATGTCAAATCATCCTCGGAGCCCAGTCGGTCACGCCCCGGGCTCCTCCTCCTCAGGATTCACTTTGGGCACAAAGTCCGGGCGATCCTTATCTTCCCAGCCCGCCGGTCGCTTCGAGTTGTACCAGGCGATGGAGCCCAAGACGACAGCGGCAATAAAGCCCAGGACATACACCGCCGTAAAGGCCACGGGAAAATCCCCACTGACCGCGAACACATCCACAAAAACCTGCATAAATCCAGCTAACTCCAACAGTGGCCCTTGCTATCGTACCAAACTCACCGCGTGGAAACGGGCTGGGGAGTCCTTGCCCCCAGCCCGTTCAGAGCCCCCCGGGCCCAGAGCCAGGCTAATCCAGAACGACCACGGGCGTCGTTGCCGGTAGGGCCGGAGCCTTCAGGGCCGGAGCTGACCAAGGACGACCCGCTGTGAGGACCGGCTGGGCCGCGCGAGTCGCAACCATCGGCAAGGCTTCGCGAGCCTTCAGGGCCACATCCACGGTTTTCGGGTCGTAGGTATTCGTCGCCAGCTTCGGATAGAGCCCGATGCCCACAATCGGCAACAGCAAGCAGGCGGCGATGAAGACTTCACGCGGCTTCGCATCGGTGTTAAAGTCCGGCAGCGTCCCCGCCAGGGAGAGTTTGCCGTAGAAGATAACCCGCAGCATGGAGAGTAAGTAGATCGGTGTCAGAATCAGGCCCACGGCGGCCAGGAACACCGTCGCCAGCTTAAAGCTGGTGGTGTAGGCGTCACTGGTGGCAAGGCCCAAAAACACCGTCAGCTCGCTGACAAAGCCACTCATGCCCGGCAGGGCGAGGGAAGCCAAGGCCGCCGTGGTGAACAGGGCAAAGACCTTGGGCATAGCCTGGGCCAGGCCGCTCATCTCGTCCATCATCAGGGTGTGGGTCCGCTCATAGGCGACCCCTGCTAAAAAGAAGAGGGTAGCGGCAATCAGGCCGTGGGAGACCATTTGCAACAAGGCCCCATTGAGGCCGACCTCTGTGAAAGCCGCGATGCCGACGAGCACGAAGCCCATGTGCGAAATCGAGGAGTAGGCGAGGCGACGCTTGAGGTTGGTTTGCCCAAAGGCGGCAAACGCGCCATAAATAATATTGACGGCGCCGAGAACTACCAGCACGGGCGCAAAGGTCGTATGCGCGTCCGGCAGCAGTTCAATGTTGAACCGAATCAGGCCGTAGCCCCCCATTTTCAACAACACCCCCGCCAGAATCATCGAGATCGGCGCGGAGGCCTCGCCGTGGGCATCTGGCAGCCAGGTGTGCAGCGGGAAGACGGCGAGCTTGGTGGCAAAGGCAATCAGGAAGCCGATGTAAGCGAAGGTGGCCAGGGCTTGGGGGTATTGCTTCAGCCCAAGTTGCGCCAGGTCGAAGGTGACAGTATCGCCATAAAAGGCGAGGCTGAGGCCGGCGATGAGGATGAAGACGGAGGCGAGGGCCGTGTAGAGAATGAACTTGGTCGCGGCGTACAGGCGCTTTGGGCCGCCCCAGATCGCGATCAGGAGGTAGATGGGGACAAGTTCCAGTTCCCACATCAGGAAAAAGAGAATCAAGTCCTTTGCTGCAAAGACCCCGATCTGAGCCCCGTAGAGCAGCAGCACGAGGGCATAGAAGAGACGGGGCTTGTGGGTGACGGGCCAAGCTGCGAGCAGGGCCAGGCTGGTGATCAGGCTGGCCAGCACGATCAGGGGCATGGAGATTCCATCTACCGCCACCGCCCAGTGAAGGCCCAGTTGGGGAACCCAGGCATAGGTCTCGTGGAGCTGGAACTGGGCCGCAGCCGTGTCGTAATGGGTTGAGAAGGCGTAGATGGCGATCGCAAAGTCGATCAGACCCACCCCTAGGGCATACCAGCGAGCGGTCTTGCCCTGCTTGTCAGGGAGGAACGGCAGGAGAGCGGCGGCGGCAACCGGCAGGAGGATCATGGCCGTCAGCCAGGGGAACTGGACGCTAATCATGAGCGCTTTAAGAATAAATACTCACCCCTCTCAGTATATTAACTTTTGCGAAGCTTTGAAAAAATCTTGTTACAAATATCTGACCCAAGCTAGATTGCTAAGGGGTTCTGACTCTGGGCAGCGGGCAGTCGGTTGTGAGCGCTTACTCTTGCGAGAGGCCCTGAGGGTGGCTGAATGCAACGATTGCTAAGGCTAACTGGGGGTGGCGGAACTAAGGTGGAGGGAGGGATGTCGCTGGGGGTGGACGAAATTTTACGCGGGATGTTTTTACTCCTTCGCTCAGCCCTCACCCCAACCCCTCTCCCAAGTTGGGAGAGGGGCTTCTAACTCCCCTTCTCCCAAAGCTGGGAGAAGGGGCCGGGGGATGTAGACGCGCAGCGGCTTCTCGAAGAGTGGGCCCGGTAACGCTGTTCGCGCTAGCGTCGCGTAGCGATAGAGGGCGACCCTCTGCTCCTGGAGCCATCGCTCAAAATTCAGGGGAGCCGCGCTTTTTTTCGTCCACCCGTGTCGCTGGAGCCAGCCCCTGAGGCGCGATTCCGTGCTCTAGAATGGTGGTTTAGACTGGGGCTTGTGGACGAGAATCTTAATAAAGTGCTAGAAGAGCTACAATAGCGGTCAACCCTGGTTTCAGGAGGATGGTTTCGTGTTCTTACGACTTGCACAACAACATCGAGCGTTTGTTCAGGATCTGGTGATGACCCTCCAGGCCCTGGCTACGGTCCTGGAAGATCGCGGCTATCTAGCCTCCTGCTATACCTGCGGTAGCCAGATGAACAGCGCCTCGTTTATGGTCAGTCTGGGTAAAGACCATCTCATCCGCTTCTTGGTTTCGGACTATGGCATCACCTGGACCGAGATGCGCGATGACCGGGAGTTGATGAAGCTGGAGGGGGCAGAAGCGATTTCCCAGCTCCAAGACTTGGCTAACCTGGTCAAGTACGGTGTCAGTCCCTATGACTTTGGCAAGCAGGAGTCCCGGGACTTGGCGGTGAGTCTGTCGGCCCATGAGCGCGTGCAGGCGGCCCTCAACTAGCTCGGGAACTGCGTGGTGGTCTGTCCCGGCGGTCTCCCGGCAGTGCAAAGAAAGATTAAGAGTGATTGAGCTTTGGGTTCCTGAGCGGTGACAATACTTTTCAGTTCAAATCGGGTCAGCCGCATAAAGACCTGAGCGACGTTAATTAGTCCCCATAAATGGTAGAGAGCTAGCCTGCGGTGCAGTGGGGCTAGCTCTCGGTTTCAGGGGCGAATCTGCGAATCTGCTGGGCGATCGCCGCCCGGGGGAGAACTTTGCTAGGCTGGGCAATGGTGTCTCTGTAGCCTCCGCGCCCTGGTACTCGCCATGACTCAGCCCCGCACCGCTCCCTATGGAACTTGGGCTTCGCCGCTCACGGCGGCTCGGATCGTCGTTAGCAATATCGGCCTGGGAGGGGTGGCCTGGGGGGGCGATCGCCTCTGCTGGCTGGAAAGTCGCCCGACGGAAGGCGGGCGCACGGTGCTGGTGGAGCGGACCGCGGCGGGCCCGGAGATCGATATAACGCCCGCCGGGTTCAATATCCGCACCCGGGTCCATGAGTACGGCGGTGGGGCCTTGCTGCTCACGGAGGCGGCGGTCTATTTTGTCAACTTTGCCGATCAGCGGCTCTACCGCCAGCGCTTTGGCGAGGCTCCGGAGGCTCTGTCCGCTGAGGGACCCTACCGCTACGCCGATTTGGTGCTGGATCGGGGGCGCGATCGCCTGCTCTGTGTCTGTGAAGATCACAGCCAGCCGGGGGCCGAGCCAACCAACACGCTGGTCAGTCTCGATCTCGCCACCGGAACGCGGCAAACCCTGGTCAGCGGCAGTGACTTCTACAGCAGCCCCCGCCTCAGCCCGGAGGGCAAGCACTTGGCTTGGCTGAGCTGGAACCACCCCCAGATGCCCTGGGATGGGACGCAGCTCTGGGTGGCCCGGCTCGAGGCGGATGGCTCTCTGGGGCCGGCCGTCTGTCTGGCTGGAGGGGAGCAGGAGTCGATCTGTGCCCCTACCTGGTCCCCCGAAGGCTGGCTCTATTTTGTGAGCGATCGCAGCAACTGGTGGAACCTCTACCGGGCCAACGACCTCACGGGCAAAACCGAGGCCAGCGAGCCCCTATTTCCCCTCGCGGCGGAGTTTGCCTTCCCTCACTGGGTCTTCGGCCTTCAGCCCTACTTGTTTGAATCTCCCAACTCGATTCTCTGCACCTACAGCCAAAACGGCCGGACCTACCTAGCCCGCCTGGATATTGCCGCCAAGCACTTACAGCCCTTTGAGCTGCCCTTCACCAGTATTAGCTCCTTGAGCCTGCGGGACGGTCAGGCCTACTTCGTCGGCGGCTCCCCCACGGAACCGACGCGATTGGTGCAGGTGGATCTGGACACCTTGGCGATCACCACCCTGAAGTGGGCGAGTGACCTAGCGCTCGAGCCAGGCTACCTCTCCCAACCCCAGGCGATCGCTTTTCCCACGGCCGACGGCCAGACGGCCTATGCCTGGTTCTACCCGCCCCAGAACCAAGACTTTCAAGCTCCTCCGGACGAACGACCCCCCCTCATTGTTCGCAGCCACGGCGGCCCTACGGCGGCGGCGGCGGCGACTCTGAATCTGCGCTACCAGTACTGGACTAGTCGCGGCTTTGCGCTGCTGGATGTCAACTACGGCGGTAGCAGCGGCTACGGCCGCGCCTATCGTCAGCGGTTGCAGGGGCAATGGGGCGTGGTCGATGTGGCGGATTGTGTGCAGGGGGCCCGCTATTTGGTCGAGCAGGGCTGGGTGGATGGGGAGCGCCTGGCGATCGCTGGGGGCAGCGCTGGCGGCTACACGACCCTGGCGGCCCTGACGTTTCACAATGTTTTCAAGGCCGGTGCCAGTTACTACGGAGTCAGTGACTTAGCGATCCTGGCCCAGGACACCCACAAGTTTGAAGCCCGCTACCTGGACGGGTTGATCGGGCCCTACCCGGAAGCAGCGGACTTATACCGGGCGCGATCGCCGCTGCACCATAGCGATCGCCTCACCTGCCCCGTGATCTTTTTCCAGGGTCTTGAGGACAAAATCGTGCCCCCCAATCAAGCCGAGATGCTGGTGGCCGCTCTCCAAGCGAAGGGGATTCCGGTCGCCTACGTCGCCTTTGCTGACGAACAGCACGGCTTCCGGCGCGCTGAGACCATCCAGCGCGCCCTTGAGGGAGAATTCTATTTCTATGCCCGTATTTTCGGCTTTGAGCCCGCCGAGGCCTTGACCCCAGTAGAAATTCTGAACCTGTAGCGGCTTGTCGAAGGAGAGCGGGTGAGGGCCTTCCGCTGGAGCTTGGTGCTGCTCTCATCCCCTGGCCCCTTCTCTCCAGTAGAGCGAAGGGGAGTCTCCAAAGTGAGATGCAGCCACCGATTGTCTCGGGGGCGGTTGAATCAGCAGTTAAGCAAGTCGGCTCTCGCCTCAAGCTTGCTGGGGCTCGTTAGCTCCCTAGTATAGCCAATTCAATGTTGCGTTTGCGCTCTGTTTATCTTAATGGCAACCTTGCCTGAGTCTTTTTAACCACTTCTAAAGTTGCTGCACCCGATGTGATTTGGTTGACATCACGTTCGCCACCATTAATTTAAAATCCCTCTGATCTATCGCTTTGTAAGATTTAAACGATGAAACATTGGCCGCAACTACTGCTCGTGGCTGGATTGATAGGGTTGCCGCTGGTGGCTTGCAGCAGCGAAGAAAACCGTCCGGTGATTATGCCCCTGCCAGCGGATTCGCCGCCGTCAGCCGAATTGCCCTCGCCGGCTGCGCCGGTACCGACCCCGGTACCAACCGTCTCACCAGAGCCAGAAGAGCTTGAACTGCCGCAACAGCAGCAACCCTAATCCGCCTAGGGGCAGGTTTTGCGATTGCATTAGGGGATTGTTTGCCCCCCTATCCCCCGCTGGGCAATGACTGATCTGGACGACAAGACCATTGTTCGCGACTACTGCAATAGCAAAGGCTGCGAGTGCTGGCGGCGCAGCTATGGTGAGGGTGAGGTCAATAAGGTGCAGCTTGACATCCGCCAGGGCTATCAGTATCTCAACAACTCGGTGCTCGCCTCAAGCTTGCCGGGGTTCGTTAGCGTCCTAGTGCGGTTAATCCGATGGTGCGTTTGCGCTCTGCTTATCAAAAAGATGGGTTGAAAACCCCGTCCTTCTAGGACGGCTTTTCTTGATTCTCAATATAAGTTTTGAGCACCTCCAGCGGTGCGCCACCCACGGACGATACAAAATAGCTAGGACTCCACAAAGAAGGCTTGCCATAAGGCTTTGGGTGTCCTGCCCGCCCATACCGCCGACTTGAAACTCCTTTCAGGGCATTCACCATTTGCGAGATAGAGAGCTTGGGCGGGTACTCCACCACCATGTGTATGTGGTCAGATTCACCGTTGAACTCTTTCACCGAAAAGCCCATTTTTTGAGCCACATCAGAGCAGGCAACCTCAATCGTTTTAAGGCTGTCTGCCGTCAGAATCTTGCGGCGGTATTTAGTCACACAGACCAAATGTATATAAAGACTCGAAACACTATGCCGTTCCCTTCTTAGGGGTGTTGCCATTTCTTGCAGACCAAGTTAAGATGTTGCTACAGACCAACCTAACATATCCCGATGAAAGCCCGCTATCAGTACCGAATTTACCCGACAGGCCAACAGAAGCGAAGCCTCACTCAACTGTTCGGCTGCGTTCGTGTGGTTTGGAATGATGCGCTGGCGCTGTCAAAAGCTTCTGGGAAGTACCCAGGGGTAAACGTGTTTTCAGCTCAGCTCACGCTGGCCAAGAAAACGCCTGAGCGGGAATGGCTGAAGGATGTTTCGTCTGTACCTTTGCAGCAAGCTCTGCAAGACCTAGACGTTGCCTACCGCAACTTCTTTAAGTCCATTAAGGGGGAACGCAAAGGGCCAAAGGTAAAACCTCCCCGCTTCAAAAAGAAGACCAATCAGCAGTCAGCTCGATTCGCCAAAACAGCTTTCAAGCTAACTGCTTCCAATGTCTATCTGGCTAAGATCGGGGAACTGAAAACCAGGTGGTCTAGGCCGCTGCCCTCTCAACCCAGTTCTGTCACGGTCATTAAAGATTGTGCAGGAAGGTATTTCCTTAGTTTTGTGGTTGAGATCGAACCTGTTAAGCTCGATGCCGACAACCAAAGCATCGGGGTTGACCTGGGTATCAAAACGTTCGCAGTGCTCAGCACTGGTGAGAAGATAGAGTCCCCTGGCTATGCCCGCCTAAACCGCAAGATTCGCCGTGAACAGCGTAAGTTGGCCAGACGGGTTAAGGGGTCAAAGCGGCGAGAAAGAACACGACTCCGCATTGCCAAACTCAAGGCCAAAATCAGCGACATTCGCAAAGACTTCCTGCACAAACTGTCTACCCGCCTAGTGCGAGAAAACAGCGTCGTGGCCCTGGAGGATCTGAACGTGTCGGGGATGGTCAGGAATCGCTGCCTATCAAGGGCTATTAGTGAGCAGGGCTGGCGTGAGTTTCGGACGATGTGCGAGGCCAAGTCCAACATGATTGATGAGCGGCAAACAGTGGTGATTAGCCGCTGGGAGCCGACATCTCAAACGTGCTCTGACTGTGGCTACCGATGGGGCAAGATAGACCTCTCTGTGAGGGAAATCGTCTGCTTGAACTGTGGATCGGTGCATTGCCGCGATGGCAACGCTGCCAAAAATATCGAAAAATCTGGGCTGGAGCTCGCCCAAGATTCAAACTGGACGGGGAGGGCATGTAAGACTGGCTTGCCAGCAATGCCCGCTGAACCGTCTACCTGTCTGGACGTAGCCCAGCTATTCCAGCGAATCCCCGTGCCTTCAGGTCGGGGAGGATGTCAACTGAAGGGCAACCCTGCCTGAGTCTTTTGACCCATTGCTAACGTTGCGGCACCGTGGGGTAAGGGACTCCTGGCTCCAACGTCCTAGGGGCTGAGACATGAGGGATCGGTGACGGAAGAGAGCGATACATCTATTGGAGTCAGGCAACCGACTAATTTCGCCACCAGCAAGGACTCCAGCCCCGTAGCGTTGTTATCCCCTTCCAGCTAGGGGTGAGGGACGGAACCGCGATACCCCGGGGGCTCTACCCCAGCAGATTTTGGCGGCCCCTTTCCGAAAGCCAGGGACAAGGCTAGACTGGTCCTTGGTCCAGCACTTCCGCTCGCGAGGCGGGTTGGCGGCCAGTTCGCGATCGCCCTACCATGACCGATGCAAGATTTTTTTGACAATGTGGCGCGCTACCCGCGCTATCTCATCTCCTTCACCCTGGGCATTTTCTTCTCCGTGTTCCAGTGGTTGCGGCCGGTATTGAAGAATCCCGTGGCAGCGGTTGCCTTTGTGGGGATCTTGGTGGGTAGTTTCATCTTCATCACCTTGACGCTCCGAGCCATGCTTGGCCTGTCTGGGGCGGCGGCGGCCGTCAGTCTCTAGCGACTCTGGATCACAAGTTCGTCAAGGGTTCAATCTTTAGGGACAAGCAATCATGGCAACGAGCCGGCGAGTTTCGCGTGTGGCCGCGCTGATCAAGCGTGAGGTCAGTCAGTTACTCATGAATGGGATTAAAGACGACCGGGTGGGCGCGGGGATGGTCAGCGTCACTGATGTCGATCTGTCGGGGGATCTGCAACACGTCAAGATTTTTGTCAGCATCTACGGCACTCCGGAGGCGAAGGCGGAGACGATGGCCGGCCTGCACTCCTCCACAGCCTTTGTGCGGCGGGAGCTGGGCCAGCGCATCCGTTTGCGTCGCACTCCCGAAGTGCGCTTCCTCGAAGATGCGTCCCTGGAGCGGGGTGATCGCATGATTCATCTGCTGAATGAGCTAGAGCGCGATCGCCCGGCCGACCTGGCGGAGGATTTTGCCACCGCTAGCCCCTGGGACGACGCCGAGCCCGAGGATCTCGACAGCGAGGAGTAGCCCGGAGGGGCCCGCTAGCTCCGGCCTCCTTCCCTACTTGGTCGCCACCACCGCCAGGTTCCAGGCCAAGCGCCGCATTCCCGGCCAGCGCTTGAGCCAGCGATCCACGCGCTCCAAGCGACGGTAGCGGGGAGTCAGGCGCTGGTGCTCGCGGATGATCTTCTTCCAGTACGGCTCCGCATTGGGGTGAACTCCTTCAACTAGGTAAAACTGCAAAAAAATCCACAGCGTTGCGAGCCAGAAGGTATCGTAGCGGGTCTCGCGGAATAGGGATTCTACATACCGCACTAGGCTGATGTCCAAGGGTGTTTCATCGGCTGTCCGTACCTGGGTGGCCATGCGGCGATAGATATTGATCACCGGATTGTGGCGCAGGGGGTCCCAAAAGCAGGCCTGACCCCCCGGCACGAGGATGCGGTGGATCTCCCGCAGGGCCGCTTGGGGATCGGGAAGGTGATGCAGTAGGTTTGCTGCGTAGACGATTTCAAAGCTATGGTCGGGAAATTCGAGGGCCTGGGCGTTCGCGACGCGGCCTTCGATCTCCACCTGGTAACGGGCTGCCAACTGGCAGGCTACGTCCACCATGCCTGGCGACCAGTCTGCCGCCACACAGTGTGCGCCCCGCAAGGCAAAGTAAACGCTGTTCTCCCCCGCCCCACAGCCCAGATCCAGCAAGCGCCGACCGCGCACATCCCCAAGCTGGCTGAGGATGAAGCGATTTTCTGGCGCGGTGGCGGCTTCAAAGTAATCCTGCACGTGGAGGTCGTCCAGGTCAATGGTGGCAGCCCAGCGATCATGGAAGCGGCGCTCGCGATCAAGAATGGGATCAGACATGGCTAGGGAGTCAGCGTTAGGGGCGGCTTCCCCATCTTAACTTGGTGATGGGGCTCATCCTGGCGATCGCCACCCCCGTCTTGCCGATCGGCCTTCAGACTGACCCTCCCCGTTGTGACCAAAATTCAACAGCACCTACGAGCACAAGCTACAACCTCCGCTGGCAAGGAGTTCAGCGGCTTCCGGCCAAGGGATCGCTCCCAAGGTTGGGAGAAGCGATCGGGGCATGAGGGCCGGCGAGCTTCGTGACCAGGCTGTTGGCCGCTAGGGCGATCGCAGCGATTTAGCAGCCCGCTGCGTCACGTTTAGGCGTCGGGTTGCCGCTCTGGGTCAATCTTGAGCAGCAAGACGCCAAGGGGGGGCAAGCAGAGATCAAGGGAATAGGGCCGACCGTGGTAGGACCAGTCTTCCGCCCACTTACCCCCCAGATTGCCCATATTGCTACCACCGTACTGCCCCGCATCGCTGTTGAACAGCTCCGTGTAGAAACCGGATTCCGGTACACCCACCCGGTAGTGGCTATGGGGCTGAGGCGTGAAGTTGCAGACGACTAGGATAAATTCTGGGGTGGTCTTGCTGCGCCGCAGGAAGGACACTACGCTGTGAGAGCTGTCGCTACAATCAATCCACTCAAAGCCGCCTTCTTCAAAGTCTTTCTCGTAGAGCGCCAGCTCAGACTGGTAGAGGGCATTGAGGTCTTTCATAAAGCGCCCCAACTGTTGATGGGGTTCATATTGAAGCAAGTGCCACTCCAGATCACCCCAGACATTCCACTCATTCCACTGCCCTAGTTCCATACTCATGAACAGGGTTTTCTTGCCGGGGTGAGTATACATATAGGTATAGAGGGCCCGTAGGTTGCCATACTTCTGCCACTCATCCCCCGGCATCTTGCCGATCATGCTGCTCTTGCCGTGAACCACCTCATCGTGGGAGAGAGCGAGCATGAAGTTTTCGCTGTGGTGATACCAGATGCTGAACGTGATGTTGTTCTGATGGAACTGCCGGAACCAGGGGTCCATGTGAAAATAGTCGAGGATGTCGTGCATCCAGCCCATATTCCACTTGAGGTTAAACCCTAGGCCGCCCATGTAGGTAGGCCAGGAGACCATTGGCCACTCCGTCGATTCTTCCGCGATGGAGAGAATGCCCGGGTAATAGCCAAAGAGCACCGAATTGACCTGGCGAATAAAGTCAGCCGCTTCGAGGTTTTCACGCCCCCCGTACTGGTTAGGAATCCACTCCCCCGGCTTGCGGAGGTAGTCGAGGTAGAGCATCGAAGCGACCGCATCCACGCGCATCCCGTCGATGTGGTACTTGTCGAACCAGAAGACCGCATTGGCCACGAGGAAATTCCGCACCTCGTTGCGGCCGTAGTTAAACACCAGCGTGCCCCATTCCTTATGCTCACCGATGCGGGGATCGCCGTGCTCGTAGAGGTGCGTGCCGTCAAAAAAGGCGAGGCCGTGGCCGTCCTTGGGGAAGTGGCCGGGAACCCAGTCGATCAGGACGCCAATGCCGTTTTGGTGGCACTGATCGACGAAATACATGAAGTCTTCGGGGGAGCCAAACCGGGAGGTTGGGGCATAGTAACCGGCTACTTGGTAGCCCCAAGAGCCATCGAAGGGGTGTTCGGCAACGGGCAACAGCTCGATATGGGTAAAGCCCAGTTCCTTGACGTAGGGAATCAGGGTTTCCGCAAGTTCGTAGTAGGTCAAGAAGCGCGCTCCAGGACGCAACTCGGCCACTTGAACGGGCTCTCCTTCGCCGTGTAGATAGCGAGCGGGTTCTTCGTAGGATTGGTGACGCCAAGAGCCGAGATGGACTTCGTAAACCGAGACGGGCCGATCCAGCGGATTGGTATTACGGCGCTGCTCCATCCAGTCTTGGTCGTGCCATTCGTAGCTCTCGATGTCGGCGACGATGGAAGCAGTTTTAGGGCGGACTTCTTGGTAGAAGCCGTAGGGGTCGGACTTTTCGTAGATGTGCCCTTCCCAGTTTTTGATCTCGTATTTGTAGTGGCTACCAACCCCCAGCTCAGGAATAAAGAGTTCCCAGATTCCATTGGGACGCTTCCGCATTTGGTGTTCGCGGCCGTCCCACTGGTTGAAATCGCCGATGATCGAGGCATTGCGAGCGTTGGGAGCCCAGGCGGCGAAGTAAACGCCTTGGACACCGTTTTGCTCCATAACATGAGCCCCCATCTTCTCGTAGATGCGGTGATGGTTGCCCTCGGAGAAGAGGTGGAGGTCAAAGTCGGTCAGTTTGGGGGAGCGGAAGGCGTAGGGGTCGTAGATCACGCGCTCGTGGCTGCCTTCGCGCACCCGCAGTTGGTAGTTGGCGAGTTCGGTACGGTCAAGCTTGCACTCGAAGAAGTTGGGGTGATGCACGGGCTGCATCGGATACTCTTGGCGCTCGTCCGGACAGATGACCCAAACTGCCTGGGCTTTGGGTAAGTAGGCGCGCACAACCCAGCTCTCGATTTTGCCGTTCTGTTCGAGGGGATGCGGCCCAAGGACCTCGAAGGGGTCGTGGTGGTGATTCCAGACAATTTTATCAATCTGTTCGGGGTCGATGATCATGAGTCGCTGGGAAGTGGATAGAATCGAGGTTCAGTGCTGACGCTGAGCAGTGGCGGGCCGTATTAAGGTTTAGGAACCGCGAATACAGTTAATATTTAGCATTTTGGGGCCTTTGTCCAGTCAGCGGGGCCGCCGTTTGGCGGGGGGCTGCAACGGAGTTTTGCCCTCAGAAATTCACGAGGGGCAGGATGGTGTTGAGGAAGCCCCGCAGGCGGAGCAGGAACAGGAGTTCGCGCACTTTGGGGTTGATGGGGGGGGCAAACCCCGGCTCTTGAAGCTGGGCCTGGAGTTCGGCGTACTCAGCGGCGGTCAGGGGCTGGCCGTCTAGGGGCGATCGCCCCTCCAGGATAATTTCCGTCCTCAGGACTTCCTCGGGCACGTCCTCCGGCGGTGGCAAGGCGGGGCTGGGGAGAGCGATCGCCAGGCCGAGGCTGGCGATCGCGACAACGGTGGTATAGGCAAACCGGCCTGTCATGTCCCGTTAGAGCAACTGGATGTTGGTGAAGCGAAATTCTTGCACTTCAGTGCCGGACTCGGTTTCCGTTTCAATGCGACGGGAGCTGAGGATGCTGTAATCTCCCCCCCGCTCGTATTCGTCTGTGAACAGGCTGCGGCCGCCCCGTTGCGCGCCGGTCTGGGGGTCGTGGTAGACCGAATCATAGCGGTGGGAGAGGTAGCCCGCGCCCGTATCGTGGCTGCTAAAGGTGTTGATGGTCACGACCGTGCCGTGGATGTGGCGGTGAACGAGGCAGACCTCGTTGTGGCGGACTTTGTAGCGATCGCCCGTTGCCTTGCCGCCGACCAAGATTTCGACCGCGCCGGTTGCATCGGTCTCGCCGTACTGGAAGGTGTTCTCACCGTGGGTCTGCTCGAAGGGGCGGCGGACGCGGTGGATAGCGATCTCCCAGAGTTGGTTGGCGATCACTTTGGTGGCGCTCTCGTCATCGATGCCGTTGACCTCGCCCTTGAGGTCAGCACCAACGCGAGCTTGGCCGCTCCATTGGCGATCGCCCGCCTGATAGGTCACATCAGCGGTGTAGCCCGGAAAGCTCTGATCCCAAGTGTAGCGATTTTCGTAGGCGGCTTGGAACAGTTCACGCGCCGAGACTTGTGTTGCAGTCATAAAACAATTCTCCCGAGGCCGGTACAGGATTAATTCGTCTTCGAGATCCATTTTGACATTCCCGGTGCTAAAGCGATTCATTTGCATTTAACCCCGTCTGCATCGGGTGCATCTCAGTTAGGCAAGTTTGCCCCCTCTGCGAGAAGCCGCTGCGCGTCTACATCCCCTGGCCCCTTCTCCCAAAGCTGGGAGAAGGGGAGTTAGAAGCCCCTCTCCCAAGTTGGGAGAGGGCTTGGGGTGAGGGTTTAGCGAAGGAGTACCAACATCCCGCGCAAAATTTCGTTCACCCTCCTGGGGTCCGTCCGAATTAGGGCCAGGGCGTGCAGATGATACGATTTTTTGTATGCTGGAGATTTGTGATCAATCAATGTAGTCCGAAGAGACAGCAATGGCAGCAACGCTGATGTTCAACGCCCTGCGCGAGGCGACCGACGAGGAAATGGCGCGCGACCAAACCGTGTTTGTCCTCGGCGAGGATGTCGGCCATTACGGCGGCTCTTATAAAGTCACCAAGGACCTGTACAAGCGCTACGGCGACCTGCGCCTCCTAGACACCCCGATCGCCGAAAACAGCTTTACCGGCCTGGCGGTGGGGGCTGCGATGACCGGCCTGCGGCCCATCGTCGAAGGCATGAACATGGGCTTCCTGCTCCTAGCCTTTAACCAGATTGCCAACAACGCCGGAATGCTGCGCTACACCTCCGGCGGCAACTTCAAGATCCCGATCGTCATTCGCGGGCCGGGGGGCGTGGGTCGCCAACTGGGGGCCGAGCACTCCCAGCGTCTTGAGGCCTACTTCCACGCCGTCCCCGGCCTCAAGATCGTCGCCTGCTCGACTACCTACAACGCCAAAGGGCTGCTCAAGGCGGCGATCCGAGACGATAACCCCGTGCTCTTCTTTGAACACGTCCTGCTCTACAACCTCAAGGAAGACCTCCCCAGCCACGAGTACCTCTGTCCCTTGGACAAGGCGGAACTAGTGCGCCCCGGCCGGGATGTCACGATCTTGACCTATTCGCGGATGCGCCACCACTGCACCCAGGCCCTGAAAGAGATCGAACGGGAGGGCTATGATCCCGAAATCATTGACCTGATTTCCCTCAAACCGATCGATATGGCGACGATTGGTGAGTCCATCCGCAAGACCCACCGGGTCATTATTGTGGAAGAGTGCATGAAAACTGGGGGCATTGGGGCGGAATTGGTGGCCCTGATCAACGAGCAGCTCTTTGATGAACTGGATGCTCCCGTGATTCGGCTCTCGTCCCAGGATATTCCCACCCCCTACAATGGGACGTTGGAGTATCACACCATCGTGCAGCCGCCGCAGATTGTTGAGGCTGTCCGCAAGCTGATGTCCCAGCAGCTCTAGGTTTTCCCTTCCCCTTTTACCCATGCAGAGACAGCGCTCAACGTTTATTGCGATTCTGCTCCTGACGGTCATGGCGATCGCCGTGCTCCTGCGCTTCCCCCTCAACCAGGGCCTCGACCTCAAGGGGGGCTCCCGGCTCACCCTCGAGGTGCAGCCCACGGAGGAGATCACCACCATCACCCTCGACAACCTCAACGACGTGAAGCAGGTGATCGCCAACCGCATTGATAGCCTCGGGGTGGCGGAGCCCATCGTCCAGACCGTGGGGAACACCCAGCTCGTAGTCCAACTGCCGGGAGTGAGTGACCCCGGTCAAGCCGAGCGCATTCTCGGCGGGACGGCCCAACTGGACTTCCGCACCCAAAAGCCGGATACCGAAGCCGAGTTTAGCCGCCTCTTCCAGGAACAGGGGCTCCTGCAACTGGAGATCGCCGCCCTGCGTGAAGAAGAAACACCCGATCCAGAGGCCCTGGCCGCACAACAAGAGCAGTTGAACGCCGTGAGCGAAGCCATCGGAGCCCTATTTGCGACCAGCGAACTCACCGGGAAGGACCTCCGCGACGCCCAGGCTCGCCCCACGGGCGCGACGGATAGCTGGGAAGTCGTTATTTACTTCAACACCGAAGGCGGCGAACTCTTTGCGGACTTGACCCGCCAAGTGGCAGGCACGGGTCGCGGTCTTGGGATCTTCCTGGATAATGAGCTGATCAGTTCGCCCCGGGTGGATGCCCAGTACGCCGCGACCGGCATCACGGGGGGCACGGCTTCGATTACCGGCAACTTTGACTCAGAGGCGGCCTATAACCTAGCGGTACAGTTGCGGGGCGGCGCCCTGCCCTTCCCAGTAGAGGTGGTGGAAAATCGCACGGTTGGCGCCACCCTGGGGCGCGATAGCGTCAATCGCAGTATCGTGGCCGGCCTGTCGGGCTTGATCTTGGTGCTGGTGTTTATGGCCGTGTACTATCGCCTCCCCGGCCTCATTGCGGACATCGCCCTGGCGATCTATACCATTCTGACCCTGGCTTGCTACGCCCTGATCGGCGTGACCCTGACTCTGCCGGGGATCGCGGGCTTCATTCTCAGCATTGGTATGGCCGTGGATGCCAATGTGCTGATCTTTGAGCGCACCCGCGAGGAGTTGCGCGCGGGCAAAACCCTCTATCGCTCGGTAGAATCGGGCTTTTATCGCGCTTTTTCCAGTATTCTCGACAGCAACGTGACGACCCTGATTGCCTGTGCCGCCCTGTTCTGGTTTGGCTCTGGCCTGGTGAAGGGCTTTGCCCTGACCCTGGCCATCGGAGTCCTGGTGAGTATGTTTACCGCCCTGACCTGTAGCCGCACGCTGATGCTGATGGTGGTGCTGGGACTGCCTGGGGTGCGTCAGCGACCAGAACTTTTTTGCCCCAAGCTTGCCCCCGCCAAGACCTAGAGCCTGCTTTTCGCCGATGCAATCCTTCTCAGCGCTGCTATGAAACTTCACATTACGAAATGGCGCGGCCTCTGGTGGGCCGTTTCTGCGAGCCTGTTGGTGCTCAGCGCGATCGCCATCGGCCTCTCGCTGGTGCAGTTCAACGCCCCCATTCGCCCCGGCCTCGACTTTATCGGTGGCACACGCCTGCAACTCACCCTGGCCTGTGTAGAGGATGCGACCTGTACCCCGGAGCAGGCCATCTCTGTTGCGGCGGTGCGCGATCTGCTCGCAGAGCAGGACTTGGCTGGCAGCTCGATCCAAGTCGTGGAGGACTACACCCTCTCGGTGCGGACGAAAACCCTGGACGTTGATCAGCGCTCAGAGCTGCAAACGCTGCTGGCCAACGAGTTGGGGGATTTTGACGCTGATTTGACCCAGATCGACACGGTGGGACCGACGATTGGCCAGGAACTGTTTGCTTCGGGCTTGCTGGCCCTGATCGTCTCCTTTTTTGGCATCGTCGTCTACCTCAGCTTCCGCTTCCAGTTTGACTACGCCATCTTCGCCATTCTGGCTCTGTTCCATGATGTCACCATTACGGCGGGGGTGTTTGCGGTTTTGGGCCTGACGATGGGCAATGAAGTGGACAGCCTCTTCCTCGTGGCCCTGCTGACGATCATCGGCTTCTCGGTCAACGACACGGTGGTGATCTATGATCGCATTCGGGAAACCAATGCGAATCGCGAACCGGAAACCAGCTTTGATGACATCGTAGATCAGGCTGTGAACCAAACCCTGACCCGATCGATCAACACCAGCTTGACCACGACCCTGCCCCTGATTGCGATCTTTATCTTCGGTGGTGAGACCCTGAAGTTCTTCGCTCTAGCCCTGATCATTGGCTTTATCGCAGGAGCCTACTCTAGTATTTTTGTCGCCAGTACACTGCTGGCGAAGTGGCGCGAGCGACAAGAAGCGGCCCCGGCGGGGGCCCTGGCCCCGGCCCCCCCCCTTGATGACGCCTCTTGATTGAGTGCCTTCAACCGGATGTGCTGACCCGGCCTATGGTTGTACCGAAGCCTCCTGCGGGCGATCGCCGCCCCGAAGCCCTCAGCCCTCCCCTGCGGCGGCTGCACGAACTCTCCGTCTGGGGCCGCTGGCTGTTTGTGGCCCTCTGCTGGCTCCTGCTAGCCCCCTTTGCCCTCTGGTCCCTGCGGGAAGGCATCGCCCTGGCCCTGGAGCGCTTCACCTGGGCTACGGTTCACTACCACTTAGGGGCTCACCCCTGGGCCACCCTCAGCCTTGGTCTCTGCCTGGGCAGTACGGCGGCGGTGCTGGTGTGGCAGAGCCGGAATATTCTCTTCGGGCTCTCGCGCCAGGATCTCCGCCGTCTCGAGCGCCAATGGGACAGGATTCACCGTCGGGGCCATCGTCACCCCCTCTGGCGCTGGCTGGGGACGGGCGATCGCCCCTGATGGCGGCGGGGCCCCCCGCGCTCAACGCAGCCAGAGCACCACGGCCTGCAAGCCCCCGATGACCACTCCCAAGACCCCGCCCAGGTTGACAATAGCCTGCAACTCGCTGCGGACAATGCCCTGAATGGTGGCCTCCAGTTGCGCCGGGGAAGTGGCCATCACCCGCTCGACCACCAACTCATCGATGGAGAGGATGGGGATCACTTGGGTGACTAAGTGCTCTAGGTCGTTCTCCAAGTAGCGCTCCAGAATCAGCGCCAACTCAAAACTGACGGCCTCGAGGGAGGCGTTCACCGCGCTGGAGGTCCGCAGGCGGCGGATCAGCAGCAGCGCGATCTGATTCCAGTCCAGGGAGGCACTGAGATCCTGAAGAAGAACAGCCCCCTTTTCCTGGACGTAATCGCGCACGGTCGCCCGGGCGGTTTTGCGGAGCTGGCGCACGGTGGAGAGGGGCAGGTTTTGCAAGGAGAGGCTTTGGAGCCAGAGGCGGAGGCGATCGCGAATTTCCAGAGAGAGAATGAACTCCTTGAGGCGGGCGTTGGCCACCTCTTTCTCATCCAGGCAAAACGTCCGCAGGCGCAGCAGGCTATTGCGAATCCCGACTAAATTCGCCACGACCCAGGTAGTCCCGCTGGTCTTTTCTCGAAAGCCCTCGTCAACGATCTGAATATTACGGTCCGTCAGGAAGTCGATCAGGGCCTGACGCAGCAGGTCGGGCGGAAGCGCCACTTGCAGGAGCCAATCGGCCAGTTGCCGGGCCTGATAGTCGCTGAGCTGGAAATCAAGCAAGATCCGGTCAAAGATGCGATTGATCTGCTCTTCGAGAAAATCATCCCGGCGCGCCAGGGCCCGCAACAGTCGGGGCAGGGAGTCGCCCCCCAAGTCCCGCAGGATGTCAGCGACGACGCGGGCGGTCTTGTCCTCGCGATCGCTCTGCAACTGCTCCAGGGCCAAGCGCAACAGCCAGAGCAAGGCCCCCTGCACCCGTTCCGGCTGGAGTAACCGCCGCGTCAGCTCCTGGATTTCCTCCGGTGTCAGCAGGGAGGACATGATCGTATCCGCCACCCGCCGAGCGAGGCGTTCCTGGTTGCGCGGGATCAGACCCGGAGTGAGGGGAATGCGCCAAGCGCCCAGATACCGGGCTTGATAGGGCCGGAACAACATCCGAATGGCGAGATCATTGGTGAAGTAACCAATCAAGCCTCCCGCCAAGGGGGGCAGGAGGAGGAGCCAGAGCGTAGACGAGTCCACAGGCTAATCACTCAGTGAGGGTTGCATTCACCTTACAATCGTCTCACAGCAGCGTTGAGACTCGCTAGCATGACGGCGGAACCTCGCCCCGAGCACCCGGACCGGCTCCCCCTAGGCCAATACCTGACCCTAGGGGAATTCTGCACCTGCACCGCGACCTACCACCAGTTCGCCGCCCAGATTGACCCGTACCCGCGCCAGGGGCAGGCCTCCCTGGCGGCCCTGCAAGCCCTAGCCACGACTCTGTTAGACCCGATTATCGAGCACTACGGCCGGGAACGCTTTCAGTTGACCTACGGGTTTTGCTCCGTCGATCTACGGCGCTACTTGAACCGACATGATCCGCTCACGGGGCGCAAGTATGGCCGCATTGCGCCCAGCCGCGACCAGCACATGGCCGCTGAACGGAATCGCACGGGTCGCCTCTTTTGCGAGCGCGGTGGGGCTGCTTGCGATTTTTTGATTGCTCAGGAGCCGAGCGATCGCGTTGTCGATTGGCTCCTAGCTCAGGGATTACCCTTCGACTCGCTCTACTTCTACGGGGGCGATCGCCCTCTGCATCTGAGCTACGGGCCGGAGCAGAAGCGAGCCATCTGGGGATTCACGGCCCAGGGAACCCCCACCCGGGCCGGCCTGGAGACGTGGGTGCGCCAAGCTCGCGCGGGAGGCCCGCTTGGCCGCGTTCATCGCGATGGCCTGCATCCGTGAGCCGGCGACTCCCGACTCCCCACTCCCCACTCGCTGCTCCCCACCGCCGTAGACACCATGGCCGCGAGCAGCAGTTCCGGTGTCACCGCAAAGGGTAGGTGGTGAATATCGGACTGGGGCCCGCAGGCCAGGTCAGCGGCCTGGCGTAGTTCGCGGAGGTTGACGTTGGCAAGGCCGAGATCATCGAGGGTCTGGGGGAGGCCGATCTGGCGATAGAACTGGAGCAGTTGCTCCCGGGCGGCGATCGCCAGTTGGCTGCCCTGCACCAGTTCCTCGAGACGCAGTTGCACCAAAATGCCATAGGCCACTTTCTCGCCGTGGAGGTAGTCATGGCTGGCCGGCAGATGGGTGAGCCCGTTGTGAACGGCATGGGCGGCGACCGTGCGGCACTGGGCCCCTCCCAGGCCGCCGATGGCTCCGGCAAGCAGGGCGCAAGCATCGACGACCTCTTGCCAGTCGGCACTGCCAGGATGCTCCAGGGCCACAACGGCCTTCTGGAACAGGAGATCTCGGAGCACCCGCGCTTGCTGCACGGCGGCGATGATCAGGGTTTCTTGAGAATCACCGCTGCTGACGGCGGCTTCGTACCACTTGGCGATCGCGTCCCCAATCCCCGCCACCAGAGTCCGGCGCGGGGCGGTCAACACCAGGTCATAATCCAACACCAGCAGGTCCGGGCAACTGGCCAGCCCAACATCGTACTGAAAGGCCCCGGCCTCGGAGTAAACATTCGCTAGGGCTGTCCAGCCAGCACAGGTGGCCGCCGAGGTGGGAATCGTCACCACGGGCACCTGCCGCTGGTGCGCCAGGAGCTTGGCCGCATCCAGGGCCTTGCCGCCGCCCGTGCCCAGAATGCAATCGGCCTGATGAGCTTGCGCTGCTTGGTGCAACGCCGCCAGGGTGGGCTCAGAGCAGTCGGGGCGATAGTTGGCGCTGGCGAGGGGCCGAGCGTGGGGAGCCAGGGCCTGGGCTAACAGGGGCTCCACGAGGCTCAGGGAGCGATCGCCCCCTACGAGCAGGGGGCGCTGCCCGAGACGGGCGATCGCTGCCCCCGCTTGCGCCAGAGCATGGCGACCCCGCAGCACTTGCCGGGGAGCAACAGCCAAGGAACGCAGCGAGGCAGCAACAGCGGGGGCATTCACAGCACGATCGATCATGGGATAACGAGCACTGGCCTAAAGACTTAGACTCCCAGTGTAGCGAGTTCCCCCGGATCAACGGGTCCTCAGGGCGCCACAATCCGCCGAGGGGTAGCTGACGCGAAGGCCCCACAATTTGCAAAAATAGAAGCAAAAGTCGCTTCGGCTCAGGCCCAAACCCCCACCATCCAGCCATGCAAACTCTGGAATTTCCCCTACCAACCACCGCTGCCCCGGAATTTGACACCACGATCCACCGCCGCAAAACCCGCCCGGTGCGCGTCGGTGCTGTCACCATCGGCGGCGGCCATCCGGTAGTGGTGCAGTCGATGATCAATGAAGACACTCTAGACATCGACGGCTCGGTGGCCGGCATCCGCCGCCTCCACGAGATCGGTTGCGAAATTGTCCGCGTCACGGTGCCGAGCCTGGCCCACGCCAAGGCCCTGGCAACGATCAAGGAAAAGCTGGCTGCGACCTACCGCCCCGTGCCCCTCGTCGCCGACGTGCACCACAACGGCATGAAGATCGCCCTAGAAGTGGCGAAGCACGTCGATAAGGTGCGGATTAACCCCGGTCTCTATGTGTTTGAGAAGCCGAAGAGCGATCGCACGGAATACACAGCCGCAGAATTTGCCGAGATCGGCGACAAGATCCGCGAAACGCTGGAGCCACTGGTCATCTCCCTCCGCGACCAGGGCAAGGCCATGCGGATCGGGGTGAATCATGGCTCCCTGGCGGAGCGGATGCTGTTCACCTACGGCGATACGCCGGAAGGGATGGTGGAGTCGGCTCTGGAGTTTATCCACATCTGCGAGTCGCTGGAGTTTCGCAATATTGTCCTTTCCCTGAAGGCGTCGCGGGTTCCGGTGATGCTGGCGGCCTATCGCCTGATGGCGAAGCGCATGGACGACCTGGGCATGGATTACCCGCTGCATTTGGGCGTGACGGAGGCGGGCGATGGCGAGTACGGCCGCATCAAATCGACGGCGGGCATCGGTACGCTGTTGGCAGAAGGCATCGGCGATACGATCCGGGTCTCGCTGACGGAAGCGCCGGAGAAGGAGATCCCGGTCTGCTACAGCATTCTGCAAGCGCTGGGTCTACGCAAGACGATGGTGGAGTATGTGGCTTGCCCGTCGTGCGGCCGGACGCTGTTCAATCTGGAGGAGGTGCTCCACAAGGTGCGCGAGGCGACGAAGCATTTGACGGGTCTGGATATTGCGGTGATGGGCTGCATTGTCAATGGGCCGGGCGAGATGGCGGATGCGGACTATGGCTATGTCGGCAAGCAACCGGGCTATATCTCTCTCTATCGCGGCCGCGAGGAAATCAAGCGGGTGCCGGAAGCAAATGGTGTCGCGGAACTGATTGAGCTAATCAAGGCTGATGGCCGCTGGGTGGAGCCGGATGCAAAATAAATGAGCGCGGCGATCGCCAGCCGCTTTACCCACCAGCTTGGCGATCGCTGCCTCGATGGTTGCCGTAATGGAGCGGTGATCGCGCTGAGCGGGCAGCTAGCGCCCAAGAAACCGCACAAGCTTTACGCAGGCAGTTGGGCAGTGCTATTCTGGAAGAAGTGGTCGTAGAGTTGGTCTACATCACGGTAAAAGCCTTCAAATGTCAAACTAGCTAAGGGTTACATCCTAATTATTTGTATATGAGTATACAACGTGTCCAAGACCTAAAGGGACAGATAGGATCTGAGATTAGAGTATTAGAGCAAAACATCCAAGGTCAGAGGATTGCTCGTTCCCTTGTGAACATTCGCTGCTCGATAAACTCGCTTAAAAGCGTTTTGGCACGTCTAGAACGAATCGAATCACTACTCGAGATACAAGACTATAATTTGGTTTTTATCGGAAAAATAGGTGTTGGCAAAACCACAGCTATATGCCATCTGTTTGACCTACTTCTAGAAGAAAAAAAGCCTGTTGGTAAAACCGGAACGACGGTTAACAAAATCAGTGAATTGCTATCTAGAGGAGCAGGAAGGACAACTATCTGTGAAATTGTCATACAGCCCTCCACATCTGATAGGAGTTTCCTTGAGATAGAGCCATACAGTGATGATGAGATTGAAGAAGTTATTAGGGAAGTCTGCATTTTCTTCTGGAATAAGGAGCACGATCAAAGCTCAAAAGTATCTGATTTAACACCTAAAGTACCACCTCTTGAGATCCTTAGAGCCATTAGAAACATCACTGATCTTCCAAACCCTCAGATTGATGGAAAGCGTGTAGATAAAGTATCTGAGCTTGCCCAATCATCCGAAAGTCTTGATAGCTTCTTAAGGTCTGTTCTTGAAAGAGCAGCTTTATCAGATAGAAATCAAACCCGTTTAGAATCTCTTCAGAACTTTGAAAATGTAGAAGGTGAGAAGAAATGGTTGCGTGATAATTTTAGCAATCTAAATCTTGGGAAAATGGATAAATTCTCTTTGCCCAAAAGAATTTATGTAAGCGTTAGTAATAAGCTAATTGACTTTAGTAAATATCCTCGCCTCAGATCAATTATCGACACAAGAGGCATGGACGATGCCAGAGATAGAAAAGACTTGTCTGATTATATTCGTAGCCAGGACAATTCGATCTGTCTGTTTGCAGAACAATTTTTGGCTGCTCCAAGCAATGTAAGCGAGCTATTGAAGAGATACCTGACGCGAGAATCGAGAGATATTGATACAAAAGTAGCGTTACTGGTTCTACCTCGAAAGGGCGAGCCTGAAGATGTTGTTAACTTGGATGGGAAAGTAGAAGACAGATACGAAGGGATTGAGGTTAGAAAAGATCAGATCGATGATGCTTTCGCGGGAGAGAGCATCAAGTTCTTGCCGGAAAATATTTTCTTTTATGATGCCCTTCAGTTCTACAATGAGGAACATATCCTAAAATCTCAGTATGAAAAGAGTGACGTTTCTGATGCAAGAACTGAGGTTTTAGATGCCATCAATGGCTTGATTTGCAGAAGAGAACAAACTTTCTTTCAAGAAATAGAAGAGTATGAGAAAATTTTTCAAAATATTAAAAATGGGGGAGTGTTAAGCCCTCAGGAAAAGGAAATGGTGAATGTTCTAAAAAAAACTATCGAATCTCATGGAAATACAGGGTTTTTAAGTAGTTTTGAGAGTAGATATAAAACTCACCTTGAGAGTTACCATGTGATGATTTTTCGCGCAATAAATAATAGGTTTGGCACTTATGATTTGCGAAATATAGATATATATTTTGAGGGTTCTATTGTTGCAGAAGTATTGCTTAGAGACAGGCTGCTTGAGTCGAAGGCAGAAATTATAGGTGCTGTTGAATTTGTTGAAGAACATGCCTCAGAAGAATCAGGACTTAAACCTGTCATGCAAATCTTAAGAGAACAAATAGATGAATATTTTGAAAAATCTATTATTGAGATCGGACAAGAAATTTGCGACTGTATTAGATGTAGACTTGCTCCACAAACCTACTCTAATGAATTTTGGGATTACGCTCGAAATAGATGGGGTCAAGGGCGTGGCTATAGAGACGATGTACTTGGGCAATATGGTAGCCAAATTGGTGGTCTAGATGATTGGTTGGTTAAGAGAGTACAAGAAGTATGGAAACAGAACTTTATGAATAGAACCTTAGAATTCTTTGGTGAAAACTAAAGTTGACACAGCATAACAACCCCGCTGCACCGGAACGAGGTTGAGTTATCGGTAGGATGCAAAGTTCATCTGCGTCCGAAAAGGCGATTTGAATGCTTCAGTAGTTTTCGTAAGAGTATGTCTAGAAAGGATGCTTTTCATGACATCGTACGGCGATCGCTGGAGAAAGACGGCTGGACAATCACCCACGATCCGCTACAACTTCGCTACGAACTCGGTAAACTCTACGTCGATCTGGGAGCCGAGAAAATCCTGACGGCTGAACGCGAAGGACAGAAAATTGCTGTTGAAGTGAAAAGCTTTATCCAGAACTCCGCCGTTTCTGAATTCCACACCGCGCTCGGTCAATATATCAGCTACCGAACCTTGATAGCTGAACAGTATCCAGACTACACGCTCTACCTTGCCGTACCACGCGATGTCTATACGTCGTTTTTCGCCTCCCAATTTGTTCAGAGTATCATTAACAGCCAGCAGTTAAAGCTTCTGATTTATCGACCAGCCCAGGAGGTTATCGATCAATGGTTGAACTAGAGCAGTATCGCCAAAAGATTCAAAAGTTATTGCAGGACTACGCCGATCTCGATAGCAACGATCCCGAAGTCGAAACCGAAACCATTTTCGATACCGTTCGCGACCACTACCAACTTGTCCACGTCGGTTGGCAAGACGACCGCCGAATCTACGGATGTAGCCTGCACCTCGACATCAAAAACGGCAAAATCTGGCTCCAGCACAACGGCACTGAAAACGACATCGCTGCCGAACTCGTCGCCCTCGGCATCCCCAAAAGCGACATCGTTATCGGCTTCCACTCTCCCTTCAAACGCCAATTCACCGACTACGCCACCTCTTGACCAACGGCCAGGAAAACCACGATGACTCTCAAAGAACAACTTCTCCAAGAACCCGAAACCGCGCCGGACAAGCGGCTGGCACTGGGCTGCTTGCGGGTGATGGAGGCAGTCAGGTGGGAACATTAAATCCCCTAAAATCAGGCAAAGAACTCAAGGTACTAATCAGTATCTAAATAAATCCAATGGCGTTGCATTAAGTTACGATCGTTGTGTACCTGAGAGAGGAGTTCTTAAGATTCATGAGTCTTGTTTTAGAGCGTGAAACACCACCTCTTTGGGAGGATGAAACTGGATCTGTGCGAGTTGGGAATTCAAGGGTTTTGCTGGAGACGGTAATTCGAGCGTTTCAAGATGGTGCGTCCCCTGAGTCTATTGTGAATCGGTACTCGACTTTATCCCTGTCTGATGTCTACAACACAATTGGCTATTACCTGCGGCATCAAGATGCTGTAGAGGACTATTTAAGCCAGAGAGAGCAGTTAGCTGAGGTCGTGCAGCAACGTTTAGCTGAGATTCAGCCTGATTTGAGTTCTATCCGCGCTCGTTTACTGTCTCAGCGAAATACTTAGCAGCGAATATGTTGAGGTTGTTGAGTGATGAAAATTTCAATGGTGACATCGTTCGGGGATTGCTACTGCGCCATCCCAACCTTGATTTGCTTAGAGTCCAAGATGTTGGTTTGCGGGAAATTGACGATCTAGCAATCTTAGCCTGGGCAGGTACTCACGATCGTATTCTGCTCACTCACGATCGGGCAACGATGCCAGATTTTGCTTACAACCGCTTGGTTCAAGGAGAATCGATGGCAGGGATGTTTGTGGTTAACGATCGAATGCCTATTCGACAAGCAATCGACGAATTGCTGCTGCTGGTAGATTGTAGCGAACAAGCGGAATGGAAAGGTATTGTACTGTATTTACCACTGTAAAAGCAAATTTAAGTTCAGGTGCAGCGGACATAACAACGCCCATGCACACTGACTGCTGAGAGGTTATCTGCCAAGTATTCGATGCTGACTGCGGTGAGTGATGGGCAACGTTAGGTGTTGATTCAGAATCTTGGATGCAAGGTTAAGAGTCCTATTTGAGGTATCGGGGTCAATGACTAAACTGGAGCAGTATCGCCAGCAGATTCAAAAACTGCTGCAAGACTATGCAGACTTCGACAACAACGATCCAGATGTCGAAACTCAAACCATCTTCGATACCGATCGCAATCATTACCAACTTGTGCAAGTCGGCTGGCAAAACGGTCGCCGGGTCTACGGCTGCATCCTCCACCTCGACATCAAAAACGACAAAGTCTGGCTCCAGCACAACGGTACTGAAAACAGCATCGCCGCCGAACTCGTCGCCCTCGGCATCCCCAAAAGCGACATCGTTATCGGCTTCCACTCTCCCTTCAAACGCCAATTCACCGACTACGCCACCTCTTGACCAACGGCCAGGAAAATCGCGATGACTCTCAAAGAACAATTTCTCCAAGAGCCCAATTTGCCGGATGATCGACTTGGCATCCCGTAGCCCTCATCCCCCGGCCCCTTCTCCCAAGGAGGGCGAAGGGGAGTCTCCCAAGGGAGATGCACCCCTAGGAGGGATCATTCCAGCTCTAACACCTCGACATCAAAAACGGCAAAGTCTGGCTCCAGCACAACGGCACCGAAAACAGCATCGCCGCCGAACTCGTCGCCCTCGGCATCCCCAAAAGCGACATCGTTATCGGCTTCCACTCTCCCTTCAAACGCCAATTCACCGACTACGCCACCTCTTGACCAACGGCCAGGAAAATCGCGATGACTCTCAAAGAACAATTTCTCCAAGAGCCCAATTTGCCGGATGATCGACTTGGCATCCCGTAGCCCTCATCCCCCGGCCCCTTCTCCCAAGGAGGGCGAAGGGGAGTCTCCCAAGGGAGATGCACCCCTAGGAGGGATCATTCCAGCTCTAAGCGCGCAGGAGCCGGAGACCGTTCAGGGTAACGAGGAGGGTCGAGCCTTCGTGACCGAGCACCCCGGCGGGCAAGCTCAATTCCCCCCAGAAGTTGGCGATCAGCAGCACCGCCACGGAAGCCAAGGCTAGGGTGATATTTTGCCGGACGATGCTTTGGGAGCGGCGGCCGAGGCGAATGGCTGCCTCCAGCTTGTCGAGGCGGTCGGCCATGAGCACGATGTCCGCTGTCTCGAGGGCGACATCGCTGCCGGCTCCGCCCATGGCGATGCCCACGGAGGCCTGGGCTAGGGCCGGGGCGTCGTTGATGCCATCGCCGACCATGGCCACCGTCTGGTACTGACGCTGGAGGCGTTGCAGGATCGCCACCTTGTCGGCCGGGAGGAGGTTGGCATAGGTCGTATCCACACCCACGCTCGCGGCCACGGTCTGGGCGGTGATGGGGTTATCGCCGGTCAGCATGACGGTGCAGGTCACGCCCAAGCGCTTCAGGGCGGCCACCAGGGAGGCCGCCTCGGGGCGCACCCGATCGGCGAGGGCAATCAGGCCCAGCACTTGCTGCTCCCGCAGGACCCAAATGATGGTTTGGCCCTGGGCCTCGAGAGTCTGGCTAGCGGTGGTGAGGCTGGGGTCGAGGGGGATCCCGGGCAGGGCAAAGCCCGTATTGCCTAAAACGATGGTCTGATGGTCTAGGCGACCCCTCAAGCCCTGGCCCACTTGGGCTTGGACATCGGCGACCGGGAGCAGGGCGATCGCCTCGGTGGTGGCTGCTTGGAGCACGGCCCGGGCCACCGGATGTTCTGAGTAGGCCTCGAGGGAGGCGGCCACCTGGAGCACTGTCGTGCGATCGACGGCGGGGGCGGGGAGCACTTGGGTCACTTGCAATTGGCCCGTGGTGAGGGTGCCGGTTTTGTCGAAGGCGATCGCCCGTACCCGGCCCAGGGTCTCCAACTGTCCCCCGTCCTTGAACAGAATGCCCTGCCGAGCGCCGCAGGCAATTCCCGAGAGCAGAGTCGGCATGATCGCCGCCATCAGAGCACAGGGGGAGGCCACCACCAGGAATACGAGGGCCCGGTAAATCGTCGTTTGCCAGTCCCAGCCCAGCAATCCGGGGGGGAGGGTAATGAGGCCCAGGCCGGCGATCACGATCACGCGAGCATAGCCCCGCTCAAAACGTTCCAAGAAGCGCTGGGAAGGCGGCCGCGTCCGTTTTGCCTGCTCGACCAACTGGATGACGCGCTGAAGGGTGCTGCTAGCGGGGGACTTGTGGAGTTCGATCACCAGCGCGCCGCTGCCGTTGAGCGTGCCGCCAAAGACTTCATCCCCCGGCCCCTTGTCCACGGGCAGGGATTCGCCGGTGATCGCCGCTTGGTTGACCGTACTGTAGCCCGACTGAATCAGGCCGTCGGTGGGGATGCGTTCGCCGGGCTTGATCAGCAGGCGATCGCCCACGGCCAAGTCCTGGGTCGCCACCATCACCTCCTGCCCCGGTTGTAGCCGCCGCGCTTGATCCGGGGTGAGGGCCATGAGGCTGCGGACATTGCGCTCCGTGCGCTGCATGGCGATGCTTTCCAGCGCGCCGCTGAGGGCAAAGATCAGAATCAGCACCGCCCCATCCACGAGCAGCGAGTAGGTTTGTTGCCAAAAGCCCAGCAGCGCTGCCCCCAGGGCTGCGACGATCATCAGCAGATCGACATCAAGATCGCGCTCCTGCCAGAGGGTCATCAGGCCATCCCGAGCGCTGCCGTAGCCGCCGATCCCGTAGGCAGCCAGGAGGAGTCCGATCCCCAAGCCCAGCCAAGAGCCCAGGAGGGCGAGCCAGCCCGTGAGGGTCAGCAGGGCACAGAGGGCGGCGGCGATCGCCTCTGGGTAGGTATTGCACCAGTCCCGAAACTGGCGAGGGTGGGCAAGGGTCTCTAGCATGGCGAGCAGGTCTCCGGCAGCGCAGCAACCTCCCCACCCTAAACCTTGACATTGATGTTAAGGTCAAGGGGTTGGCGCACGAGCTTCAGCCGTCTGCGGGTGATTTTGCCCAGGGCTCAATCATGCGAGCCTGCTCCGGTAGCCGGGCTTGGCGCTGGCCGGCACTCCGAGCCTGATAGCCAATCAGGTCAATCGGCGTGCGGAGCAGATCGAGCCCCTCGGCGCGGCCCTGGAGCCGCTTCAGGCCAGTGCTGGGCACTTCCTTCAGCAGCCAGCGACCTAGGCGGTAGAGGAGCTTCCCGGTCGTCAACTCCGGCATCAGCGGCACACCGTAGAGTTCATGGAGGTAGCGATTCGAGCGACCGTAGCGCCGCCACTGGCTGCGAAACTCCCCCAGCGTCGCCCGGTGGCGATGGCGGATAATCGCCTGAGGGGCAAAGGCATAGCGCCACTCCGTTTCTCGCAAGATGCGCCAGCAGAGATCAGCATCGCCCCCCGTGGTCAGGTAGGGGCGAAACAGGCCCACCCGCTCCAGGGCCGCGGCGCGGACCGCCAAGTTCGCCGTCTGACCGTAGGGACAGAAGGGATGGGCCAGGGTGAATTTTTGCGAGAGAACCTGGTGGCGCTCGGCGTGGCGTTCCAGCCAGGTCCGGCCGGGCAAGCCCAGGATCTCACCGACCACCAGACCGATTTCCGGTTGTTGCAAGGGTTGCACCAGATAGCGGAGCCAGTCAGGCTCCGGCCGGCAGTCAGCGTCCGTGAAGGCCAGCAGGTCATAGCGAGCGGCGCAGATGCCCCGGTTGCGGGCGGCGTAGGAGCTTTGGATCGCCGGTTCTTGCACGAGACGAACCGCGGGCCAGGTGCGGCTGGCGGTTTGGATCAGCTCGGCGGTGCGATCGCGACTATTGTTGTCCACCAGCAGGTATTCAACCTGCCCTTCCGGATAGGTTTGAGCTTGCAGACAGGCCAGGAGTGCCGGTAGATCCGCCGCGCCATTGTAGATCGGCACGATCACTGACACCGGCGGCGTGAAGTCGAGATCCGGTGCATTCATCGAGCTAACCATAAGCGGGGGGGGTTAGCGCTGGGGCTGGGGTTGCCCCGAGCCCGGCGTCCCCAAGGGATTGCCAAAGGTATTAATCTGACCGCCGCCGATGCGCTGGAACTGATTCGAGTTCATCCCCGCGCTGGGAGTCCGCAACTGTTGCTGCTGCCGCAAGGGGCTGGTGAACTGCTGACCGGGAAGGCCGCCCGGATTCATGGAGGAGGTCGGCGCGGGGGCCGTGGGGGAAGGAGCTAGCAAGGGAGTCAGGGACGAGCGGCGATTGGAAGGTAGCGGCACGGAGGGGTTAGGTACGGCCGGGGCAGGCCTGCCCCGGGGGTCAGCCGGCCGCAGGGCATCATAGCCCCCGGCCGTGGTGGGCAGGGGCATCTGACCGGGAGTAGTGTAGCTGGGGGCAGCTCCCTGGCCGGGAATTGCGTAGCTGGGTGCGGTCCCCTGACCGGAGGCTGCGTCGTTGGGGATCACCGGCTGTCCCGTGTAGGGATCGATGCTGAAGCGATTGGGGATCACCGTTGGGGTGTTCGTGGTTGGGGTTGCAGCCGTACCCTCCCCGTTCGCTGGCGTCGAGGCACGCCCCGCCTGATTCAGAGCCTCTTGCAGCGGGTTGCTAGAGGTGCGATCGCCCCCATTCAACAGCATTCCCAGCGGGGCAGCCTCGTTATTGGGATTGAGAAACGCCGCTAGGGGATTAGTCCCCTGCCCCCGGTCCGCAGCCGCCGGGGGATTGAGGAAGGGATTATTGGCTGTGGGCTGCGCGGGGGTGCTGTCTGGGGTCGCCGCTTCTGTCTGACCCTGCATAAACTGCCCCAACAGGCTGGAGGACTGGTTATCTTCCTCCGGTTCAGGCACTTCGATCGCGTCCAAGGGCACGGGGATCAGCTCGTCGGTTTCGCCAAAGAGGAAAGCCAAGTCTTCGGGGTTGGCCCCTTCGGGCAGGTCTTCGAGATTGCGGCGGCCCGAGGCGTCTTCTTCAACAATGGTCACCAGCCATTCAGGATGCTGTCGGTAAGCCCAGAGACCGCCCCCGAAGGCAAACAAGGCGGCAACACAGCCATAGACCAGCGGCCGCTTGTAGAGGGGGCGCGGGGGGGGAATGTGAAGATCGGGGTGGGCTGAGGAGCCTCCAGCCGGGGGAGTGTTGGCAGCCATTGGTTTACTCACGTCGTCACAAGGGTTACAAACCAGCAAGCTCTATCGGGGGTTGGAGCGATCGCCAGCTCTCCCCCCACTCTAGCCCAAGTTGCCAGAAACCGCAGGCGCAGCCCCGGTCTAGGGTGGACGCAAAAAAGCGCGGCTCCCCTGAATGTTGTGCGATGGTTCAAGGAGCAGAGTGTAGCCCTCTTTCGTGTTACAGGGCCCCTCTGAGAGAAGCCGCTGCGCGCCTCCATCCCCCGGCCCCTGCTCCCAAAGCTGGGAGCAGGGGAGTTAGAAGCCCCTCTCCCAACTTGGAAGAGGAGTTGGGGTGAGGGTTTAGCGAAGGAGTCCCAACATCCCCCCGGCCCCTGCTCCCAAAGCTGGGAGCAAAGGAGTTAGAAGCCCCTCTCCCAACTTGGGAGAGGGGTTTGGGGTGAGGGTTTAGCGAAGAAGTCCCAACATCCCGCGTAAAATTTCGTTCACCCGCTAGCACCTACCTTTGCTTCATGATCCAACAGCCTAGCTCCCCAAATTTTGCCTCAGCTCACTCCCCAATCCTGAGCACCCACACGGCGGCTGGTAGAGAAACGTAGCGCCCGCTAGGCTAAAAGAAGGCTCTAGCAGCACTCCTACGCCGTTGCCAGAGCCGTGTTGACCACGGCTGTGAGCGGGCTGAAATCAGCTTTACGTGTTCTTAATGAAAATGTGCTGTTGTAGACATTAAGGGTGTAAGCAAACGGCTTTTTATTCTGACAGATTTTAATCCCTGGAAAAGCACGGTGCGCGCCTCCCCCGTGAGCGCTACCCTGATCTGCCCTGCGGGACGAGCAGGCTTTAACAGCTCCCGGCTCCCAAAGCTGGCCGCAGGGGCCGAGTCCTCCGCCCAAGGCTGGCGGAGAGATTGGGGGTGTTGGCCCCGCCCATCTCGCATCACTGTAGCGTTGCCCATTTCGAGGGCTCCCCAAGTTGTCCCGCGCCTTGTCCCGATCCCTCTACTCCTAACCGCCGTCGTGAACGGGTACAGATTCTGATGTCAACTCACTCCTCACCGTCGCGTCTGATTCACCAGTGCATTGCCTATTTGCAGACGGAGTATCAGTATATTTACGGTTCTCAACATCCGGACTATGCAGCTCTGATCGAGCCCACGGCCAGCGAAATTTTGGGGCTGATTGCTAGTTGTGATGCGCCCTACCATAACCTGGATCACACGGTGCAGGTGGTTCTCGCCGGCCAAGAGATGGCCCAGGGCAAATACCTCTGCGCTGAGCCCGTGCCTGTTCAGGATTGGCTTCAGTTCATCATCGCCCTCCTCTGCCATGACATTGGTTATCTGAAAGGGGTCTGCCGTCACGACTGTCCTGAGGAGCAGGTCTTTGCTACTGGCGTCGATGGCCAGGTCGTCAGGCTCCAGCCCGAGGCGACTGGCGCGAGCCTGACGCCCTATCACGTTGATCGCGGGAAGCTTTTTGTGGCAGAAACCTTTTGCGATCAACCCTTGATCAACATCGCGGCGGTGCAGTTAAACATTGAACTCACGCGCTTCCCCGTACCGCGCACAACGCTTCATGCTGACACCCACTATTGGCCAGGGCTGACTCGGGCGGCGGATCTGATCGGGCAATTAGCCGACCCGATGTACTTGTCCAAACTGCCGGCCCTGTTTCAAGAGTTTGAAGAGACGGGCAGTAATAAAGCGATGGGCTACCAGAGTCCCCAGGAGTTGCGCTCCGGTTATCCTAAGTTCTACTGGCAAGGGGTGTCTCTCTACCTGACTCAGGGGATTCGCTACTTAGAGATGACTCATGCTGGCCGCGCCATTCTCGCCAGCCTCTACAACAATCGCGCGGTGGTGGAAAAAGAACTGGACCGCTTCTACTACGGTTACTCGAATGCGGCGAGTCGCCTTCTCGGCCGCTGGTGGCGATCGCTCCGCCATCACTCCTTGGCGGCCAGTCTAGAGCGACCCAGCACAAGCTAGATCAGCGGGTCAGCCCGATGCGCTCTAGTAGTCATACTCAACGAGCACCTGAAGCCACTGGGGCGGGCGCGGGATGGGATTGCCCAAACGGTCAAAAATGAGCAAGGCCACGAGATGAACCGTAAAGGTGTAGAGCAAATTGCTCACGAGCACTGCACCAATGGCGAGGCCTTGGATCAGCACCGGGCCGGGCTGGTTGAGGATGCCCAGTTGAATAAAGGCCCAATCCACCCAGACCGAGACCTGGTTGATGGCATAAATCCAGAGATTTTCGCCGAGGAGCACGGAGAGCAGCCAGAAGCGGAAAAAGAAGCCGAAGCTGCCCAGCAGCATTCCTGTCAGCAGGCCGAAGTACCAACTCCCTTGGCGTCGCCAGATGGCCCCCAGTTGCACCCCCAAGAGACCGAAGGGGACGATGTACATGATGCTACGGGTTGGCCCCATCAGCACGGAGAGCAGCAGCCCAGAGACCAGCGCACTCATCCAAGCGGCTCGGCCGCCACGCCGTAGGTAGACGAGGGCAATCGGGATCGGGAAGAGAATGCGGAGCAGGGGGCCGAGGGGAAAGTAGTAGTTAATCAGCCAAATCAAGCTGGCGGCGCTGGCGAGGAAGGCTGTTTCCACGACGACGAGGGTGGTGGCAGCGGCAACCGGGAGATCGTCGGCCTCGGGGCGATCGCCAGCCGGGGCCCTCTTAGCCTCATCGCCGCTATCGACCCAGTTCCGATCGCTGGTCTCACTCCGCATTACCACAAACCTCCGAACCTAAGAACCCCTTTGGGCCTGAGCGATGATGAGCAAGGGGGCTGTAGGGCAGAAACCTCGGGCTAGCCCTAGCCAGGAACCAGAATTTTCCCTAGAGCCGCCGGGCGGTAGAGCCGGCCTCGCTCCCCTTGAGTGTAGCGGTCTTTGAGGGCCTGAGTGGGGGTTGCCAACTGGGATGGCGGCCTGGGCCTGGAGTTGGCGGCGGCGTCAGTCGTCCGTGGCCCGGGTTCGGTAAAGTATTGTTAAGCAAGCCTTAACCCCCCCATTGCCCATGTCTGCTGAGTCCTCTCCGGTTCCCGCCCTAGGCAGGGCTATGCCGCTCCTGTTGATTTCGCCCTTCTTTCTCTGGGGCACAGCGATGGTGGCGATGAAAGGGGCGATCGCCCACACAACGCCCTTGTTTGTCGCGAGTGTCCGCCTGCTGCCCGCTGGCCTGCTGATCCTGATCGTCGCCGCCCTCTGGGGGCTGCCCCAACCGCGCGGCTGGCGGGCTTGGGGTTGGATCGCCCTGTTTGCCTTGCTGGATGGGTTCCTGTTTCAGAGCTGCCTCGCGGAGGGGTTGGCGCGGACGGGGGCTGGTCTCGGGTCGGTGATGATTGACTCCCAGCCGCTGGCGATCGCCCTGCTCTCCAGTTGGCTGTTTGGGGAAGTGATCGGCCTCTGGGGTTGGCTGGGCCTCGGGATCGGGGTGCTGGGGATCAGCCTGATTGGCCTGCCGGAGGCCTGGCTGCTGGGCTGGCTGCGGGGCCCGGCAATGCTACCGGCCTGGCCTGGGGCTAGCCTGTTCAGCAGTGGGGAGTTGTGGATGCTGCTGGCGGCCTTGTCCATGGCCTTGGGAACTGTGAGTATTCGCTTTGTCAGCCGCCATGCGGACCCGGTGGTGGCCACGGGCTGGCATATGATCCTAGGGGGACTGCCCCTCTTGCTGCTGTCGGGGGCCTGGGAGTCGGGGCAGGTGGCCAACCTCACGGGCAGCGATTGGTGGGCCCTGGGGTATGCGGCGGTCTTGGGCAGCGCGATCGCCTACGCGATCTTCTTCTACATCGCCGCCAGCGGCAACCTGACCAGTTTTGCCTCGCTGACGTTTTTAACCCCCGTATTTGCCCTCGTCTTTGGCAACCTGCTGTTGGCGGAAGTCCTGAGCCCAATTCAATGGAGTGGAACGGTGTTAACGCTAGTCAGCATTTACCTGATTAACCGCCGGGAGCAGATTGCGACTTGGTGGCAGGAGCGGCGGTAGCGATGCCCTATCTGGCTTGGTCAGACTTCCTGGCTAGGGTCACAGCGGGTCAGGTGGTGAGCTTCCCCACGGACACGGTTCCAGCTCTGGCAACGCGCCCCGAGGCGGGGGCGGCGATCTTTGCGGTCAAGCAGCGATCGCCCGACAAGCCCCTGATCCTGATGGGGGCTCAGTGGGCTGACTTAGAGCCCTATGTGGCCGGGAGCGCTGCTCAGCGGGAGCAGTGGCAAGTGCTGGCAGACCAGTACTGGCCCGGGGCCCTCACTCTGGTTTTACCTGCTTCTGAGCGAGTGCCGGCTGTCCTGCACCCCCAGGACCCCCGCACCATCGGTCTGCGGGTGCCGGCCTTGGCGATCGCCCGCGACCTCCTCGCGGCCACGGGGCCCCTGGCCACCACAAGCGCCAACCGCTCGGGGGAGCCGCCCCTCGCAACCTTGGCGGCGATCGCGGCCGCTTTTCCCGAGGTCGGCGTCTTGGCGGCCCCCCCCCTGGAAGCGACTCAGGCCCTCGGCAGCGGCCTCCCTTCCACCGTCGTCAAGTGGACGGCGGCGGGCTGGCAGGTGTTGCGCCAGGGCAGCGTGAATTTCCCCACCGCGACCGGCTAAACAGTCGCTATCCTGAAACAGGCTCAGGGTCTTGATCCCGCTGGAATCAAGACCCTGGGCCAAGGCCGAAGACCGAGTAAACTCCCCAGGCCTGCTCCTGCTGGTATCCCCCCTTGCCCATGACTGCCCGCGCCCGCGAACCGCTACCGAGTTTGGTCCTCTACCACGCCCTGAAGTGGTCGGTCGTCAGTCCCCTGCTGCACTTCTACTTTCGTGGCCGCATTGAGGGCGCTGACCATGTGCCACCGACGGGCCCCCTTGTGGTGGCCAGTAACCACGCCAGCTACTTTGATCCGCCGCTGCTGTCGAACTGTGTTGGGCGGCCCGTGGCCTTCATGGCCAAGGAAGAATTATTTCGGGTGCCGCTCCTGAAGCAGGCGATCGCCCTCTACGGCGCTTACCCCGTGAAGCGAGCGGCTGCCGATCGCAGTGCTCTGCGAGCCGCCCTCGAGGCCCTCCAGGCTGGTTGGGCCGTGGGCCTCTTTCTGGAAGGAACCCGGACGCCCGATGCCCGGATCGGAGCCCCGAAGCTGGGGGCCGCCGCGATCGCCGCCCAGGCCCAGGCTCCTCTGCTGCCCGTGAGCCTCTGGGGCACGGAGCGGATCTGGAGTCCTGAATCGATCTGGCCCCAGCCCGTCCCAGTGACGGTCCGCATCGGCCCTCCCCTAGATCCCCCCCGTAACAAGGATCGGGATGAACTCCAGGCTGTGACAGAACGCTGTGCCGCCGCCATCAATGCCCTCCACGCCCAGGGGCGTTGAAGCCCATGCTAGGGTGAAAGCAGTGCATTGGGTCAATTTTTTTGATGCTGAACGATATCCGTCAAGCCCTCAGCGAGAACCTCGATGAGGCAGTCTGGCCTTGGCTGGCTCCCCATGTGCAGCGGGAAGCCGTGTTTGTCGTGGCGGCCGAGCTAGACCTCCTCACCGTGGGCGAGGCGATCGCCCGCGACCAAGTGGGGCCAGTACAGAACTGGATTCGAGCTGACCAACTGGGCAAACCCTCCGCTGGCCAGATCGACGCCTGGAGCGAAAACCCCGGCACTCGCTTCGCCACCTTGATCGTGCAGCCCTTCGTGTTGGTGCAAGAAAAGGTTGAGGCTTAGCTCGGGGCCGTCAACCCGAGGCCGGGGCGGAGTATCGTGCCTCGGGTCGAGCCTTCCCTTAAGCTTCGTCGTCCGCTGTCGCCTCGCTAGCCCCTACAGCCGCCGTCGCCGCCGTTGCCACGACGGGAGAAACACTGGAGCGACGCGACTTGGTTTCGCTGGCGCGCAAGGTGAGGTAGCGGATGACCTCTTCGCTGAGGCGCATGGCCCGCTCTAGGGGCGCGACTTGGCTACCATCGCCCAGGTAGTGAACGAGGATATAGATGCCGTCTTGGAAGCGATCAATCTCATAGGCCAGTCGCCGCCGCCCCCAAGACTGCAACTCAATCTCCGTTGCGCCATAGTCGGCCAGGATCGTGTTGTATTTCTGGGTCGCAGCGTTGATATGCTCCTCGGACAGGTCCGGGCGCAGAACGTACATCATTTCATAAGTGCGAGGCATCGAATCATCTCCTTGTGGACTCAACGGCTTCCGGCTGCCCTTGGCTGGCAAATGAGAAGCAAGGATTTACAATCTTACTACGACTGAGCAACAATCTGCGACCCTTGACTCGCAGAGAGGTGGACGCAGAAAAGCGCGGCTCCCCTGAATTTTGAGCTAGGGTTCAAGGAGCAGAGGGTAGCCCTCTACCGCTCCGCGACGCTAGCGTGAGCAGGGTTACGGGGGCCCCTCTGCGAGAAGCCGCTGCGCGTTGACCTCCCCCGGCTCCGTCTCCCAAGCTGGGAGACGGGGAGCTAGAAGCCCCTCTCCCAACTTGGGAGAGGGGTTGGGGTGAGGGCTAAGCTAAGGAGTATCAACATCCCGCGTAAAATTTCGTTCACCCTTCGCAGAGGGCCCAGCCTTGCCCAGTTTTTTACCTTGACAGATCGTAAATGACACAGCGCTACGTCCGCATTCGCACCCCGCAGGGGCAAACCTACTACGGCTTGCTAGAACTGGATCACAATGTCCGGGTGCTGGACGCACCCCCCTGGTTGGGGGGGCAGCCCCTGCCCCAGGCGATCCCGGCGGGTCAGTACACCCTGCTGCCGCCCTGCGCGCCCTCCAAGATCATTGCCGTGGGTCGGAACTATGCCGCCCACGCGGCGGAGCTGGGCAACGCCGTGCCCCTAGAGCCGTTATTGTTTCTGAAGCCCCCGACGACGGCGATCGCCAGCGGCCAGGCCATCGACTATCCCCCCCAGTCCCAACAGGTGGACTACGAGGGGGAACTGGCCCTCGTGATCGGCGAGCGCCTGCGCCACTGCCCCCGGGACCAGGCCCAGAGTAAAATCTGGGGCTATACGATCGCCAATGATGTCACCGCCCGGGACCTCCAGCGGCGCGACCAACAGTGGACCCGGGCCAAGGGCTTTGACAGCTTCTGCCCCCTCGGCCCCTGGATCGTGCGGGAGTTGAGTGCCGGAGCCCGCTTGCAGACCTTTCTAAATGATGAACCGGAGCCGCGCCAGTCGGCCGCCTTTGATCAGCAGATCTTTCCTCCGGCCCAGCTCGTGGCCTACATCTCGGAGATCATGACCCTGCTCCCCGGGGATGTCATTCTCACGGGAACCCCGGAGGGGGTGGGGCCGCTGCAACCGGGCGATCGCGTGCGGGTGGAGATCGAAGGCATTGGCAGTTTGGAAAATGCTGTCACCAGCCGCCAGCCCGCTCCCGCCCTAGAAGTCCGTTAGGGGTAGGGAGAGGTGAGGGGGGCTCAGCGTACCTGACCGTAGGCGGCTTCAGACACCAAAGGCACGTCGGGATAGCGTCCCCGCAGGCACTGGGCGATCGCATAGAGCGATGCGCCGACGACAAAAATAAACACCGCCGTCACCAACACATTGATCAGCAGGGGGCCGCTAGCCGCTAGAGCTCCCTGCTGCCCCAGCAAGGGGTTGATCAGAGCCTGAGACAGACCCAGCAATTGCAGCACAATGCGGCAAAGGGCCGCCAGGATGGACAGCAGCAGCGCCTGCAAGGTGTTGAAGCGGAGAAAGTGCGGCAAGCGAGGGTTACGGACCACCAAGATGAAGAGGGCGAAAAAGATGGCCAGCTCCACCACCGCCAAGCCGCCAATCGGGAAAAAGTAGATAGGCGCCAGCAAAAAAGCCGGCAGAAAAACCCAGACCAAAGACGGCAGCACCGCAAACAGTGTGCCACCAAAGGCCAAGGTTTCCAAAATTGGCACCAAGTACACCAAGGCTGAGAACAGGCGCTCTCGGGGAGTTGTCACACCGCGCCAAACCATAAATCTCGTCTAAGCCCCTAGCGCAGTTGGCTCGAAGCTGCCTCCGAGAAGACCGGCAGCTCCGGGTACTGACCCTGGACAGCCTGGAAGATGCTGAAGCCCGAAGCCACCACAACACCGAGGAAGACGGTATTCGCCAGAGTCTCCAGCAACAGGGGAATGCTGGCGAGGGCCGGCGTCAGAATCGACCACAGCAGCCCAACAATCGAAAGGGCAATACCAATCAGCACCGATTGCAGCGTATTGAAGCGAATGAAGTGACTGATGCGCTCGTTGCGGACAACCCCAAAGTAGAGGCCGGCAAACACCACCAAACCCGCCAAGGGTCCCAGCAGATTGTAGACCAGGAACACTGGCAGCAGCGGGACTTCGATCAGTTGCAGAATCGGGAACTGGCGCAGCAAAAAGCCACCGAAGGGCAAGGCCGAAAACAGCGCCAGCAGATACACCAGCGTGCCAAAAATGCGATCTTTTACATCGGTTGTGCTTTGCCGAGTCACGGGATGCGTCGCTCCTTACTGCAAGGTAAAACAGGTTACTATTGCCATCTTAACTTGAGTTCGGGTTAAGAAGTCACTGAAACTCTTGAAGCGGGTGGACGGAATTTTACGCGGGATGTTGGTACTCCTGCGCTCAGCCCTCCCCCCAACCCCGCTCCCAACTTGGGAGCGGGGCTTCTAGCTCCCCTGCTCCCCAGTGAGATGCACCCAAATTCAGAGTCGAGCGATGTTCTGTGGAGGATTTCCAGCCAGCGCTGCTCCCGAACTCGGGTCAACTAGGGCTCTTCCGTTCTTTGCCCTTCAGCGCTGCTGCCACCAAGAGTCCAGCCTGGGGTTACAAGCTGAGGCTGAAAATATCCCGCAAGGGGGGCTGAAGGTCTACCTGACAACGGGACTGTTCCTGGCTCTTTTGGCAGTTGTAGATTGCCACACACTCGGGCTCGGGGCTAAACACCCGCAACTCATAGCCATACTGGCTGGCCACCGTGCCGAAGCGATTCACAAAGCTGTAACGCTCCAGGTAGTCGGAACCGCGCCACAACTGGCGGTTCACCAAGACATCCACCCGCCGCAGTCCCGGAAACACCAGCCAATCCACCACCAGCTTTTGATCCCGCAGTTGGCGCTGGGCCCACCAGAGGCTCGGTTCCGTCAGTCCCTGGGGGTAAATGGTGCGGGAGGTTCGCAACAGGCCTTGGTCAACCAGCGCAGTCTGAACCGTAGGGTTCAATAGCGTCGCATCCAACTGGCAGACTGCGAGGGAGTCGGTCAGGGCCTCGCCAACACTCGCGCCGCTGTCTCGGGGGGAAAGGGCCGTGCTCGTGCTGGGCCTCGCTTCTAGGGGCCGAGACTCGTCCGCCGTGGCTGAAACTTGGGCGCGGGCGATCGCGGTCTGGCTGAAGCTCAGGAGGAGAGTGGCCGCCAGGGAGAGCCAGCGCGTCGTCCCGGCCGGGTGAACGAAAAAAAGCGCGGCTCCCCTGAATTTTGGGCTACGGTTCCAGGAGCAGAGGGTAGCCCTCTTCAGTGTTACCGGGCCCTCATCCCCCGGCCCCTTCTCCCAAGCTGGGAGAAGGGGAGTGAGAAGCCCCTCTCCCAACTTGGGAGAGGGTTTGGAGGGAGGGTTTAGCGAGGGAGTACCAACATCCCGCATAAAATTTCGTCCACCCGTCCCGGCCCCCCTCCGGCCCTCCGCAGGAGGACGGCAGGGGGGCGGCTGAATGCGGCTATCCGTCAACCAGGAAGAAATCACGGGTAAGTACACGGCGCAATCGCTTAAGAGTAGGTGTGAACAAAAGCCCAGACGGGAAAAGGGCGATCGCCAGTTCCGAGGTTGTCCAGAACCTGGCTTGGGGATGAGGTGAACGGCAAGGCAAGCCTCCATGCCCACGCTCGCTAGGGTCTGGGATCAATGACTCACGCAACCCTGGCCAGCACTGGCCTTAAGGCGACGAGACCGACAAGACTTGCGGAGATCACAAAATCATCTCTGGCTGGATTCTGGCTTTAATCGACGGCTTGCCCGGGCTCCGACGTTGCCCAAGACCTCGCTTGGGTCTTCCTCAGGAGTCATCGTTGCCCTGCCCCCTAACCCCTACCAGCCCCTAGACCCCCTCCGGCAGCAAGCCCTTCTCCGCCAGCCAGGCACGGTTGTAGAGCTTGGACTGGTAGCGCGCGCCGCCATCACAGAGCACCGTGACGATGGTATGGCCGGGACCCAGTTGCTTCGCCACCTGGTAAGCAGCCCCCACATTGATCCCGACGGAGCCCCCCATAAAGAGGCCGTCGCGGTGTAGGAGCTGATAGAGCACCCGGACACACTCGTGGTCGTCAATTTGGATCGCGTCATCAATGGGGGCTCCGGCCATATTGCCCGTGATCCGGCTGTTGCCGATGCCCTCCGTGATCGAGCTGCCCTGGGGTTGGATGGTTCCCGTTTTCACATAGCTGTACAGGCCGCTCCCCAAGGGGTCCGCAACAATGCACTGAACTCGCGGGTTTTTCTCCTTGAGAAACATCGCTACCCCGGCATAGGTTCCCCCCGTGCCCGTCGCCGAGACCCAGGCATCGATCGTGCCCTCGGTCTGGGCCCAGATTTCCGGCCCCGTAGTTTCATAGTGAGCACGGCGATTGGCGAGGTTTTCAAACTGGTTCGCCCAGATCGCATTCTCTAACTCAGCGGCGGTGCGGCCGGAGAGCTTGACATAGTTGTTAGGGTCCTTGTAGGGCACGGCTGGCACGGGTCGCACTTCTGCGCCGAGTACTCGCAGCAAGTCCATTTTCTCTTGGGACTGGGTTTCCGGGATGATGATCAGGCACTGGTAGCCCTTGGCCTTGCAGATATGGGCAAGACCAATGCCTGTGTTGCCGGCTGTCCCTTCAACCACCGTACCGCCGGGTTTCAAGAGTCCTCGTGCTTCGGCGTCTTCGATCATGTAGAGCGCAGCTCGATCCTTGACGGAGCCCCCCGGATTGAGGAATTCAGCCTTGCCGAGAATCTGGCAGCCGGTCTCCTCGCTGAAGCTGTTGAGCCGAATCAAGGGGGTATTGCCGACGGTGCCGACGAAGCCTGGTTTAATATCCATCCTGGAATGTTTGCTTGTCCTAATCTCCTCCCAATTATGACGGATGGCTGTCGGGGAGGGGAGGTTTCTACTCATGACCTAGCAAGGGACCGGCTGAAGTTCGAGCGTCGGGATTGGGTTGTTCCCTAGCCTCCCATCGCCAATCCCAAACCCCTCATCGAGCGCCTCCACCCCTCGCCCGCTTGGGCCCTACCCCGCTAGGATGGGCTCATCCCAGATTGTAGCCAGTATGACCTGCATCGCGATCGCCGGTCTTCCCGGCACCGGCAAAACTCACCTAGCCACGGCCCTCAGCCTGGCCCTACAAACCGAGGGATGCGCCAGCCTGCTCCTGCATACCGACGTGTTGAAAGTGACATTGCGCCAGTTCGGTCTGCCTCTCCAGGGCCCTGGCTACCAGGGCGACCTCGTGGCCAAACTCGCGGCGGTGCGTCCCTACTTGGCAGCCCAAGCGGCGAAGGCTCAGCGCGATCGCTACTGGCTCGTGCTTGAGGGAACCTTGGCCCTGGGGTTTCAGCCCCCCCAGGGCCTGAGCATCTGCCTACACCTCGGGGAACCCGAGCGGCAGCAGCGCCTAGCCCGCAAGCCCCCAGCCGCTCAGGCTAGCCTGGCCGCGGCCGACCTCACCGCCTATCGCCGCCACCTCCAACAGCACACCCCGGCTACGGCCCTGCACCTCGACGCCGCTCAGCCCCTGGGGGCTCAAGTGCAGGCGATCCTGGCCAAGTTGCCGGGTTGTTCCTAGCCGGCTGTCAAGGTTGACGTGGGGGGGCGAGGCCCTGTTGCAGCGCGTTGAGGAGGGCCGTCAAGGCGTCTTCGTGATTCGTCAGGGTTGCCTCCAGATTTTCCACATCCCGCTCTAGGGCAGCTACCGTTTTTTGGCTGGTGGCGAAATCGTTGGCGAGAGACTCCGGTAGCTCCGCCCGCAAGGACTGGAGTTGCGACTCCAACTGCGCGAGCCGTTCGCGCTCTAGGTGGGCTAACTGCTGCTGGTGCTGCTCGAGGGTGGTGGCGTAGTGGTGGAGCTGCCCTTCGGCTGCGTGCAACCGCCAGCTCGTCCAGGCGAGGGCGGTGAGGCTGAGGGCGATCGCCCCGCCAGAGCCCAGCAGCAGCCAAACCAGCCGCCGACGCAGGCGGTGCAGTTGCTGGCCGTGGTAGTCGCCATCGGAGAGGGACACCAGCCGCAGCTCCCAGAGTTCCTGGCTGAGGGTCTCAATACGGCGCAGGTTGCTGCTGGGGGTCGGCAGGGTCAGTTCCCCTAGGTTTTCTGGGTCTTCGCCCGCCGCTGGCAGCTCGGGGGGCGGGAGCAGGGCGGGGGTGAGTCGTGGGGGGGGAGTCGCGTTGTTGGCCGCAACGAGGGCGGGAGGAGCCGGGCGATCGCCCAGACTCAGCAACTCGCTGGGCAAGCGACCCGGGGCTCCATCGGCCAGTACGGCCACAATATCAGCCAGGGCCAGAACCGCTGGTTCGTGAGGACGGTCGGGAGTCCACCCAGAGCACGTATACGGAGTCGGCATCACCAGGGCCTAGGGTAACGACTGGGCATCGGCGGCACGCACTTGACCGCCGCTCCGTAGCTGCGATCGCCCATTGCGGATCACCCGTAGCATCTCCCCAAGCTGCTGTTCAATGCGGGAAAGCACCGCATCCGCATACTCATCTGCCCCCGCTTGGATATCTTCACACTCCCCCAGAGCCAGTTGCCGCAACTGTTCGATCTCCTGGGCCGCTTGCAGCCGCATTTGCTCGATTTCGTGGAGGGTGCGCCGCTGCAATTCCTCACAATCCTGCTGTACCTGCTGGCGCACTTGGGCCGCCTCCGCTTCCGCCTGCCGGACAAGGCCAATTTCATCTACCAGTTGGGCGGCCTGCTGCTGAGCCGTCTCGACAATCTCCCGCGCGTAGTCCTCGGCTTGCAGGATCAGCTCATCCCGCTGGCGCAGTAGGCGCAGGGATTCCTCAAAAGCCGTGGGTAGGTTGATCCGCACTAGATCCAGTTGGTCGAGCAACTGCTCCTCATCCACAATCGTCCGCCGCGTAAAGGGGATACGCGGTCGATCCAGGATCAATTCTTCCAGCCGGTTGAGTTCAGCTTGCACGTCAAAACTTACGGCTCGACTCTGCGAGGCGGACTCCCTGGGGAGACCATCGTGTTCGCGATCGCTGCTGGTGTCTTGCTGTAGCATCGGTAGATTTCTCGCGCAACGTTCTCGGGTACGAGGTGGTCAACAGGCCCGCCGAAGCGAGCAATCTCTTTCACCACGCTGCTACTTAAAAAACTATACTCGTTGGAAGTCGCAAGGAACACTGTTTCTAGCTCTTCCATCAAAGTTTTATTCGTGTGAGCCATTTGCAGCTCTTTTTCAAAATCGGAGAGCACCCGGAGCCCTCGCAGCAGCGCCTGAGCCCGATGCAGGCGGGCATAATCGACCGTCAGCCCCAGAAAGCTATCCACTTTCACATTGGTCAAGTGCTGGGTGCAGGAACGGATCTGGGCTGTACGGGCCTCAACGTTAAACAAGGGTTGCTTGCTGGGATTACAGAGTACCGCCACGATCACACCCTCAAACAGGCGACTGCCCCGCTCAATGATGTCAAGGTGCCCGAGGGTGATCGGGTCAAAGCTACCAGGATAAATCGCAATCATGCTCAGCGTGGGGAACCGATGGCGCAGCACAAACTTGGCGCTCATTATAGCGCGGCTCCTCCAGCTCCTGCGATGGGAACTGGAGGAGCCGCGCTCAGAGGCTGAGCTATCTCCCCCTAGCCCCCCAGACCGGGAACCACGGGATGGAAGTAGAAGGCTAGACCGAGGACTAGATAGGTCGCTAAGAGCAAACAGCCCTCTAGCCAGTTGGAGCGACCATCAGAACTCACGGAGTTGGCCAACAAGACTGCCACCGCCACCGCCACCAGTTCAAAGGGGTTAAAGTTCAGATCCATCGGTTGACCCAGAAGCCAACCAGCAATCACCAAGGCCGGGGCCACGAAGAGGGCGATTTGCAAACTCGACCCCACGGCGATCGCCATGGACAGATCCATCTTGTCCTTCATGGCAACAGTGACAGCGGTGGCGTGCTCGGCAGCGTTGCCGATGATCGGCAGCAGGATTGCACCCGTGAACAGGGCGGTCAACCCCAGCTTCGAGGTAGCCACTTCAAGGGAGTCTACCAGTAACTCGGACTCCACGGCAATCACCACCGTCGTCGCTAGCAACACCCCAATCCACAGCCAGAGATTCGGTTTAACGGGCTCTGAAGGCTCCGCCGCCGTCGCGTCTGTTTCCGGAGCCAACTCCGCCAGACCCACCTCGTAGAGGTAGGCGTGGGTTTTCATGGAAAACAGGAGGGTTAAGCCATAGAACAGGATCAGCACGGCCGCCACCCAGAGGGAGAGGGACTGCATGGTGCTCTCGACAACACCGCTGGAGGTGTACTCCATCGCTGTAGGAACCAACAACGCCACTACCGCGAGGTTCATGGACGAGGCATTGAGGCGCGCCGCGATCGGCTGAAAGACCTGCTCCTTGTAGCGCAAGCCGCCCAGGAACATCGCAAACCCCAAAACCAGGAGCAAGTTACCGACGATCGAGCCCGTGATCGTCGCTTTGACGACTTCGACCAGGCCGCTCTTGAGGGCCACGAGGGCGACAATCAGTTCCGTGGCATTGCCGAAGGTGGCGTTGAGTAGGCCGCCGAGGTTGGGGCCGACGACAAAGGCAATTTCCTCCGTTGCCAGCCCCAACAAGCCTGCCAGGGGCACGATCGCCAAGCCAGCGGTTACAAAAATCGTCACTTCCCCCCAGTGCAGCAGCGCTGCCACGATCGAGAGGGGGGCAAAAATCAGTAGTGGGTAGAGAAATTTCATCCGTGAATTGCCAGGCTCCTTGCGGCCACTCGGAGGCGATCGCCCCCAGCCAAGCCCTTAGCTAGCTTAGGATAGCAGGTTCTCCGAGCGGAGGGAGCAGTTGCCCAAAGCTGGCAAAGGCGGTCTAATGGAAATGACGCCCCTGGTGCAGTTTTGTAACGCGGATAGCATGGCCCTCTCCCGACGGACGATCGAGCCCACCCAGCCACGGCGACTCAAACCCAGCCTATGGTTTGAAAAGCTGATGGCGCTGCTGGCCACGGTCAGCTACCTACTCGTCCTCTTCGATTTCACCTACATCTCCCTGCGCGACTTCTGGCTCCAGGGGCGTGTCCGCTTCCTGGATGTCCGCATCGGCCCCGTCGAATACCAATTTCCAGACGATCCCGTAACCCTGATGACGCTCCCGGTGACGGATTGGTACGACTGGGTAAAAGGCATCGAGCCCCATCGTGACACCCAAGAGTACATCGATCGCGTTGATGAACTCCGCGATACCCTCTACCGCAGCAACTTGCAGTCCCCCGAAGTTGAGGCCATCTTGGAGGACTTGCGCCAGCGCAGCGACGAGATCATTGATACCAATCCTTTCCAAGTTGCGAATAAAACCGGTACGCTGGAACGGATTAAAAACTTGATGCGGGAGCACGTCTTTAGCGACCGCAGTGGGTCTTCAAAAGAAGCGTTTAATCAATTCTGGACGCAGGAATATTTGAGCCAGAACAATCCGGGCCGCCAGCTCGATTTTTTCACCGCAGAAATCCGGCCGTTGATGGAGACCAACTATTTTCGCCCTGTGGGCGAAAACGGCGCACCCTTCGATAACGTTGGCCTGTTAGACTTTCCGTTTATGGCCTTGTTTTTCGTTGAGTTTCTCGCTCGTTCCTGGTTTATCAGCCGACGCCACACCGGGGTGAACTGGTTTGATGCCATGCTCTGGCGCTGGTACGATGTCCTACTCTTTTTTCCGCTGCCCCACTGGCTGCGCTTCATGCGACTATTTCGCATCATTCCAGTGACGACCCGCCTGCATCAGTCGGAGCTGATTGATCTTGATGCCATCAAGCGACAGGCGAGCCAAGGGTTTGTCGCTAGCATTGCGGAAGATCTAACCGAGGTCGTGGTGATCAGTGTCTTGAATCAAGTTCAAGCCTCGATTAAGCGCGGGACTATTGCTGATTTACTGGCCAATACCACGGCTCAACCTTACATCGATTTCAACAACACCAACGAGATTGCTGAAATTACTCGCTTGCTCGTGAATTTAGGCGTACATCAAGTCCTGCCAGCGGCCCGAACCGATCTTGAGACCTTGATTCACTACTCGCTCCAGAAAGCGATCGCCGACTTGCCAGCTTATCAAACCCTGCAACGGCTGCCAAACTTTGAACAGGTGCAAACAGATCTCACAAAGCAAATGGTGGCTGGGCTCTATGACATCTTTTACAAGCAAATTGTTCACTTGATCGAGCATGATCCAGAGTTTGACAAATTGCTCGAACACTTGACCACTACTCTGAGCGCGTCGATGACTCAAGAGGTGCAGTATAAGCAAAGTCTGGAGCAGGTTGAACTGCTGTTGAGTGACTTGATCGAAGAGATCAAGATCAACTATGTACAGCGCTTGTCCGAGGAAGACATCGAAGCCTTGCTAGATCAAACCCGCGCCCTTCGCCAAGCGGCCCAGGCCGATTAACCGTGCAGCCCCCCGGAGCATCCCAGATTGGCAGTCCTACGCTTTCACGAAACAGGCTGAGGTCTCGGAAGCATCTCACGTTGGCGACTTTCCTTCTCCCAGCTTGGAGAGCAGGGGCCGGGTGCATCTCACGTTGGAGACTTCCCTTCGCCCTACTTGGGAGAAGGGGCCGGGGGATGTAGGCGCGCAGCGGCTTCTCGCAGAGGGGCCAAACTTGCCTCACTGAGATGCACCCAAGATTTTGGAAGTGCAATGAAGAGTTGCCGAAAGGGCTATACAGCCCTTTCACGAATCCCAAAAAACGATCCCAAAGTCCCTCTCCCAGAGCGGGAGAGGGACTTTGGGATGAGGGTCCGTCTTCAGCGATCGCTGAACAAGCTGTAGCCGCTATCCGGCAACAGTAGCAGTAGGTTCTGATTTCTGAGTCGCATGATGGCTGCTCAGTTGGATCAGCTCAATCTTGTAACCTGTCGGGTCCTCGACAAACGCAATAACAGTCGAGCCATGCTTCATCGGGCCGGGCTCGCGCACGACGTTGCCGCCCCGGGCTTTGATAGCGTCGCAGGTTGCATAGATATCATCCACACCCAAGGCAATGTGACCGTAGCCATCACCGATCTCGTAGTGATCTTTGCCCCAGTTGTGGGTCAGTTCAATCACAGTATGGTCAGCTTCATCACCATAGCCAACGAAAGCGAGGGTAAATTCACCCCCAGGATAATCTTTTTGGCGTAATAGTTTCATGCCCAGAACATCGCAGTAAAACTTCAGCGACTCTTCTAAGTTGCCGACTCTGAGCATGGTGTGTAGCATTCGCATGGGTACAGTGCTCCTCAGTACAAACTTGATCGTCTTAACAACACCTGAGTCAAGCAGCCCGGAGCCCAAGTTCTACCTCAACCAAGCCTCGCTGCTTCCAGGTAGCACCTAGGCTAATTAGAGCTGGACTCTGCTGACGGCAGCCGCAGCGACAAACGATCAAATCCTAGCACAGCACCTAAGAGCGTGTTTGAAACGTTGAGGCGAGGGGTGGACGAAAAAAGCGCGGCTTCCCTGAATGTTGAGCGCTGGTTCCAGGAGCAGAGGGTCGCCCTCTATCGCTCCGCGACGCTAGCGCGAACAGCGTTACGGGGCCCTCATCCCCCGGCCCCTGCTCCCAAGCTGGGAGCAGGGGAGTTAGAAGCCCCTCTCCCAACTTGGGAGAGGGGTTGGGGTGAGGGTTTAGCTAAGAAGTACCAACATCCCGCGTAAAATTTTGTTCACCCGGAATGGGGGAGTAGACGAAACAACAGCGCGGCTCCCCTGAATTTTGAGCGTTGAGCGCTCCCTGAGCAGGGGGCATCTCCCAGCGGCGTTCCTCGCTGGCAATCTGCTGCATTAATGGGGCTTCTCCCCAGACCTCCGGCACGGACACCCCCCCTGCCCCCAACCCTTGCCTAGCACGGATTACCTGGGCCGGCTAGGTCTGCGAAGCCCTAGGAAACCTTGCCCAGGGGGAGAGGAGAGGACAACTGCACCTGCCAGGGCACGGCCAGGGGGGGCGCTTGTACCGGCTGCTGCGTCAACCACTCGGCCAAGAGGCGGCGGTAGAGATCACTGAGCTGGATCGCGAGGGCGGCATCGCTGAAGCAGGCTTGGCTACAGGCCTCGGCCTGGCGGCGCAGGCGGCGGGCCCAAACTTCATCGGTGAGAATGCGGGCGATCGCCTCCGCCAGGGCTGACGCATCCCCCGGGGGCACCAGCAACCCCGTTTCCTCTGGAATAACGGTGAACCGCAGGCCGCCGACATCTGACGCTACCACGGGCGTGCCGCAGGCCATCGCCTCAATGGCCACGCGCCCAAAAGGCTCCCGCTCGCTGGGGATGGCTACTACATCGGCGGCGGCGTAGTAGAGGGCCAGGCGCGATCGCTCCACCCAGGGCACGATCGTTGCGGTTGCGGCTAACCCCAAGGCCTCCAACTGCTGCGCGAGGGCTTGCTGGGCCTCATTGCCCTGGCCCCCCACCAGCAACAGCCGCAGAGGACGCGGTAGGCGAGTTTGCAAGGCTTGGTAGGCCGCGCACAGGGTCTCTAGCCCCTTGTGGGCCGTAAAGCGACCGGCGAAGAGCACCACCGCTGTCTCGGCCTCCAGGTCCAGGGCCGCCTTGGCTTGGGCCTTGGGCATACGCTGAAAAATCTCACTGTCGGCCCCCCAGGCCACCACCTCGAGCTTGTCCGGTGGGCAGGGCAGGTCCGGCAGATCCGCCACCGGGCGCGGGACGATGATGCGATCGGCCTGGCGGGCGGTTTCGGGAGCGAGCCGGTCGTGGTCGTCGAGAAACCAGTAGGCATGAACCCAGGGCAAGCGGCGCTCTTGCTGCCAGGGGCGCACCAGTTCCCCAGAGCGATGATCGCAAGTATGGAGGAGCGGGTACTGACTGCCCTGCTTGGTTTGGAACTGTTGAAAGGCCTGGAGGAATTGCCAATCCCAAGCAGCCTGCTCCGCCGGGGTCGCCGCCTCCGGCCGGGGCGGCCCCAAACGCACGATGCGGCTGTGGGGGCCGCAGGGGCTGACGGTCTCCTGGGCCGCCGTGGTTCGGGCGGTGAAAATATCCACCTGCCAACCCAGTTTCACTAGGGTCTGGGCCAGGCGCTGCGGACTGCTGCCCCGTCCCTGGGGAGCGGCGAGGGGCGTCGCGAGGGCGAACAGGGCGATCGCCTGACGGGCGGCCAGGTCAGCGGGATGGGAACGGGGAGGAAAGGGGCTCAAAGTCACGCTAGGTCTACCTCCTGACAGTAGAGCATTGCTATCCAAGGGTTGCTCTGGAGCAGCGAGCAGTGCAGTTCCCCCCTCGTTGGCGGCGGGGGTTCTCGATCTCTTCATCATACGCCTCGGCTCCCAGGGTTTTCACGAAGGGCCGAGAATCTGAGGCTAAACACCCTGATGTGATAGTAACGGACGGCTCTGCGGTCGCCATCATTCTACTGTGACCGCTAAAATCGCCAACGCCAGCCGCCATTTCTAGGGTTAAAGCGTCAAAATCCTGAATTTTGGGGGCGGGAGCGCGTGATCTCCACCGTGACGGAGCCATCAAAGTTAGCGATCGGCGGCGTCAACTTGGTCAGTTGCACCCGCACTTGGGTGAGGTGGGCTTCGGCGAGGGCAAGCTGGGCGATCGCCGCCGCCAGGGTTTCGATCAGTTGGAAGGGCTGGGTTTGTATCAACTGCTGCACCGCCGTCACGAGTTGGCTGTAGTCGCAGGTATCAGCGATCGCATCACTCGCGGCGGCGGCGGCGAGGTCTAACCACAGCGTCAGGTTAACCTCAAACCATTGCCCTAGGCGTTGCTCCTCGGGCAGTAGCCCGGTGTAGCCGTAGGCGCGGATGTTGTTGATGTGCAAGCGGTCAGGCCAGTTGGAGTTCAAGATTGATTTTGGGCTAGGCAACCAGGGACACTACTGAAAATACCCCCGTTTGCGGCGGCGGGTGCAGAGAAAGGCGCTGGAAAAAATGCCGAGGGCGATCGCCGGGACCATAGCCGCGAGCCCTACCACCGCCCCCGCGACCCCCAGCACCTCCGCCACCTGCACCAGCAACACCACAGGCAGCGCCAGCACTAGGCCCGTGACCCAGGTGGCCAGGGAGGGCAGGAAGATCCACAGCCAGACCCGCTGCACAAACTCTCGCAGGATCAGCCATTGGGCCAACCCGAGGCCGATGAAGGCTAGGGGCACAAGAACGGCGGTGGAGAGGCTGAAGAGCAGAAACTCGGGTCCATCGAAGCGGGCATTGCCCCAGATCGAGCGGCGTAGCTCATCGATGCCGGCGATCGCCAGCATATTGATCGTCCAGCCAATGCCCGTCGCCCCAATCCACCAGCGATTGCGAACATAGGGCCGCAGCACCAGCCACTGCCCGATTCCCAAAGACAACCCCGCTAGGGCATTGCTCAGCAGCACCACTAGGGCAATGCCAAAGACCCCCGAGAGCGGCAAGCTCTGCCGGGGCATCAGGTAGCCCAGCAGGGTGAGCAGAGGCCCCGACAGGGCCCGGGCCAACCAGGAGCCCGAGAGGAAGCCCACCGTCGTGAAGAGGGTGAACAGAGCGGTAAACCGACGGCGGCAGGGGCGGGGAATGAGGTAGGGGCGCGCATTCCTCATAGGTCTCGGTGCGTAAAGGGCTGGGCGCGGGGACCGGTGTAGTCGGCGACGACGTGACCGTGGCCGTGGAGGTGGTACTTGTAAGTCACGAGGCCCTCAAGGCCGACGGGCCCGCGCGGGGGCAGTTTCTGGGTGCTGATCCCCACTTCGGCGCCGAAGCCGTAGCGGCAGCCGTCGGCGAAGCGGGTCGAGCAGTTGTGAAAAACGCTGGCGGCGTCCACCTGAGTGAGAAATTGGCGGGCGATCGCCAAGTCAGTCGTGGCGATCGCCTCCGTATGGCGAGACCCATAGGTATTGATGTGGGCGATGGCGGCGGCGGCCGAATCCACCACCTTGATCGCCAAGATCAAGTCACTATACTCGGTTCGCCAGTCGCTCTCATCCGCCGGCAGGGCCGGAATGATCCCTCGAGTCGCGGCATCGCCGCGCAACTGCACCCCAGCCTCCGTGAGAGCCGTGGCGGCGGCGGGCAAAAACAAAGGGGCGATCGCGGCATGAACCAGTAGCGTTTCAATCGCATTACAGGCGGCCGGGTATTGCACCTTCGCATCAACGGCCAAACGCACTGCTTGCTCCAGCTCAGCACTAGCATCAACATAGAGATGGCAAATTCCATCAGCGTGCCCCAGCACCGGAATTGTGGTGCTTTGCTGGATGTAGCGCACAAACTCCTGGGACCCCCGAGGCACAATCAGGTCAATCTCGGTCTCCAGAGCCAGCAGCGCCCGGGTCTCGGCCCGAGTCGTCAGCAACTGCACCGCTGCCCTGGGCACGTCCGTTCCCGCCAGTCCTTGGTGAATCGCCGCCACGAGGGCTTGACAGGAGCGCACCGCTTCTCGTCCGCCCTTGAGAATCACGCCATTGCCCGACTTGATCGCCAGACTGGCAATCTGAATCAGCGCTTCGGGACGGGCTTCAAAGATCACGGCCAACACCCCGAGGGGACAAGCAAGGCGTTGCAACACCAGGCCGGGGGCCAGCTCGCGGTGAATCTGCACTTGGCTGAGGGGATCGGGAAGATGGCCCAGATCCCGGAGGCCGGCAATGGTGGCCTCGAGCTTGCTCTCACTGAGCTGAAGCCGCGCATAGAGGGCTGGGCTGATACCCTCTACCTCAGCCGCAGCACAGTCGGCGGCGTTGGCGGCGAGGAGCTCGGGGGTCGCGGCTGTCAGGGCTGTGGCGATCGCCTCCAAAGCTTGATCCCGAGCCGCCGCTGGCAAAGCTGCGAGGCGCAAGGCGGCTTGGCGGGTCTGCTGCGCCAAGTCTGGTAAGGAGGGCGTTGCTAAGTCAGAAGCAGCCATAAGCTCAAGAGCGCGTCGGGGTTGCGGCCAGAATCAAAATTATTAGCCAGTGTAGCAAAAAGTTGCGAGGGGCTAAACCCCAGGAGCGAGCCCTGTTAACAGTTCTTGAAAAGACAGTTTTTTCCCCCTGAACGAAGCTTTTCTTGCTGGATCTCATCCTGGCCCTAGCAGCTCAGGAAGTGGGGATTTGGCAACACCCCAATCAAGTCCCAGCACCTCGACCGGCTCTGGGATCTCTTGCCTTAGGGGTGCTCGACTCAGAGGGTTGTAGGATCCTCACCCCAAACCTGTCTCCCCAAGCGGTAGGGGCGCTTGTTGTAAGGGTAGCGCCCTCAAGGGCAATTTACTATTCTAAGTGCGGCGATCGCCCTGGTCCCTCAGGACAAAATCGACCGCGAAAAGCTAAATAAATCCTTAAGAAAATTTCAACCCTCGGCGCTTTATTAAGAAACACGCCCTGGGTCAGAGCCGCTCAACCCTTTCTTTGCTCGTCCCATCCTAGGATAGCAACGCCCCGGGCCGCCAAGGAGTTGTCTGTTTCAAGGAGCCGGCAGGGGTCGCCCCCTGGTTTTGGGAGTTCGCGATCAGGATTTGGGATTCAGACTCTAGGCGCTTTCTAGGCGCTGGCGCAGGATGAACTCGGCCAAGACCAGATCTCCTGGCGTTGTCACTTTAAGATTGGTCTCCTCCCCGGCGACTAACTTCACCGGCAACTCACAGCGCTCAAACAAGGTCGCATCGTCAGTGACCTGCCAGCCCAGTTCCCGGCCCTGGAAGTGGCAGTGTTTGAGTAAGTCCACCTGAAATCCTTGGGGAGTCTGAGCTGCCCAGAGCTGGCGACGGTCGGGGGTGCTGGTGACGGTCAGATCCGGAGCGGCAACTTTGATCGTGTCCTTGACCGGAATCGCGGCAATGAGGCCGGGGCAGGTTTGCAGGGCGATCGCGCAGCGGTCGAACAGGTTTGGGGTAGCCAGACAGCGGGCTCCGTCATGAATGGAGACCCGCAGGGCCTCGGAGGGCAGGGCTTCAAGGCCGTTATAGACCGATTCTTGGCGAGTTGTACCGCCGTGGATGAATTCCACCGGTTTGCTCAAGGCAAACTCCGCCACGATCGCTTTGAAGTCCGGAAAGTCACAGGGTTGCCCGATGATGCCGATCCAGGTGGTTTGGGACGAGGCGGCAGCGGCCTCGAGGGTCCAGGCCAACAAGGGACGACCGAGGAGGGGCAAGAGGAGCTTGTTGCGATCGCCGCCCATGCGCCGCCCCGAGCCCGCTGCCGGAATTAACAGGTGCATCGTTACAATTGCTTAACCAGTTTGTCTCTATCATCCCGTAAAATTGGGCTGGAAATTCTCGACCCGGACGAACTACGATGCGGATATTGGCTCTCGTCCCCGGCGGCATCGGCGATCAGGTGCTCTTTTTCCCGACGCTGGCAACGCTCAAGCAAACCTATCCCAAGGCTGTGATCGATGTTCTCGTCGAGCCGCGCTCCAAAGCCGCCTACCGGGTCTGTCCCTGGGTGAACGAGGCCTTGGTGTTTGACTACAAGGATCGTAACGGTCTGGCGGACTACCTGAACTTGTTGGGCACGTTGCGCGATCGCGAGTACGAGCTGGCCCTGGCCCTGGGCCAACGCTGGGCTGTTGGCCTGTTGCTCTGGCTCAATGGCATCCCCCGACGTATTGGCTACCAGATGCCTAAATCCTGGTTTTTCACCGACACGGTGCCGCTGAAGCAAGAGCAGTACGCGGCGGCGATGTACCATGATCTGACTCGGGGCCTGGGAATTGCCACCCCCTGCCCGCCCGTCAGCATTGCCGTGCCGAAGCCCGATATTGCTTGGGCGGAGGCAGAGCAAGAGCGGCTGGGGGTGAAGGACAGCGGCTATGTCTTGCTCCACGGGGGCTCGAGTCAATTGGCGATCGCCAAAGGCATTGACAAGATTTACCCCGTCGAGAGCTGGCTGCACATCCTTGCCGACCTGCAAGAGAAGCAGCCTACGGTTCCTGTGGTCGTCCTCTGTGGGCCCGAAGACCGGGAGCTAGTGGCCAAGATGACCGCTGCCAACGCGGCCCTGAAGACCGTCTCACCGCCGGACGTGGGCAAGCTAGCTGCTTTCATCGCCGGGGCAAACCTGATGCTCTGCACCGACAGCGCCCCCATGCACTTGGCGATCGCCGTCGGCACTTACACCATTGCCCTCTTCGGCCCGACCCAAGCTACGCGACTCGTACCGCCCGATAACCCCAAGGTGGTGGCGATCCAGTCCCCGAGTCCGGCGATCGCCGATATTCCCTCCGTCACCGTTCTGGAAGCGATCTGGCGTGGCTAGAGCAGCCGTCTTTCTCGACCGGGATGGTGTGCTGAACCTCGAGGTGGGCTACATCCACAAGCTGGAAGACCTCAACCTCGTACCGGGGGCCGCCACGGCCGTGCGCGCCCTCAACGATGCGGGCTGGTTCTGCTGCCTAGTCTCAAACCAGGCCGGCCCCGCTCGCGGCTACTATCCCGTCGAGCACGTCGAAGCCCTCCACGCGCGACTGACGCGCTTGCTCGACGAAGCAGCGGGCGCCCGGCTAGACGCCCTCTACTACTGCCCCAGCCTCAGTCCGCCGGCCGGGGGCGTTGCTCCCGAGTTTGCCTACTGGAGCACCTGGCGCAAGCCCAACACGGGAATGCTGGTAGCGGCGGCCTGGGAGCACGATCTCGACCTCCGCCGCAGTGTAATGGTAGGGGATAAGGCGACGGACATTGACCTAGCCCGCAATGCCGGTGTCCGAGGCATCTTAGTGCAAACGGGCTACGGCAAACGGGTCCTTAGCGGTGACTACCAACACCACGCCACACCGGACTACATCGCCGCTGACCTCGCCGATGCGAGCCGCTGGATTCTTGCCGGGACCCCGGCCGGGCAAGGCCCAAAGCAATAGCGGCAGACCCCCTAGGGATGGCTAGGACTGTTCGAGCTTTCCTCTCATCCCCCAACCCCAGCTTCCAGGACGGCAGCCGAGGAGCTGAGGGGGTGGGGGAACCCCGTAGCCTCCCGGTCGGGGGGGCAGTTGGCATTCGCCGCCGATCCGTGATTCTCTAGAGCTAGGGGCGATTTCTGCGCTTCTTCGCCCTATTCCGCTCTACCCCTATGACTGCTCTGCCGCCGATCCGCGATCGCAGCCTGCTCCGCCAGGCCCTGACCCACCGCTCCTATGCCCACGAGCGCCCCCGTGATGGCGAAGATAACGAACGCCTTGAGTTCTTGGGGGATGCCGTCCTGGGCTTCATCGTCGGCGAATTTCTCTTTGACCGCTACCCCTACCTCAGCGAAGCTCAACTCACGCGCCTGCGCTCCCTCCTCGTCAACGAGCGACAACTGGCCTACTTCGCGCGCCAGATCGGGGTGAGTGAGCAGATGCTCCTCGGCCGGGGGGCTGAGCAAAATCACGGCCGCGACAATCCCTCGCTGCTGAGTGATGCCTTTGAGGCCCTGATCGGGGCTTACTTCCGGGATGCGGGTATCCACGCCGTGCGCGAGTACCTCCAGCCCCTGATCGTCGCAGCCCTGGATCGCTTAGCCCCTACTCCCAACACTCCCCGCCTCGAACCGCTAACGGATGCCAAGAGCCGCTTGCAGCAGTGGGCCCTGGCCCAGTATCAGCAACTGCCCCAATACTTTCTCGTGGGGGAGTCTGGCCCTGATCACGCCAAGCAGTTTGCCCTCGGGGTGAAGATTAATGAAAAAGTGCTGGGCATCGGCCGCGCCCACCGCAAGCAGGAGGCTGAGAAGCTCGCAGCTGAAGCAGCCTTGAAGCAGTTGGGGATTGAAGATTAGCCGCGTCTTAGAGGCTGACCATGGAGCTGGCGTCTAGGGTTCCCGTTTGCATCTCGGCGGGGGGCTCGGCGGCGGGCTCCCCAAGGTAGATGCTGCGGATGTCAGGGGGCAAGTTTTCTGCGACAAGTTGATAGCCTTGGTCGAGGTGCTCCTGCACTTGGGCCGGGGAGAGCATATCCCCTTCCGCTTGCAGGTAGGCGGCAATGCGGGTGGGGCTCCAGTGGAAGGTCTGGGCCATGACGACAGCCAGGCGGGCGACGGGGGGTAACTGGTCGAGGGCTTGCTCCAGGTAGCACCAGAGGGGCGGCGGGGCGGCCGCTAGGCTGTAGCTGATCGACTCGACGGGGGGCAAGTCGGCTTGGTTGATGCAGAGAGCGGTCATGTTGATCAACCAGTTTTGGAACGAGCTAGGATCGCCCTCGCTGCTCCGGAGGTCGAGGCCGCGCATTTCGTAGTAAATGTGCCGCCAAGTGAGGGCAAAGAGATAATCGGCCTGCACGGGCGATCGCGCCGAGTGGGCGATCAGGGTGTAGACAATCGGGCTGTAGCGGCAAAAGATCGCCGTGAAGTATTGGCCCTGCTCGGGTCGCTGCTGAAATAGGGTCAGCAGCTCGCGATCGCTATGCCGGAACAGCGATTTGATCAGGGGGTGATTGCACTCAGCAAAACGCGGCGTTTGCACGGTTTCTGACCTCGGCCTCCATCAACATCTATGGTCTAGCAGTGCAGCCCCAAGGGCGTTGGCGATCGCCACGCTCCCTGGCTGGTGCGACGCCAACGCCGACCGGAACCCAAAAGGTTAAACTCTAAGCTAGCCTAAAAATATTGCGATTTTGTCAACTTGTCGATAGTTTACGGAGTTTCGGGTGATCGTGATCGCCCTTCCCTCCCCCCTGCCCTCATGTCAACTCTAGCGTTTATGCTCTCTGTGAGTCTCAGCTCCTGCTCCGCTCCCATGGCGCTGGGGGTCTTGCTGCCCCTCGACAGCCTCTTCTCCACTCAGGGCATCATGATCATGCTCTTGGTGGCCTATGCCGTCGCTATGTGGATGTTTTTGACCAGCGCCCCCAAGGTTCACACGGTCATGGTTTCAGATCTGCAAATCGCCCGGGAATTCTACGAGGGAGTGCTGAATTTACCCGTCGCCGAAGTGCCCTTGCATTACTACTACAACTATGAACAGAGTCTGGGCACGGCCGGCCTTGACCCTCTCTATATGACCGCCTCCCCCGCCCCCCGGGCGACCAGCCAGTACAGTGGCGGCTCGGAAGGCCTCTGGTATCAGTTAAAGAAAAATGTGCAACTCCACGTCATTTCCGGGGCCAGCTACGGCAAGAAAAATCGCCACCGCCATGTTTGCTTCGACCACGACTGCCTTGAGAGCTTGCTGCTGCGGGTTCAGTCCCGTCGCCTCCGTTTCAAGGTCCGCAGTAAGCGGCCTTTGAATTTCTTGGTCAAAGATTTTGAAGAACGGGTCTTTGAGCTAGCCGAAGTCACGAACTAGTGATCGTCCACCTCCCCGACCCCCGAGAGCACCGAGGCTGAGCATCGCACGCCGCCTCAGGTGATCGCCTTTTCCAAGGCCTGGAGGTCAGGAATCCGCAAGACATCTTGATCCCGGGCGATGAGACCCTTCTTCTCCAGCTTGGTCAGCACCCGCGTCACGGTCTCCCGGGCGAGGCCGCTGAGGCTGCTCAGTTCGCGATGGGGCAAGTTGGGGATCTCCGTCCCTTGGTTGCCAGCCTTGCCCTGGCCTTCAGCCAAGAACATGATCGTGTCGGCTACCCGGGAAACGCTGTCGGCCTCGCGCAGACGCAGGCGACGGTTGACCTGACGCAGGCGGGTCGCCATCAACTGGGCGAGGCGGACCCCGGCCAGGGCTTCATTCCGAATCAGATCGACAAAATCTTGGGCGGGCACGCTGCTAATTTTGGTCGGGGTCAGGGTGATCACGTCCGTCGAGCGGGGCACTTCATCCAGGGCCGCCATTTCACCAAACACTTCGCCCTTGCCGATGATATTCAGCGTCACCTCTTTGCCGTCGAGGTTGTAGGTGCGGATCTTCACCCAGCCATCCAGGATGAAATACACCGAGCCACCCCAGTCATTTTCCAGCAAGATCACCTGGTTGGAGGGGTGGGTGCGGGTCACGGCATGGCAAGTAGCCGCTGTGACCGCGTCCTCCGGCAGCCCGGAAAAGAAGGGAGCCGTATCGACAAGCTGTTGAATATCTGGTTCGCGCGCGTTGGGGCGATCTTCCATCAGAATAGGAGTTAGCGGTGTTGGCAGGGGGGCCCCGGCAGTAAACGCAGGGTCAGGGCTGAGCTGGCGGCTAAGGATCGCGGTCAGAGTCTTCTCCTTGATAGGATACTACCGGCTGAGGGTGTCGCGTGAACGGAATTGTTCCCAAACTTCCTGGAGCTTCGGTCTGGTTCTGGGGAATAGCCGGATTGCGTGCGATCGCCAGTCGAGACGGTAGCATACATAATGAACGACAAGGCTGCGAGGGGGCGATTCGCCAAGGCCAGTCGTGGGGCGCGAAAGTAGGTCGAAGGTTCTATTGCGGTGACTTTTCAGGAGATACAGAGGCTGATTGCTGAGATTGACCGCTTGCTAGAAGCGGACGAGCTTGAGCCGGCCGCCACGCAAGCGGTCCTGGAGCAGGTGCGTAGCGGCTTGGTGCAACTCCGCAATCAGCAAGCGGAGGCGACCCCGCCGGAGCCGCCCGCGCTCCAGCCGTTGGAGCGGGAAGCAGCGGCGGCGATCGCCCAGGCCGTCATGGCCCAGCTCAACCGCCAGCGGGGGGACTGGTTACAGCCCTTGCAACAGGAAGTGGAAACCCTCCGCCAGCAGCGCCAGCACCTCATCCAAAACTTGCAGAGCTTGGAAAACCAGCAAACGCAAGTCATGTCCAACTTCTTGCAAGTGCTCCTCGGTCGCTGTAGCGACAGTCTGCGGCGGCACCTAGCACGCACCTTGCAGGATTTTGAGGTGCAACTGCTGGCGACCCAACGGGCAACCCTGGCGAGCGAAGGCCCCGCCCACACCCCCCTAGGGCCGGGTGCTCCCCTCAAACAGCTCGAGCGCCTCGAACAGTTGCGGGCCCTGGAGCAACAGTCCGACGCCCTCTTTGCCACCCTCGACCGCACCCTCCACCAAGTTTTCCACAGCCTCGATCAGGATCTCCAAGGCTACCAACAATCCTTCAGCCAGGCCCTGGCGCGGATGCACGACCTGGGCCAGCAGGGCGAAGCCATCCTGCGCTACTACCTCGATCGCTTGGCGGAGCCCTCGGTTCCGGCTCAAGCGCCGCCGCTGGCGGTTCCCCTGCGGGTTGATCGGGAGCGCTACCTGCTCGAATCCCAGCCCCTCGACCGGCCGGAGCCGCCGCGCGCGGCGGCTCCGGCGGCAGCAGAGTCCCCGCCGGCGGAGCCAGCGGCGCCGTTCTTGTATCCCTTCGCCGGGATTGAGGTGCGCCAGTCGGCGATCGCTGACCCGGGACCGAAGGAAGCTGCCCCATCGATTCCGGAGGACGAGGCGACGGCCGTGGACGAGCTGCTCGCCATCGATCTGGAGCCCAGCGCGGCTCCGGACCCCTCGGCCCAGGGAGAAGCCTGGGATGCCTGGGATGAGCAGCTCTTCACGACCGATCTGCCTCCCGACCCAGCCCCAGTTGAAGACCCCGAACCCCTAGTCTTGACACCCCCCTTACCGGCTGCGGACGAGCCGCTCCCCCGGCGCTGGGAAGATGCCCTCTTTGGCGGTCAAGGCGATCCGGCCGTGGCTCTTGTAGACGAGGCCCTCGAGCCAACGGCCGTGGGAGAGCTCCCCCTGGAGGCGCTCCTCTTTGGGGAGCGCCCTGACTCGGCAGCCTTCCCGTCCCTTGGGGCTGAGGCTGACCTAGAGGACCTCGAATCGGTGGTGGTGGCCGTCAACGAGGCCAAGGCAACGATCGCGTCCCTCAGTGACCTACTGGATCAGGTTTACCAAGCCCAAGCGGAAGTGGCGGCGTCGGCGGCGATGGATGAGCCGGAGGACTATTTACCCGCTGCGGCCAACGAAATTCTCCTGACCACCGAGGCGAGCGACACCTTGCCCCTGACAGAGTGGGAGGAGGTGCTGGATGATGAGCAAATGCAGCAGCTTGAGGCGGACCTCGAACGCTTTGAGGAATCCCCGGCTGGGCCCGCCGAGCCACCGTCTCTAGGGGCGACAACGGCCTTCGCGCCGCGCCCCGGAGGGATGATCGAGCTAGATATGTCGCCTTTTGCGCCCCTGCCAGATCCCCAAGCCGGGGCTACCTCGGGGCCCACCCATGGACAAGACTGGGCGGCGGCCGCTCAGGAGCCGGAGCCAGCGGCAACCGTCTCGCCGGAGCGCTCTGCGAGTACCCGCCCGGAAACCGCTGGGGAGGAGATTGAACTAACGCCCTGGCAGGATGATGACGCGACGGAGGCGGAGCTGGTTCTGGAGGCGGTGTCGGCCCTGGAGCTGGAACCGGACGTAGCCACGACTCAGGCTGCACCAACGGCGGCGGCGGTCTTCGGGGATGTGGTGGACTGGGACGAGACCGAGGCGGAGGATTTGGTGGCCGTCACGGTGGAGCCGGAGCCGGAGTCGGAGCTGGAGGACGACGCCTGGACCGCGATCGCGGTGGAGTCGGAGCCGGAGGTGAAGTCGGAGCTGGAGGACGACGCCTGGACCGCGATCGCGGTGGAGCCGGAGCCGGAGGTGAAGTCGGAGCTGGAGGATGACGCCTGGACCGCGATCGCGGTGGAGCCGGAGCCGGAGGACGAGGGCGAGACCCTGGCGGGAGTCACGGTCATCCAGTCCCTGACCGAGCTGACCGGCGAGCCTTGGGATTCCTCCCAGGCTGCGCCAGCGGCACGTCCTTCCCGCTCTTAGGGCTGCCCATGGACAAGCCGATGCGGGCAGAGCAATGGTATCTCGGCCTTGATCTGGGCACGATGGCGATCGCCGCTACGCTGTTCGCGGTCGATACGGGTTGCTTGCATCCCCTCTACTGGTCGGCTCGCACGGGCAAAACCCTGGAGCCTCCTCGGGACCGTTTGCCGGCGATCGCCTACTTCGGGCGCGATCCCCAGGCCGAGACGGCGGGGCCCCGCCGCTTAGCGGTGGGTGCGCCGGCCCTCCAGTTGGCCCGCCAGGCCCCTGGCCTCTGGCTGGATGGCCTCAAGCCCCATTTGAATACCGCCCTCCCTTTCTACAGCCGCAAGCGCCGTCAGTGGGAGCCCCAACTGCGGGGCTATGGGGAACAGCCGGTTCCCCTGTTTTGGTTGCAGCGAGCCCTGCAAGCCATGATCGCGACCCTGACTCCGGCCGGCGGCAAGCACCGCTATGCCCTAGGGACGCAAGGACTCAGCGGCGAGGCCCTGGCCCAGATCCTGCTGCATTTGCAGGGAGTGGTCGTGAGCTGTCCGGCGGGGTGGAGCCCGGCCTATCACTTTAATGTCCGGGAGGCCGTCCTGGGGGCGGGCCTGGTGCAGCGTCCGAGCCAGATCTTTTTTCTCTCCGAGGCGGCGGCGGTTCTGCTCGCGAGTTGGCCTCAGGGGCTCATTCAGGGCGATCGCGCCACCCTGGTGATCCACGGCGGGGCGACCCACACGGAGGTGGCGATCGCCCCCCTGCCAGCCCAGGCGGCGGCCTGGTCCCAAGCGGGCCTGAGTGCGGCATCCCTGGCCTATGGCAGCCAAGCCTTCAGCCTCGATGTCTTTAGCCAGCTCCTCTATCCGCAATGGCAGCCCCACCATAGCTTTCTCCAGGGCCTGGATTTGGAACTACCGGCTCCAGGTCTCCCCGATGCCCCCCGTCGCGAACAGGCCATGACAGCGCTCCAGGTGTTTCCGGCGGGGCGATCGCTCTTGGCCACGGCCTGGCGCGTGGCCCTGATCCTCCAGCGACAACCCGAACTCCAGGCCCAGCTCGGCTCCCAACCCTGGAGCGTCCGCCGCGCTGACTTGATGGCGACGATTCTAGAACCCCTCGTGCAACCCATCAACCAGTGGGTGAATCACTTGCTCAGCCGCCAGGGCCTGGCGGCAGGGGCGATTACCCAAGTCCTCTTCAGCGGCGGCTTTGCCCCCACCCTCCAGCAGGCTCTCCAGCCTTGGCTGGCCCAGAAGTTTCCCCGGGCCCAGGTCCTGCGGGCGAGTCGTTCTCCCGTCAGTCGCCTCGTGGCCGATGGCTTGGCCCGCTTGCCGGCCTATCCAGCCTTGCTCAACCGCCCGGAACATCAGTACAGTGACTACTTCCTGTTGTCAGAACTGCTGGCCGTGGTGGGAGCAACCCCCGCCATGACTTGGACGGCCTTGGCCCAGGCCCTGGAGCAGCGGGGAGTCAACACGCGCACCTGTCGCGATCGCCTCCTGACCCTGTTGAACGGCTCCTTACCCGCCGGCCTGCTCCCAGACCCCACCACCGCACCGCGTTTGACCCCCGACTCCCGCCACTGTGTCGAGTACCGGGCGATCGCCGCCGCCCCCTTCTGCCAGCCCGAGGGCGAGCAGGGCTATCGCTTCAATCCCCAGCAGTGCCGCCGCCTGCAAAAGTTTCTCACCCTCGCCCTGATGGGAGCCACTCAGAGTCTTGAGGAGCCCCTCAGCGCCGATCTCAGCCAGCCCACGCCATTTTCTTAAAACCCTGTGCTATTTCACATCCACCACACGATTACCTATCGCTACAGCCAAACCGTCGTCCTCCAACCGCAGATCGTGCGCCTCCGCCCCCGCAGCGATGCCATGCAGACGCTGCACCAGTTCCAACTCCAGACCCAGCCCGAGCCCTTCCAGGTCAGCGAACTGGTTGAACTCGATGGCAACACCGTGCTGCAACTCACCTTTGCCCAGCCTACCGAGCAGCTCACGATTCAGGTCGCCAGCACCGTCGAGACCCATCGCACCAACCCGTTTAACTACCAATTTGAACCCTGGGCCCTGCACCTGCCGCCCAACTATCCTCAGGAACTTCAGATGCAGCTTCAGCCCTACTTGCAGCCCTCGTCCTTTGCCCCCGATCCCGGCCCGGCCCAGTTGGCCCAGGAGATCTACCAGGCCGTGGATGGCCAGACCGGTCCCTTCCTGGCGGCCCTGAACCAGCGACTCTACCAGGACTGTGAGCAAATGATTCGCGCCATGGGGGAACCTTGGCCCGCCGGCCTCACGTGGCGACAGCAGCGGGGCTCCTGTCGGGATCTCACGGTACTCTACATGGCTGCCTGCCGCAGCGTCGGCCTCGCCGCCCGCTTTGTCAGCGGCTACCAGGAAGGAGATCCCGACCAAACGGAACGGGATCTCCACGCCTGGCCTGAGGTCTATGTCCCCGGCGGCGGCTGGCGCGGCTTTGACCCGATCCAAGGCTTGGCCGTGGGCGATCGCCATGTGGCCCTAGCGGCCAGCGCCCAGCCCCGCTATGCCGCCCCGACCCCTGGGGGACTGATCCCCCTCCACGGCCACCAGGCTGCCCAGTCCGAAATTCAGGCAACGATTCAGCTCCAAGTCTCGCCCAGCCCTTGATCCCCCCTCTGGAGCCGTAGGTTGCCAGCTCCGCCAAAACCCTTTCACGAATCCTCCAAAACGATCTCAAAATCCCGCTCCCTTTGGGAGCGGGATTTTGGGAGAGGGCCCATCTCCAAGGGTGAGAGCACATCTTAAGCGATGGCTGAACAAGCGGTATGATCAGAGGCAATCCTAACGATCAAGGACTGAACGACCGTGGCCCAAGCCTCCCCCACACCCCCTGCCCTAGAGCTGGCCCTCGGTCTGGCGACGCTGCCCCTGCTGCTGGGAATCGCGACCCTCGCCCTCGTCAGCCGCCGCGCCCAGGAACTAGGGGAGGTCAGCGAAGAAGTGTTTCGGGGCGATCGCCTCCCGGTCCTCCCGGTTCCTGAACCCGCCCCCAGCGACCCGCCCGCCGGTTCCTAGAATGCGGGCAACCGCCCTCCCTGCCCCATGGACCTGTTCCATCGCCTCGCCCCCGCCCTCCAGGACTACATCTACACCCAGGGCTGGACGGAGCTACGTCCGGCCCAAGTGGCGGCCTGCCAGGTCATTTTCGATACCGACGCACATCTGTTGCTAGCGGCCGGGACAGCGGCGGGCAAGACCGAGGCCGCCTTCCTACCCCTGCTCAGTGTCCTGCATCAGCGCCCCAGTCGCTCCGTGGGGGCCCTCTACATCAGCCCCCTAAAGGCCCTGATCGATGACCAATTTGCCCGACTCCGGGACCTGCTGCGCCAGAGCGATCTGCCCGTGGTGGCCTGGCACGGCGACAGCGCCGCCAGTGGCAAGCAGCGGCTGCTGGCGGCTCCGGACGGGATTTTGCAAACTACACCGGAGTCCTTGGAGAGCTTGTTGTTGAATCGGGCTCATCGCTTGCCAGCCCTGTTTGGGGATCTGCAATTCGTCGTGATTGATGAGCTGCACGCCCTGATGGACTCGCCCCGGGGCCAACAGTTGCAGTGCCAACTAGTACGGCTGGCCCGCGCGGCCGGTTGTCGGCCGCGCCGGATTGGTCTGTCAGCGACGGTGGGCGATCGCCAACTGGCCAGCGACTGGCTCGCTGCTGGTACAGAGCGCCACACCCTGGCCCCGGAGATCCCAGCCCCGCCTCGGCCGGTGCGCTTGGGGATCGCCCACTTTCAGCGGGATAGCGAGGACTATCACCGCTACCTCTTCCAGCAAACCCGCGGCCGCAAGAGCTTGATCTTCACCAACAATCGGGCGGAAGCAGAAGCGGTTATCGCCAATCTGCGCCACTGGGCCCAGGCGGCGGGAGAGCCGGATTATTACCACGTCCATCATGGTAGCGTCGCGGCCGAGCTGCGATCGCAAGCCGAGCAGGCCATGCAGAGCGAGGCCCTAGCCGTCACCGCCGCCACCCTCACCCTAGAGATGGGCATTGACCTAGGCCGCCTAGAGCGGGTCATCCAGATCGACGCCCCCACCTCCGTCGCCAGTTGGCTACAGAGGCTGGGCCGCACCGGCCGCCGGGGCCACCCAGCCGAAATGCGCTTTGCCTGCACCGAGCCAGCGTTGCTGGGGGAGGAGCCCTTGCCCGCGCACTTACCCTGGCAACTATTGCAGGCGATCGCCGCTGTGCAGCTCTACCTCGAAGACCACTGGGTGGAACCTTCTCCCCAGCCCCGCTACCCCTTCAGCCTACTCTACCAGCAGACCCTGAGTATTCTGGCGGCCCAAGGCGAGCAGACCCCCGCCGACCTCGCCCGGGCCGTCCTCACCCTACCCTGCTTTGCCGCCATCACTCCCGAGGACTTCCGGCAACTACTGCACCACTGGCTAGCCCTCGACCACCTCCAGCAAACCGAGCGCGGCGCGCTGATGCTGGGCCTAGCGGGGGAGCAGATTGTCCGTCACTACAGCTTCTATGCCGTCTTTGCCGACCGGACCGATTACGCCGTCTGGTACAGCGGCCAGGAACTGGGCCGCATTGTGATTCCCCCGACCCTAGGCTTGCAGTTTGCCCTAGCCGGTCGCTACTGGCGGGTGACGGAGGTGGATCGCCCTCGCCAGCGGGTATTTGTGCAGCCGGCCGCCGATTCGGGCCAAATTGCCTGGCGCAGCAGTGGTAGCACGCTGATCCACAACCGCATCCTGGCGCGGATGCGGCAGGTGTTGCAGGAAGAGACGGTCTACCCCTACCTCACCGAGACGGCCCAGCAACGCTTGCAGGCCGCGCGGCACTTAGCCCAGCGCGAGTCGTTGGCCAGCGAGCCCCTGTTGGCTCTGGAGCAACCCCAGACCTATGCGCTGTTGCCCTGGCTGGGGACACCAGCTTTCACCACCCTCGCCCAAATGCTGGCTACCTGGGGCAAGGAGTTCCTCGGCATCCGCAGGGTGCGGGCGGTGGCCCCCTACTACCTCATCCTCCGGACGACGAAGCGAACCGATGGCGAGGCTTTGCGGGCCGGGTTAGTGGAGCTGGGCCAGCGGGAGCTGACTACGGCGGATCTGGTCGCGGCCCTGGAGGTGCCCCGGCTGGAGAAGTACGACGAGTTCATCCCAGAATCCTTGCTACGGCGGGCCTATGGGAGCGATCGCCTAGAGCTAGCAACGGTTTTGGCCGTCCTGGCCCAGGGGGGAAGGGTGGCCTCGGGGCCAGCCCTCTGAAGGCTTGGGCCGCAAAATTTTGTTACATACTTGACAAAATTCCGAAAAACCGTAACGATAGATACAGAACAAAGAAATCGTTCATCCCCTCCTCTGAACTGGAAGCGGGACGGAAGTAGGGAAACCCTCCCGAAGGAACGCGCCTCACAGATTTGCAAACTCTAGATTTGCCGAGGAGGCGAACCATGAAACTCTCTTATCGCGGTCACAGCTACGAAGCCAGCACCAACACGATTGCCGGTAACGTCGAAGTGCAAGCCCAATACCGGGGCGTGAAGACCACCCTCCAGGATGCCCGCGTGCCGGTGCAACACCACAGCCGGCTCACCTATCGCGGTGTTCGCTACACCGGCGGTTAGGCTCTCATTTGCTCCCCGTTCATCCCCTTCTCAAGCTAGGAAGCGGGACGGAAGTAGGGAAATACTCCCGAAGGAACGCGCCTCACAGATTTGCAAACTCTAGATTTGCCGAGGAGGCGAACCATGAAACTCTCTTATCGCGGTCACAGCTACGAAGCCAACACCAACACGGTTGCCGGTAACGTCGAAGTGCAAGCCCAATACCGGGGCGTGAAGACCACTCTCAAGGATGCCCGCGTGCCGGTGCAACATCACAGCCGGCTCACCTATCGCGGTGTTCGCTACATCGGCGGTTAGGCCCAAGGATTCTGAGGCCTAGTTGAGCAGGGGAACGACTAGGCTGAAATGATCCATTCCCCTGTCGCATGAGTTAGGGCGCGCGAGTCGCGTCCTTTTTGCTGTTGGGGAGTCAGCAGTTGTTGAGTTTCCACGGCCATTACGGTTCCCAAGGCGGGAGCGGAACTTGGGGAGTACTTCAGTCGTAAAAACCGACGCGACAGAAAACCTGATTATTGGAAGGGTTCAGCCAAGCATCATGACCAAATTTGGGCACTACCGAACTTGTTATGCGGATCGCCCTCGTTGGTCGATCCGTTCTCTGGGGGAGCGTTGAAGCTGCGGACCGGCCAAGCCGGAGCCCGAGCTGATTAGCGGCGACTGGGGGATGCTTGGCTTCCTGGGTGGATCTGGGACCGCTGCTGGGCTGCCTGGCAGAAGAGATCGAGGTATTGACGGTGCCCTCCGGGCAACACCACATCTAGCACGAGGGGGTCCTCCGTGTCTCGGGGATCGCCCGGACCGGCGATCGCCCGTTGCTCCCCCTCCACCTCAGCCACCGTGATCGGTCGCCGATTTTTCACTTCGCCGCCGCTACTGTCGATGTAGACCACGAGGTTGCCGCGCTGAAAATGGCGATCTAGGGCCTGGATCAGTTCGAGGAAGTTGCGATCGCTCCCCCCCCGCCGCGCTTCCCAGCCCGTCGCCGTGGCTACCACTTGGCTCGTCACTGTATCGCCAACACCGACCAAGAGTGGCATCGGGGCTGGATCAAACTGGGCGATCGCCAGGTCCAGCAACTCCGACAGTTGCCGGGGCGCGTCCCGCACACTAAACCCCTCCCCCAGGGGGTAGACCCCGGTGCGGCGACCGTAGTAGCGATTGAGCAAGGCGAGCACACCAGCTTCCTTCAGGGCTCCCCGCAGCATGAACTGAAAATCCGTGGTCCCCGCATCGCCAGCCTGGGCCGGCTTCAGCCGCTCCTGGCCCTGAGCATCCCGACCCCAGTTGGGGGCATAGTGAACGAAGAAAGAATCTCCCAACCCCTGGGCCGCCGCTTCCTGGAGCAGGGTCAACAGGAGGTCTTGGACAACTTGCTGGAGTGCTTGGTAGGTCTCGAGGCGGTCGTCCCGCCGGGGGGCGGCGCGATCGCGCCGCCTTTCCTCAGGAGCATCCCCCCAGTAGGCATAGAAGCTGTTCAAGTTCACACTGGGCGACGCCTGATTATCCAGCACACTCGCAGCAATCAAGTCGGCCACGGCGGCGGCGGGGAGCGCGTCTGCCTGCTGGTCACAGAACTGGGCTAGGGTTGTCTGCATCCGGGCCGGCACGGCCGCGAGAAAGGCTAACTCTGCTGCCAGCACTCCGGGGTGGGATAGTCGGCCGTCCCGGTCTTGCCACTGCACACCGCCGGCGGCCAGGCCCGGCAGATAGCCCACACTGGTTGGGTTTATCCCGGCTGCCGCCACGGCCCGCTCGATGATGCCATTGATTCCCCGCCGGCCTCCGTGCTCGCCGTTGGTCAAGACATAAAAGTGATCGTCAAAGGCTTGGGTCGCCCGCACATAGTCCAAGTCGATCTGGCGCGTGAGGGGATCGTTGACCAGGCCCATGCAGACCCCATCGAGATCCTGAATGATCAGCAGATTTTCCGTCGTGGCGAGGATGTGAGCGAGGCGTTCGGTCTTGAGGGACAGCGGCGGTTCCTGAAGTAGGGGATGCAGGGAAGTCATAGCTCCTAGCGGGCAACGTCCTCCCAACTCTAGCAGTCGGGCTCCACCAACCCAAGGGAGCGATCGCGTCACAATGGAAAGGAACTGTCCATTGGTGTCCCCCGCCATGCAACTGACCTACCTCGACAGCAATACTTGGCTGATCGACCTGGCCGCGACTCGCCTGCTCATCGATCCCTGGTTTGTCGGCCCCCTCGTGTTTGGCAACTTACCCTGGCTGTTTCAGGGCCAGCGGCGATCGCCCCGTCCCCTGCCCGTAGGCGTCGGGCTGATCCTCCTGTCCCAGGGCCTGGAAGATCATACCCATCCCCCCACCCTACGGGCTCTAGACCCCACGATTCCAGTCATCGCCTCCCCCAGCGCCGCCCAAGTCGCCCAGGGTCTCGGCTTTCAGCACGTCACCGCCCTCGCCCACGGCCAGGAACACCACCAGGGCTCCCTGAGCATTCGCGCTGTGCCAGGAGCGCCCCTGGGCCCCTTCACGACGGAAAACGGCTACATCCTACGAGAGGCCACCTCAGGCCTGAGCTTGTACTACGAACCCCACGGCTTTCCTGCCGCTGAATTGCAGGCGGCGGCCCCGGTGACGGTGGCGATCACGCCCATCGTGAGCTTAAAGCTGCCCCTCGGAGTGTCGATTATCAACGGTCGGGAGACCGCAGCCCAAGTGGCGGCCTGGCTGCGTCCTCAGGTGCTCTTGCCCACGGCGGCCGGTGGCGAGGTTGACTTCCGTGGCCTGCTGACCTCCCTGTTGCAGGTTGAGGGCAGCGCCGACGAATTGCGGCGCACCCTAGCGGCGCGCCACCTGACGACGCAGGTGGTTGAACCCGTGCCCGGGGAGCCCCTAGCGCTGTCCCCCCTGTTGGCGTGAGGGCGAATCATCCGGGCGATCGCCCGGATCATCCGCGCGAATATTGTGCGGCCGGAAGGCGTGATGGTGCTGGGGGTGGTAGAGGTGCGATCGCGCCCCTGGATCGGCCGCCGTCAGGGCGGGGCTGATGATGTAGAGGGTTGTGCGGGTGAGACCCGCTGCCCGAGACTCAGCGGCCATCGAGGCCAAGGCCGTGAGCCAGAGTTGCTCCTCCGGCCAGCCGAGCCGAAACGCGATCGCGACCGGCGTATCCGGTGGGTAATGGTGCAGTAGGGTTTGCTGCACGACTTCCACCTGACTGGCGGCTAAGTAGAGGCAGAGACTGGCACAGTGGGCCGCCAGAGCGGCCAAGTTTTCCCGAGGGGGTAGCGGCGAGGCCGAGCCCCCCGGCCGCGCCAAGATCACGGTTTGCACCTGCTCCGGAACCGTCAGCTCAACCCCCAGTTGAGCAGCCGCGGCCTGAAAGGCGCTGATGCCCGGGGCAACCTGGCAGGGAACCCCCGCCGCGCGCAGGCGTTGGAGTTGCTCGTGGAGCGCACTGTAGAGACTGAGATCCCCCGATTGCAGCCGCACGACTGCTTCCCCGGCTTGCACCCGCGCGATGAGGAGGGGAATCAGCTCTTCCAGGGTCAAGCCGCTCGTGGGGATGTGGGTGGCCGCCGGATTTGCCAGGGCCAGGATCGCGGGCGGGATGAGGGAGTCAGCGTAGGCGATCGCGTCGGCCCCTTGCAGCCAGCGCTGCACCTTGAGGGTCAGCAACTCGGGGTCGCCCGGACCAGCCCCGGCAAAGTAGACGGCGGGCTCAAGGGCAGACATCAGCCTTGGGGCTCTCAGAGCTAGTCAGAAAAAAGTGAAGCCTGGTCGGAGCTCAGTCCGGACAAGCGCAGGCCTGTCAGAAAATTAAGGTGGTAGATGCACCCTGGTTCAGCTCTAGAGCTTCACGCTCTAGAGCTTTTTCTCTGGCAGGATTTTAGCACAGGGGACCGTCGGGGGTCCCCTGTAGCCCAAGATTGGGAGCGGGACTGCTAGCGTCCCGGCTCCCAGCTTGGGGAGTAGCGGCTAGGCTTACATCATCCCCATGCCGCCCATGCCGCCCATGCCGCCCATGCCGCCCATGCCGCCCATGCCACCATCGGGCATAGCCGGTGCTGGGGGCTCAGGCTTCTCGACCACCAGGGCCTCGGTCGTCAGCACCATCCCCGCGATTGAGGCTGCGTTTTGCAGGGCTGAGCGCACGACCTTGGCCGGGTCGATGATGCCGGCCGCGATCAGGTCCTCAAAGGTGTTGGTCATGGCGTTGTAGCCGATGTTGAGGTCGGTCTCGCGGACTTTTTCCACGATCACGGAGCCTTCAACGCCGGCGTTGTTGGCCAACTGGCGCAACGGCTCTTCGAGGGCCCGGGCGAACAGATCAGCGGCGAGCTGCTCCTCGGGGTTGGTGAGGCTAGCCTTGAAGCTGCTGAGCTTCTGGGCCAGGTAGATCAAGGTTGTGCCACCGCCGGGAACGATGCCTTCATCCACGGCCGCTTTGGTCGCGTTGAGGGCGTCTTCGATGCGGAGTTTGCGGTCCTTGAGTTCGGTCTCCGTTGCTGCGCCGACTTTGATAGACGCAACACCGCCGGCTAGCTTGGCGATCCGCTCTTGGAGCTTTTCCTTGTCGTAGTCCGAGTCGGTTTCTTCAAGCTGGCGACGGATCTGGGCAATGCGCTGCTGCACTTGCTCGTGGTAGTCGCCGCTGGTGACGATGGTGGTGCTTTCCTTGTCGATCGTGATCTTGCGGGCCTGGCCGAACATATCGGGGCTCACTTGATCCAGGCTGAGACCGACTTCCTCGGAAATGACCGTGCCGCCCGTGAGGATGGCAATGTCTTGCAGCATGGCCTTGCGGCGATCGCCAAATCCCGGCGCTTTCACGGCGGCCGCATTCAGCACCCCGCGCGCCTTGTTGACCACGAGGGTAGCTAGGGCTTCCCCTTCGACATCCTCCGCGATGATCAGCAGCGAAGCCCCAGCCCGAGCCACCTTTTCCAGGGCGGGCACGAGGTCGGCGATCGCGCTGATCTTCTTGTCGGTGATCAGGATGTTGGGGTTTTCAAACTCCACCAATTGCCGCTCTTGGTCGGTGACAAAGTAAGGGGAGATGAAGCCGCGATCGATCTGCATCCCTTCCACGACTTCCATTTCCGTCGCCAGGGATTTCGACTCCTCCACGGTGATCACGCCGTCTTTGGTCACTTTGTCCATGGCCTCGGCGATCATGGCCCCCACTTCGTCATCATTGCCGGCTGAGACGCTGGCGACTTGGGCGATCGCCGCTCCTTCGATCGGCTTGGCGATCGCCACGATCTCCGCCACCAGGTAAGCGACGGCTTTTTCCAGACCGCGCCGCAGGGACACGGGATTTGCCCCGGCAGCCACGTTCTTCAAGCCTTCACGGATCAAGGCCTGGGCGATTACCGTGGCCGTCGTGGTGCCGTCTCCCGCAATATCCTTCGTTCTAGAAGCGACTTCACGGATCAGACGCGCACCCGTATTTTCTAAGGGGTCTTCCAGCTCGATGTCTTTGGCAACGGTAATACCATCGTTGACAATTTGCGGTGCGCCGAATTGCTTTTCTAGCAAGACGTTGCGCCCTTTGGGGCCGAGGGTGACACGCACGGCATCGGCGAGCGCGTTAACCCCTCGTTCTAGGGCACGCCGCGATTCTTCGCGAAATGAAACGATCTTGGCCATAAATCCTTGTCAATGCTGTTGGGATCTCTCTTGCAACTTTAGCACTCTACCGGCACGAGTGCTAAGTTATGGTTGTTTCCAATAATTTTTAGACCCTTCAGCAGGGCGTGAAGGGAGGGAATCTTGACCCGTTGCCGCCCTCACCCTAAGCCCTCACCCTAAATCCCTCTCCCAACTTGGGAGAGGGACCTCCGGCTCCCCTTCTCCCAATCCTGGGAGAAGGGGCTGGGGGATGAGGGCCGCTGGCAAATTATCTCATTCTTGATTGAAGTTGCTATCAGTGAGCTGTTGCTGGCCCCCAAGGTCGGCAGCCAGCGCTCCTCGACCCTGGCTAGCCCTGTCCGCTTACAATGGAAGCCTGAGCACGCACAGGCTAAAGGCTTAGGGGATCATGGGACGGACTCGACGCTGGCTGGGGACGCTCCTGGCGGTTTACTACGCCTACATGGTGGAGTATCGGGCGGAGCTGCTGTTCTGGATGCTGTCGGGCTCGCTCCCGATTATTCTCATGGGAGCCTGGATCGAGGCGGCCCAGGGCGATCGCTTTGCCCTCGGGGCGGTGGAGTTTGCCCGCTACTTCATCAGTGTCTTCTTGGTCCGGCAATTCACCATCGTCTGGGTCGTGTGGGAATTTGAAAAAGAAGTGGTGCAAGGCAAGCTCTCCCTGCGACTGTTGCAGCCCCTCGATCCGGGCTGGCATCACTTCGTGAGCCACATCTCAGAGCGCTTGGCTCGCTTGCCCTTAGTGTTCGTGCTCCTAGTCTTCTGCTTCTGGCTCTATCCCCAGGTTTGGTGGTGGCCCGGCCTCGGCCGGGTTTTGGCCGGGGCGATCGCGATCACCGCCGCCTTCATCCTGCGCTTCCTGTTCCAGTACACCACAGCGATGCTCGCCTTCTGGACCGAGCGGGCCAGCGCCATCGAAGAGATGTTCTTCATCTTCTACGTCTTCCTGTCCGGCTACATCGCCCCGCTCGCCGTCTTTCCGGAAACCGTGAGCCAGATCGCCCTTTGGACACCGTTCCCTTACATGCTCTACGTGCCGGCGGCCCTCTTGGCGGGCCTGCCGGTCAACTTGGGGCAGGCGGTATTGGTGGTCACGGGCTGGTCCTGGCTCCTCTTCCTGCTCAACCGCTGGGCCTGGCGGCGGGGACTGCGCCACTACTCCGGCATGGGGGCTTGAGCAAGACCCCCTCGGCCGGTTCCGTCATTCCCGCTCATGGCTGCACTCCCCCCTAATGGCTGGGCTAGGGGCGATCGCTAGGCCCCGCCACGCAGTTTGTCGAGCACCGAGCGATCCTCCAGGGTCGAGGTATCGCCAGCTACCTCCTGGCCCGCGGCCAAATCTCGCAGTAGGCGGCGCATGATCTTGCCCGAGCGCGTTTTGGGCAGCGAGTCTGTGAAACGGATCTCGCCGGGACGGGCGATCGCCCCGATCTCCTTCACGACATGGGCCTTCAGTTCCTCCGCCAGAGCGGGCGACCCCTCATCGTCCCCCTCCAGGGTGACAAAGGCGAAGACTTCCTCCCCCTTGACCTCATCGGGGCGGCCGACCACCGCCGCTTCTGCCACCGTCGGGTGCGAGACCAGGGCCGACTCCACCTCCATCGTGCCCAAGCGGTGGCCCGAAACGTTGATCACATCATCCACGCGACCCATCACCCAGAAATAGCCATCTTCATCCCGCCGCGCCCCGTCGCCGGCAAAGTAGAAGTATTGGCCATCTTTGGGAGCAACGTGCTCCCAATAGGTGCGGCGGAAGCGATCATCGTCGCCATAGACCGTCCGCATCATGCCGGGCCAGGGATGCTTGATCACCAGGTAGCCGCCCTGGTTGTCGGGCACGGGATTGCCGTCCAAGTCCACCACATCCGCGAGGATGCCGGGGAAGGGGAAGGTGGCCGAGCCCGGCTTCGTGGACGTAGCGCCGGGTAGGGGCGTGAGCATAAAGCCCCCCGTCTCTGTCTGCCACCAGGTATCGACGATCGGGCAGCGACCGCCGCCAATGACGTGGTGGTACCACATCCAAGCCTCCGGGTTGATCGGCTCGCCGACGGTTCCCAAGATTCGCAGCGAGGAGAGGTCGCGGGCCTTGGGCCAGTGTTCGCCCATCTTGATCAGGGCGCGGATCGCCGTGGGAGCAGTGTAGAAAATGGTCACGCCGTATTTCTCGACCACATCCCAGAGGCAGCCGGGATTGGCAGGGCGGGGGGCGCCTTCAAACATCAGGCTGGTAGCCCCGTTGGACAGGGGGCCATAGACGATGTAGCTGTGGCCGGTAATCCAGCCCACATCGGCTGTACACCAGTAAACGTCGGTGTCCTTGAGGTCAAAGGTCCACTGACAGGTGACGTGGGTGTAGAGGTTGTAGCCGCCGGTGGTGTGAACGACCCCTTTGGGTTTGCCGGTCGTGCCGCTGGTGTAGAGGATGAAGAGTAGGTCTTCGCTGTCCATCGGCTCGGCCGGGCAGTCCTTTGAGGCGCTTGCTTGGAGGTCATGCCACCAGTGGTCGCGGCCCGGTTCCATGACGATCGTTTGCGCCGTGCGGCGGACGACCAATACGTTCTCGACGCTGGGCACGCCGTCATCTTTGAGGGCTTCGTCAACGGCGGGCTTCAGGGGCACGATCTTGTCCTTGCGGAAGCCACCATCGGCGGTGACGACCAGTTTGGCCTGGGCATCGAGCAGGCGGGTCTTGAGGGCTTCGGCGCTGAAGCCGCCGAAGATGACGCTGTGGGCCGCACCGATGCGGGCGCAGGCGAGCATGGCGATCGCCGCTTCCGGGATCATGGGCATATAAATCCCGACGAGATCGCCCTTCTGAACCCCTAACTGCTTGTACACATTCGCCATCTGGCAAACTTCGCGGTGCAGTTGGGCGTAGGTAAGGGTGCGCGAGTCCCCCGGTTCTCCTTCCCAAATGATGGCGGCTTTATTCTTGCGCCAGGTAGTGAGGTGACGATCGAGGCAGTTGTAGGACAGGTTCAGCTTGCCGTTGACAAACCACTTCGCAAAGGGGGGCTGCCAGTCCAGCACCTTGTCCCAGGGCTGGAACCAATGCAATTCTTGGGCGGCGAGTTCGGCCCAAAAGGTTTCGGGATCGGCTTGGGCTTTCTCGTAGAGTTGCCGATACTCGTCCATGCTTTTAATCGACGCCTGGGCCGCAAACTCCGGCGACGGCGGAAAAGTGCGCTGCTCCTTCAGGATCGATTCGATGGTCGGGTGTGACATTGGGTAACGCTGGCTACATAGTTCTCACCTACGATACTGCTTGGCTGGCGGCGATCGCCGAAATGTTGCGTTTCTTTACCGCCTCCCGGCCAATTTAAAGAAGGGATGCGTGACACATCCCCCTGATGATTGGTGAGCGTTACGGGAGCGTTAGCCAAAGTTCGCGCGCTTGCGGGCGTCTACCTCGGACTCACGCCGACCGCTGCCCCGAGCTTTGCCAGCCTCGGCGTCGCGGGCATTAAAATCCCGACGACCACTGCCGCGATCGCTGCACGGGTAGGTGCAGGAACTCACGTCAGCGCGGTGGCCAAGGGAGTTAGATGTATGAACTTCTGCGATACCAGCCTTCACAGAAAGCAAAATCGGTAGTAAGCTCAGAAGCATTAGAGAAACGTAAGTGTGCATAGCAGCTCCCTGTATCGGGGTTAGATGTTTCTATTCCCTGATACGGGCTTTCTTGTGCGGGTCAGGAAAGCGACTGAAAATGCCTTGAGATTGCCGAGAATCGCGGTGAGCTGGGTTCCGGGGCAGTTGCCCGAAGAGATTTAAGAATTACTCTTTGCCGCCATCTTGCCTACGTGAAATTGCTGTTTATTGTTCCCGAGCTGTGGCGATGCCGCGACAGGGTGCATCTTACTTTGGAGACTCCCCTTCGCCCTACTTGGGAGAAGGGGTCGGGGGATGTAGACGCGCAGCGGCTTCTCGCAGAGTGGGCAAACTTGCCTAACTGAGATGCACCCCCGCGACGCTTTCTGGTAAAACAGAAGCGGCTTATCGCAACGGCCGTCCCTACCCCGCTCAAATCAAACCTGGATGAATCATTCCCTGCCCGCGCAACTGACCCGCTTGGGTCGGTTGCTGGTCCTGAGCCTGGGCTTAGCCCTCGCCGCCTGCCTCCCCCCGGACCCGACTCCCTCCGCAGCCCCGGCCGACTCCACCCCAAGCCCGGCGATCGCGCCGCCGCCGGAATGGTCTGGGCTCAAGATCACGGTCCTCACCTTTGACGGACCCCAGATTGCGGAGCCCCTGCAACGCCGCGCCCCTGAGTTTGCTGAGCTGACGGGGGCTGAGCTGGAGATCGCCACCGTGCCCTTTGATCAGCTCTACGAGGAGATTGCCACGGATCTCCAGCGCGAGCAGCCTCGCTACGATGCGATCGTTTTTCCGCCCCAATGGCTGGTGGACTATGCGGAGCCGGGCTACCTGGTGGATCTGACGGAGCGGGTAGCCGCTGATGCGGCGATCGCCTGGGATGATATCGCCCCCTTCTTTCGCGAGACCAGCGCCACGTACCGCAACCGCATCTATACCATTCCCCTGGATGGGGACTTCCAACTGGTTTACTACCGTGCTGACCTGCTCGCTGCCGTAGACATCCAGCCACCAGCGACCTGGGAAGACTACCTGGCGATCGCCCAGCGCTTCCACCAGCAGGATCTCAATGGCGATGGCGAACCGGACTACGGCTCCTGCATCGCCAAGAAGCCGCGTGCCCAGTCCTACTGGATGGTGTGGTCCGTTGCCAGTGCCTTTCTCCAAACCCAGGGCCCCCAGCAGGGAGCCTTTTTCGACCTCGACACCCTGGAGCCCTTGGTCAAAAATGAGGCCTTTGCCCGGGCCCTCGAGCTCTACCAGCAAACGACCCAGTACGGCCCGGCCGATGAATTGACCCTGGATGTGGGCGACACGCGCACCCTCTTCACCGCCGGCCGCTGTGCCCTCACCCTGGACTGGGGGGATACCGGCACGCTGGCGATCGCCCCCGACTCGCAAGTGGTAGACAAAGTGGGCGCGGTGGTCTTGCCGGGATCTCGCCAAGTCCTCGACCGTGAGACCGGGAGGCTCGTGACCTGCGACAAGGCCACCTGCCCCTACGCGCTGGATGGCATCAATCAGGCCCCCTATGCCGCCTTTGGCGGCTGGTCCGGGGCTGTGAATGCCGCCACGGCCCCAGAGCGCCAGGATCTGAGCTATGCCTTTCTCTCCTACCTGAGCCAGCCCGTCCAGGCCAACATTGATGTCACCATTGGCGCGACGGGCTTTAACCCCTACCGCATTTCGCAACTCACCAATCGCGATGCTTGGGCCGATGCAGGGATGAGCTTTGAAGCCGCCAGCCGCTACCTAGGAGCCATTGGGGTCAGTCTCCGGAGCCCCAACTTGGTCCTGGATCTGCGGATTCCTGAGAATCAGCGCTACCAGCAGGAGGTGCTGGATGCGGCGGTGGCCGACTATCTAGCCGGTGCGATCAGCCGTGATGAGGCGATCGCGCAAATCTACACTGGCTGGGAAGCCATCACCGAGCGCCGCGGCCGCGCCGCCCAGAGGGCTGCCTACTGGGCCAGCCTCGGACGCCAGCGCCCCCAGTAAGCCAAGCCTAAATCAGGTGTTTACGAAAATTTACTTGCCTTCGAGACGGGCCGCCCTTTTTATTCACAGGATCTTCACGAGGTCCTGTCTATGGTGGAGTTTGAGCGTCAGTTGTTCGCTTCAGTAGCCGCCCACGGTCAAGACAATGATGAACACTCGGAGAAACCCAAGCTCGGCCTGGGCTTGGCCGCGATTGGCAAAAATTCCGCTCTCAGACCCTGCGCTCCGTCCCCGCTCCTGGAGCCTGAGCACCAAGCTGACAACAGCCTATGCCTGCCTGACTCTCGCCGTTGCCGGAGCCCTGGCGACGGGGATGTACCTAGAGCTGCGCCAAGTGCAGCGCCAAGCGATCCGCACTCGCTTGCAGGAAATTCTCAGCCTCGCGCAGCCCCAGATTGACAGCGACTTCCATGCCCTGATCGTCACCCCTGAGGATGGGGAGAGTTCTTACTACCAGGTCTTGCAGGAACGCCTCGCTGCCATTCGTCAGGCCAGCGACCACATCCACCACATCTACACCTTGCGCGAAACCCCCGACGGCCAAATCGTCACGGTGTTAAACAGCGCCCCCGCTTCAGAACCCCAGGCGCCCATTGGTAGCCCGGTTCAGCACGAGTCCCCGCTTTTTGCTCAGGGTCTGGCGGCCATTCAGGCCCCCGTGGTTGATCCCACCCTCTTTGCGACCGACTCCGGGGAAATGGTCTTGCATGGCTATGCACCGATCATCGATCCCCTCGGTCGCCAGGAAGGGGTTTTGGTCATTGAGCTCGAGGCCACCGAGATCATCACCAGCGAAGCCCGGGCCCGCAACTTGGCTCTGTTAGCCTTTGCGATCGCCCTACCCCTCGCGTTAGGAGGCGGTCAGTGGCTGACGCGCCGGTTGACCGCGCCGATCAGTGAACTGGTTGCTGGGGTTGAGGAGATCGCCGCCGGCAACCTGACGCAGCGTGTAAACGTGCGCAGCTATGATGAAGTGGGCACGTTGGCCGTGCGGTTTAATGCGATGAGCGATCGCCTCCAGGAGTCCTTTGAAACCCTGGAAGCCAAGGTGGCCCAACGAACTCAAGAATTAACCACCACGAACGACGATCTCCAGGCCACCCTGAAAGAGTTGCAGCACACTCAGAGCCAACTGATTCAGGCCGAAAAAATGCTGGGTTTAGGGCAAATGGTCGCCGGGATTGCCCATGAAATCAATAATCCGATTGGCTTTATTCACAGCAATCTGCACCACGTCCAGCAGTATAGCCAGACTTTGCTCAACGCCCTCGCCTACTACCAGCAGGCTGTGCCCCAGCTGAGCCCTGATCAATCCGCCGACCTGGCAGACGAAGATCTGGGCTTCATCGCGGAGGATTTTCCCAGGATTCTGCACTCCATGCGAAATGGAACACAGCGCATCCGTGATATTGTGCTCGCCCTGCGCAATTTCTCCCGTCTCGACGAAGCTCAGATCAAAGCGGTAGACCTACGCGATGGCCTCGAGAGTGCCCTGCTGATGGTGCAACACCGCCTGCACGGGGAGAAGGGTTGTCCCAGTATTCAAGTGATCCGAGAGTACCGCGAGATCCCGTTGGTCGAGTGCTATCCCGATCAGCTCAACCAAGTGTTTCTCAACTTGATCAGTAATGCCATTGATGCGTTGCAGGCCAGTCGTACCGCGAACCCCGTCCTTAAGATTTGGGTATCCCAATTCCAGCACCAGGGGGTGCGCGTGGCGATCGCCGACAACGGCCCTGGCATGACCGCCGAGGTGCAACAACAGATCTTCAATCCCTTCTTTACCACCAAGCCCGTGGGGCAGGGAACCGGCCTGGGCTTGGCCACTAGCTACACGATTGTCGTGAACCAACACGGCGGGGCCATTACCTGCGATTCAGCCCCCGGCCGGGGAACTACGTTCTACGTCGATATCCCCCACCGCTTGCCAGCGGCGGGGGCAGCGGTTTAAGGCGGCGGGCTAGCGACGAACTGGGCTGGCTGATTTTGGCGCACGGAATTGATGATCCAGAGGCCGGTGCTGCGGTCTAGATCCGCGCGGGTGAGGCGGCGTTCTTGGAGTTTGCCCTGCTGCAAGAGCCAAGCGCGGTAGGTTCCGGCCAGCAGCCCGCAATCCACGGGCGGCGTGTACCAGGACCCGTCTAGTTCCACCACCAAGTTGCCGCAACAGGTTTCGGTCAGCTCGCCTTGGGGGTTCCAGAGCAGCGTGTCGTCACAGTCCGGCCGGGCCTGGCGGGCCTGCTGGTACACGTGGCGGGCTGTGGTTTTGTGGTAGAGGAAGACATCGCTGACATCGATCGGGGTGGGGGCGAGGCCGAGACGCCAGGGGCGTGATCGCTCCTCGCGGTCTAGGGGCGTTGCTTCCAGGTGCAGAGCCCCTTGGGCTGTCAGCCTCAGGCGCACCCGCTGGGGGGTGGGGGCAAAGGTTGCGGTGAGCTGCTGGAGGCGATCGCCAATCGCGGTCTGATCCCAGGGAAAGGCAAAATAGGCCGCCGAAGCGGCCAAGCGTTGCAAATGGAGATCGAGGAGGAAGTAGCCCGTGGCCGGTTGCCACAGCAGGGTTTCTAGGAGCGCAAAGGCCGGCCGTCGCTGGGTTAGCACCCGCGCCTTCACAGCGCATTCAGCCCACTCCGGCTCGGGCTCCGAGTCCCACACGATGCCGCCGCCCACGCCGTACTCGGCCTGGGCTTGGCGTTTGTCGATTAATACCGTCCGAATGGCGACGTTGAATTGCGCGTAGGGCTCAGGGGTGAGAAAGCCGAGGGAGCCGGTATAGATGCGCCGGGGGGAGGTCTCCAGCTCGCGAATGATCTGCATCGTCCTTACTTTCGGGGCCCCGGTAATCGAGGCGCAGGGAAAGAGGGCGGCCATGATGTCCGGAAAGCGGGCGGTGGTGGTGCAGGTGACGGGGGAGGTGAGTTGCCAGACGGTGGGGTATTGTTCCACGGTGAAGAGGTGGGGCACGTGGACGCTGCCGATCTGGGCAATGCGGCCGAGGTCGTTGCGGATCATGTCCACGATCATCAGGTTCTCAGCCCGCTCCTTGGGAGAGGTTTGTAGCTGTTGTTGGAGCTGGCGATCGCCTACCGCCGTCAGCCCTCGGGGGGCCGTTCCCTTCATCGGGCAGCAGGTGAGGGTGTTGCCCTGCCAGCGGAAGAATAGCTCCGGGGAGGCGGAACAGATGGCCCAGTCGGGTAAGTTGACAAAGGCTCCGTACTGACAGGCCTGCGCGGCGATCAGGTGCTGAAAATAGGTCCAGGGATCGCCGCGAAAGGCAGCCCGCAGGCGGTAGGAAAAGTTCACTTGGTAGGTATCGCCCCTAGCGATGTAGTGCTTGATGCGGGTGATCGCCGCTTGATACTCCGACCGCGAGCAGTCCGGCTGCCAGGCCAAGGGGAGGTCTACGGTTGGTGCTGGCGGCAGGGCGATCGCCTCTGGGGGATCATAGAGACCAAACCAGGTGAGGGGCAGCCCCTCCGGGTCGGCCGCTGCCAGGCAGGGATCAAAGGCGGGGGCGGCTTCATAACTGAGAAAGCCAGCGGCATAGGCCCCTTGCTGCACCGCCTGCTGCACCGTCGCTAGGAGGGCCGGAACTTCAGCCAAACAGTCCGTGCTGAGAACTTCGTGGGGGGTGCGGAAGTGGAGCCAGTGCTGGTGACGGCGATCCAAGAGAACAACGCTATTTTCTAGAAGCATCATAACCAATGGGCCTAGCCTCAGCCGGCACCGCCAAGGCCGTAGCAAGCAGAGCGCTCCGGCTGGTCTGGCTAGCCTAGCAGGAAAGGGGATGGGGGGGTGGCGGTACTGGGCTCCTACTCGAGGGTCACGGGGGGGCTAAGGGGGGGCGCGGGTCGCCGGAGGCGCACCGATTCCCCGTGAGAATGAAGACCTTCGACCCGCGCTAGGGTTTGCACGGCGTCGGCGACCTTGGCGAGGGCGGCGGGGGAGTATTGGATCAAGCTGGAGTGTTTCATAAACGTCTCCACTCCCAAGGCCGAGGCATAGCGGGCCGCGCCGGAGGTAGGGAGGGTATGGTTGGGCCCAGCCAGGTAGTCGCCCACGGCCTCGGGGGTGTGGTAGCCCAGGAAGATCGCCCCGGCATGGCGAATCTGCTCGATCCAGTTCCAGGGTTCTGCGACTTGGAGTTCGAGGTGTTCTGGGGCAAAGAGGTTGGCTAAGTCAACGGCGGTTTCGAGGGAGTCCACGACGGCGATCAGGCCGTAGTGGGCGATCGCCTTTTCGGTCAAGAGGCGACGGGGGTGGTTTTGCAATTGCTCGTTCACGGCTGCCTGGACCTGTTCCGCCAGGGCCGCCTCGGGGGTCAGGAGAATGGCGGCGGCGAGGGCATCGTGTTCAGCCTGGGCCAGGAGGTCGGCGGCGACGTGCTCGGGCTGGGCCTGTTTATCGGCGATAATCAGCACCTCTGAGGGGCCGGCCAGGGAGTCGATGCCGACCGTGCCATAGACGTGCTTTTTGGCTAGCATGACGTAGATGTTGCCGGGGCCGGTGATCACGTCCACCTTGGGCACGGTTGCGGTTCCATAGGCGAGGGCGGCGATCGCCTGGGCCCCGCCAGCGCGGTAGATTTCTGTGATCCCCGCTTCCTGGGCGGCGACCAAGACGGCCGGGGTAATCTTGCCCTCAGGGCCTGGCGGGGTCATCATCACGAGCCGCTGGACGCCCGCGACCTTGGCGGGGATGGCGTTCATGAGCACGGTGCTCGGGTAGGCGGCGGTGCCCCCGGGCACGTAGATGCCCGCCCGGTCTATCGGCGTGTAGCGCTTGCCTAGGACCACGTCATCGTTGCCAAACTGCACCCAGGACTTGGGGCAGCGCTGGCGGTGAAAGGCTTCAATGCGATCGCGAGCCAGGGCGATCGCGTCGATCAGTTCTTTGGAAACTTGCTGATAGGCTGCATCCAATTCAGAGCCGCTGACCCGCAGCTCCTGAGGGGTGAGGGTTTGGCCGTCGAAGCGGGCGGTGTAGTCGAGGAGGGCGCGATCGCCGCCTTGCCGGACTGCCTCAACGATCTCGCGCACGGCGGCTTCTTGCTGAGCCACGGAGTCATGGTGGAGGCGATCGCCGATGCGCTGGAGTTCCGCACGAGCCTCAGACTGCTGGGTAATGATTCGCAGCATGGGGGTTTAATACTGCCTTTGCTACATCGGTTAGGGAGTAGGGGCCCTGAAGGTCGCTGCGTTGGCCAACCGGCAAAGGCGGTTCAGGGGCGATACTCACTAGCTTATAGCTTAGCTCGGATTCTTCGGCTGCGTGGGATCGCAGCGGCGATCGCGGTCAAACTCCCCACAAATCTCTTGCTTGCCAGATGAGCAACGTGTTATCTTTATATGTCCGGAGCTTGTGATAGATCGGTGCTAGCGCGTCCTCAATCTAATCCTGAGGCCTAGGGCAAACACAACGGGGCTGACTAGCCTTGTCCTCCCTGGGAGGTGCTCGCGCCTACGGCAACGATTCCCAAGCTTTTCGACTCCTTTCTGCCTGAAAAGACTGTGGCTAACTCAAAATCAGCGATCAAGCGCATCCAGATCAACGAACGCAACCGACTGCGGAATAAGTCCTATAAGTCAGCGGTCAAAACGCTGATGAAAAAATACTTTGCCGCCGTAGAAGCCTATGTGGCGGCTCCCTCACCGGAGGCCTTGGAAGCTGTCAACCAAGCCCAGTCGGCGGCCTACAGCAGAATTGACAAGGCAGTGAAGCGGGGTGTGATGCACGCCAACACCGGAGCCCGGCGAAAATCCCGGCTGGCTCGCTTCTGGAAGCGCTCCCTGGGGCTCCAGGATATGGGTAGCCCAGAGACCTCGAAAACAGCCCCCGTCGTCGCTGAGCCCGCCGTTGTGATTCCAGAGCCGGAACCGGCCCCGGCTGCTGTCGCCCCGGAAGCGGTTGCCCCGGAACCCGAACCGGAAGTCGCCCCGGAACCGGAAGCGGTTGCCCCGGAACCCGAACCGGAAGTCGCCCCGGA
>CAYNIP010000005.1:116285-176394 GCA_964397305.1 uncultured bacterium
GAACCGGAAGTCGCCCCGGAACCCGAACCGGAAGTTGTCCCGGAGCCGGACTCTACCGGAGAATCTGAGCCTGTTGCCCTCGCCACTGAAGAAGAATAGATAGCGGCCTGGCCCTGACCCGGCGGTTCAGCCTTGCTGGTCCATCCTGTGGAGTGAGCCACTATGCCGTTGATTGATACCCACGTTCATCTCAACTTCGACCTCTTTCAGGAGGACTTCGCCGCTGTGCGAGACCGCTGGCAAGCGGCTGGAGTCGTCGGCTTGGTTCATTCTTGCGTCGAGCCTACGGAGTTTGCCGCGATTCGAGCGCTGGCGGATCGTTGCCCGGAGCTGGTGTTTGCTGTCGGCCTGCACCCTTTGGATGTTCACAAGTGGGAACTGCCACAGGCGATCGCCCTCATCCGCGAGAACGCCCAAGCGGACCCCCGGGTTGCCGCCCTTGGCGAACTGGGCCTGGACTTCTACAAGGCTGATAACATCGCCCACCAGCAGGCCCTCTGTCGGGCGCAGCTCGAGTTGGCTCTTGAGCTGGACAAGCCAGTGATCATCCACTGCCGCGATGCGGCGGCGCCGCTGCGAGACCTGTTACAGGAGGTCAATCAAGCGAGTGGTCAACGCCTACGGGGCGTCATGCACTGCTGGAGTGGGACCCCTGTGGAGACCCAGTGGTTTCTCGATTTGGGCTTCTACATCAGCTTCAGTGGCATTGTCACCTTCAAAAAAGCGGAGGCGGTGCAGGCCTCGGCGCAGCTTGTCCCTGCCGATCGCCTGCTGATCGAAACTGACTGTCCCTTCCTCGCCCCTGTCCCCCGGCGCGGCAAGCGCAATGAACCGGCCTTCGTGCGTCATGTGGCGGCGGCAGTGGCCCAGTTGCGGGCGGTCGAGCCTGAGGTGATCGCGGCTCAGACAGCGGCGAATGCCTGCCGCCTGTTCGGGTTGCCCGAGTCCGTGACGGCGGCGATCGCCACCCCGTCGGCCTGAGCAGTCTGTTTCCTTGCCCTAGGCAAATAGCCCGATTGCGTCATAATGAATACTGAGATCGTGCCCTCGCCATCCCGCTGCTGGTTACTAGCATTATTTTCTTCCTCGACCTTCCTTTGGCCCCTCGCAACGTCCGCTGCGCCGTTGCGAGGGTTTGTCGCTGCCATTTTTCCGACGGTCTCCTCCCCCTGGTAGCTTCCTTCCCCTAGCGGCCCGGCCCGCTAGACGTGACCCGCGCCTGTAGCCCCTGAGCGTCTCCCCGGCCCCCTGTCCTGACTCCGAGCGACTTATGAGCACCCTGATTCAAAACCTTTTGCCCGACCTGATCGAAATCCAGCGCTCTAGCTTCCGCTGGTTTCTGGAAACCGGCCTGATCGATGAGCTGAATAGCTTCTCGCCGATCACGGACTATACGGGTAAGTTGGAGTTGCACTTTATTGGCGATCGCTACAAGCTCCACGCCCCCAAATACGACGTTGACGAAGCCAAGCGGCGAGATGCGAGCTACGCCGTGCAAATGTACGTCCCCACGCGCCTAATCAACAAAGAAACCGGCGAAATTAAGGAACAGGAAGTCTTCATCGGCGACCTGCCCCTGATGACTGATCGCGGCACCTTCATCATCAACGGGGCCGAGCGCGTGATCGTCAACCAGATCGTCCGCTCGCCGGGGGTCTACTACAAGTCCGAAACCGACAAAAACGGCCGCCGCACCTACTCCGCCTCCCTGATCCCCAACCGTGGCGCCTGGCTCAAGTTTGAAACCGATAAAAATAGCCTCGTCTGGGTCCGGATCGACAAAACCCGCAAACTCTCGGCCCAGGTGTTGCTCAAGGCCCTCGGCCTCGCAGACAACGAAATCTTTGACGCCCTGCGCCACCCCGACTACTTCCAGCGCACCCTCGACAAGGAAGGCAACCCCAGCGAAGACGATGCCCTGATGGAGCTATACCGCAAGCTCCGGCCAGGGGAACCCCCCACGGTCAACGGCGGTCGCCAACTGCTCGAATCCCGCTTCTTTGACAACAAGCGCTACGACCTCGGGCGCGTCGGCCGCTACAAGCTCAACAAGAAGCTGCGCCTCAACACCCCTGATACCGTTCGTACCCTCACCTCGGGCGACATCCTAGCGGCCATTGACTACCTGATCAACCTGGAGTTTGATGCTGGCAGCATCGACGACATCGACCACCTCGGCAACCGCCGCGTGCGCTCCGTCGGGGAGCTTCTGCAAAACCAAGTGCGGGTCGGCCTCAACCGCCTCGAGCGGATCATCCGCGAGCGCATGACCGTCTCGGAAGCCGACTCCCTCACCCCGGCCTCTCTGGTCAACCCCAAGCCCCTAGTAGCCGCGATCAAGGAGTTCTTTGGCTCCTCCCAGCTCTCCCAGTTCATGGACCAAACCAACCCCCTGGCAGAACTGACCCACAAGCGCCGCCTCTCAGCCCTAGGTCCCGGCGGCCTCACCCGGGAGCGCGCTGGCTTTGCGGTGCGGGACATTCACCCCTCCCACTACGGGCGCATCTGCCCCGTGGAAACTCCTGAAGGTCCGAACGCCGGTCTGATCGGCTCCCTAGCCACCTATGCCCGTGTTAATGCCTACGGCTTTATTGAAACCCCCTACTACCGCGTAGAAAACGGCCGCGTCCGCCGCGACGAAGCCCCGGTTTACTTAACGGCGGACGAAGAAGACGATATGCGCGTTGCTCCGGGGGACGTAGCCACGGACGACGATGGCTATATCCTCGGCTCCCAAATTCCGGTGCGCTATCGGCAGGAATTTTCCACCACGGGCCCCGAGCAAGTGGACTATGTGGCCGTCTCGCCCATGCAAATTGTTTCCGTCGCCACCTCCCTGATCCCCTTCCTGGAGCATGACGACGCCAACCGTGCCCTCATGGGTTCCAATATGCAGCGCCAAGCCGTGCCGCTGCTGCGGCCGGAGCGGCCCCTCGTGGGCACGGGCTTGGAAGCCCAGGCGGCTCGCGACTCCGGCATGGTGGTCGTCTCCCAGCACTACGGCATCGCCACCTATGTGGACGCTGAGCGCATTCGGGTACAAGTCGAGCCGCGACCGGAACAGGAGAGCGAGTTCGAGGAGCCTACCGAGCCCTACGAAGTCGAGTACCTCTTGCAAAAGTATCAGCGCTCCAACCAGGACACCTGCTTGAATCAGCGTCCTTTGGTCTTTGAAGGGGAGGAAGTCGTCCCCGGTCAGGTTCTAGCCGATGGCTCCGCCAGTGAAGGCGGCGAAATCGCCCTGGGCCAGAATGTCCTGGTGGCTTATATGCCCTGGGAAGGCTACAACTACGAGGACGCGATCCTGATCAGCGAGCGGCTGGTCATGGATGATGTCTACACCAGCATCCACGTCGAGAAATACGAGATCGAAGCCCGCCAGACCAAGCTGGGGCCTGAGGAAATCACCCGTGAGATTCCTAACGTCGGTGAAGATGCCCTGCGCCAACTGGATGAGCGCGGCATCATCCGCATTGGGGCGTGGGTGGAAGCGGGGGATATTCTCGTCGGCAAAGTGACGCCGAAAGGGGAGGCGGACCAGCCGCCGGAGGAAAAGCTACTGCGGGCGATCTTCGGCGAAAAGGCTCGGGATGTCCGCGACAACTCCCTGCGGGTTCCCAACGGGGAGAAGGGCCGGGTTGTGGATGTACGGGTCTTCACGCGGGAGCAGGGCGACGAGCTACCCCCCGGGGCCAATATGGTCGTGCGGGTCTATGTGGCTCAGAAGCGCAAGATTCAGGTGGGCGACAAGATGGCCGGTCGCCATGGCAATAAAGGGATCATTTCCCGGATCTTGCCCATGGAAGATATGCCCTATCTGCCCAATGGTCGCCCGGTGGACATCGTGCTCAATCCCCTGGGGGTTCCCTCGCGGATGAATGTGGGCCAGGTGTTCGAGTGCCTGCTGGGCTGGGCGGGAGAAAATCTGGGGGCTCGCTTCAAAGTGACGCCCTTTGATGAAATGTACGGGGAGGAAGCCTCGCGCCTGACGGTTCACCAGAAATTGGATGAGGCCCGCAGTAAGCCTGACCGGAGTTGGGCCTTTAATCCCAAGGACCCGGGTAAGATTCAGCTCTGGGACGGCCGCACGGGGGAGCCCTTTGACAAGCCCGTGACGGTGGGCATTGCCTACATGCTGAAGCTGGTTCACTTGGTCGATGATAAGATCCACGCTCGCTCCACCGGCCCCTACTCTCTCGTGACTCAGCAACCGCTGGGGGGCAAGGCCCAGCAAGGGGGTCAGCGCTTTGGGGAAATGGAGGTTTGGGCCCTGGAAGCCTATGGGGCGGCCTACACACTTCAGGAGTTGCTGACGGTGAAATCGGACGATATGCAGGGTCGGAATGAAGCGCTGAATGCGATTGTCAAGGGCAAGCCGATTCCGCGGCCGGGCACGCCGGAGTCCTTTAAGGTGCTGATGCGGGAGCTTCAGTCCCTGGGCCTGGATATTGCGGTTCATAAGGTGGAAACCGCGAGCGATGGCAGTAGTAATGATGTGGAGGTGGATCTGATGGCGGATCGCGATCGCCGTCGTACCCCCAGTCGTCCAACCTATGAATCGCTGACGACGGAAGACCTCCAAGAAGACGAGCTCTAAAACGTTCGAGGTGGGCGGGGAGCCGAGCCGCCGCCCTCTGAGCCTTTCCTGATCATTCACCTGTAGTCCCTGGAACCACCGAATCCATGTCTCAAGAACAAGACACCATCTTCTTTAACCACATCATCGATAAGAAAGAGCTACGGAAGCTGATTGCCTGGGCCTTCGCTAGTTACGGCAGTGCTCGCTGTGCCCAGGTGGCCGACCAGATCAAAACTCTGGGCTTCCGCTATGCCACCCGGGCCGGGGTCTCGATCAGTGTGGACGACTTGCAAGTGCCGGCGGAGAAGAAGCAAATGCTTCGGGAGGCCGAGGCCGAAATCGTTAAAACGGAAACCCGCTATCGTACTGGGGAAATTACGGAGGTCGAGCGCTTCCAGAAGGTGATCGATACTTGGAACGGGACCTCCGAAAAGCTCAAGGATGAGGTGGTTCGGAACTTCCGGGAGAACAATCCCCTTAACAGTGTCTACATGATGGCCTTCAGCGGCGCGCGGGGGAATATCTCCCAGGTGCGGCAGTTGGTGGGAATGCGGGGCCTGATGGCCGATCCCCAGGGTCAGATTATTGACCAGCCGATCAAGACCAACTTCCGGGAAGGGCTGACGGTGACGGAATACATCATCTCCTCCTATGGGGCGCGGAAGGGCTTGGTGGATACGGCCCTCCGCACGGCAGACTCCGGCTACCTGACTCGCCGCTTGGTGGATGTGAGCCAGGATGTGATCGTGCGCGAAATCGACTGCGGCACGGAGCGGGGCATTGTGGTGGAAGCGATGCGGGATGGCGATCGCATTCTGATTCCCTTGGCCGATCGCCTACTCGGCCGCGTCCTGGCTCGCGATGTCGTCCACCCCGAGACCGGCGAGGTGATCGCCACCCGCAACCAAGATATCAGCGAAGAGCTAGCGGACATGATCCAGGATGCGGGGGTGCAGCAGGTCATGGCGCGATCGCCCCTCACCTGCGAAGCAGCCCGCTCCGTCTGCCAGCACTGCTATGGCTGGAGCCTCGCCCACAGCAAGATGGTGGACATGGGCGAAGCCATCGGCATCATCGCGGCCCAGTCCATTGGGGAGCCGGGAACCCAGCTAACGATGCGGACGTTCCACACGGGTGGCGTCTTCACGGGCGAAGTCGCCCGGGTGGTCCAAGCGAGCGCCGATGGCACGGTGCGCTTCGGCAAACAACTGCGAACCCGCCCCGTCCGTACTCGCCACGGGGATGATCGCGAACAGGTCGAAGTGGCCGGCGACCTGATCCTGGTCGATCAAGCTGGCAAAGAAACCGCCTACCCCGTGACCCCTGGCTCCCTGCTGCTGGTCAAGAGTGGCGAGCAGGTGACGAAGGGCATGATCCTCGCGGAGGTCGCCCTGTCGAAAAGCTCCCGCTCCACAGAAAAAGCCACGATGGATGTGGCCTCTGACTTGGCCGGGGAGATCCTCTTCTCCAGTGAAATCGTGGTCGAAGAGAAAACCGACCGTCAAGGCAACACCACCCACGTCGCCCAGCGGGGCGGCCTGATTTGGGTGCTCTCCGGCGAGGTCTACAACTTGCTGCCCGGCGCCGAGCCCGTGGTGAAGAATGGCGATCGCATCGAAGCGGGCGGCATCCTCGCCCAGACCCAGCTCCGCACCGCCCATGGCGGCGTTGTGCGCCTGAGTCCCGGCAGTCGCGAGATTGAGATCATCACCGCATCGGTGCAACTGGATCAGGCGACCGTCCGCAAAGAGACCAGCGGCAGCCGCGAGCAGTACGTCATCCAAACCGCCAACAACCAGAGCTTCCTCCTGATCGCCACCCCTGGGACGAAGGTGCAAAACCATCAAGTCGTCGCAGAACTGATCGACGACCGTTACCAGACCCATACCGGCGGCATCATCAAGTACGCTGGTGTCGAGGTCAGCAAGGGGCGCGGCAAGGCCAAGCAAGGCTACGAAGTCACCCAAGGCGGCACCCTGATCTGGATTCCTGAGGAATGCCACGAGGTCAACAAAGACATCTCCCTACTGCTGGTCGAAGAGGGACAGTATGTTGAAGCGGGCACTGAAGTGGTGAAAGACATCTTCTGCCAGTCTGCCGGCATCATCGAAGTCGTGCAGAAGAATGACATCTTGCGCGAAATCGCCATTAAGCCCGGGGAACTCCACCTCCTGGACGAGCCCCCGCCCACGGACATCGACCAACAGATCGTCAACCCCGGCACCGAAGTCCTGCCGGGCGTCGTCCTCACGGAAACCAAGTACTGCGAGTACATTGACACCCCGGAAGGTCTAGCGCTCCTGCTGCGGCCCATCGTCGAGTTCCCCGTGGCCGATCAGCCAGATGTTCCCTCCCAAGACTCGATCAATGAAGGGGTGGGCACCCGCATCTCCCTGCGAGCGATTCAGCGCCTCTTTTTCAAGGACGGCGAGCGGGTCAAACGAGTGGATGGCGTCGAGCTGCTGAGCACCCAACTGGTGCTCGAAATCGAGTCGGCCAGCGACGACATTGATGTAGCTGGCCTCAGCGCGGATATTGAGCTGGAAGACCGCCCCGAGACCGAGGAAGAAGAGGCTGATGATACCTACCAACTGCAAATCGTCATCCTGGAGTCCCTCGTGATTCGTCGCGACCTCGAGGCCGACGCCCACGGGGGCGGCACGCGCACCCGCATCCTGGTCCAAGACGGTGACGAAATCCCCAAGGGAGCGGTGGTCGCTCGCACCGAAATCCAGTGTAAGGAAGATGGGGAAGTGCGGGGGATCAAGGTCGGCGATGAAGCGATCCGCCGTATCCTGCTCGCCCGGGAAGTCGATCACATCACCCTAGAATTGCCCCAAGCGGCTGAGCTGACTCCCGGCGATCTGGTGGTAGCAGGCCAGCCGCTCACCTCGGAGGCGATCGCGGAGGAGTCTGGTCAAGTGGTGACCGTGAAGGGCCACCACGTCACCCTGCGACGAGCGCGCCCCTATCGCGTCTCCCCTGGGGCCTTTTTGCTTGCGGGTCATGGGGACTTGGTCCAACGGGGCGACAACTTAGTGCTCCTGGTTTACGAGCGCTCGAAGACGGGGGACATCATTCAGGGTCTGCCCCGGATTGAGGAACTCCTCGAAGCGCGGCGGCCGAAGGAGGGCTGTATCCTGGCTCGCCGCCCGGGGGTGGCCCAGGTGGTTTACGAATCCGATGAAAGCGTGGACGTCAAGGTGATCGAAGCGGATGGCACGATCTCCGACTACCCGGTGAGTCCCGGCCAAAACGCCATTGTCACCGATGGCCAGCAGGTCGATGTTGCTGAACCCCTCACGGACGGCCCCCCCAACCCCCACGAAATCCTGGAAACCTTTTATGAGCACTACCGCGACCAGAAGGGAGCCTATGAAGCCGCTTTGTTCGCGCTCCAGAAAGCCCAGGAATTCTTCGTCAATGGGGTCCAGGGCGTCTATCAGTCCCAGGGCATTGATATTTCCGACAAGCACATTGAAGTGATCGTGCGCCAGATGACGGCGAAAGTCCGGATTGATGACGGCGGCGACACCACCATGTTGCCAGGGGAATTGCTGGAGTTGCGCCAGGTGGAGCAGGTCAACGAGGCCATGGGCATCACGGGGGGCGCACCGGCTCAATACACGCCGGTGTTGCTGGGGATCACCAAGGCCTCGCTGAACACCGATAGCTTCATCAGTGCGGCCAGCTTCCAAGAAACTACCCGCGTGCTCACCGAGGCGGCCATTGAAGGCAAATCCGACTGGTTGCGGGGCCTGAAGGAGAACGTGATCATTGGTCGCCTGATCCCGGCCGGCACAGGCTTCAATAACCCCGAGGACTTTGCCCTCGGCAATGGGGATCTGGAGGGCAACGGCGACTACAACCCCGCTGCCTATGCTAGTCGTGGTCTGAATGGGGGCGGCGATGGCAGCGAGCCCCTAGACACTCCGGCTGAGGAGTTTGTCTATGGGTTCAACCTCACCAATGGCGAGGCTAGCCGGGAAAATCCCACCCTGAATGACGAGGACGCGATCATCGATGACCACACGGCTCGGGTCTATGCCAGCGAGGAGGAGGAGGAGGACCTAGAGCCCGAGGACGATGCGTTTGGTGTCGCCTCAGAGCCTGAGGAAGATGACCTCCTCGAAGACGATGATGATGACGACGACGAGGAGGAATAACCCCTGCTCAGTTCCTCACCCCTGATTACTTGTGACTCAATCTCAACCCACGACCGAACGCTTGTCGAGTCCGGCGGGCGCTGACCCCCCCAGCCACCCCAAGCACCATGTCCACAATGCGGCAGCCCAGCGGCAGATTATTAACCGCCTCTCACGCATTGAAGGGCATATCCGTGGCATCAAAACCATGGTTAGCAATGACCAGCACTGTCCCGAAGTGCTGATCCAGATTGCGGCTGTGCGGGGAGCCTTGGATCGGGTGGCACGGCTGATTTTGGATGAGCACTTGGCCGAGTGCATCGTCCGCGCCGTGGGGGAGGGCAATGTTGAGGCGGAATTGGATGACCTCAAGGCTGCCCTCGACCGCTTCTTGCCTCGCAAGTAGGCCCTGCGAATGACGGCTGGGCCCCGGGACATTCGCTGCTATACGCAGCCGGTACTGGGCGATCACTGGTTGCAGGGCCAGCGAGGACGCAGGCCCCAACTGGCTTGTATCCTCGGCTTTACGGACACGGGCCTGCTCCCCGGCATCTCGGCCGCTGGAGCGACCCCGGCCGACCGCCGCACCACGGCGATCGCCGATGCTGAATGCTTGGCCAACGGTCCCCAAGCCTCTCCTCGTTATCCCCTGCCCCCCCTCACCGCTGGAGCCTCGCCGGTCCTGATCAGCCGCGCCGTGGTTGAGGGCTTGGCGATGCCCCGCTACCTCTTCAACGCCGGTCTGCCCCAACCCCCCAGCGTTCCCACCATTGACTTGGGGGGCCAACCGGCTCAGTGCCTCAGCACGGGGCAAGCGCTGCCCCTCGGGGTGGTGAAACACCTGTTTGCTCAGGGCTTAGCGTGGGGCGATCGCCTCGCCCACCCCGACCATTACTTGCTGATTGCTGAATGTGTTGTCGGGGGCACGACCACTGCCCTGGGCCTGCTCCAGGCCCTTGGTTTCGAGGCGGTTGGCCTGGTCAGCAGCAGCCACCGCCACAGCAACCACGACCAAAAGCAGGCCCTGGTGGCCCAAGGCCTGGCAGTAGCCGGCTGGCTGGCAAGCAGCTCCCCGGGCGATCGCCCCTGGGCGGCGGTGGCGGCCGTGGGGGACCCGATGCAGATCGTCGCGGCGGGAATGGCGATCGCCGCGAGCCAGGCCAGTGACGTGCTCCTAGCTGGAGGCACCCAGATGCTGGCCGTGTACGCCCTCGCGCGGGCCCTCGCCCCCCAGTCCGGCTATCTTTGGCGGCCGGAACGCTTGGCCGTGGGCACGACGCGCTGGGTGATTGAAGATTCCAGCAGCAACGCCGTCGAACTGGCGCGACGACTGGCCCCCGTGCCCCTCCTGGCCACCTCCCTCAGCTTTGCCACCTCCCGCTACCCAGCCCTGCGGGCCTACGAGCAGGGGTTCGTCAAAGAAGGGGTGGGAGCCGGTGGTTGCGCGATCGCCGCTCACCTCGCGGGTTGGGATCAGGGCCGACTCTTGGCCGCAGTGGAGGCGATCGCCGCCCGCCTGGCCGCTAGCGATCGCACCAGGTCCTAGCGGTCCCCGATCAGCCCTAGACAACCCCCGTAGTTGCGCTTCAGCGCTCCCCCAGAGAGGGCTAAAGCCCAACTACGTTTCATCAAAAGCACCGTTGTTGCGCTTCAACGTTCCCTGATCCATGACAACTACCGCAGCCCTCTGCCAACACACCACTGCGGCGGGCTGCGGCCAACGGCCAAGCCTCTTTCTAGTCTCTGAGCAACCGCTATACTGAGATTGGCACAAGAGCCAAGAAGCTCTAATCATAAACCCGGACTATATCTAGACTTCAGGGGCTGCTGCCCTCAGTAACTTTACTCAATGTTGACTCGCAATCGATCTTAACAATTCCAGATAAACAGGTGGTTTTAGGAGGATTTCAAGAAGATCCGCAAAGTCCTCAGCGGCTGCCCAGCTACCGCCTGTGCTCGCGTACCCAGCAACGCTGGGGGTAGTGATCGCCGGCCTAGAGCCAGCAAGTCCCAGCAGGGGCCCAGGACGATGCTCCTGAGGGCTCGGGGTCACCGGTTCGTGTTTGCCTCACTTCCCACCCCGGCTCAGCCCCAAAACCGGCCAGACTATCATCATTTACGAGCACCGTTATTCTAAGCCCCCTGGTTTACCGAGGCTCCCATGCACGTTAACCTTGCCCAAGCCCTCCTCCCGGCGCCCCTCATCCTATCCCCGACGATCACCGTGATGGCAGCTATCCAGGCCATGAGCGATCGCGATGCCGCTGAAGAAACGACCCCCAGCCCCCGATCTGCCTGTGGGAGTTGCGCCGTCGTGGATGACACCGGCCGCTTGCTCGGGCTATTCACCGAGCGGGATGTTGTGCGGCTCACGGCCCAACAAGCGCCCCTGGATCGCCCCCTCTCGGAGGTCATCACACCCTCCGAGTTCCGGCTCCGGGGGGCTAGCAGCATGGAGCTGAAGACACTCATCGACCAGCTCGAGCAGTACCCCCAGCCGCCTTGGCCCCTCGTCGATGGGGCGGATCGCCTCCTTGGGCTGATCACCCCCAGCAGCCTCCTGCGGGTCATCCAAGCCGCAACCCCCAACCCCCAATCGGAGCTGCGCCCCGCCTTGGCGACCCGGCGCGATGGGCATTGGTTTGGCCTGATCTTAGCCACCAGTGCCCGCCGCTGCGCCGAGCAAACCCTGACCCGGCAACGGGACTTAAACCGCCTGATGGTGGAGATCACCAGTCGGTTCATTGAGGTCGATGCGACCACCTTCGCAGTCGAGATCGAGCGCTCCCTCGCCCTCATGGGGGAATTTATCCAGGCCGACAGCAGCTACCGGGTCGTGTTTGATGAGCCGGCGCGCCTGATGCACGTGACCGAGGCCTGGTATCATCCCGACCGACCCTCGCAGACACCGCCCCCCGAGGGGCTCCCCCTCGAGGCCTTTCCCTGGGCGATCGCCACCCTCCGCCAGCGCCAGCCCGTCTGTGTGCCCCAGGTGGACGCACTCCCGGACGAACAGGGGCGCGATCGCGCCAGTTGGCAGCAACTGAACATCCAAGCCGTGCTCTCCGTGCCCCTGGTGCAGCAAGGAACGGTGGTGGGCTTTTTGGGATTTTTATCCTTCAGCCAACCCATGGTCTGGGAAGACGACCTGATCCAACTGCTGACGGTATTCGCCCAGACGATCGCCAGCACCCAAGAGCGCCTGCACGCGGAGCAAGCTCGGCGTCTGAGTGAAGCTCAGAACCGTGCCATCCTCACCACCCTGCCCGACCTGATCGTGTGCGTGGGGGCCGATGGGCGCTATCGGGAGCTGTACAACCCCGGCCACAGCCTCGATCTCTGCCCGCCCGGCCTGGATCGCGTGGGCAAACACCTCACGGAGGTGCTACCGGCTGGGATCGCGGCCCGACAACTGCAAGTGTTGACCCAGGTGTTGGCCACTGGAGAAGCTCAGGTCTACGAGCAGGTGATCTGGGTGGGCGATCGCTGGCAATACGAAGAAGTCCGGGCCATGAAGAGCCACCCCGAGGAGGTGCTGTTTCTGATTCGGGACATCAGCGATCGCAAAGATGCGGAGCAGCAACTCCAGGACTTGAACCAGCGCCTCGAGGGCAAGGTGGCCGCGCGCACCGCAGCCCTCCAGGCCAGCGAGGCCCAGATGCGGGCCCTGGTGGCCGCGATTCCGGATCTCCTGCTGCGGGTTCGCTGGGCTGGTCAACACCTTGAATACACCCAGCCCTGGGTGCAGGCGCACCAGACCCAGGCTCAGCTCCTACGGCCAGGGGAAGGGGGAGTTGAGCGCCTAGAGGAGAAACGGCGGGCGGTTGAGCAAGCCATGACCAGCGGGGAATTGCAGGTCTATGAACAGCAGCTCAACCTGGGCGATCGCCACCGATACGAAGAAGTGCGCGTCGTCGGGATCGACGCCCAGGAAGCCCTGATGATCGTCCGCGACATCACGGACCGCAAACAGGCCGAGCAGGAAAATCAGCGCCTGCGCGATCGCCTAGAATACCTCCTCAATGAAAGCCCAGCCCTGATCTACAGTTGCCGGGTCAGCGGGGACTACGGCGCTACCTACATGAGCGAGAATGTGCGGACGATTCTGGGCTATGAGCCCGCGCAATTTACCACCGAGTCGAGTTTTTGGGCTGACCACCTTCACCCCGAGGACGCCCCCCGGGTCTTCGCCAATTTGGCCGCCCTCTGGGAGCGGGGCTACCACTGCCAGGAATACCGCTTTTTGCACCGCGACGGCCACTACCTCTGGCTGCGGGATGAAGTACGCCTCCTGCGCGATGAGCACGGAAACCCCCTCGAGATTGTCGGTTCCCGCGTCGATATTGATGATCGCAAACGGGCGGAACAGGCCTTGCAGGAGAGTGAGACCCGCTTCCGGCGCGTCTTTGACTCCAACGTAGTGGGAATGATTTTCACGGATTTCAGCGGGCAGATCAGCGATGCCAATGATTACTTCCTGGAAATGCTCGGCTATGAACGCGCCGACCTCGCCACCGGGCGTCTCAACTGGGCGACCCTAACACCGCCGGAGTATCGCGCCCAGGATGAGCAGGTGATCGCCCACCTGCGCCAGCAGGGCTCGATTGCTCCCTGGGATAAGGTCTACATTCACCAGGATGGTCATTGGGTCTGGGTGTTGGTTGGGGTCGCGATGCTGGCCCAGGACGAGGGAACTTGCGTCTATGTGGTGGTCGATATCAGCGATCGCCAACAGGCCGAAGCCCAACTCCAGCGCACCAATGCGGAACTGAGCCGCGCCACCCGCCTCAAAGATGAATTTCTCGCCAATATGAGCCACGAACTCCGCACCCCCCTGAACGCCATTCTGGGCCTGACGGAGGGACTCCAGGAGGAGATTTTTGGCCCGCTTCACGACCCGCAACGCCTCGCCCTCAGCACGATTGAGCGGAGTGGTTCCCATCTCTTGGCCCTGATCAACGACATTCTCGATGTCGCCAAGATCGAATCCGGACACCTGCAACTCAACCTCGCGCCAACGGCGATCGCCCCCCTCTGCCAATCCAGCCTCGCCTTCGTCAAACAACAAGCCCAGAATCAGGCAAGGACGGCCTAGCAGTGATACAACACCTCCGCCGCGATCCGCAGTTGGCGCAAGTGCCGATCATGGCCCTGACGGCCTTGGTGATGGTCGGTGATCGCGATCGCTATCTTGCAGCCGGGGCAAACGAGTACCTCAGTAGACCGATTAAGCTGAAGCAACTTGCAACTACCATTCACCAACTTCTAATGACTCGGAAACCTACGTGATGTCTAAACCCGCCATTCTGGTTGTTGATGATGAGCCAGATAACTTCGATGTTCTCGAAACGCTCCTGAGCACTCAAAACTACCAACTCGATTACGCCGCTGGCGGCTACGAGGCGATCGCCGCGCTGGCAACGTTCAATCCCGATTTAATCCTGCTTGACGTGATGATGCCCGAGATCGACGGCCTGGAAGTCTGCCGGCAGATCAAGGCGAAGCCCCAATGGCAAACGGTGCCGATCATCATGGTGACGGCTCTCAATGCCAAGTCAGACCTTGACCAATGCCTCAGAGCCGGAGCTGATGACTTCATTACCAAGCCCATCAATGCCGTCGAACTGCGGGCACGGGTTCACTCCATGCTGAGAATCAAGCGGCAATACGATCACATCCAGTCCCTGTTACAGCTACGGGAGGAGACGATCCAACTGCTAGAAAATCATCTGAGTGAATTGCGCGGCAACTTGGCCTCGAGCCTCTCCCATGAACTCAACACACCGCTCAATGGCATTTTGGGCACGATCCTTACTCCGGGATGATCTCGAAACGATGGCGGTGGCAGAGATCCAGGAGTTGCTGGACTGGGCCGATCAATCCGCCCGTCGTTTGGAAGCCCTCACCAAGAAGTTCTTGATCTATCTCGATCTAGAGCTGCGCGCCAGCCGCCACCAGGGCCTAGAACCGGCCCAAGCCCCCTTGATGATCTCGACTTTGAGCGCCGAGTTGCAGACCCTTGCCCAAGCCTATAATCGCACGGCGGATCTTCAGATCGCCCTCACCCCCGCCCAGTTGACCCTGGCGCAGCAGTATCTCAGCATTATCCTGCAAGCACTGGTGGAGAATGCCTGCAAATTTTCTGCCCCTGGTCAGCTCATCCGGGTCCACAGCCGAGTGGAAGCAGCACGATTTCACCTGTGGGTGTCGGACAGCGGGCACGGGATGACGGCAGCTCAAATTGCTAGAATTGGAGCATTTATGCAGTTCGAGCGAAAAAGCTACGAGCAGCAGGGGCTGGGGATGGGATTGAAAATCGTGAAGAAAATTGTTGAACTGGCGGTAGGTGATTTTGAAATCACCTGCACCGCTGCACCAGCAACCATCGTTCACCTGACTCTGCCGATTTTGCAGGGCTCCCATGCTGAAACAGGGTTCTAATGACACCAAACCATCTTAACCAAGCCGAACCTTCAATTCTCATCATTGATGATGAGCCGGATAACGTTGATGTGATCGAGACACTCCTGAGTTGTGAGGTCGATTCCCCTGAATGCTCCCTCTCCAACGCCTGATGAATTCCCGTCGCTTTGCCTTACTGATTGGTGTGAATGGCTACAACGACCGCAATTTTGGGCAACTTCGCTACTGCGCGGCTGACGTGCAGGCGCTGGCGGGGGTGTTGCGTCAGGTGGGGTATGACCCGATTGTGACGCTGCATGATGAGGAGACCAGGCGCGATCGCCAACCCACGCGCGACAACCTGGAAGCGGAACTCAAGGGCGTCTGCCGGGCGGTTGGCCAGGACGATCTGCTCTGGGTACATTTTTCGGGGCACGGGTGCTTGGTGGAGCGGGAGGGGCAGCGGCAGCCGGTGTTGCTGACCCCGGAGATCCGCAAAGCTCAGATGTCCAGCAAGGCGCTACCCCTGGCGGCGGTCGAGGGGGCGATGAAGGGGAGCCGGGCGCGGCGGTTGTTTCTGACGATCGATGCTTGTCAGGCGGGGGTGTCGGGGCGGGCGGCGGCGGCGGCGGAGTTTGTGGAGTTTTTGCGCGATCGCGCTTGGGGTTTTGCGCTGCTGGCGGCGAGTACGAGCGAGCAGGCGGCCCTGGAGTGGGGCGATCGCCAGCACGGCCTTTTCACGTACTATGTGCTAGAAGGGCTGAGTGGTAAGGCGGCGCGGCCGGAGGAGGAGGTGGTGACGGTGGCGGGCCTGGCGGATTATGTGCAGGGTTGTGTTGTGAGCTGGGCCCTAGAACAGGGATTTGATCAGTCGCCCACGAAGCAGATCGAGGGGTTTGGCGATATGGTCTTGGCGGATTTTCGCGAGCGGGGGCGGCCGGTGTGGTCGCCGGGTCAGGCCGCTCCATCGCCCAGCCCGGAGATGTCGCGCCAGGTGGCGCGAAAACAGGACTCCGAGGGCATTGAGGCAGTGGTTTGGACAGGCAGGCGCAAGAAGCAGTTCCGTAAGGCAATAATCGCGACCTATCGTAGTTCGCAAGCTTTGCGGATTTTTCTAATGGATGAACTGGATGTATCGTTAGCACAGATTGCTGATGAAACGAATCTAGAAACGGCCGCCTATGATTTGATTGAGGAAGCTGAAGCAAAGCAATGGCTCGATCGCTTGTACGCAGCTTTTTGTCGGGCGAATCCTCAGCGATCAATTGAATTGCACAAGTTAGCAGAGTAGATCAAGCAGAGCAAGCTCCAATGATGGAATGGACAGGAAAGCAAAGGAAGCAGTTGCGCAAAGTGCTACTTGATACCTTCAGGAATTCAACTCAGCTACGTATGTTCTTAAGGGACGAACTAGACATAGCTTTGGTAAAAATTGTGGATCAAGAGAATCTTGAGGGTGCTGTGTTTGAAACAATCGAAGAGGCAATTTCTAAGCAGTGGATCGATCGTTTATTGGCAGCATTCCGTAAAGAATATCCTCAGCGAGTATCTGAGTTAGATCGATTAGTTCAACAAGTTCAAACGGTACAACAATCAGTAGATCAACTTGCAGCGGCAATCGAAGCCGAGGCTCACCAAAAACACAGCCAAAATCCCCGAAATAAAAGAAGGGGGGCGGAAGCTATTGCCAGGGAAATCGCTGAGCAAGATAGTCCAAACATTGACGAAGTTTTACATCAGGTCGATCTGAATGAAGTGATGGAGATTGTGACTGGAATTTTCCGACGCTCGAAAAAGCCACGCACTGCATTACTGATTGTTGATAACAGTACCACAATGTTTGGCGAGTCTTGTCGGTTAAGAATTCAAGATTCTTTGAAACTAACTCGCGCTCCTATTCCTATCGATCCCATCGCAACCCAACGACCTCCAACAACTGCTGGTATTTTGGAATGTATTGCTGAGCCCTTTAATCTTTTTTCCGAATTCTCTAATGCTGACGGGGAGACTCAATGTGCGTCGATTGTGATCAAGGGGATTTGTGATGAGTTGCACGACCATGCATCGATTATGTTCGCAATTGAACAGTGGGATCTACTTATCGCTCGAAACCCCGGCTTACTACAAGAGTTTATGGATATTTTCTGGTGTCCGTTTCTGGAATTTCTTTGCACATCTTCAAAACATGGATGGATCAAAATATGTGCAATCATTGACTCACCTAAAGATTTAAGTCTCAGTTGTAACATTCCTGATGAGTTGTGTTGCAAGCCAAAAACCTTTGAGGATTACTACAATCAACAATTTGACAGCCGAAGACCGTTGTTGTTGCCACTGAAAAATTGGAGCAAAGATGACATCACAGAATGTCTAACTCGTCCTGAACTCAAACTCAATCTCGATCTATCTCGTACAAGCAATGAGGCAGAAAAGATTTACGTACGATCTAAGTCTGGTGAACCTCTAGCTGCAAACACGCTTTTGAGGAAGTTTCTAGAGACAGCCTTAAACTCATAATATGCTGCATACCATGCCCCAACGCCAAATCCTCCAATTCCACAACGACCCGCAGCGCCGCCCCCCGGACGCGCACCCCGACTCGCCGCCGCAGTCTGAGCCCTACGTGGCCGATCCAGAGCTGATCGAAGCCGTCAACCTGGCGATCTACCTGCGGCGGCCATTGCTCCTCGAGGGCGAGGCCGGTTGCGGCAAAACGCGGTTGGCAAAAGCGGTCGCCTACGAACTGGGATTGCCCTACTACCGCTGGGACATTCGCTCTGATACCAAAGTGAAAGATGGGCTCTACGAATACGATGCAATTTTGCGGCTGCACGATGTCGAGGTGCAGCGGCAGGGGATGGCCACGGAAACGCGCGATCCCAGCCAACCCGGAGATTACCGCACCTTGGGTCGCCTCGGCAAAGCCTTCCGCGTTGGCGATCGCCCGGCTGTGTTGTTGATCGATGAAATTGACAAAGCCGATGTCGATTTTCCCAACGATTTGCTCGCTGTTTTGGATGAACCCTGGGAGTTTGAAATTCGCGAGACGGGCGAAGTCGGGGAGCGGCGAATTCGTGCTGCCCACGAGCCTATTGTTTTTGTCACCTCGAACCGAGAAAAAGGCAGTCTCCCGGCTCCTTTTCTGCGCCGCTGCTTGTACTATTACTTGCAGTTGCCGACACAAGCAGAAGAGTTTATGGCGCGGATGGAGCAGATTGTTGCAGCCCATCGGGCCCCGGCGGAGGCAAGCGCCGCCTTGCCCGAGGGATCGCTTTTGCAAATTGCCATCCAACGCTTCTGGCAACTGCGCGCTGAGGGGAATTTGTTCAAAGTACCGGGGACGAGCGAATTTCTCGATTGGCTGAAGGCCCTGCAAGCCTTCCAGGACGAGCCCTATTCGGCGGCGGCCCTGCGCGAGGTCGAGCCCTTGCCCTATCCAGAGCTGCTGTTCAAGCTGCGGCGGGACTGGGAGAACTACGCGATCGCCCCCAGCCCATGAACGAAGTTGAAGCGAAGGCGATCGCCCAGCAACTCTTCGGGCGGCTGCGTCGCGAGCTGAACCTGGGGACGGGGGAATATCTGGCGGCGCTGGACGCGATCGATGGTGGGTTTGCGGCGGGCGAGCCAGGGGCCCTGCGGCGATTGCTGAGTCTGCTTTGGTGTAGTTCGGCGGCGGCCCAGGGGCGGTTGCAGGCGGCTTGGGAGGAGGCGATCGCCACCGTGGAGCCAGCAGCCACGGAACCGGCTGGAGACTCGCCACCGGCACGGGTCGAGCGGGAGCCGCCGCCGCCGCGCGATGACTTTGTGCCTGCTCGCGGCCAGGACCCGGGGCAGCAGGACGCCGCGCCGCGCCCCCAGGCAACGCAGCCAGCCCCGCAGCCGATCCAAGCGCCCCCCATCCCGGCAGAACCGGCGGCGGTGCGGGAGTTTGCGGCGGCTTGGCCGGTGTCGCGGCGGCAGATGGCCTATGGCTGGCGCTACTTGCGGCGGCCGGTGGCGGACGGGCCGGCGACGGTGCTGGATGTGGCGGCGACGGTGGAGCAGGCGGCGCGGGCCGGCGTTTTTTTGCGGCCGGTCTATCGGCGGCGGGAGCGCAACCGGGCGCACCTGCTGTTGCTGATCGACCAGGAGGGCTCGATGATGCCGATGCACCGCTGGACGCGCCAGTTGGTGGAGACGGCGCGGGATGAGAGCCGGTTGGGGGCGGTGGATGTTGCTTATTTCTACAACATTCCGGGGGAGTATCTCTACCACGATCCGCACCTGACGCAGCCGGTGCGGCGGCAGGCGGTGTTGGCGGGGTGCGATCGCAATACCTGCGTGGCGATCGCCAGTGATGCAGGCGCGGCGCGGGGCTACCGGCGGCTGGAGCGGGTGCGAGCCCTGGCGGCGGTGTTGCTGGAGATTCGTGACTACACGCAGGCGGTGGTCTGGCTGAATCCGCTGCCGCGCGATCGCTGGCCGGGCTCGTCGGCGCAGATTCTCGCGCGGCTGGTGCGGATGGAGCCGCTGGATGAGGAGGGGTTGACGGCGGCGATCGCCTATCTGCAAACCCAATTAGGCCAACCCTCTCCCTAGAGCTTGCCAGCTCTCCTCAAGCTTCCGAGACAATGCGAATTCTTGCTGCAAGCGGGCGACTCTAGTTCTGGAGCGCCGAAATTTTGACATTGTAGGCGGTCAGCATTTTCGATTTTGGCGCTGAGGTTTAGCTACCGTCGCTGAGGTTCGCCGTTCGCTCGCTTAGCTCTCGGTTGGAGCAACTTTATCAAGTTATTGGGGAGCATCCGGGGCTCGGGATGAGAATTTAGCGTTTTGGTACACTCAGGTTAGTGTTGCGCCAAGCCCAACTTGCCGGATTATCGACGTGGCATCCCGCCCTCATCCCCCAGCCCCTGCTCCCAAACTTGGGAGCAGGGGAGCTAGAAGTCCCTTTCCCAAGTTTGGTAGAGGGATTTAGGGTAAAGGCTGCCAAGGTAGGACACCCACATTCTTTGTTGACCAGAAGATGGAGAATTGAAATGATTGTCACTCTAGAGCTACCATCAGAATTAGAAGATGAACTGTCGCTTGAGGCCTCTCGGCTCAAGTTACCTCTAACTGAGTATATTTTGCGTGTTCTATTATTTCGCCCATTTCTTCAAAATCCTCCGAAAACAGGTGCGGAACTGGTTAGTTACTGGGAAAATATCGGAGTCATCAATTCCCATCCTGATATTACTGACAGCCAAGACTATGCTCATAAGCTGCGACGTGAAGCTGAAACTCGCGAGCGAACCTAGGTGACTGTATGTATCTACTTGATACCGATATTTTTATTGACATTCAAAGGGGCTTTACACCTGCTTTAGAGTGGTTTACCTCTCTTCAAGAACTGCCCAGTATTCCTGGTTTCGTTGTTATGGAGTTAATTCAGGATGCAAAAAATAGGCAACAAGTTCGTAAAGCATTGCAACTTGTTGCACCACTACCTGTAGTTTGGCCTACCGAGATTGACTGTGCGCGTGCTTTGTCTGATTTCACGGCTTATCACCTATCCCACAAAGTAGGGCTAATCGATTCTTTGATCGCTGCCTGTGCTGTTGGTCAGGGCTTTATCCTCTGCACTTTCAACACTAAGCATTATCGAGTTATACCAAAACTAAAAATGGAGCAGCCTTATAATCGCTAGGCTCAGACTAAGATAGATACAGCTTTTTGCAGGCTAGGGCGATACGGCTTCTCGGACCCTCTTCTCGTTGGGGAGGATGATTGAAGAGAGCGGCGTTGTTGCGCTTCAGTGCCTCAGCAAGCTGGTTCAAGAGGGGCTAAAGCCCAACAACGTCTCTTTTATGGGCGATTTGGGGCAGTTCTATCGGCAGGAAGGGTTGGGTTTCGTGCCTCAACCCAATCTACGGATCGCTAATCTTCCATCGCAAAAAAAATTCAAAAAAGCGCGCTGCGCGCGCAAGAAGTGAAAAGAGCAGAGAGTGTAGAGGGTAAAAGGGCTAAAGGGAAGAGGGAAGAGTCCTCGCCGCACCGCAGGCAACACGAAAACCGAGGTGGTCGTAGCGGTTGTCGCGATAGAGCCTGCGGCGGTTCGCAGAGCGGCAGTGCCTCGGATCGTTGACCCAGGAACCGCCGCGCACCATTCTTCCAGTTTTGCTTTCATCACTGGATGACCATATAACGGCCTTATCAGGAGCACCCTGATAATTTTCGTGCCAAGGATCGGCGCACCACTCCCAAACATTCCCGTGCAGGTCGTAGAGCCCGAAGGCATTGGGCGGAAATTGTCCCACGGGCGTCGTTTGCTGGCGGCACAGCCCCTTGGGTTCTTCAGCAAAGGTATAGGTCGCGTCGTAGTTCGCCAAGTCCGCCGTCAGTGTCTCGCCAAAGGCGAAGGGCGTCGTTGTTCCGGCGCGGCAGGCATACTCCCACTCCGCCTCGCAGGGCAGCCGATACTCCCGCCCCGTCAGCCGCGACAGCCGCGCGCAAAACTCAACGGCATCATCCCAATAGACCCGCTCCACGGGCCGCTGGCCGCTGTCCTCGCGGTCTTTGAATCTCGAGGGGAGCGGCTCCAAGTCGCGCTCGAGCCGCTCCCCCTGGGTCGCCACCGCCCGCCACTGCGCCTGCGTCACTGGGTACTTGCCCAAGAAAAAAGGCTCCACCGTAACTTCGTGCTGCGGCCGTTCGTACGCGTTGCCCTCCCCCGCCGGCGAGCCCATCAGGAAAGTTCCCCCCGGCACTGCCACCATCTCCAGCTCGACTCCCCCCAGATCCTCAACGAAGTAGCGCGCCGCCCCCGGGATCTCTCGCACCACTTCGCCGCGCCGATTCACCCGCACCGTCGTGAACTCGTAGGTTTGCAGGCTCGGGTCCTGGATCGCCGCCGCCGCCGCCAGCCATGATGCCGCCAGGGCCGCGACCCGTTCCCGCAGCCGCCCCGGATAGCCCTCACTCTCGGCCACCAGTCGCGCGAGGGTCGTCTCAGCCACCGCGATGCCCGCTTGCTCCAGGCAGCGCCGCGCCAACTCTCGCGCCACCTCCGGCGCCAAGGGCTCTAGGCGCACGACGGTCAACTCTCCCGCCCCCGTTGACCCCGATGGCTTCGGCGGCAACAGCAGCAGCCACTCCGTCGGCAAGCTCTCCCGGCTCGCCACCACCAGGCGCAGGCGATCGGCCCCTTCCCCCGCCATCTGCTGCCATACTTCGCCGACATTCCGCGTCCCAAGATTCGCCGATGCCTGATTCAGATCGTCCAGACAGAGCACAAAGCGCCGCCCCCTGACTTGCTCTGCCAGCACTCTTCCCCGTCGCCCCAATCGCAGCGCTGCGGAGAGATTGCCCAAGAATTCCTCCTCATTTTCCGCCAGCCCGATGTCCAGATAGACAAACTCCCAACCCGGCAAGCGCCCCGGCCCCATGCGGCAAATTTGCTCCAGTAGCGCCGTCTTGCCGACTCCCGACTCCCCCTGGATCGCCACAAAACCGCCGCGCGCCAGCACCCGGAAGACCTCTGCCAGTTCCCGCTCCCGATCGAAAAAGTCTGGATCGGGCTCCTCAACTGGGGGGGGCAGCAGTCCTGCCGGCGGTAGCAGCGTCACCCCCGCCACCGGCCGCGGCCGCAAGTCTGCCGCCTTCACCATCTCCGGCTGGCGCAACAGATCGCTCACTACCCGCGCGTGCTCCAGCAGCAGCGGAAACTCCTGCAACTGCGGCGCAAACTCCTCCGCCACCAACCGCACCAGCCGCGCCAACTCCGACCGCGCCAGCAGATCCGTCCCAACGGCATCGCCCGCGCCGCCCGCCACCTGAAAGGCCTCGGCCAGCTCCCCCACCACCCCCTCGCGCCGCTCCTGCAAGTAGAGCAGCGCTCCCCAGCGCTGGGCCTGGAGCTGCTGGCGATTTGCCTGGGGATTCCGCGCCAAAAACTGCACATAGCTCAGCAGCGCTTGCGCCGCCGCCCGGAGCTGCGCCTCGCTGAGCTGGGCCTCCCCCTCCCGCAGGGCCAGGGCCCGCACGTCCGCATCCAGCGCGTAGAGTTCGTAGCCCACCGGCCGACAGAGATCCGAGAGCAACAGATCCACCTCCGCTACCCAATCCAGCCCCTCCGACCGCAAAAACTGCACCCGCAGATAGTTCACCAGCTCCGGCGTCAGCACCAACGGCAGCGCCGCGTAGTAGACCAACAGGCGATAGGCCGGCGAAAACCGCTCCACGAAGCGATCGAGCTTCGCAGCGGCGCGTTGGTCGGTGTCCGTCAGCAGGCTTGCAGAACGCATTGTCTCCTCGCCAGTATCCTAGCGCGCTAGCTGGACTGAGTTACTGCATCGTCAACCAATGTTCGATTTGGAGATTGGCAATGTTTTGGAAGTGCTTGAAGTTAGCTGTTGTAGGTTGGCTTGAGGTCCGTGAAGCCCGCCGGGACGCTACGCGAACGCGGAGCAATTCACGGGCCTCACCCCAATCTACCTGCTGCTCAAATCCTGTCGCTATTTACGCCGTCGTCTACTAGCTTGGTGACTGAGCATTGCTTTGAGCAACCCGATACGAAGGGGCTGTATTGCTTGAATAAGCTACGTCCTTTTGCAGTCTTGGGTCTGCTTCAATTATCTCAAGTTGTGGTTTCCTGTCTTTCCGATGCCAGAACTACAGGCGGCACTACAGCGTTTCGTGGCTTTAGTGAACTGTTTCTCTGGGCCTTCGGCAAGTCTTTGTGGATCAGGCCATTCCTCACTCTCCTCTGCCTGAAATGACATAAGAGGGATAAATCCAGGCCGGACTTTGGGGGTGGGGCCTCTGCCAGCAAAACCCCCCAGCCGCTAGCCAGGTAGCGATTGGGGGGCAAGGAATGGTGAGGCAGCACTTCTGTAGTAACCCAGCCATGACCCCACCAGAATCTGAACAATTCCAACAGGCCCTAGAAACCATCGCCGACATCCTCTACCGCAACACACCAGAAGTACAAGTAGAGGATTTTGCGGCGATCGAACTCACACTCCGTGACCCCTGGCTCCACAATCTCGGCCCCGAACTATGTGGGCGATGGTCATCCCGGTGTGTGGAAGCTAGCCGCTGACTGTGGGGCTGCTCGAATCCTGTCGTCATTTACGCCGCCGTCTACTAGGTTTCCGGCCGCCCCTGAACCGGCAGATGATTCAGGGCGATGGGACTGACAAAACCGACGAGGGCTGAACTTCTCTCTCTGACTGGATTCTGCCGGTAACGGGTGAGGCCTCTCGGTTTGTCGCTGGCGTCCCTAATTGACCGGCCGTAGGCGCGTGACCTTGAGCTGGAACACACCGCCCCCCGTTTCCCCAAAGGCCCGGACGCGCACGATGTAATCGCCACTCTCGGAAATACGGGCGAACAGGAGCGAGTTGGTGGTGCCGTCGGGGCCGTCATCGTTCTCGCCCACCTTGGTCCCGTCGCCCTTGAGCAAGATCACGATCGTATCGAACTCCTCAGAGGTTAAGTCGATGGCCACTTGGTCGCCCGCTTCGAGGCGTACCCGGTAGTCCCGTGCAAAGCCGCCGTCACCCGTGGGAATGTCGCGCGTCGAGAGGGTGTCCGTAATCTCTTGGCCAGAGGTAATTGTTAAGGGGTTGTAAACCGACTGGCTACTTTGAGCGGTTGCTGGGATCACCCGCAGCGTAACAGTCAGAACGGCGGCCGCAGCTAGCAGCGGCGAGTACCAGCGAGGCGCGCGAGCAATGGAAAGCATAGTTTAACGAGCAAGCGGGTTTCAACTCGTTCATTATGTCTTAACTCGCTGGCGAATGTCTAAGGACGAAAGCTTAAGGATAAGGGGTAATTTCGCCAATTTTCGGATGTGAGCCTGGGGTCAGCGCTGGTCTGGCGTCTAGAATAGCCTGAGAGCAGGGTGATGAGGTGAGCATGAACGCGATCGCATTAGGGGCCCTGGCCAGTCTCCTCGCCGGGTTAGGCACCGCCGTGGGGGCCTTGCCAGTTCTTTTCACCACCACGATCCAGCCTCGCTGGCAGGGGGTTCTCCTCGGTCTCGGCGGTGGCATCATGCTGGCAGCAACGGCCTTCTCGCTGATCCTGCCGGGGCTCGAGTCCGCTGCCGCCCAGGGAGCATCGGATCTGGCCGCTGCGGGGCTGATGGTCGTCAGTGTTTTGCTCGGGGGCGGACTGATCTGGCTGCTGCACAACACCTTTCCCCATGAGCATTTTCACCTGGGCCCGGAGGGACCGCCCCGGGAGCAGGTGGCCCGCGTCTGGCTGTTTGTCATGGCGATCGCCCTGCACAATTTTCCCGAAGGCCTCGCGGTCGGCGTCGGCTTCGGCACCGGCGACCTCGCCCAGGGCCTCCCCCTCGCCCTAGGCATTGGTCTGCAAAATATGCCCGAAGGGCTGGTGGTGGCCCTCTCCTTGCGGGAACTGAACTACTCTCGGGCCAGGGCCCTCGGCCTTTCCGTGCTCACGGGCGGCGTCGAGCCCCTGGGGGGGCTGCTCGGAGTGGTGGCGGTGAGCCTGGCCCAACCACTCCTGCCCTGGGGTCTGGGCTTAGCGGCCGGGGCGATGCTGTTTGTGATCGTGGATGAAATCATCCCAGAAATTGACACCCAGGGCCTTGATCAGGAGGGGACCGTGGGTGTGATGATCGGCTTTGTGACGATGATGTTTTTAGATGTCGTCCTGGGCTAGCCCGTTGCTCCCCCCTTGCAAGTCATAATCATAACGACTATGATTTAAGCAGGGACTAACACCTGCTACCCAGGCTCCCAGCACCGACCCCCCGGCGGCTCTGTTCATCGTCCTGCCGGAACGGCGGACATACCGGGAAAAGGGATTGTCTGTCGGCCTGGCAGACAGATCTCGTTCAGTCCAAGTCGTAAATTTTGAGAGACATCACCATGACAACCCTCACCAACACCCAGCCCACCTTCTATAGCAGCCGCATTGATCTCACCCCGGAGACTCGCCGGATCGTGGTGGTAACGCTGACGAAGACCCTAGCGGCGACGCTGGATCTCAAAACTCAGGTCAAGCAAGCCCACTGGAATGTGAAGGGCCTGGAGTTCTTCCAACTGCACGAGCTGTTCGATGAAATGGCGGGCGAAGTGGAAGAATATGTGGATATGGTCGCTGAGCGGATCACGGCCCTGGGGGCGATCGCCTACGGCACAGCCCGCATCGCGGCGGAGCAGTCTCCCCTGCCGGAGTACCCTCTAGGGGCTGTGGACGGGGTGGAGCACGTTACAGCCCTGGCCGAGCGCTATGCCCTCTATGCCAAGCACCTCCGTGAAGGGATCGAGACCACGGATGCAGCGGGGGATGCGGATACGGCAGACCTCTACACAGAGATCTCGCGCACCATCGACAAGCGCCTCTGGTTCCTAGAAGCGCACCTAACCCAGAAGAGTGACCTGCTCTAGTGGTTGCGGGGGTGGGGCGAGTACCTACCCCTCAATCGCGGCTCTGACAGCGATCGCACCGGCCCCGCACCGTTACTTCGTAGCTTTCCCCGTGCAAGTGGGCCGGTAGGCGCTGAAGCTCGAGCACGCCGGCAAAGGTCTGCCAGGGAATATCGGCGATCGCCCCACAGACCTGACAGCGGAAATGGTGGTGGGGCTCCACCTTGGCATCGTAGCGAGAAACCCCCTCCTCGAGGAGCACTTCCCGCACCAAGCCCACGCGACGCAGGGTCTGCAAAGCGCTGTAGACCGTAGCCTGAGACGAAACGGGGCCTGCCTGGTTCAAATCCGCGAGAATTTGCTCGGCCGTCGGGTGATCGGTGCGCGACAGCAGGTTGGTATAGACGGCGAACCGCTGGGGCGTCACTCGCAACTGTTTGGATTTGAGGCGTTGGACGACTGCCTCAGCGTGCTGCTGCATGGCCGTTCGCAATGCGCGTTTGCTAGAGCCTCTCATTATAGCGCTCTTGTTTTAGGTCAGTGACAAAATGTTATGGATTCTTGATAGAGAATTGTTTTGACAGCAGACTTAATTCTATGTCAGAATCATTCCGAGATAACTGCGTAGCTCTCGGCCCTAGCCCGCTACGCCCTGACTCGCTCCCGACATTCCCTATTTCTTTCCAGGAGAGAATTCCTCATGGCAATTCCCAACCGTGTCCCCGACGTTGTGTTTAAGACCCGTGTGCGTGATGAGTCCGTGGGCGGCTCCAACCCCTACCGCTGGCAAGACCTCACCACCCAGGAAATCTTCGGCGGCAAGAAAGTTGTGCTCTTCTCCCTACCGGGCGCCTTCACCCCGACTTGCTCCTCCAACCACCTGCCTCGCTACGAAGAACTCTACGAGGAGTTCAAGGCCCAGGGAGTCGATGCCGTGATCTGCCTCTCGGTGAACGATGCCTTTGTGATGTTCCAGTGGGGCAAGCAGCAAGGGGCTGACAAAGTATTCCTGCTACCGGACGGCAATGGCGAATTCAGCCGTAAGATGGGGATGCTAGTAGACAAGAGCAACCTCGGCTTTGGGATGCGCTCTTGGCGCTACTCGATGTACGTCGAGGACGGCGAGATCAAAAAGCTGTTTGTCGAGCCGGACTTTGCCGACAACTGCCCGATCGACCCCTTTGAGGTGTCTGATGCGGACACCATGCTCGCCTACCTGAAGGGTGCAGAAGCGCCGGGGGTCTCGGAGCCGCGCAAGGCCTTTGTGGGCTAAGTCGTTCTCGGTGAGGGGTGTAACCCTGCGGTTGCGCTCCTCGCGGTGGCCAGCTATTCCAAGAGCCCGTGGTCAGCAGGGCCCGGGCTTCCGGGGCGGAGTCGAGGCGCTGACGGGGTGACAACCCCCAGAAATTGAAGCGATCGCCCGCCCCTTCCCAAAATTCCGCCCTGCCTCAAGACCCCTCGCCCCGAGAGCGAGGGGTTTGGGTTGGTAGCTGACCGTAGCCCTGATCCGAAGCCTTGGTAGGAGCACCGAGATTGCGGCTAGGGGACCTGCACCGCAGCCAGGCAAGCGGTCTGTGTCACCTGATGGCGGTAGGCGAACATATCCTGCAAGCGGGCTTCCACCCACCAGCCCACCAGCGTTTCCACCAGTTCACCGCCAGGAAGGGCATAGGCGATCGCATCCGTCAGCCGCGTTTGGTTGCCCGCCGGGGCGAACTCATGGCGGTGCTGCCAAAATTCCAGCGGCCCCTCCACCTGTTCATCGACAAACAGATAGGGGGGCTCACAGGCCGTATGGCGGGCCAGCCAACGCACCGGGAGGGGGCCTAGCCAAAGTTCAAATTCAGAAATGGCCCCGACGGCAAGGCCGCCCTCGCGCCGGAGGACACGCACGGGTTGCCAGGGCGGGGTGAGCTGCTCCAAGACATCAGGGCGCTCATGGAAGGCCCAGACAGTCGCGAGGGGAGCCGCAATCGTGCTGGTATAGCGAAAGTGCAGCATAGGGTTTCCGAGGTCAGGCCGTGAACGAACAGGGGCCTGCGCGGGGGCGGCGGCGGCGCGGGGAGTCTCGCCGGCCGTGGCGAGATTCCCTGGAGGAGGGCTGATCCTAGAAGCGGTGCCCGAGGCCGAAGTGCAGGCGCGTGTTGCCGCGATCGCTAAAGCCAAGGTCTGCGCGAATCATTCCCACCGGGGAATCCAAACGCAGGCCGGCCCCATACCCAAAGCCGCTACCCTGGCGCAGTTCCTCTCCATTGTCGCCTTGGACGGGGGCCGTGGAGCCCAGATCGGTGCCAAAATCCGCAAAGAGTACCCCGGTCAAGGGCGTCGAGGCAATGGGAACCCGATATTCCGCCGACGCGAGGGCATAGCTGCGACCGCCGCCGATCTCGCTGAAGTTGTAGCCCCGCACCGAGTCGCCGCCGCCGAGGTAGAAGGCTTGGTAGGGGGGCAGATCCCCCACGGTCGTTCCCGTTTGTACATTCACGGCTAGGACCTCTGGCCGGTCTTGGCCCAGCAGGTTCGTCGGCACGAACTGGGAGTAGCTCGCATTCAGGCGATTGTTGAGAATGTGGCCGCTGCCAACCGGCACAGACTGCTCACTGCTCAGGCGTAGGAGCGAGCCCTGGGTGGGGTCGCGGGGGTTGTCGCGCTGGTCACTGGCCAGGCGGGCCCCGACGGTCACGAGGTCATCCAGGCCGGTATCGCTAAAGGAGAGGGGGTTGCCGTAGCGATCCACGGGGGCGAGGTTGCCGGCCTGGTCACGAAGGCTGACGCGGCTCACATTGAGCCCTAGGGCGGCTTCCCAGTCCTCGCTCAGGGGACGCTCCAGGGTCAGATTGCCCCCGAAGCGACCTTCTTGGGGGCGATCGCCATTGGCCAGCCGCACGTCCGAGCCGAGATTTCCCGCCGTCGTCCGCTGGCGGAAGGCCCCGACGCTGTAACCCGGCGTCCCCGGGTTGCTCGCCCGGTAGGGGTTGCGAAATTGCCCGTCAAACTGCAAATCCCGCCGACCGGCTTGCAGGTTGAGGTCCAGGTGCTGCCCGATACCCCCCAGGTTGCGGTCATTGTAGCTAACCGTGCCAAAGATTCCCGTGGACTCGCTGTAGCCCCCCCCCAGGTTCACCCCCCGGGCCGGCAACTCTCGCAGTTGATAGGTCAAGTCCGTGTGCTGCCCGTCCCCTTGCAAATCGATGGTAGCTACCTGGAACAGGCCCAGGTCGTAGATGCGGCGCAAATCCACTTGGGCGGCGGCGACGCTGAACACAGCTCCGGGCTGGAGGGTTAATTGCTGCTGGAGGAAATCCGGATGACTGCGGCCCGTCGTCGGCTGCCCGTCTTCATCAAAAAAGCGGACTGCCACCGAGCGCAACTGCCCCTCGGCTACGGCCACGTGTAGCGTGCCGTCGGGCTGCAAGCGGGCGTCTGTCACCCGCGCGAGGGGGTAGCCTTGGTCGTCGTACCACTGCTCCACGGCGGCGATGCCCTGGCGCACGGCCTGGGGGCTGGCCGGTTGCCCCAGTTGGGCCTGGAAGGCCTGGTGAGCCACGTCGGGGGTCAGGACCCGGGCGTTTTGCAACTGGAGCGATCGCGCCACGACCGGCTCGACCTGATAGACCACATCCAGACCCTGATCATTGGCCGCCTTGGCCACCTGAGCGCGAGTAAAGAGGCCGGTCTCAAGGAGGGCCTGGACATCGGCCGCCAGTTGGTGCTCGCTGGTCACACCGCCGCGCTGGGTTCCCACGGTGTTGAGGGCGATTTGGTGCAGCTCGTCCCCGACGCCGACGACGCGCACACTCGTCGCCGTGAGGGCAAAATCATGGTGGCTGGGAGCGGGAGGGGCGGCCGGACGGCCACCGCTGGCGGGGGGGCTAAATTCGGGCACGGCCTCGACGCTGATGGTCGGGGTGGCGGCGATCGCCAGGGCTGGTGCTGGTGCTGGTGCAGCGATGTCATGGTCCGCAACTGGCTCAGGGGCGATCGCCAGATCGGCAACGGCGGGGGCGGCTCCCCCCAGAGTCCCGGCGGCGGTGAGGGTGCTGAGGGCAACCAGAGAGTAGCGCTTCATGATTGTTCACCCGTGTCAAGGAGCAGAATTCGGTTCTTGCTCCCTGACCCCCAGCCGCGGCCACCGTTCCAGCCGGTGTGGCGGCAACCGAGCTGGCCTAGGGGCTAGCCCTAATCCAGTTGGTGGCCTGTCAGCTCCACAAAGATATCCTCGAGGTTGGACGGGCGCACCATCAGCCCCGTTTTATCCGGTACGCTTTCCAGATAGGCTTGGGCCGCGGGCAGGGTGGGAAAAAATTTCGACTCGAGGCGATCGCCCACCTGCTTGATCGCCAGCCCCTGGCCGTACTTACCGCGAAACTCCGCCAGCGTTCCCAACTCCACCAGCTTACCGCCGTCCATGATGCCGATGCGACCCGGGCGACCCGTCGTACTCGCCTCACCGAGAAACTCGACTTCTTCCATGTAGTGCGTCGTGAGCAGGATCGTCATCCCTTGGCCGTTGAGGTCCCGGATAATTTCCCACAGGCGGCGGCGATTTTGAGGATCGAGGCCCACCGTGGGCTCATCGAGAAAGAGGATTTGCGGCTCGTGCAAGAGGGCCCGAGCGATTTGCAGGCGGCGCTTCATGCCCCCGGAGAGGGTCTTCACCCGGTCCTGGCGGCGATCGCCCAGTTCCACATAGTCCAGCCAGCGATCAATGCGGCGCTGACGTTCCGGGTTCGGGATGTGGTGCAGCCGCCCGTGAAACTCCAGGTTTTCCCACACAGAGAGGTCGGTATCGACGCTGACCTGCTGCAACACGACCCCGATGGCCCGCCGCACCTGAGCGGGCTGGCGAGCGACATCGTAGCCAGCCACCGTGATCTGCCCAGCGGAGGCGCGGGTGAGACCCAGGGCCATGCGAATCGTGGTGGACTTGCCGGCCCCGTTGGGGCCCAGCAAGCTGAAGATTTCGCCGCTCTCAATCGTGAAAGAGAGCTGGTTCACCACCGGAACCTGGTTATAGAATTTAGAAACGCTGTCGAGGACTACCGCCGTCACTGCTGAGTTTTCATAAAACTTTACACTTACAATTGTGCCCCAGAGGGGGCTTGGCTGCCAGCTATCCGCCGGGGATTGTGTCGAAAGGTGGCGATTGATGTCAATTTTTTAAGAATCATCGGCGAATTGTGACGGGCTACGGGCGATCGCGATATATAAACCCCTTGGGAGATAGGTTCATCCCAGCCTTGGCAGCCCTCACCCCCGAGCCCCCTCCCAACCTTGAGCGAGGAACTTCTGGCTCCTAGCCTTGAGAGCCGGAGCCAGGGGATGAGAGCGAGAACCATTCACCACCGCAGCATTGATTGGGAGCACTGAGACATCGTGGAACAAGAGCGGCAAAAAACAGTAGTGATCACTGGCGCATCTTCAGGAGTCGGCCTCCAAGCGGCCCGCGCCCTCGCTGAAAAAGGCTGGCATGTCGTCATGGCCTGCCGCAACCTGGATAAGACCAAGACCGTGGCCGAGTCCGTCGGGATGTCACCGGCCAACTATACGATTCTGCCCTTAGACCTGGCGAGCTTGGACAACGTGCGCCAGTTTGTCACGGCCTTTCGCCAACTGGGGCGGCCCTTGGATGCGTTGGTTTGCAATGCTGCTGTCTACTTACCTCTGCTCAAGGAGCCCCTCCGCAGCGCTGACGGCTACGAGCTGAGTGTGGCGACCAATCACCTAGGGCACTTTCTGCTCTGCAACTTGATGCTGGAAGACCTGAAAAACTGCCCCTCGCCCAAGCCCCGCTTGGTGATCATTGGCACGGTGACGGCGAACCCGAAGGAACTGGGGGGCAAGATCCCCATTCCTGCTCCCCCGGATCTGGGCAATCTCCAGGGCTTCGAGCAGGGATTCAAGGAGCCGATCGCCATGATCGACGGCAAGACGTTCAAGTCGGGCAAGGCCTACAAGGACAGCAAGCTCTGCAATATGCTGACGATGCGGGAACTGCACCGCCGCTACCACGACGAGACGGGCATCGTTTTCAGTGCCCTCTACCCCGGCTGTGTGGCAGAAACGGCCTTGTTCCGCAACCACTTTTCCCTGTTCCAGAAGATCTTTCCCCTGTTTCAGAAGTACATCACGGGGGGCTATGTCTCGGAGGAACTGGCGGGCGATCGCGTCGCCATGGTCGTCGCCGACCCGGCCTACAACATTTCCGGCGTCTACTGGAGCTGGGGCAATCGCCAAAAAGAAGGGCGCAAATCCTTCGTGCAAGAGGTGTCCGATGAGGCTAGCGATGACGACAAGGCCGTGACCATGTGGGATCTCAGCGCCAAGCTGGTGGGCTTGGCCTAAGAGAGCCTGCGGTCCATCGCGCTCAGAACCGTTGCCAGCCAAGCTGGCTGAGCCGTGAGACTAGCGGCTGGCTTGGCGCAGAGATGCGCGCCGGCCAAAACCTTGCTTAACTGACTGCAACCCTTGATACTGCCCTCCTTGGGCTGTGTCGCGCTGCTCGAGCTTCACCAATCAAATGCGCCATTGTAGGGTTTGGGTCTCCCAACCCTAAACCCGTTATCGGAACAGCGATCGCCCCCAAGCGGTCGTCCAAGCGCTCATAGGCGGGAGCGGCAAGGGCCCCCGGAACCCTGCCGTAAAAGGCTTGGGCAAGACCGCTGGTAATGCAGGTGAGCGTATCGTTAGCCCTACCGACGCGGTGGGTTAGTTAAGCGTGTTCCTCCCGCTGTCAGGATATTGAGCTATAAAGGGATGGAGCATATCTACACTATGAGAAATAGTAAACACTGGAATTTTCACAGCGACCCTATGTCCGCAGACTCTTAGTCTATGGCGAACCTCGAAGATCTCACCCGTGGTACTACCGTCAAAGGTATCCTGCCAACTCATAACGTTACCGTCATTGATGCGAAGTGGCATGGGAGTGACGTGGTTGAGCTGACCTATAAGGACGCGAACGGACAACCTCACACTGAAATCCTGTTTCGCGATCGCGAGCCGACCTTAGAAATAGTCACGGGCGGGCGACTGTGGAGCTTCGATGGGGATGGGGCGTTGCTGCGGTTGGTTTCCGAAGCCCATCGCATTCGGCTGGCTCACTTATTTGATCCGCTGCTAGCGGTTCATACCTCGTTGGTGGAACCCCTGCCCCACCAGATTACGGCGGTGTATAGCGAGATGCTGACCCGTCAACCGCTGCGGTTCCTGCTGGCGGATGATCCAGGAGCCGGAAAAACCATCATGGCTGGACTGTTTATCCGTGAATTACTGATTCGGGGAGACTTACAACGGTGCATGATTGTTTGTCCTGGCAGTCTGGCCGTACAGTGGCAGGATGAGCTGTTTCAAAAGTTTCATCTGCCCTTTGAGATTCTGACCAATGACCGGATCGAAGCGGCTCGCACTGGGAACGCCTTCGCAGAAATGCCGCTGGTCATCGTTCGGTTGGACAAGCTCAGTCGCAATGAAGACCTGCAAGCCAAGCTTGGGCAAACCGATTGGGATCTGGTGGTGGTGGATGAGGCTCACAAACTTTCTGCCTCATTTTTTGGGGGTGAAATCAAGGAAACCAAGCGGTATAAGCTCGGCAAGCTACTGTCAACGCTAACCCGCCATTTCCTGCTGATGACGGCAACGCCTCACAATGGGAAAGAGGAAGACTTCCAGCTTTTCTTGGCGCTGCTCGATGGCGATCGCTTCGAGGGACGGTTCCGAGACGGGGTCCATGTCTGCGATACCTCCGATATCATCCGTCGCCTGGTCAAGGAAGATCTGCTGAAATTTGATGGCAAACCGCTCTTTCCTGAACGTCGAGCACACACGGTAAAGTATGTCCTGTCTGATTGGGAAGCTGTTCTTTACAAGCAAGTTACCGATTACGTCAGGGAAGAATTTAACCGAGCCGAAGCCTTAGCCAATGATGGCCGCAAAGGAACCGTTGGCTTTGCCTTGACGATTTTGCAACGTCGCCTTGCCTCTTCTCCAGAAGCCATCTACCAGTCCCTTCGACGACGACGGGAACGACTCCAGAAACGGCTTCGGGAGGAAGAACTCTTGAAACGAGGGCTATCAGCGGAGATCGACTTTGGCCCCACCATTGACCCGGATGATTGGGACGATGATTTTGAGGATTCCTCTAGTCATGAGCGCGAGGCTAGAGAAGAAGAGGTGGTTGACCAGGCCACGGCAGCTCGCACGATCACCGAACTGCAAATCGAGATTCGCCAGCTCGGTAAACTCGAAAATTTAGCCTTGCAGGTTCGACGCAGGGGCAAGGATCGCAAGTGGGATGAGTTGTCGCGAGTGATTCAGGCTGTATTTTCACCACAGAGGCACGGAGAGCACGGAGAGGAACCTCTGTGGTCTCTGTGTCTCCGTGGTTCTTCTCGTAAATTAGTTATTTTTACCGAACATCGGGACACCCTGAATTATCTCGTCAGCCAGATTACAACACTGATCGGACGGCCTGAAGCAGTGGTTACGATCCACGGTGGCATGGGTCGGGAAGAGCGCAAGAAGGCAGAGGAAGCCTTTAAGCAAGATGTCACGGTGCAAGTTTTAATCGCCACGGATGCGGCTGGGGAAGGGATTAATTTGCAACGGGCCCACTTGATGGTGAATTACGATCTGCCGTGGAACCCAAATCGGCTGGAGCAGCGGTTTGGGCGGATTCACCGGATTGGACAAACTGAAGTCTGCCATCTTTGGAATCTGGTGGCGGAGGAAACCCGCGAGGGGGATGTGTATCTCTCGCTGCTCAAGAAGCTGGAGATTGAGCAAAGGGCTCTCGGTGGCAAGGTTTTTGATGTGTTAGGAAAAGCGATCGCCGGCAAGGAACTGCGAGAACTCCTGATTGAAGCGATTCGCTACGGCGATCGCCCAGACGTAAAAGCGAAGCTTGACCAGGTGGTTGCCGGTCGCCTCGACCAAAGTCGGTTGCGAGAGTTGCTAGAGGAACGCGCCCTGGCACGAGATTCAATGGATGCGACCAAGGTGCAGCAGATTCGCCAAGAGATGGAGCGAGCGGAAGCCCGAAAACTCCAGCCCCATTTCATTGCATCCTTCTTCTTAGAAGCCTTCCAGCGCTTGGGCGGTACGATTCGGCAGCGGGAACCCAAACGCTATGAAATCACCCATGTGCCAGCGGCGATCCGCGATCGCGACCGACTGATTGGCGTGGGGGAAGCCATCTTAAAACGGTATGAGCGTATCTGCTTTGAGAAGGAACTGATCAGTGTTCCTGGAAAACCTCTGGCTGATTTTGTCTGCCCTAGCCATCCCCTCCTCGATGCCACCATTGATTTGACCTTAGAGCGGCATCGGGATCTGCTGCGACAGGGCGCAATTCTGGTAGACGAAAATGATCCAGGGGAGGAAGTCCGGGCTTTGGTGTATTTGGAGCATTCCATTCAGGATGCTCGCACCGATCGCGAGGGTCGGCGGCGGGTGGTGTCGCGTCGGATGCAGTATGTGGAGATTTTGGCACCACAGAGGCACGGAGGGCACGGAGAGATAGAGGTGAGGAATGGGGGGTATGCGCCTTACCTGGATTATCGTCCCCTTACGCCTGATGAACATTCTCTCCTAGAGGCTCAAGAAACTCTGTGTCCGACCTGCCTCTGTGGTTCAGATCTCGAAGCTCAAGCCATTACCTATGCCATTACCCAGCTTGTCCCCCAACACCTCCAAGAAGTCCGGGAACGGAAGGAAGAGCTGATCGAAAAGACGGTTCGGGCAGTAAAGGATCGACTGACGAAGGAAATCAACTATTGGGATCAACGGGCAGCGGATCTGCGTTTGCAGGAGCAAGCAGGCAAACCGAATGCCAAGCTCAACTCTACCAAAGCCCAACAACGGGCAGATGAGTTAGCTGCACGGCTGCAAAAACGCCTATCTGAGTTGGAGCAGGAACGAAAGTTTTCACCCATGCCGCCTGTCGTCATTGGTGGGGCGTTGGTGGTGCCGATCGGTCTACTGCAACGGCTACAAGGAAAACGGGAATCCACGACCAGCACCTTTGCCAAAGAAACAAAGCGGGTTGAGCTAGCCGCAATGGATGCAGTCATGGCAGCAGAACGGGCGTTGGGGTATGAACCACGGGATGTCAGCGCGCAGAAGTGTGGTTATGACATCGAATCCTCTGCTCCCCTCGCCCAGCTTGGGAGAGGGGCTGGGGGTGAGGGTCTCCGCTTTATCGAGGTGAAGGGCAGGATCGAGGGGGCCGAAACGGTTACAGTCACCAAAAACGAAATTCTGGCGGCCCTCAACAAGCCAGATAATTTTATCTTGGCATTGGTGCGGGTTCCGGCAGATCAGGATTTCCCAGAGGGGGATGCGTTTCGAGTGCGCGAGTCTGGTGGGGAATATCAGGTACCAGGCAAGGACTGTGTGGTGCGGTATGTCAGGCAACCGTTCCAACAGCCAGATTTTCGATCGTGTAGTGTGAACTACCCCTGGAAAGACCTTTGGAATGATGGATACGAACCACAGAGGCACGGAGAACACGGAGATGGAGTTGAATGAGGTGTCGGGGCAGGTGATTGGGGCTGCGATCGCGGTGCATCGGGAGTTGGGGCCAGGGTTATTGGAGTCGGCTTATGAAGCGTGCTTAGTCCATGAATTGCGACAGCGTGGGATACAGGTTGAGCAACAGGTATCGCAACCTGTCTTCTACAAGGGATTACAGTTAGATTGTGGTTATCGTTTAGATCTATTGGTGGAGAATCGGGTGATTGTGGAGTTAAAAGCCGTCGAAGCAGTTTTACCGATTCACGAAGCTCAGCTTTTGACCTACCTCAAACTGCGTAAACTCCGCCTTGGTCTACTCATCAACTTCAACGTCCCCATCCTCAAAAACGGCATCAAACGCCTCCTCAACGGTTAATCCTCCGTGCCCTCTGTGTCTCTGTGGTTCCTTTAACTATGACCTACCGCAAAAAACTAATCGAAGTTGCCCTGCCCCTAGAAGCCATCAATATGGAATCGGCTCGTGAAAAGTCGATTCGGCATGGGCATCCCTCCACGCTGCATCTGTGGTGGGCACGGCGACCGTTAGCTGCCTGTCGCGCTGTCCTGTGGGCTTCGCTGGTGGATGATCCCTCAAGCTGGCCGGACAAGTTCCCCACGGAAGAAGACCAAACCCGCGAACGGCAACGGCTCTTTGATATTTTGGGGCGGATCACGATTGAGACCGATAAAAAGGGCAACCAGAAGCAAAAGGTGCGGGGGCTGGTGTCTTGGGATGACATCAATGATCCGAAATCCAAGGCACTGGAAGCAGGGCAGCGGGAGATTGCGCGGTGTTTGGCCTGGGGTCGGGGGGAGGAGCCGCCGAAGGAACCAGATGCGGTGCGGGAGTACATTGCCAAGTATGCACCCCCTGCCTATGACCCCTTTGCCGGAGGCGGTTCGATTCCCTTGGAGGCGCAGCGGTTGGGGCTGGAAGCCCATGCCAGTGACCTCAATCCGGTGGCGGTGTTGATCAATAAGGCGCTGATTGAGATTCCACCGAAGTTTAAGGATCAGGCTCCGGTGAACCCAGACGATCGGGCGAAGCAGAATATGTCTTTGTGGCGGGGGGCGCAGGGGTTGGCGGCGGATGTGCGGTTTTATGGGGCTTGGATGCGGGAGCAGGCGTTTGAGCGGATTGGGCATTTGTATCCGAAGGTGAGAGTGAACCACGGAGGCACGGAGGACACAGAGGCAACTGTTATTGCCTGGCTCTGGGCGCGAACGGTGCAATGTCCCAATCCAGCCTGTGGCTGTCGGATGCCGTTGGTGCGGAGTTTTCAGCTTTCGACGAAGAAGGGGAAGGAGGCTTGGGTGGAGCCGGAGGTAATTAACCACGGAGACACAGAGGACACAGAGAAAGAAACCCTCCGTGACCTCCGTGCCTCTGTGGTGCCAAAAATCCGGTTTGTGGTGAAGTCGGGCAAAGGGAAAGCACCAGAGGGAACCGTAGATCGCAAGGGAGCGCGGTGTATTGCCTGCGGAACGCCTGTACCGTTGGATCATGTGCGGCAGGAGGGCAGAGCCGGACGCATGGGGCAGCAGTTGATGGCGATCGTTGCGGAGGGGCAAAATGGACGGATGTATCTGGCTCCGACGGAAGAACAGGAAACCATTGCTAATTCTGCTCAACCAGAATGGAAACCCGATACCGATTTACCCAAGGAAGCATTAGGGTTCCGCGTCCAGAATTACGGTATGACCAAACACGCCGATCTCTTCACGCCGCGCCAACTGGTGGCTCTGACAACCTTCAGCGATTTGGTGGGGAAAGCACGGGAAAAAGCAACTCAGGATGCTGTGGCGGCAGGGCTACCTGATGATGATGTGCCGTTGAATGATGGCGGGACGGGGGCTAGAGCTTATGGAGAGGCGATAAGTGTTTATTTGGGTATCAATGTCAGTCGATTAGCCAACCGAACTTCAAATATCTGCTTCTGGGATACTAAAGGCGAGAACGTACAGCAAGTTTTCGCTAGACAAGCGATCCCTATGACTTGGGACTTTACCGAAGGCAACCCATTTTCGGACTCATCTGGAAACTTTCTTGGACAATTGGGCTATCTAATTAGAGTTGTTGAAAGCTCTACAACTAATACTTTTTCAAAAGTTATACAACATGATGCGACTCTTTCCAGTGCTGATGATCTAATCCCGAAATTAGTCTCTACAGACCCCCCTTATTTCGACATGATCGGGTACGCCGATTTATCAGATTTCTTTTATGTGTGGTTACGGCGTTCTCTTCAATTTATACACTCAAATCTCTTTGGTACATTATTAACCCCCAAAACCCAAGAGTTAGTTGCTACACCCTACCGATTTGGCGGGAGTAAACAAAAAGCCAAAGATTTTTTTGAAGAAGGACTCGGCAAAACTTTTGAGCGTCTCAATAAAGTTGTTCACTCAGACTATCCGCTAACGGTTTACTATGCCTTCAAACAAGAAGAAACCGATCAAAAAGGTGAAAGTGATGAATCCGTAGCCTCCACGGGTTGGGAAACAATGTTAGAAGGCTTGATCAACAAAAATTTCAGCATTGATGGCACTTGGCCAATGCGAACCGAACTTACTGGGAACTTGAAGAAAAATGTATCTGCCCTCGCCTCCTCCATCGTCCTCGTCTGCCGCCCCCGCCCCACCAACGCCCCCAAAATCACCCGCCGCCAATTCCTCACTGAACTCAAGCGCGAACTCCCTAGAGCACTCAAAACCCTCCAGCAAGGCAACATCGCCCCTGTAGACCTGGCCCAAGCCAGCATTGGCCCCGGCATGGCCATCTACTCCCGATACACTGCCGTCCTCGAAAACGACGGCTCCCCCCTGCGCGTCCGCACCGCGCTCCAGCTCATCAACCAACTCCTCGACGAATACCTCACCGAGCAAGAAGGCGAATTTGGCAGCGATACCCGCTGGGCCCTCACCTGGTTTGAGCAACATCAATTTGAGCCAGGCCAGTACGGCGATGCCGAAACCCTCAGCAAAGCCCGAAACACCAGCGTGCAGGGCATGGTCGAAGCAGGTATCCTAGAAGCCAAGGGCGGCAAAGTGCGCCTGCTCAAACGGGAAGCCATCACTCTCCCAACCTCCCTCGCCCCAGGGGGGTTGGGGGCAAATGACTGGCTGATCACCCAAACCCTCATCCATGAACTCGAACGCAACGGAGAAATGGGAGCCGCCACACTACTGGCCAAACTAGAAGGCAGAGGCGAAATTGCCCGCGATCTCGCCTATCGGCTGTATAGCCTCTGCGATCGAAAAAACTGGACTCAGGAAGCCCTAGCCTACAACAGCCTCGTCATCTCCTGGCCCGAAATCAGTCGGTTAGCATCAGATGTAAAGACCCGCGATCCCATCCAAACCAGCTTGCTCTAACCTCCGTGGTGAATACGAACCACGGAGACACAGAGAACACAGAGACTTCACACACCCCTTACTGGCTCAGACTATGGTGACTTTACAACTTCGACAGCTATCTGTTCCGCCCGGTCAGTGCCTGCTGATTCACGACCTGAACTGGTCAGAATTTGAAGCCATTCTCGATGAACTGGGCGAAAAACGCGCCAGCCGCATTGCCTACAGCGATGGAATTTTAGAAATCAGGATGCCACTACCAGAACACGAAGTCGATAAGGAACTGATTGGCGATCTAGTCAAGATATTGCTGGAAGAGCTAGAAATCGATTGTGAGTGCTTTGGTTCAACCACCTTCAAAAAAAAGGAAGCCAACAGTGGGCTTGAACCCGATCAGTGCTTTTACATCAAAAATCATCAACAGATGCGCGGCAAGCGTCGGCTGAATCTCGCGATCGATCCACCCCCCGATCTCGCCATTGAGGTCGATGTCACCTCCAAAACCCAAATTGATGCCTACACCCGCCTGGGTGTGCCCGAACTCTGGGTTTATGAAGGGACAGAGCTAAAAATCTACCTCCTGGAAGCAGGGCAATATCAGAATTCCACGACCAGCCCGACCTTTCCGCAGCTACCGATTCTGGCATGGGTTGCAGAAGTATTAGAGCAAAGTGGAGCGATCGGTCGCAGCCCCGCCCTCCGCGCCTTCCGCCAAAAAATCCGCTCAATCCTAACCCCATAAACCTCTGTGCCCTCTGTGCCTCTGTGGTTCATTATTCTCATCTCACCCTCACCCCCTCACTCCTATGGCCATCAGCAACCACGAACGAGTCGGACGCGCCCTGAATCTACTCCGCGATGGGCTTTACCCCTTTGTTGAACGAGAAATGAAGGCCATACATGGCGATCGCTGGCTGATTCCTGCTTCCGCTAGCCTGCCCGATCACTACGTGGCTCGCCGTGACGTCCAAGATGTCCTCAAAGAAGACGTATCTGCCCTGCTCATGGTCATGTGGGAGCAGTGGAACAACATCTTCCGCAACACCTTAGGCCGTTCAGAACGAAGCATCGTCAGCGAGCTGCGAGATACCCGAAACGACTGGGCACATACCTCCACCTTTACCACGGATGACGCTTACCGTGCCCTCGATAGCATGACACGTCTCCTCACTGCCATTTCTGCACCGGAAGCCGATCAAGTCGAAAAGCAGAAACAAGAGCTGCTGCGGGTACGGTTTGAAGACCAAGCTCGGCGGGAAACTCGAAAAGCAGCCGTAGCCCCAACCGAAGGACAACCCATGTCTGGACTCAAGCCCTGGCGCGAAATTGCTACCCCTCACCCCGATGTCGCCTCCGGTCGCTTTCAGCAAGCCGAATTTGCTGCCGATCTGTGGCAAGTTTATCTTGATGAAGGCTCGGATGAATACCGCGACCCCACCGAGTTCTATCGCCGCACCTACCTCACGGAAGGACTACAACTCCTCCTCACCAATGCCCTGCGGCGGCTGAGTGGTCAGAGCGGCGATCCCGTTATCGAAATGCAAACCAACTTCGGCGGCGGCAAAACCCACGCCATGCTCGCCCTCTATCACCTCTGTCAAGCATTACAAATCTCCGACCTGCCCGGTATGGAACCCATCTTCCAGCTTGCTGGCATCGATAAACCACCCCAAAACGTCAACGTGGCTGTCTTAGTGGGCAACAAACTCCAGCCTAGCGGGATTGTCCCCTATGGAACTGATGCGGCAAAGCGTCCTGCTATCAAAACCCTCTGGGGGGAACTCGCTTGGCAACTAGGGGGAGCCGAGGGCTATGAACTGGTGCGCCGAGCCGATGAAACCTCAACCAACCCTGGCGATGCCCTCAAGGTATTGTTCAATCGCTTTTCACCCTGTTTGATTCTGATTGATGAATGGGTTGCCTATGCGCGGCAGTTACACGATCAAAGCGATATTGCGGGCGGTAGTTTCGACACTCAGTTCACCTTTGCCCAGACCCTCAGCGAATCGGCAAAAAATGCAGACCGAACCCTCTTAGCCGTCAGCATCCCTGCCTCTGAAACGCAAGATTCCAAAACTGGACAAACCCGCAGCACCGACATTGAAACTGGGGGAGAACGTGGTAAGGAAGCCCTAGACAGACTCAAAAATGCGATCGGTCGAGTGGAGTCTCCCTGGCGACCCGCTAGCGCGGAGGAGAGTTTTGAAATCGTCCGCCGCCGTCTCTTCCAGACCACCACCGACCCCAGCCTATTTGTGCAACGGGACGCTGTGGTGAAAGCCTTCTCAGATATGTATCGCACTCAGGGACAGGAATTTCCAAGTGAATGCAAGGAAGCCGACTATGAACGGCGAATGAAGGCAGCGTATCCCATTCACCCCGAACTATTCGATCGCCTTTATTCTGACTGGTCCACCCTCGACAAATTCCAGCGAACTCGGGGTGTGCTGCGTCTCATGGCCAAAGTCATCCATTCCCTTTGGGAGCGCAATGACCAGAGCCTCATGATCATGCCAGCCCATGTGCCAATGGACGATCCGCAAGTGCAGTCTGAACTCACTCATTATCTGGAGGACAACTGGATTCCCGTGATCGACAAGGATGTGGATGGAGCCAATTCCCTCCCCCTCTCCCTCGATCGCGATAATCCGAATCTGGGTCGTTACTCGGCCTGCCGCCGCGTCACCCGCACCGTCTACATGGGGTCTGCACCCACCTTGCGAGCCGCCAATCGCGGCTTAGAAGATCGCCGAGTCAAACTGGGCTGTGTTCAACCCGGGGAGAGTGTTGCCACCTTTGGGGATGCCCTGCGACGGCTCACGGATCAGGCCACCTATCTGTATATCGACGGCAATCGCTACTGGGTTGCCACTCAGCCCAATGTCAACCGCACCGCTCAAGAACGGGCTGAGCAATTGTTGAGCGATCGCTACCCCGTCTGGGAAGAAATCATCAAGCGCCTCAAGGCTGATAAAAACCGAGGTGAATTTAGTGCTGTCCATGTGGCTCCCAACTCCACCGCCGACATTCCCGACGATCCAACCCTAGGAGTCCGGTTAGTCGTTCTCGATCCCCAACATCCCCATAGCAAAAGTACCGAAGACAGCCCTGCCCGCCAATGGGTTGAAAATGCCTTGAGTTATAAAGGCAGCAGCCCCCGCTATTACAAAAATACCCTACTTTTCCTGGCCGCAGATAAGGTCAAAATGGAAAATCTAGAACGTAATGTCGCTCAATATCTAGCGTGGGAATCTGTTCTGGCTGACGATAAGAAGCAGACCCTGAACCTGGATAATTTTCAACGCAGTCAGGCTGAAACCAAACGTGATAGCACCAACAAAGACGTTGATAATATCCTCTGGGAGACCTATCAGTGGCTGCTGATACCCACTCAACCCGAGGCTCAGGGTGGTATTGAGTGGAAGGAAACTCGACTGCAAGGGCAGGATTCACCCATCATTCGCGCCAGTCGCAAAGCCGTCTATGAAGGGGATCTGCTTGCCACCTATGCGGCTACCAACCTGAGACTCGAAGCACTGGATAAATTTCTCTGGCGAGACACAAACCACATCGATCTCAAACGGCTTTGGGAATATCTCACCAAGTACCTCTATCTCCCGCGCTTGAAGAATCAATCCGTTCTTCTGGAAGCTGTTCGAGATGGGGTAGCCTCAACTATCTGGGCTGATAACTTTGCCTATGGGTCAAGCCTTGATGAGTCTAAAGGGAAGTATCTCGGTCTCCAAGCAGGCACAGGCATCGATCCCAGCATCAGCCCCCAAAGCTTGCTGGTTAAGCCAGAGGTTGCTCAGCAGCAATTTGATGCCGATGCCGCCGCCCAAGCCGCAAAAACCCTTAAAACTGACGGCCCCCCCGCCGTTCTAGGGGACAAGCCAACAGATGGCGATACACCAGCAAGGGGCTCTGGTGAGAATGCCACAAAAGATGGCGAGCAGGACGGGGCAAGGGGAACTCAAGCACCTATCCTCCGTAGATTTTATGGAAATGTGGAGATTGATGCGATGCGGATTAACCGAGATGCTCCGGCGATCGCGAACGAAATCATTCAACACCTAACCGCTTTGAATGGTGCAACGGTCAAAATTACGCTGGAAATTGAAGCTGAAATCCCTGAAGGAGTACCTGATGACGTAGCGCGTACTGTTACGGAGAATTGCCGAACACTGAAGTTCAATACTCAATCCTTTGAGCAGAGTTGACATGGTGAAATCGATGGAATGCGATAGAAAGCGTTCAAGCGAGTCATGAGGGAGGGCTAACCCTGCGTGGCAGCGGACGGGCGAAAGTCCCTGGTGTTAAGTTCAAGCTGGGTCCATCTCCGTTAGGCTGATTGGCTCCCTCTGCGAGAAGCCGCTGCGCCTCTACATCCCCCAGCCCCTTCTCCCAAGGAGGGCGAAGGGGAGTCTCCTAAATGAGATGCACCCCTGCTTGAGGCCCCCCATAGCGAGCCATAAATGCCCGTGCGATCGCCCCCAAGCGCTCGTCTAAACGCTCATAGACAGCCGCCGCAATGGGCTCCGGAACACCGCCGTAAAAGGCCTGAGCAAGACCGCCGGTAATGCAGGTAAGCGTATCGGTATCGCCGCCCAGGGAAACAGCGGTGCGGAGGGCGTCTTCAAAGTCCGTTGATTCTAGAAAAGCGCAGATGGCTTGGGGCACGGTTTCTTGACAGGATTCGTTGAACTGATAGTGAGGGCGAAGGTCCGCAATAGAGCGGCTGAGGTTATAGCCAAACTGATCCTCAATGTAGGTTTTGATCGCAGCCTTAGAATGCCCTGTGCGGGCGAGAAAAATCGCCGTTGCGGTCGCTTGTCCCCCCTTCAAGCCCTCGGGATGATTGTGGGTGACGGCCGTAAATTCAGTGGTTTTGATCAAGACGGTTGCGAGGTCTGCATAGGCATAGCCCGCTGGGCTAATCCGCATCGCTGCACCGTTGCCCCAGCTATTGTAAGGATTAGGATCGGGTTGGCTAGCCCAACGGCTGAAGTTGCTGCCATAGCCCCCCTCTGGATACCAACGATAGAATTGCTTTAAGTTCTCCTGATAGGGGGTTCCGGTCAGAATAGTATCGGCTAAAGCTACGGTTAAAATCGTATCGTCTGTGAAGAAGCAGCCGGAGGAAAAGAGCGGAAATTCCTTGGTTTTGATATTATGCCATTCGTAGATTGAGCCGATGATGTCGCCGGCGATCGCTCCCAACATAGCTGTTCTTGTCTTCTTTGCTACGAGGCCTAATGCTACCATGAAGCCTGGTCGTCAACACCCGCCAATCTTAACACCCGCGTTTCGCGAACTGTTGTGAAGCACTACCAACGCACTCTCCCACTCCGCACCCAGGGCAAGTCGTTCCACAAAATCACCCCGGACGTAGAAGCCGTTGTCGCGGCGGCTGGGGTGACGACGGGCCTCTGCACGGTGTTTGTCTGCCACACCTCCGCCAGCTTAGTGATTCAGGAAAATGCCGACCCGGATGTGTTGGCGGACCTCAGCCGTTTTTTTGCCAAGCTCGTGCCCGAGGACGGTCATAGCTACCGCCATGATGCAGAAGGACCGGATGATATGCCGGCCCATATCCGCGCCGCCCTCACCCATACCTCGGAGCAGATCCCGATCGCGCGCGGTCGCTTGGTTTTGGGAACTTGGCAAGGGATCTATCTGTGGGAACACCGACAACGGCCACACCAGCGCCAGATCGTGATTCATGTGAGCGGCGAATAATCGCGGTTTCAGCGATCGCCATTCATTGCTATTATCGCCATGCAATCGCCTGGTAAAACACACGATGAGCGTTGCGATTATCACAGGTTCCGCTGGCTTGATTGGCTCTGAGGCGACGCGCTACTTTGCCGCTGCTGGGCTGGATATTGTTGGCATTGATAACGATATGCGTCGCGTCTTTTTTGGAGAAGATGCTTCCACTGCTTGGAATCGGCAGCGGCTCGAGACCGAGTGGCCGACGCGCTACCGTCATGTTGAAGCGGATATTCGCGATCGCGAAGCCATTGAGCAGCTTTTTCAACACTACGGCCGGGCGATCGCCCTAGTGATCCACACCGCCGCCCAGCCCTCTCACGATTGGGCGGCGCGCGATCCCCACGTCGATTTCACTGTCAATGCCAACGGAACCCTCAACCTCCTAGAAGCGACGCGCCAGTATGCCCCTGAGGCGGCCTTCATCTTCACCTCCACCAACAAGGTCTATGGGGATACCCCCAACCGCTTACCCCTAATCGAGCAGGAGACCCGCTGGGAAATTGACCCGAGCCACACCTATGCCAACGGCATCCGTGAGGATATGTCCCTCGACCAAACCACCCACAGCCTCTTTGGGGCTTCCAAGGTGGCAGCGGATGTGCTGGTGCAGGAATACGGCCGGTATTTTGGCCTGCCTACGGCCTGCTTTCGCGGCGGTTGCCTGACGGGGCCCAACCATTCTGGAACCCAGCTCCACGGCTTCCTGGCCTATTTGATGAAGTGTGCGGTGACCGGCAAGCCCTACACCATCTTTGGCTACAAGGGCAAGCAAGTGCGGGACAACATTCACAGCGCTGATCTGATCCGGGCCTTTGATGAATTTTTCCGAGCCCCGCGCGTGGCAGAAGTCTACAATACTGGCGGCGGTCGCGACAGCAACTGCTCCATGCTGGAGGCGATCCAATACTGCGAGGCGATCGCCGGTCGTGAGCTGCAAGCCACTTACTCCGACACCCATCGCATCGGTGATCATATCTGGTGGATTAGCGACAACCAGCGCTTTTGCAATCACTATCCCACCTGGCGACTGAAGTACAATGTGCCGCAGATTTTGCAAGAGATCTATGAGTTTAACTGCGATCGCTGGCGTTAGGAAGCGGCTGTATAAGCGCGGGTGGACGAAAAAAAGCGCGGCTCCCCTAAATTTTGAGCGATTGCTCAAGGATCAGAGTGCAACCCTCTTGAGCGTTACGGGGCCCACTCTGCGAGAAGCCGCTGCGCGTTTACATCCCCCGTCCCCTGCTCCCAAAGCTGGGAGCAGTTAGAAGCCCCTCTCCCAACTTGGGAGAGGGTTGGGGTGAGGGCTTAGCGAAGGAGTACAAACATCCCGCGTAAAATTTCGTTCACCCCCCTCCCTAGCCCCGCTGTCCGCTCTTAGGAGGCGGCTCGCTGGGCCCGCAATTGCCCACAGGCTGCATCCGTTGCCAGGCCCCGGGAGCGGCGCACGCTGACCGCGACCTGTCCCTGTTCTAGGCTGTCGCAGAAGACCTGAATCTGCTCCGGGGTCGGCCGCTGGTAGTCAGCTTCGTCGATGGGGTTGTAGGGGATCAGGTTGACATGGGACTGAAAGCCGCGCAGCAACTGGGCTAAGGCGGTGGCATCTTGGCGGCGATCATTGACCCCGGCCAAGAGGACGTATTCAAAGCTCACCCGGCGGCCCGTGGTCGCCACATACTTACGGCAGTCCGCTAGCAGCTGCTCGAGGGGGTAGTGTCGGGCGCTGGGGATCAGTTGCTCCCGCTGGGCTTGGTTGCTGGCGTGGAGGCTGACGGCAAAGGTCACTTGCAGCCGGTGCTCTGCAAACTCACGAATCCGGCCCGGCAGGCCGACGGTGGAGACTGTGAGCGATCGCTGCCCAATGCCCACTTCTTGGTTGAGCACCCGCAGGGCCTGGACCACGGCGGGAATATTCAGCAGCGGCTCCCCCATGCCCATGAACACGACATGGCTCACGCGCTGCCCAAAGTCGCTCTGAACTGTCAAGACCTGATCCACGATTTCGTGGGCCTGGAGGTTGCGGCTGAACCCTCCCTTGCCTGTGGCGCAAAAGTCGCAGGCCATGGGGCAGCCCACCTGGGAGGAAACGCAAACGGTCAGTCGCTTGGCTGTGGGGATGCCCACGGTTTCGATGATCGCGCCGTCGGCGAGGCGGAGCAAATACTTGCGCGTTTTATCGGGGGCGATGCGGCAGGTGTGGACCGTAGAGCGGCCCAGGTCTAGGTCAGCGAGGCTTTCGCGCCAGGCCTTGGGTAAGACGGAGATCTCCGTGAGCGATCGCGCCCCTCGCTGATAGAGCCACTGGTGCAGTTGCTGACCGCGATAGGCGGGCTGGCCCTGGGTCTGAACCCAGTCCTTCAGCTCTGCCAGGGATTGTCCCAGCAAGACCGGCCCGGGGGCAATTGACAGTTCTGTTCCCTTCACCATGCTGGCTCTGTTCCTCTTCGCACAATCTTCTATTATTACAGATCAGCCTTTCTAGAACAAGAGCTGTCGAGCCTCCGGGTGAACGAAATTTTGCGCGGGATGTTTCTACTCCTTCGCTCAGCCCTCACCCTAAATCCCACTCCCCAACTTAAGGGACTTCTAGCTCCCCTTCTCCCAGCTTTGGGAGCAGGGGCCGGGGGATGAGGGCCCCGTAACCCCGAAGCGGGCGACCCTCTGATCCTTGAACCATCGCTCAAAATTTAGGGGAACTGCGCTTTTTTTCGTCCACCCGCCTCCCTAGGGCGATCTAGCCCCAAAGCCCCTCCTCCAACGGGAGAGCTGGAAGGGGGCGATCGCCCCCGTTGCACCCCAGCGCCCCCGTAGTTGCGCTTCAGCAATCCAGGAAGCTAGCTCCCCAGGGGCTAAAGCCCAACTACATCGCTGGGGAGCAACTACAGTCCCAAGGGGGGATGCCTCTGCTCCGATTCAGCACCCAGGCGGATGGCGAGGGAGGCGGCCCTAGAGGCCCTCTGGGGGCGCGATGCTCCAGCTCATCGGCTGGGCCGCGTCCCGGAGGGCTGACTGCACTTGGGCGGGTCCGGGAAGTACGGGTTGGGCGGCGGCCTGCTCGGCGGCCCAGGCTAGACCCCCCAGGAGGGTGGTCAGAGCGGCGGCATAGGTGACATAGCGCCGGGCCTGGGACTCGCGCTCCAGGCTGGGCTCCCGCCGCGACCAGCTTGGCTGCACGGGCGGCGGCGTTTTGGGCAACATTGCCAGTAATTCCGGTAAGTCGAGGGCGAGGACCTCGGCTAGCCGCCGAATGAAGCCGCGTAGGTAAATGTCGTCTTCGACTTGTGCGAGCTGGCCGGCCTCGAGGGCGGCAATCCGGTGGGGCTGGATGTGGGTCTGGGCGGCCATTTGCTCGAGGCTGAGCGATCGCGCCAAACGGGCCTTTTGCAACGCTTGGCCCACGGCCTGGCAGGCCGCCTCCCGAGGGGTACTCGCGGGCGGGGGGGGCACTTGCGATAGGCTGGCGATCGCGGGCGGGGGGGTCGGTGGCTCCGGTTCGCTCTCGGCCTGCAACTCGGCAAAGGCGAGACGGGCACTTGTGCGGCCAATGGCTCGGAGGTGAGCATCGAGAACGCCGCGAGGGGGAGGACCTTCCGTATCGAAGGCGGCGACCGCTTGCTGATAGGTTTTCGTAGCCAGGAGCTTTGCTTCGATGCGTGGCAATACCTGATTAGAAAATGCGTGGGGACAGTGGGAACCGTTAATAGCTGTCATGATCGTGCTTACCCTTGAGCGATAACTTGCAAACAGAGCAGCAGATGCACAACCCCGGGGCAAAGTTGATAAGTATGGTCAACCTGCCTTCGCAGCCTAACACTAGACCTAGGTTGGCTGAGAACCGTGAAAAAGCCGAAAAATAGCGATCGCGTTCCGCCGAGTGGCGACCGTGTCACTTGTCCAATTGGTCCCTGGAACTTTATCCTTCAGTCATGCTTTCGGGTGCATCTCAGTTAGGCAAGTTTGTCCCCTCATCCCCCGGCCCCTTCTCTCAAGTAGGGCGAAGGGGAGTCTCCAAAGTGAGATGCACCCCATGTTTCCGCGTTTCCATCAACTGTGATTGGTGCTCAAACTTCACGATCAAAAGGCCTGATTCTAGGACCCTAAGGACACCCGGTTTAGGCCACTTTTTGGCCGTCAAAGCCTGAAAATATTGCCGGAAGCATTCTAGGATTCTTCCCATCTTAGAGGCGAGGCCCTAGCGGCCCTGCATATACTCGAGAATCCCTCGGGCGATCGCCTGGGCCATCTGGCTCCGGTAGGCCGGCTGTCTGAGATAATGAGCGTCGGTTGCTCCGGTTACAAAGCCCACTTCTACCAGCACGGACGGCATGGCGGCATAACGCAGCACATAAAAGCGGGCCTGACGGACCCCGCGATCGCGCGAAGGAACCGAGCGGAGAATACTGCGCTGGATCAGTTCTGCTAAGCGCCGGCCGCTCGAATAGTAGTAGGTTTCCACTCCATTGACTTCCGGACGCTGACCGCCGACGGCGTTGGCGTGGATGCTAACGAAGGCATCAGCCCGGGCCTGGTTTGCCATCTGAGTCCGGCCCTCTAAGGTGACGAAATAATCGCGATCGCGAGTCAGAATAACACTCATCCCCTGCTGCTCCAGGATGCGCGCCACTTCGAGAGAAATCGGCAGCACCACATCCACCTCCCGTAGACCGCCGATCCCGATCGCGCCGGGATCGCGGCCACCGTGGCCAGGATCGATCACCACCAAGGGCCGCCCATCGCGCGGCGGGCGAGCCGAGTAGGTGTAAGGATTCTGACCGGGCAAGGGGGGGGGCGGCGCGGCCGCGGGCGGCGGCACCGCCGTCCGGCGGGGCTGCTGCCAACTGCGGGGCACCGTGATGTAGTCCGGCCGTTCCGGTGGCGGTACGGGAATTTGCGCTAGGCGGGGACTGGGGGCTGGGGACTCCGGCAGGGTTACTGGCTTGCCCTCCGGCCGCAGGGCCACCCCAAAGCCACTGAGGGCAGCGCTCCAATCGGGGCTCTCGGCCGTGAGCTCGAGGGTCAGGCGGGCGATCGCGCTCGTCCCCGAGCCAACCGCATTGAAGCGGACACTGCGAACTCCATAGTGGTTCAGGGCCAAGGTCTCGTTTTCCAAAGGGCTGGGCAGGCGCACGCCCACCAGATCCACGGCGATCTGGTTCCCCTCGCGGCGCACCTGCACCTCCCGGGGCCTATCGTAGCCAAACCGAGCCAGGAAGCCCGTCGGTGTGACCTGAAAGTACTCATTGCCTGCTGGCGGCCCTGCCGCTGATAGCACCCCGGGAGCCAGGGGCTGCGGCGTTGGCAGGGTGACAACCCACTCCGTCGGCGCCAGACCTTGGACCTGCACCTGGGCCGGATCGAGGCTATAGCCCGGGGCCAACTCCACCACGATGCGGGTTGTGCGGCGGTCAAATTGGCCAATGCGGATGTGGGCGATCGCCCCCCCGACCACCGGCTGCTGCACACTGGGAGCCGCCATCGTCGTCCCCGGCAGATCGATCACGAGGCGCGTCGGGTTGGCCAACAGTTGCGCCCGGGGTTGCACCCCCGAGGCCGTGGTAAAGATCAGGCGATTTTCCCGGGGCTCAAACCGCCAATGAATCAAGCGGCCCGCCTGGGCCGGTAACGCTACCAGCAATGAGCCCAGGACACTCAGCACCAGCCAACGGACAGAGACAATTCGCTTCATAGCTAGACAGGGGAAAGGGCGCGGAGAACGTAGCGATCGCAGCCCCTAGGATTGTTCAAAGTTGCGGGGGTCCAGGGCATCGCGGAGGCCATCTCCGAGCAAGTTGAACGAGAGCACGGTGAGGACAATCAACAGGGCCGGGGGCCAAATCAGCCAGGGTTGTAACACCAAGATCGAGGCATTGGTCGCCGTTGAGAGGAGATTGCCCCAGGAGGGGTCGGGTTGGGGAATACCGAGACCAATGAGGCTGAGCACCGACTCCGCGACAATGAAACTGGGAATCGCCAGAGTCGCTGAAATAACGATGTAGGTCGCCGTTTGGGGTAAGACATGGCAGACGATGATGTAGAACGGGTTTGCCCCCAGGGCTCGCGTCGCCATGACAAACTCCCGCTCCTTGATCGAGAGGACCTGACCCCGAATCACCCGGGCTAGACCGGCCCAGTTGACAAAGGCCATAATCGCCACGATCAGCAGGAAACGCTGGGCACTCGTCAGCCCAGCGGGCAGCACGGCTGCAAGGGCGATGAGCAGGTAAATGGTAGGAATGGTCATCAGTACTTCCACCAAGCGCATGACCAAGATATCGAGCCAGCCGCCGAAGTAACCCGAAAGGCCGCCCACGAGAGTGCCAATGGGGAACGAAATGGCAATGCCCACGAGGCCGATGCTGAGGCTGATGCGACCGCCAAAGAGCAGACGACTGAGCTGGTCGCGGCCCTGTTCGTCCGTACCCAGTAGGTTGAAATAGCCAGGGCCCACACTGCCCAAGAAGTGGCGATCCAGGGAAATGCCCGGCAGAATCGTCACTTCCTGAAACGACGGTGGCAGGGGGAGGCGGATTTGAAATAAGCGGTAGGGAGCGCCTTTGACCCAGAGGCGCAGGGGGGAGGGCTGGCTGAAATCAACGCTGAGGAGGCGATCGCCCGTTTCCAGATCCGTCGGCCCCTGGGTAGTGGGGTAGACATGAGGGCCCAGGAACTCCCCCGCCGGCGTCCGCCAGTACACTCGCGTTGGCGGTAGCAGGGAGCCATCGATCTGGGCGCTGTAGGGATCGTAGGGGGCGAAAAAGTCCGCGCCGATGACGAGCAGGTAAAAAACCAGCAGGAGCAGCGCGCCAAGGCGAGCCAGGGGATTGTGCTTGAGCCGACGCCACCAGTTCATGAATGCTTCATCCGTGACTGCAAAAAAGGCAAGTCCGCCCCACAGCCAGAACCTGGCTCTTGAGGGGCAGACTCTAGATTAGCGCACCCGAGAACACTTGGGGATAGCGATCTCCCCCGCCTGTCAAGCGATTTGTTGCTGATGATTTTCCTCGCTCCGCTCGTGTTCAATCACGAAGACGTTGGAGTAAAGATTGGCAATGATTTGCTGGCCTTGCTGGGTCAAGGAAAGGTAGTGGAGCGCTTCCTGAATGAAGGGATAGACTGCATTCCAGTAAAACTTGGCATAGTTGCGGCGCAGATCGCCGGGATTACTGAAGTTCATCAGCTTGTTCGCACCTGTCTCCTCAAACTCGTAAAACAGGGCACTGATTTTCTTCAGATAGCGGGGATCGCTGAGCTGACCGATGAGATCGGAGGCGCGAATCAGGCCGGGATAATTGGTGGTCGTACCCCGGTCATCTTTGTTCGGCACCGGGAAGCGGGTTAGCTCAATGCTGCGCTTGATCAACTCCGCGTCGATCAGGCGGTGGCCGCCAAAGCGCTCATTGATGAACAGCTTGCCGCGATCCACATGGTAAGGGGTCAGGGACGCATCCGAGCAGCCGGGGGGCAGGTGAACCATTTCGCCATTTTGGCCCGTGGCGTAGAGGCGCTCGCGTTCGTTGTCTTGGCGGCAGACCCCTTTGACGTAGCCAATATCGTGGCACACCAAGGCGATGATGAAGTGGAGCCAATCTTCACAGGAGACGCCCCCCTCCCGGATGTGCTTCCCGCGCAGGATCTCTTGACCCACTAGGGTGACCAGGATGGAGTGCTCGACATTGTGGTAGAGCGCATCGCTGTTGGCAATATTTTCCATCGCCATACTGCCGGCCCAAGCGATGATGTCCTCGTAGTCACCTTTGAGCCCACCGTAGGTCCGCCGGTAGCCTTCCCGCAGGCGACTCACGAATTCATCGATCAGAATCTCTGTGGCGTTGAAAAACATCCCTGATCCTCAGCGGTTGTAGTAGGGGGTTGTCACCGTAGGGGGTGTAGAACGATTCGACCAGACTGGCATCGCGTCTACACTTTTAACTGTTGACGCTTCAACGTCTCACTTTATTCTGGCTCAAGTTGTGAAATTTGTCTGGATGGCGATCGCCCTCCCAAACCCCCTCAAGCCCCTGAGCCCTTTTCAGCCCCCTCCGACTCCGGCGGTTCTGAAGTTCCCTCTAGCTCCGGCGCTGCGGCCGATTCCGGGATGGGGGGCGTGACGGCTGCCGGCTCCGGCGTCGCCTCAGACTCGGCCGCCGGCGCTGCGGTCGGCACGGCATCTCGGGGCGCTTCCGCCATCTCGACATCCTCATCCCCGGCCACTAGTTCATCGTCTGACTCAGCCGTGGGGGATGGGCTCGAGTCGGGCGCGGGAACGGTCGGCGGCTCGTCTGCCTTTTTGACACGACGGATGGGCAGGTTGGCGATCAAGGCTGTGGTGCGATCGCTACTCTCGAGGGCAAACTCCGAGCCATCGGTATCGATGTCCACATAGCGGGCGACCACGGCCAGGATCTCTTGGCGCATGGACTCAATGGCTTCAGGACTGAGCCCCGCGCGGTCATGAGAAATGACCAGTTTCAACCGTTGCTTGGCAGTGACGCGGCTGCTGGTGGTCTCGCGCCCGAACAATTGCGCGAGCAGGGAGCCAATCGCCGTCGAGACTTGCTGAAGAGCGCGCAGAATCATGGTGGTTTGGGGGCCGGGGCCTCAACGGGGTTACAAGACCAGGGGAACAGGGGATTAGCGGCGAAAGAAACGCTTAATACGGTTGAAAAGATTGTTGTGGGCTGCCATCAGATCGAGAAACGGAACCTGCTCCCCCTCCAGGCGGCGGGCGATGTTCATGAACGCAATGCCCGGTAGGGTCGGCTTGCGCTCGGAAACAATCGGCTCGCCGCGATTGCTCGCCACGATCACCCGTTCGTCATCGGGGACGATGCCCACCAGGGGAATGGCCAGGATCTCTAGGACATCTTCCACACTCATCATGTCGTTGAGCTGCACCATTTCTGGGCGGAGGCGATTGACGATGAGTTGGATGTCCGTAATGTTGTTGGCCTCGAGGAGCCCGATGACCCGATCGGCGTCGCGCACGGCCGTGACTTCCGGCGTCGTGACGATGATGGCTGCTCGGGCGGCGGCGATCGCATTGCGAAAGCCCATCTCAATACCAGCGGGAGAGTCTACCAAAATATAGTCGTGGGTCTTGCTGAGCACATCGATCAGCCCCTTCATTTGCTCCGGGTTGATCGATTCTTTGGTGCGATTCTGGGCCGCCGGCAGCAGGGCGAGGCCGGGTTGGCGCTTGTCTTTCACCAGGGCCTGCTCGAGGCGACATTGGCCGGCGATCACATCCAGAGCTGTGTAAACGACCCGATTCTCCAGCCCCAGAAGTAGATCCAGGTTCCGCAGGCCGAAGTCGGCATCGACCAAGGCGACTTTGCGCTTTTGTTTAGCCAAGGCCGTGCCTAGGTTGGCGGTGACAGTGCTCTTGCCAACGCCGCCCTTGCCGGAAGTAATGACGATAATGCGACTCATCGAAGTTGTGGGGATGCGGGGCGGATTTTATCGCGACTGGAGAGATTCACCGTCCAGTGTAACGGTAGGCGGTCCGGTTCTAAACCAAGACCCTAGATTTCACCGCCGCCGCTAACGCTGTCGCGGGGGGAGCGATCGCGTGAGTGTCAGCGGCATCGTGTCTTGGCTCAGGGCTTGGGCATAGGCGGCGGTCAAATAGGCTCGGGAAGCCTGACGGCCCAACAACTCGGCTTCGACCAGGGCCAAACTGAGCGCTTTGATGTAGTCACGGGCGATCACTGGCTCTGGACCCACCACCGCCGCTGGCAAGGGAACATCCTGATCTGACACCCCCAAGGTCGAGAAATGAGTCCCTCCCTGCATCAGGATCAAGTAAGCATACTCACTAGCCAGGGTAGCAAAGGGCCGGATCTGCTCCGCTAGGGCGGGCGTCACCGTGTCGGCGCTGCCCGCCACGATCGCCACCGTCGGCGCGGCTACCGGAGTCAATTGGCGCGGCCCGAACAGGACACTCCCCAAGGGGTTGATCGCCAGCACCGCCGCCACTCGGGGCTCCCCTAGGTCATACTCCTGGCCTGGCAAGCTCTGGGCCGCACACTGGAGCAACAGGGAGAGGTTGAAGGGCTGGCGCGACGCCTCGCAGGCGGCCTCTAGGTGCTCAAAATCCAGTTGCGCCCCAGCCAGGACCAGGGCTGTATAGGCTCCAAAGGATTGACCGATCACTGCCACGCGATCGCTGGCGAGGCGATCGCCATAGCGCTGGGCCAACTCATCCAAGATGAAGCGAATATCGAGAGGCCGATCGATCAATTCCTGGGGTGGGGTGACATCGCGGGTCAAGCCACTGGCGAGATCCTGAAGCTGGGAGGCGCTACTACCGGGATGTTCGGGCACGGCCACGGCGATGCCGTGCGAGGCCAAATGTTCCGCTAAGTAAGCATAGGTCTGCCGGTCGCCCCCCAGGCCGTGGGAAATGACGACGAGGGGCAGGCGATCGCGGAGCGTCCCGGTGGGATAGTTGCCCGGTTGCGGCCGGTAGAAATCCACCGGAAACACCCGAGCCCGCTCTACATCATTGAGAATCAAAGCCGTGCGATCAAACAAAACGTCTCCCGGTTGGCGCAGGTCCCGCGTGAATGGTTCCGCCGCTGCGGCGGCCTCCTGGGCCGCCGCAGCCTGGATCGCGCCAATCACTTGATTCGTCTCTTGCACCGTGCGACTGACCTCGTTGAGAGCGGCCAAGGCGAGGGCCGAGTTCACCCGCAGGCCCGCGAGGGGGAATTTTTCCAACACATTCAACGCCGTCAGCCCCTCGTCCGCATCGGCCGCGGCGAGAATCAGCGCAGCCCGCAGCGCATAAAATCCTGATTCTCCTTTTTGAGTCTGGATCAACTCCCCCAGTTGGCGCAGAATCACCTCCCCTTGGGGAGAGTAGAGGAACTGGGACAGGGCCAGGGGCTCTAAGTCCACTCGAGTCCGCAGAATGGTGCGGAGATTGTCCACCTGGGCGTCATTCAGTTGGCGCGTAAAGTCCCGCAGATCCGGCGCAATGCGGCCGTGGGTCGCATAGTCGGCCAGGGATGAAACCCGGAGGGAAAACTCCAGGGGGCCGTAGCGCAGCAGAATGCGCTCGGCGGCGACGGTCGGCCCCGCCCACAGCAGCAGGGGGCTCAGGGCCAGGCCGATGCGGTAGGCCCAGCGGCGGGAGCGGGGGAGAAGAGTGATCGGAGTTGCAGCAGTCATGGGGTACTTGCCTACAGCGGGAACCAAGGTTGCTCGATATAATGATGGCTTCATTCTTGGCCTAACGACCACTGAGGCTAGCGATTGAGGTGCGACCACTCATGGGTATTCAGACGTTACGCGGACGGGATTTGCTCAGCATCGCGGACTTGGAGCCGGCAGAACTCTTGGAGCTGTTGCAACTGGCGACGGCCCTGAAGGGGGGTGCTCAGGCTCGGGCTCCCCAAAAAGTGCTCGGTTTGCTCTTCTCCAAGGCCTCTACCCGCACCCGCGTCAGCTTCTCGGTGGCCATGTACCACCTGGGCGGCCAAGTGATCGACCTGAACCCTAACGTCACCCAGGTGGGGCGCGGGGAGCCGATTTCCGACACGGCCCGCGTCCTCGACCGCTATCTGGACGCGATCGCCATCCGCACCTTCCACCAGGCTGATCTGACCGAATTTGCCCACTATGCCCGCATTCCGGTGATCAATGCCCTGACGGATTTAGAACATCCTTGCCAAATTCTCGCGGACCTGCTGACCGTCCAGGAATGCTGGGGCGATCTCCAGGGCGTGACCCTGACTTACCTGGGCGATGGGAACAATGTCGCCCATTCCCTCTTGCTGGGGTGTGCCTTGGCGGGCCTGTCGATTCGGGTGGCGACGCCGATGGCCTATGCACCGGAGCCGCAAATCGTCGCCCAGGCCCGGGCCTTGGCCCAGGGGCGCAGTGAGGTGATGATTACGACGGACGCGATCGCTGCTGTCCAGGGAGCCCAGGTGCTCTACACCGATGTCTGGGCCAGCATGGGCCAGGAAGCCGAGGCGGAGACTCGCTTACCAGTCTTCCAATCTTACCAGATCAACGACGCCCTCCTGAGCCACGCGGATGCCCAGGCGATCGTGCTCCACTGCCTGCCGGCCCACCGCGAGGAAGAAGTGACCACAGCCGTCTTGGAAGGCGAGCAGTCGCGGGTCTGGCAACAGGCGGAGAACCGGATGCACGCTCAGCAGGCCCTGCTGGCGGCTGTGCTGGGGGCCTGGGATTGACCCCGATGATGGCTCCCCTGCCCTGCGGCCTCGCGATTCATGCCACCAGTTCCCAACTGGGGTTAGCCCTCGGAAACAGGGCTGAACTGGTGCGGGCCCAAACTTGGGATTTGGGGCGAGACCTCTCCGCCAGCTTGCACTACCATTTGGCGGCCCTGCTCGCGCCCCAAACCTGGTCGGATTTGGCTTGGCTAGCCGTGGCCCGGGGCCCGGGCAGCTTCACGAGCACCCGCATCGGCCTGGTCACGGCTCGCACCCTCGCCCAGCAACTGGATTGTCCCCTGTTTGCCCTCTCTAGCTTGGCGGCCTATGCCTGGAGCCAGCGAACATCCCTTCGGGACGCTGCGCGATCGCGCCTATCCCCAGATCAGCCCCTGGCAGTCCTCCTGCCGGCGCAACGGGGCCAACTCTTTGTCGCCGGCTACCAGCTCCAGACGGAGCCGGAGGGGTTACTCACTCTATACCCTGAGCAAGCGCTGACGCCGGCTGCTTGGCAAGAGCAGCGGGCTACTTGGCCCCCCGAAACTCTGGAGTTGCGGGCCCCGGAAGCGTTGGGGTTCACTGCCCCCGCCCTCCTTGATTTAGCGGCGCGGGCTTACCAAGCGGGCGATCGCCCCCCTTGGTTTCGGGCCCTCCCCTTCTACGGCCAACACCCAGTCACGAATCATCCAGGCTGAGAAACTTATCGAGGGCCGCCGTCACGCTGGGGGGCCAGCGACGCAGGCTGCTTACCCAGTCGAGGTCTTGGTAGCGGCTGTCCAGACCCACGGCCGACACCCAGTTGCTCTCGGCTTCTCCCTGCTGGCCCTGGGCCCAGAGGGCGGCGGTTAGGGCGGCGCGGGCATCGGCAAAGAGGGGATATTTCCGGGTCAAGGCTCGCAGGGCTTGCACGGCTTCGCGGGTTTGACCCAGTTCGTACAGGGCAAGGGCCCGATTCACCCGCGCCAGGGCAAAGTCCGCGGCTAGAGTACAAGCCTGTTCATAATCGGCCAAGGCCTGGGGCCAATGACCACGGCCGGCTTCGGCATTGCCCCGATTGTTGTAGGCAAAGGGGTCCTCGGGGGTCAGGGCCAAAACGTGGTTGTAGTCGGCGATCGCCTGCTCCCAGTGCTGCTGACCCTCGTAGGCCAAGCCGCGATTGAGGTAGGGATCGGGAGCCTCGGGGGCCAGGCCAATTGCTTGGTTGTAATCGGCGATCGCCGCGTCCAATTGGTTCTGGGCTACCCGCACGTTGCCGCGATTGCTCCAGAGAGCGGGATTCTCAGGAAATTGGTCGATCAAGTCGCTCCAGAAAGCTTCCGAGGCCGCAAAGTCCCCCCGCTCGGCCGCCTCGATCGCTTGGGTGGCGATCGCTTCCCCCCGAGCCAGGGCCGCCTCGCTCACGGCTGCCTGAGCACTGGAGGTAACAGCCAAGCAACACAGACCACAGAGCAAAACCACAATCCAGCGCACCATAAGACTCAGGGAAGGCAAAACAGAGTTGTCCTCAGCCTAACACCCTAGGCCGAGGGAACCCGCCATCATCCCAGAGCGACCCCCAAGGCAGCCAGTGCTGCCAGTAAACTAAAGGCAAGCATTGCCCACCGATTCTCCCTCATGGCAGCAACAACAGCAGACGACGTTTGGCGGCTCCTCGGCGAACTCGCCGAAGCTCAGAAAGAAACCGAGCGACTCCTCAACGAAAGCTCCCAAGCAGCGGAACGACGCTCCCAGGAAAGCGAGCGCCGCTTCCAGGAAACCGAGCGACTCCTCAAGGAAAGCTCCCAAGAAAGCGAGCGC
>CAYNIP010000006.1:0-151954 GCA_964397305.1 uncultured bacterium
CCTTGCCTGCTTCTCTGATTAGTTTCACTTATCACCACAGATCCTGGAGAGCCAAATTAGATCGATTGCCCTGAATGCTGCATTACACCTACCACGACACCCCTTGCCCCCATATTTACCTACCGGAACTACTCCCCCCCGAACGCTATCAGGCCTTGCGCTTTCCTACTCTGAATCCCAGGGCCCAAGGACGCATCGGCCGGGATCTGTTTAGCGGAGAACCGGAGTATGAGACAGTGATTCAGTCTGAGGGCTGGCGGGAGCTGCATCAGCTCTTCAGCAGCCGTGAGTTTGTGGCTTGGGTCCTCGCTATTTTTGCCAACGACTTGCGCCGCTTTCACTGTGCGGTGGACCCGCAACAGATGCAAGTCGTTCCCTGCACCGAAACCCGTGAGCAATTTGCCACCCAGAGCCAAGCTCTGGCGGGACTTCATGAGGTCAATCACCTGTTTACCCGCTTTGACTTCCAGGCGGCGGATGTGACCTATCGCCCCTATGTTCACTTGGACTACCCGCGCCGCTTGACGGGAGGGCTGCTCTTTTTTGCCGATGCAGAGGAGGAGGGGCTAGAGGGGGGTGAATTCTCTCTCTATCGCGATCGCCTCTTTGCCAATGACCGCACCTGTCGGTGGCCCCAGCGCGTCTGTTCTTACCCCTTTCGGCATAATAGTGGCGTGATCTTTTTGAACTGTAATACTGGCTTTCATGGGCCGAGCCCGATTCGCGCCCTAGGCGGCCTACGCAAGTGGGTGTACTACTCCATTTCCAGCCACCAACCGGTTTGGCCTTGCCCAAAACCCCAAGGGTTGGCTCGGGCAAAAGTCGAAGCTTACAATACCTTGCGCTGGGCCAAGCGCCGGATTATGGCGCGGCCCTAGGGGGTTTGGTCTGGAGCCTCTTACAGCATTTTTCTTGCTAGTAAAGTACGTAGCCCTCACCCCAAACCCCTCTCCCAGAGGGCGAGGGGCTTTAGCTGTATTGCGCTAGGTTAAAACCTGCTGTAGGCCGGTTCAGAAATTTAAACAAGGTTGCTACATCAATCATGGGGTTCAGCCCAGCTTGAGGGGTTATGGTCTTTCAGAAACTGGCACGCAAATTGGATCTATGGCTGGTGGGGGCGGGCGATCGCCACTGTGATCCCCAAGTTTCAACTTACTTAATCTCCTTCCCTAAAACCGGACGCACATGGCTACGTCTCTTGATCGGCAAGGTGCTCTGCGAGCAGTATGGTCTTGAGGAATCCCGGCTCCTCGATTTGCGAGAGCTGACCCGACAAGCGGGCTTGCCTGGGGTGGATGTTTCCCACGATGGTTCTGACGTGAGCCACGGCTATGAGTTTTTTAAGTTCGCCCGAGATAAGTCTATTTTCGCGAGCAAAAAGATTATATTTTTGCTACGCGATCCCCGCGATGTTATGGTCTCTTGCTACTTTCAAGCTACAAAGCGAGATTATCGCACGACCCAATACAACGGGACTTTGAGTGAGTTTATTCGTAGCCATCGCTATGGTGTGCATAAGCTGTTGGATTTTTACACGATCTGGTGGCGGGCTCAATCGCAATGCCAAGCTTTCTTACTGGTACGCTATGAAGTCTTGCACGCGCAGGGAGTGCAGGAGTTGGGGCGTGTGATGCAATTTTTGGGGCTTGATACTAGCCCTGAGGTTCTAGCGCGGGCGGTTGCCTTTGCGGAGTTTAGCAACATGAAAAAGCTAGAGCAGGCTCAGGTCTTGGGCGATCGCGTTTTGCAGCCGACCAATCCCCATGACCCGGAATCCTACAAGGTGCGGCGGGGGCAAATTGGGGGCTATCGGGACTATTTGAGCCTAGACGACATTGCCTATCTAGAGCAGGCCCTAGGGCAGTGGGGCTGCCCCTGGGTCCAGGAATTCTATCGCTAGCACGGGGCGCATCTCAGTGAGGCAAGTTTGCCCTCTCTGCGAGAAGCCGCGGCCCCTCTGGCTGATTCTTGACTGAAATAACGATAGTCAGCCGCGCCCTCAAGCGAGGGTAGCGGTCCGCTAGTTAACGCTAGTAGAAGCCCGGTAAGCTGAGGTCAGCGCCGAGGATGACATCGAGATCCCGATAAGGGTCGATCGAGATCACTTCGACTTGTTGCCGGGAGAAGAGGCCGGTTGCCGCACCCAAGCCAGCTCCACCGAGGACTTTCCAAATGCTAATCCGGCGGTTGCCGATGATCCCTGAGAGGAGGGTGGCCGCCCCAGCGCCGATAGCGGCGTTGCGGAGCACGGCTTGGGTATCAACCCCTTGATCGATGACTTCAGTGCGGGTGACGACCTGGGACTCCGCCACGAGGGGGAGGGAGCCGCGATCCCAGCGCAACTCCTGAGCGACAAACTGGGCGCCCCGGCCTACGGGCCTCAGCTCACCGATGACCTCACTCCCGGCGGGGATGAGCAGGCGATCGCGGGAGTCGCGGATATTCGCCGCTACCGTCGCTGTCAGGGGCACTGTTTCCCCGGGGGCCAGGAAAATCTTTTCCGCCTCGTCATACCGTAGGGGTAGTGCCGTGCCGGCGGGGATTGTGGTTGAAGGAGCGGGCAGGGGGCGAGTACTTCCCGGGGGCCGGAGGATCTGGGCGGCGACCGGGAGGGTGGAGCCCGAAAAGCAGGCGATCGCCAGCAAGACGGTCAGGGCTGGCTTCCAGGCAGGGGGGGAGGAGGGCATAGTAAGGGGACCAAAGAACTTGGACCTAGGAGGACGCCCCCGCGACGCTGGAAGTTCCGTTTCAGGTCCGGGGCAGCCGCTTCACTGCAACGACCTGCACCGCCCAGCGTGCGACTTGAGGGGCGCGCTGGGGCTGGTATTGGTGCAGCCAAACAGCGGCGGCCTGGGTGGTCAGGCAGGTAGCCCCTAAGCTGAAGAGAACGAAGGTGACTGGGGTGACAACGCCAATGACCAGCCAGGTACTCACATGCAGGGCCAGCACCACGGCCAACCCACTACCGAGGAGGGCTGTCCCGCGCAGGCGCTGATCGGAGCGCACCAGGAGCCAGAGGGTGGCGAGGGTGGCGAGTAAATTGGCTGGCACGAGCACTGTACAGATTGCCCCACAATGTTGACGCGACCAATCACTAGCGAAGGCGGCGATTTCAGGGGCAGACATACGAAGCCTCGTTGAGAATACTGAGTCTCTATTTTAACGGGTGCAGCCCCCACTCGCCTCGAGGTTTAACGATCGTTAAAGATTTTCACGGCCGGTAGTCCTAAAAATTTCAGGAAAAATTTCAGGAAAAATTTCAGGATCAGGCGCGTCGGCTAGCCGCATTTAATCAAACTGGGGCGGTGTCACGAAGGGCGATCGCCGGCCGGCTTCCTCCTCAAGGGGAGTGCGGCGGCGCTCCTCCGGAACGGCCTCGGGATCAGCGACCGAGGGCTCAAGGACCGTGGTCTCAATCACGAGGGAGCGCTGCACCTGCTCGCCAGCAGCGTTGGTGGCCTGGAGCGTCACCGTCTGCTGGGTCGTCTGCTGGCTGAGGGGAAACCGAAGACTGCCTTCAGGGGCGACATTACCGGGAGCGGGGAGCAGGGACACCTGCACATTCTCGCCGCCCTCAACAGCCCAGGAGAGGCGGAGCCCCTGAGGTGGCCGGCGGGGATCAACCACTGCTTGGTACTTCAGGGGCGCATCGCGGCCGTTGAGCTGAAAGGCGGTGATTCTCAAGCCCCGCTCAGGGGCGGGCAAGATTTTGACCAGGGCTGTCTGCTTTTGATCCGCCGGGAGACCGACCCCCAGCTTGGCGATCGCCACCAGTTCAAAAATATAGTCTCCCCCCGCCGTGGCGGCCGTGGGCACGGCCGTGCAGGTCAGCTGCCCTGCGTCCAAGGCGCAAAAGGGAGCCAGGACCTCCGGGACACCGCCGCTAAAGTCGTAGCTCTGACTGGCGACCACCACTTCCCCTTCGGGAGACCGTCCGACGAGGCGCAGTTCCGCCAACTGATTGGCCTGGGCAATGGTCCAGTTCAATTGGATCGACTCCCCGACTGCTTCGGAGTAGCGGGGTTGGGTCGTGCTCAGCTCCACCACTTGGGGCGGTTCTGGCTGTTCGACCACCAGGGTATCGGTGGTTTGGCTCAGGGGCGTCTCGCCCTCATTTTGCCGGGGAACCACCGTGAGTTCAAAGGTATAGCTCCCCGGCTCTGTCACCAGGCGCGGCAACTGCTCGCAGCGCAGGCGATTGTCGGCAATCGTGCAGTAGGGTTCCAGTTCCAGGGGCAGTCCCTGCCGCAGGTCGTAGGTTTGCTCAGGACTCAGGACGACTTGCTCCGGGGAGCGACCCACCAGGCGCAGTTCCCGAATCTGATCCGGGTTCAACACTTCAAAGTCAAACTGCACGGCACGAATCAGGGGCGGGGGCACGGCGGTCAAGAGCGGCGCGGTCAGGTTGAGTTCAAACACGGGCGGGGGCAGCTCAGCGGCCGCCTCGTCCGCCGCCGGGGCCGTGATGGCCGTGGCCAGGGCCGCTGGTTCCGTCTCGGGGAGCAGGCGTGCTCGCAGGTTGAGGATGCGGGGCAGGGGGCGGGGGGTAATCGCGATTGGGCCGATGGTCTGGGTGGCGATAGTGGCTTGGCGGCCCTTGGCGATCGCCGTCAAAGTAAAGGTGTAAGTCCCCACCTCTCGGGCATCCGTGCTGACATTGGCGCAGCTCAGCACCCGCTCCAGGGTGCAAAAATCCTCCAGTTCCGGCGGGAGTCCCCGGCTGAGGTCGTAGCTGAGGGTTTCCACCGGGGCCCCCCGATCTTCCGGCTGGCCCTCAAGGCGGAGGGCTTGCAGGCGGCGGGGCTGGCTGATCTGCCAGTTGAGCCGGATGGCATCTCCATCCGTTTCGCGGTAGAGCGGCGAGACGGAGCTGAACTCGAGGACGCGCGGCGGCACGGGGGGACGGAAGAAGAACCACCAGACGAGGAACACGAGGGTGGCGATCGCCCCCAAGGCTGTGATCACCACCAGGAGCAATTGCCACCAGGGCCGCGCCTGCCAAACCAGGGTGCCTTCCAGGGCATCCACGGGCAGGGGCTGCTCGTAGCGATCGCGCAGATCCACGAAGAAGTTAAACTCTCGCCCATTGCCCAGCCAAGGCCGATACCACCACTTATTGGGCTTGACCTCGAGAAAGAGCTTGCCCGTTGCGTCGCTCTCGATCTGGATTTCCTCCGGGCTGAGAGTATAGGTGCAAAGCTCCTCCTCGCTGTCCCCTCGAGCGCTGGCCAGGAGTTCACGGCTGGTATTGCCCAGATTCACGGCCCGCAATTCATAGAGCCCTTCCCCCTGCTTGACCTTGCTCAGAATCGCCCGCAGTTCCACCTCCAGCTCATAGACCGGCAGCACCTCGAGATAGACCACATCGATCAGGATCAAATCGCGGTTATTCGCCGAAGTCAGGCAGATCGTGGGGTAGTACTGCCCAGCTCGGACGCGCGGCGGCAGGTTGAACAGGATCAGGATTTCGCCGCGACTGTTGGGGTTGAGGGCGAGGCTAGCCCCAGCCAGAGCCAGGCCCAGCTCTTGCAAGCCCTCGGGGTAGATAATCGTGTACCAGTCTTCAGGAAAGTCGTTGCACTGCACCCGAAACCGATCCACGCGGTTCGAGCGATTGTTCACCAGCACTCGCACTTCAAAGGGTTGGCCCGGCTGCACAATCGCGGGTTTGGTCGCACGGGTGGTCGGCAGCAGCGTGAAGGTAGGGTCATTGACCTGGGCCGCCGTTTGCACCGGAGGCAACACTTGCAGGCGGCCGCTGTGACGAATCGGGGTTTCCTCGGGGTAATGCTGGGGCGCGTCGGCTACGAGGACGTAGGGGTAGGAGCCCGGCAGGGTTTGCACCGGGATGGGAAACTGGAACACCACCTCGCTGCTTTGCTGGGGGCTGAGGGCTAGGCGTTCCTCCGGGGCCACACACCATTGATGCAGGGGCTGACTCGCGCCGTCAATGTAGAGGTCGATGATCGCGCCGATGGGCCCCTGGTTGCTGAGGGTGACGCGCAGTTCAAAGGTCTGGCCGGCGGCGATCGCATAGTCCCCCGAGGGATTGGCCACCAGCGCCAAGGGGCCCCCAGCACTGGCACTAAAGCCCGCATTGGCGCTCAGGCTGCTGCGCTCTTCGCGGCTGAATCGTGCTTGGTAGTGGGGCTCCTCGCTGGTGCTGAGCAGGCCGACGAACCCGCGCTGAACGAGGTCTTCGAGCCGGGCCCGGGCCGTGATCGGGTCAAGGTTAAACTGGGCGGCAACCCGGTCAGGAGTGACATCTTCCTGGCTGAGGAGCCAACGGGCTAGGGTGGCTAATTCGGGCGGGAGATCAGCAGTGTCGCCAACCGCACGGTCAGCAGTAGGACGCTCGCCAAAGGTCATAGGTTGTGATCGCTAATCAGTTGAGCGGACGGTCGCGAGACAGGGGGCTGACTGCCCTAGTTATCGAGTACCGGCCAGGTCTTTGTCAATCCGCAGTAGGCCGAAATACCACCCGATTTACTGGGGATTCTGGTCCAGAGTGCGGGGGAGTTGGAGTTGGCAGTCGGGGCTGGTGGGAGCCTCGCGATAGAGGTACACCTGGTGGTCGTTGCCTCCGGCCGCGATCAGCAGGCGATCGCCCACCAGCCGAATGTCAGTACTATTCAGTTCCGTGCGGCGGCGAGCCACCCGCCGCCCGTCGATAAACTTGCCCGCCCGACGACCGGCCCCCGCCAAGGGCCAGAGCATCAAGCGACCGTCATCGCCAGCGCTGCTGAGGTAACAGCCGCTGTCTGTAAGGGCGAGGGAACGGATGGGCTCGCCGTCATTGTCCCAACGATCCACCAGCTCGCATTCCCCATTGCCCAGCAGGCAGGGGCGCAAGTTCCACACCGAGATGTTCCCCTGGTTATCCGCCGCGGCGAGCAGGTAGGGCTGGTCGGCGGCGGTCGCGAGGCTGGTGAAGTAGTCATCTTGGCCGCCCCGATCGTAGGGAATGACCTGCTGGGTATCGGTGCGCCAGTTCCAGAGCACGAGCTGGTTGTAGCGTCCGGCGATCGCCACCACGGCTTCCTCCGGGCCGACGAGGGCAATGTCCGACACCGCGAAATCAAACTGGCGATCGCCCACCCGCTCCACCGCGTCCTGGCCTGCCTCGATCGGGAGCTGCCACTGCAACACCAAGCCGCTGCCGTGGCCGCTGAACAGGGTGCGAGCATCGCGGCTAAAGGTGAGGCCGAGCACCCGGTCATCTCGCTGGAAGGAGAAGCTTGCTAGGGGTTGACGGGCCTGGGGAGCGAGCAGATTCCAGAGCTGGATCTCGCCATTTTCTAGACCCAGGGCGACTTGATTGTTATGCACCGGGCGATAGCGCAGGGTTCGCACCGCCTTCTCGGCCCGGGCAAAAGTTCCCCGGGGGCTCAGACGCCCGCCCTGGCGTCGCCAGTCCCGGGCTGTCTGGTCGTTGGAGCCGCTGGCAATGCGATCGCCCAGGCCACTAATCTGCACCACATTGACCGGCCCCGCGTGTTGGCGCAAGGTCGTCTGCAAGCCCCACAGCCACCCAGCCAGCACCAGCAGTAGTATGGCCGTCAAGCCCTGCAACCAGCGGGGAGCCAGGGGCAACACCCGCAACGCCAGCGGTAAGGTGGCCGGCTCTAGGGGCACGCGGGCATCCGAGGGAGTGATTTCCACCTCAAATTCCAGCAACTGCCCCCAGCCCAGCCAGCGACGACGGGGCTGCACCACCAGCTCGCTCGTGGCAGTTGAGTCCGGGGCTAGCACGACGCTGGCGGGCTCAAAGCTCAGGTCTGCCAGTTGTGCCTCCGCCTCCCGGACCTGAAGACGCAGATCCTGAGGCAGGTTGCTGACATTGTTGAACGCCAGGGAATAGGTGGCAACGGCGGCCTGGCGCTGGGGCAGCCAGGGACGCGACAGGGGCAGCCGCTGCTCCGTGGGTTCCAGGGTCGCTGTCAGCCGGCCCGTGGGCAAGATTTGCAGCCGACCGGCCGCCCGGACGGGCGCACCTCCCTCGGGGGTCACTTGCACGACAAAGGGATAATCCCGCCCGACGGCGTAGCGGGCTACGGGCAGCCGACCGCTGATGCTGGTGTCGGCCCCTTGGTGGGGCGGGAGCTGGAGGGCGCGGGGCTCTGGCTCCAGCAACCAATCCCCCGGTAGATCGAGCAAGACGAGTTCCGCCGCTAGCAGCCGTTTGCTCGGGTTGTGAAGCCGTACTGGAATCTCGAAGGCCTCTTCCGGCCGGGCTTGCAGCTCGGGCTGGGGCAGCTCGAGGGTCAGCCCCACAGCCCCGGCCCCCGGCTCGACCGTGAGCCGGAGGACTTGCCGCTCTTCGGCGCTCAGTTCCACGGAGAAGACCCGCACGGTCAGGTTGATCAGGCCGGCAAAGCCGGGGACGGGGGACTGGAGGATGGCCACTTGAAATTCGGTGGTGTCTCCCGGCGGCTTTTTGCTGGCGACTTCGGGGGCGAGTCGATACCAGCGGGGTGCTGCTTCGGGCTCGACGCCGACGGCGAGGATTTCAAGCTGAAAGCTGGCGAAGCGATCGCTACGATTGGTGACGCGCACGCTGAACTCAGTGCCGGTTTCACCCGGTTGGAGGCTGAGTTCTTTGCGCTTGATATAGACACCGATAAGGCTGGTTTGCAGGTTCATGGGATTGAGCCCGGGATGGCCGAGGAAGGGGCGATTACCCTAACCAAACGGTGGCGAGGGGGTCACTAAGGGTTGATCCTAGCTTGCTTGGCGATCGCCAAGGGACTGGGTATCGCGACCCCGAATCACGGGGCTAGGCCGTCTCGAAACAACCCGTCCGGGGGCCGCGTCGTTCTGCTGGCTCTAGTCTTGATAATAGAAGGGCCGCACCCGGCTGGCGAAGCCAGTGGCCTTGAACTGGTCAAGCTTCAGCGGCGGGGGTTGATTGGTGGGCACCGAGATGCGGATTTCAAAATCGCTGACGCCCGGAGGCACTTCGGCGAGCGTGCCCAAGCGGGTGCGGTTCTCCATCAGGCGGTTGCCGTTGGCGTCATAGATGCGACCGAAGACATCGGCATCGACCACCACCTTACCGGAGCGATTGGTGGCCTTGCCCACGACGAGGAAGCACTGCACGGGGAGGGCCGTGCCGCGACTATCAACGGCTCCCGCCGCCAGCTCGGGGGGACAGGGTTTGTAGGTGAGGTCCGACAGGTCAATCGGCGTCAGGGCAAAGGCCGCCGGGGCGATCGCCCCACTCAGCAGCCACCCCAACAGGGCGATCGCCATTCCAGCGAAGAGTCTCCACGGCATGGGTCAGCAGTCCTGGGTGAATAACGATTTACTCCCTACGCTACCCCGTCGCGACCGTCTTGGGATCAGAGGCAGAGGTGACACCCGTCGCCAATGTTACAGACCCTTTATATTTCGTTACACCGAGTCATCATTGCGGCGGTTTTGCCCCCAGGGAGCCGGGGGATCTTTACAGTTATTCGCTTGGCTTTAACGCAACTTAACCTTGAAGGTATCTGGCCTTACAAGTGATTGCAGGTCGGTCGTCGCCCCCAGGGAATCACGATAGGTTACTTAACAGAGGGGTTCAGGCCGCGATGACAGCCTTGCCGTTTAGGCAGTCCCCTCCACTGAGTCTATTTGCTAAGTCCCTTGGGGGTGACGAATTATGACCCAAAATGTCCTCAGCCGTGCCCGGAACATTGCCATTGTCGGGCCCTACTCGAGTGGCAAAACCACCCTGCTCGAAAGCCTGCTAGCAGTGACGGGCACGATTGCTCGCAAAGGCAGCATCAAGGAGGGCAATACCGTCGGCGACGGCTCACCGGAAGCGCGGGCCCGCCACATGAGTCTCGAAGTATCGGTCGCAACGGCCCGCTACCGGGAGACCCAGTTCACCTTTTTAGATTGCCCTGGCTCGATTGAGTTTAGCCACGAAACGAGTCATGCGCTCGTCGGGGCTGGGGCGGCGGTCGTTGTCTGTGAAGCGGCTGTTGATAAAGTACTCACCCTCGCACCGCTGTTCAAGTTTCTGGATGATTGGGAAATTCCCCATCTCGTGTTCATTAACAAGCTCGACCGCGCCAAGGACCCCTTCATGGACGTACTCCATGCCCTCAAAGCGGTCTCCAATCGCCCCCTCGTGCCCCAGCAATACCCGATTCGGCAGCAGGACGACCTGATCGGCTACATTGACCTGATTGACGAGCAAGCTTACCATTACCATCCTGGCAGCCCTGCTGATCCGGTGCCGCTCCCCGACGCGCTCCAAACGGAGGAGAAGTTGGCCCGCGAGGAAATGCTCGAAACCTTGGCCGACTTTGATGATGACTTACTCGAAGCCTTGCTGGAAGATGTAGCCCCTGATCAAGCGGAGATTCGCCGGGACCTCAAGCAGGATCTTGGGGCCGATCTGATCGTTCCGGTCTTCTTGGGTCTTGCGGAGCAGGACTATGGGGTGCGGCCGCTGCTCGATGCCTTGGTCGAAGAAGCGCCCGATCCGAGGGTGACGGCGGCGCGGCGGGGCCTGGAGGCGGCTGGTACGGAACCGGCGATCGCCCAAGTCCTGAAAACCTACTACAGCCCCCAAGGTGGCAAGCTCTCCTTGGTGCGGGTCTGGCAGGGGGAATTGACCGACAGCATGGCCCTCAATGGTGAGCGGATTGGCGGCCTCTATCGGCTCTTTGGTCAGCAACAGGAGCCGGTACAGCGGGCGGGGATGGGGGAAATCGTGGCGATCGCCCGCCTCACGCAGGCCCAAACCGGGGATACCCTCAGCAGCAATGGCGAAGTTCCCGCCCTGCCCCGGGCGATCATCAGCGATCCGGTCTATGCCCTGGCGATCGCCCCCGCAAAGCGCCAGGACGAGGTGAAGCTCAGTACAGCCCTGAGCAAGCTGCGGGAAGAAGACCCCGGACTCACGTGGGAGCAGCACAGCGACACCCGGGAAGTGGTGCTCTGGGGTCAGGGAGAAATTCACTTACAAGTGGCCCTCGATCGTCTGGGCCGCAAGTACAACTTGCCCATGACCACCCACCCGCCCCAGGTCCCCTACAAGGAGACGATTCGCAAACCCACGACCGTTCACGGTCGCTACAAGCACCAGAGCGGCGGCCACGGGGCCTTTGGCGACGTGTACCTGGAGATTCGGCCCCTAGAACGAGGCGAAGGTTTCCAGTTCAGCGAGTCGATCGTGGGCGGGGTCGTCCCGAAGCAATACATTCCCGGCGTGGAAACGGGAGTGCGGGAGTACCTGGGCTGTGGGCCTTTGGGCTTTCCGGTGGTGGATGTCGGCGTGAACCTGAGCAATGGCTCCTACCACTCCGTCGATAGTTCGGAACAGGCCTTTAAGCAGGCAGCGCGGATCGCGATGACTGAGGGGATGCGGCAGTGTCAGCCGGTCTTGCTCGAGCCGATCTTGCAAGTGAAGGTGGCAGCTCCCAGCGAGTTTACGGCTAAGGTGTTGCAACTGGTCTCTGGGCGGCGGGGCCAGATTCTCACCTACGAGGCCCTGTCCGGTTGGCAGAACTGGGACGAGGTGACAGCTTATTTGCCCCAGGCGGAGATGCAAAACTTCATTGTGGAGTTGCGATCGCTCACTCTAGGCGTCGGCTTCTTCCATTGGCAGTACGACCACCTCGGTGAGGTTCCAGAAAAGCTCACCCAGACTGTGCTCACCCAGGTAGCAACACCGGCTTAATCCTGATTCCTCCGGTCGGTTGAGAGCCTTTCAGATTGACAGTGCTTTCCCTAATGCCGACCACCCTGGGCGGGAGGCTGCTGGCTCCCCTGCTTCCAGGGGATGAGGACCCCGTAACGCTGAAGCGGGCGACCCTCTGATCTTTGAGCCATCGCTCAAAATTCAGGGGAGCCGCGCTTTTTTCGTCCACCCCGGCGAGCAGGGCCCACTGGCTATCGGTGAGGTCGGTGTCGTGTACTTAGTATTCGATATTTTATGTTGAGAGGCTCTCTTCTTGCCTCTCAACACTACCTTCCTTTCACGCATCAGGCAAAACGATCTCAAAGTCCCTCTCCCACGCTGGGGGACGGATTTAGGGGGAGGGCCTGTTTTACGCGATTGCTGAACAAGCTATATCTTTTCAAACACACTCTTTAGTCACTTGGGAGAGCTACACAACCGAGCCCCCAGTTTTGCGATCGCCCCCTAGAGTGGAAGGATAGGACGTGCTTACGGGGGGATACCGATCATGATGTCAGCACCACAAACCTGGGGTCAGATTTTGGGCGTCGCGGGGGTGGTCAGTCTGCTGGTGGCCTGTGGGTCTGGAACACCGGAAACAGCGTCGCCTGAGTCCGAGGCCGCTGATCCAGCGGGGGATCTGGCCTCGGAGCCGGCTGAGGTTGATCCCCCGACGGCGGCGGAGACCCCGCCAGCGGCAGATCAGGAGCCGGGGCGGTCTGTGAAAGTCTTTTTCCCAAAGCAACCCCAGAGCCAGAGCCAACCCCAGTACGTCGAGCCCGTGTGGCGGACGACCACGAAGGAGGGGGTCGCTCGGTTTGCCCTGACTGAGTTGCTGGCCGGGCCGAGCCAGCAGGAAGCGGCCCTGGGCTTGCAACCCGTGGCAGCCTTAACAGGCGCGTCTAGCTGCGGTGGTGAGGATTTTCGGCTGGCGATCGCTGACCGCGTGGCCGCAGTGAGCCTGTGCCGGGAGCCGGCCAGCCATGATCGCGATGACCTGACCCGCCTGCGCCGGGCTGTAGAGGCAACCCTGACCCAATTTCCCACCGTAGACCGCGTGGCCTTGCGCGATCGCCAGGGAGAGTGCCTGAGTCCCCAAGGCTGTGAACCAGCAGCGGCCAAGCAGGCTCCCGCCGCCTCGCTCAGTACTGCCTCGCGCCTCACCTTGACCAGCCTGGGGCCCTTAGAGGTTGGCATGACGATGGACGCCGCCAGCCAGGCCGCGAACCAGCGCTTTACCCAAGTTGCCAGCGGCGGGGAAGAGTATGGCTGTCTCTACTTCCGACCCCAGGAGGGACCGGAAGGAGTCTCGCTGATGGTCATCGACGGGAAAATCGCCCGCATCGACATCGACACGGCGCAAATTGCCACCTTGAGCGGGATTCGCCTGGGCGATACGGCGGCGAAGGTGCGCCAGGTTTATGGCGATCGCTTGGAAGCCCAGCCCCACGAATACGTCCCCGGCGGCCAGTACCTGATCTTCGTGCCGACCGAGGCCGCGAGCCAAGACTACCGCGTGGTGTTTGAGACTGACGAGCGCGGCGTCGTTACCCGAATGCGAAACGGGCTCGTTGGAGCGGCCCTGGCGATTGAAGGCTGTGTCTAGGCCTCAGCTCTCGGGGGGGCTCGCGGCTGCTCTCTAGGGCTCTGGATCTGGGCTCTCGTGTGTCAGCAAAAATCTTGCAACCCAAGGGTCGGTAGGGGTCGGCTGAAACCGGCTCCTACCAGGGGGTTAATACAAGCGGCTCAGTACGTAGTCCGACAGCTCCGCCAGGACTTGGCGGCAACTGGAAGGCTTGAGATCCTCGAGATGGGTCGTTGCCAGCTTGGCGTGGTAGGCGGCTAGATCCCGGGAGCGCTGGAGGCCCTGGCTCTCATGAACCAGGGTCAAGGCCTGCTCTAAGTCCCCAGCTTGGGAGAACTCGCGCTCGATGAGCGATCGCAAGGCTGGCTGCTCTTCCAGGGCATAGAGTACCGGAGCCGTGAGGTTGCCACTGGCCAGATCCGAGCCCGCTGGCTTACCGAGCACCTCACTCGAAGCGGTGAAATCGAGAATATCGTCCACAATCTGGAAGGCGAGGCCGAAGTGGCGACCGTAGTGATACAGCTCCTCTGCGAGTTCGGCACTGACGCCACTGAGAACCCCGGCAGCCTTGGCGCTGTTAGCAATCAGCGATGCGGTTTTGTAATAGCTCTTCTCCAAATAGGCCTCCAGCGTGAGGCTAGTGTCAAAATGGTTGAGTCCTTGGCGGATTTCGCCCTCCGCAAAGTCGCGGATCACTTCCGAGAGGAGCTTAACCACCGTGAGGTTATCCAGGTTGGCGAGATACCATGATGATTGGGCAAAGAGGAAGTCTCCGGCGAGGACGGCGATGCGGTTGCCAAAAAGGTTATTCACCGTTGCAACATTGCGTCGCATTTCTGCCTCGTCCACCACATCATCGTGAACCAAGCTTGCCGTGTGAATCATCTCAGCGATTTCAGCCAGACGGCGGTGGCGGGGGGTGATGTCCTGGTCGAGCATCGTGCCGCGTGACACTAGCAGCACGATCGCCGGGCGCAAGCGCTTGCCACCGGCACCGAAGAGGTGCTCAGCCGCAGCGCTGAGAATGGGATGGCGAGCACCGATCAGTTGCCGCAGATTACTGGCGAGCAGATCGAGGTCAGCATCAATGGGCGCGAAAAGAGAAGTTACTGAAGTCATCGGTCAGTCCAGCAGGACGCGATGGTTAAGAAAGTTTACATATCCTTTAACTTATTTTAAGTCAAGGAACGAGGTTGGGGGAAAGGTTCGGCAAATTGCTCGGGGATCAAGCCAGAACCCCAAAAAAACTTGACAAAGGCCTGTCGCCTCATTAATTCCTGTGTTAGTGTTTAATTAAGGGTCAAACAGATTTTGCCTGCTGCTTACGGGCGCTGCACAGTCGAGAAGCGAGTTCCTCGCGACCCCTACATTAGCTCAGAATGCTTCGGAATGATGGCGAATTCCGATGGTGCTCGTCAGCTTCTAAGCTAATGTCCGCCTGCAAGGTTCGAGCCATACTGTCCTCCAGTTCCCTGGTTTTGAACGCTTGCACTCTAGAAATGCTGCGAGTGTGATGGAAGGTAGCCTTTGAGGAACCTTCTGTTTCGCCTGCCGATCGGCGCACGGGTAGGAGGGCTGTTATCAGTCCGAGTGCGCCAGCGCTGGATAGTGCGTTGCTAAAGCCGGTTCTTTTTTGGAATGACTGGGTTAGCAATGGCTGAGTCGGTGCTGAGTGCTCTGTGAGCCGTGGTTGCAGGGGCTGATCCGAACTCGCATCAATCTTAACTTATTCGCCAGTTTTCGCATCCTGGAGGTGTATGCCAATGCTGATCCTGTTCCTCGCTGCGGGATACTTGCTGTTGGTTTACGGGCTGCTAGCGCTCGCTGAGCGCACGGCAAAGGCGACTCGGACTTCGCGCTGAAGGTGCTCGGCTAGTTGCTGGTGCTCGAAAACTCTGCTGCTTATCCCTCACTCAATTTCACACAAGTTTCGGCGCTGCCTGGGTTCACTCAGCCAGCGCCTTTTTCCGGCCTAGGATTCAGTAATCCAAGGGCTCTAGGCAGGCCGGGGCGATCGCCGGTAGTCGCACCGCCTCCACCCAGGGCCGGTAGCCGATCCACTGCTGTCCCAGGCGCGCAAAGTCTTGGGGTTGGCCGCTGACCGCAAAGCGATCCGGGAGCGGGGTCTGGGTGTTGCGGAGTCCCAATAGGTCGAGTTCGCGGGCTACGGCGACGGCCACGGCTTGAGCCGGGTCGATGCGGCGGATGTGGGCCGGGAGTAGGCTGGCGATCACGGGCTCCAAGTGGGGATAGTGGGTACACCCATAGACCAACGTGTCGATCTGCTGCTCCAGCAAGGGTTGCAGGTAGCGCTGGGCCACCAAGCGCGTGTAGGGGTCGTGGAGGCGGTTTTGCTCGATCAGGGGCACGAATTCTGGACACCCGACTTGCCACACCTGTATGTGGTTGTCAATCTCCTGCATCGCCCGCCGGTAGGCGTCGCTCGCGGCCGTGGCGGCGGTGGCGATGACGCCAATGCGGCGGCCCTGTTGCACGGCGGCCCGCGCCCCCGGCAGGATCACTCCCAGACAGGGTAGGTCAAACTCGCGCCGCGCGATGTCGAGGGCCAGGGCAGAGCTGGTGTTGCAGGCGACAATTGCCATTTTGACCGACTCGGCCTGCATCCAGGTCAGGATCTCGCGCACGAACTGCAAAATCTCAGCCGCCGAACGGCCACCATAGGGCAGGCGAGCGGTGTCTGCGAAGTAGAGGAGCGATTCTTGGGGTAAGTGGCGGCGGAGTTCCCGCCAGACCGTCAAGCCGCCAACACCACTATCAAAAACACCGAGCCGCTGACGCTGCAAGTTAGTCATATGGAAATGAGGGTAAGCAGGATGGAGTCAGGCGGGAGGAACGGCGTGGCCTAAAAGCGACGCCACTGGAGGTATTCCAGAATACCTCGGGCGATCGCCTCCGCCATTTGGCTGCGGAAGGCAGGATTCGCCAGCCGGGGAGCATCGTACCGCCCAGTCACGAAGCCTACTTCCACTAAAGCGGAGGGCATGGCTGTATACCGCAACACGTAGAAGCGCGCTCGCTTGACACCGCGATTGCCGATGCTGATGCTGCGAAGAATGCTGCTCTGGATCATCTGGGCCAGTTCCCGCCCGGAGGTGTAGTAAAAGGTCTCTACACCATTGACATCGGGGCGGCTCATGCTGATGGCGTTGGCGTGGATGCTCACGAAGACGTGCGATCGCGTCCGGTTGGCGATCTGAGCCCGACCCGCCAGGGTCACGTAACGGTCATCATTGCGGGTCATCTGCACTCGCACTCCCTGCTGTTGCAGAATCTGCGCCACTTCTAGGGAAATGGGCAACACCACATCCTTTTCCCGCAGGCCGCCAATGCCGATGGCCCCAGGATCCCGTCCCCCATGACCCGGATCGATGGTGACGAGGGCACGGCCACTAGTGATCCGAGGCAAGGGGCCCAGGTTTGAGGGCTGGCGCGGTGGTAGGGGGGAGGGCAGGGGCTGACGCGGCGGCAAGGGTTGACGCGGCGGTTGCGCCACCTGCTGACGCCGGAACTGGAGCGCCACTAGGTTTTGGCGGGGCTGGGTGACATTGGCGATTTCAATGTCGTCGGCGAGCTGCACGAGGAGCACCACTGTGCCATCAGATTGCTCCCGGAGGTTAAGCTGCGACACCGGGCTGTCCTGGCGGAGTTGCGGGTCATCGACGCGCTCCGCTAGGCGGGCGTTGGGGAGGGTGATCTCGTAAACCCCATTGGGCAAACGGCGACTCCGGGGGCGGCTCAGGGGACGATCGGCCACGATCAGCAGTTGATTGCCCAGGCCCAACTGCACGGATTGGATGCGGGGGACGCGATCACGAGCATCTCGCTGGGCCAGTTCTGGGGGGGGGCTCGGGGCCGCCTGGGAGCCGAGTACGGTCGCCGCTGGCACGATCGCCAAACCGCGATCGCCCATGGCCGCTTCCCAAGCCGGGATTTCCCCCGTCAGCTCGAGGGTGATGCGGGCATGGGGGGGGCTGGCACTCACTTGGTTAAAGGTCGCCTGCTGCACTCCGTAGTGATTGATGGTCAGCGTTGGAGTGGCCTGTAGGGTCTCGGGCAAGGTCGTGCCGGGAAGATCCAGCTCGAGGTGGCGGCCGTCAGCGCTCGGGGCGATCGCCACCCGGGCCTGGGCCGTCGCCGTTAGGGGCACAAAAAATCCGTGGCGAGTGATCTGAAACGCCGTTGACGTTTCCCGCTCGCGGCCGGCCGGCCTTTCCCCGGAGGCCAGCTCGCCCCCAACCGGGAAAGCGTAGGACTCCTCCAGGAGCGAGTCGGCCGCTGCCGACTTTTTCAGGGCCAAGTCGGCGAGGGCCAAGTTTTCTACAGCCCCGCCTTCCGGGACTAAATCGCCCCAGGTCGTCAGGGCAACCTCATCTGATACAGCTGCCCCCTCCGCTGGGAGCGGCCACGTCTCTGGTTGCTCTGTCGGCAGGGCGGCGGCCCTGGCCGGGACGGCCCCCAACAACGCGCTGAGGACGCTAAGCCATAGCCAATAATGTCGCAAAATACCTCATTCCTCCCATGCGCCGATCGCCAAGCCGTCACTAGCAACAGGCTGGCAACGTTGATCGGATTGCTGACCTTGCCTCGTTGAAAAATAGCACGACTTGGGTGAAAGTGGCAGCGATCCCCCGGGGCAGCCCTAGGGCGATCGCTCCGACTCTAGGGGGTTTCCGGCCGGTGCTTCGGGGACAGCAACCGCCTCCGCATCGTTCCCGAAGGCAAGCCGGAGAAACGGGGGCGCGATGAAGGTCGTAAAAATGACCATCATCACAATAGCCGCTTCCGTCGCTTCCGAGAGAGCGCCACTGGCGGAACCAACCCCCGCAAACACGAGACCCACCTCACCTCGGGGAATCATGCCGACACCAATAGCCAGCTTGTTCAGCCCAGGCTGACCAAAAACAGTGAAACCCGTGACTAGCTTTCCGATGATCGCCACCACGATCAGGAAGACCGCGATAATCAGCCCCTCGCGGTTACTGGGCACAGCAGGATTGAGCACGCTGAGGTCGGTCTTAGCCCCCACCCCCACGAAGAAAACCGGCACCAGCAAGTCAGCCACCGGCAACACTTGCTCCTCCAACTCATGGCGCTTCTCCGTCTCCGCCAACACCAGGCCGGCGGCAAAGGCTCCGAGAATTGCTTCAAGCTGGATCGCCGTCGCCAGGTAGGCGAGCACAAAGGCGAAGACCAAGGACACCAGCAATAATTGACCCCGCGTTTTCAGCTCATTCACCAGGCCCAAGTAGAGGGGCTGGAGGAAGCGGCCAATGAGAATGACGCCGATTAAGAATACACCAGCACTAACAGTCAGATAGACGATATTCAGAATTTCGATCTCACCCGTTTTCACCAGGCTGGCGACGACGGCCAGCACAATGATACCCAGCACATCATCCAGGACAGCCGCACCGATGATGATTTGCCCCTCCTTGGCGCTGAGACGCCCCAACTCCGCCAGCACCTTCGCCGTAATGCCGATACTGGTAGCCGTCAGGGCCGCCCCCGCAAAAATCGCTGGCACGGCCGGAATACCAAAGAGATAAATCAAGCCCACCGTGCCCGCCGTGAACGGAGCCACCACCCCGACCACCGCGACGACAGCAGCTTGAGGACCGACGCGAATCAATTCCTTCAAATCCGACTCAAGGCCGATCTCAAACAGCAGAATGATGACGCCAATTTCCGAGAGCACCGAGATGACTTCGCTCTGGTTGGCGAAAATGGCTCCTGCGGCGGCGGGGTCCAGGCCGGCGGTCGCCTCCAGAATCTTGATCAGCAGGGAGTCACTCGCCGTCGCCCCGCTTTCCGGGAAGACCAACAGGTGCAGGGCTGAAACCCCAATGAGCACCCCACCGACCAGTTCCCCCAGCACAGGGGGCAGATTGATCCGCGCGCAGAGTTCGCCGCCCAGCTTACTGGCGATGTACACGAACACTAGGCTGAGCAAGACGCCAGCCAAGACGAGGGTGCTGGATTCAGCCGAGGAGAGCCCAGCTTCAGCCTCGGCAACGGTGAGTAGGTGGGCCCTAGGGGCTGTCCAGTTTGTCGAAGTTAAAAAAGCGACCATAGATAATCTCAGCAAGGGGGTGTGTGTTGACCGTGAGCAAGTCCGCCTTGTTATTCTGGCCCAGGGTGGGCGGCGGCTTGCAGTGCGACGGGATACCAGGCGCGGGTCAATCCCAGTAGTCACGATAACAATTTGTTGGCGATCGCCGCGCCAATCCTGGGAGAGAGCCGCATGTCCCGGTTCAGGCAGGCGGTCTGAGGGCCGGGAATTTCCCTGGGCCTAGGGCCGAGGGAAATTCAGTCGTGCCCAAATTAGACCCTGCCAAAAATCAGGCTGTAACCCTAATCGAAACCGGGCTAACTCTGAATTTCCGGCCAGGCCTAGGGGGTCATGATGCTTGGCTGAACTCTTCCGGGGGTAGTGCCCAAATTGAGTAACGATGCTTTCTGTGAGGCTTTAGCCCTCTGAGAAAGCGCTGAAGCGCCACTACGGGAGTTGTCATGGGTCGTAGTTGGGCTTATGAATTTTCACAAAATAACGACCCAATTCGGTAGAGGCACGGTGGCCGCGCCCCCAACCCAGTCAATCGCTGTTCCGATAAGGGTTTGAGGGCTGGGAGACCCAAACCCTACAATGGCACATTTAATTTGTGAAATTCCATTAGCCCCGCTTGGGCCGGCGGGTGGAAGCGCTGAAGCGCCACTACGGTTTCTAGTTCAGGGTTCTGTAGAACATCCTGGTAAAATGGAACCTGCAATGCCACCAAGTTCCTAAACTCCTATGGCCTACGAGCGTGAAAAAGCCATCGCGGTTGAAGCGGTCCTTGCGGCTGCCCAGCTCTGTCAGCAGGTACGAGCTGACATTCCGGCGGCGATCGAAAAGAGCGATAAGAGTCCGGTGACGGTGGCGGACTATGGCTCTCAGGCTCTGATTTGCCGTGCCTTGGCGGCTGCGTTTCCAGATGATCCGATCGTGGGAGAAGAGGACGCTGGGACCCTGCGGCAGGCGGCGATGGCGGCTGTGCTGGCTCAGGTAACGGGGTATGTGCAGGCGCTGGTTCCAGAAGCAAGGCCGGACCAAGTGGCAGACTGGATTGATCGCGGCAATGGTAAGGTGGGGGCCCGGTACTGGACGTTAGATCCGATTGACGGCACGAAAGGGTTTCTGCGGCAAGATCAGTATGCGATCGCCCTGGCCCTGGTGGAAGCAGGGAATTTGAAGCTTGGTCTTCTAGGGTGTCCGGCGCTACAACTGGAAGGCATGAGTGAGCCAGGAGCCCTTTTTGTGGCGGTGCGCGGCGAGGGGACGGTGCTGATTCCCTTGGCGGGAGGTGAGCCCCAAGCGCTGCGGGTGGCTGGGATGGAGGACCCGAGCAAGCTGCGATTTGCAGAGAGTGTGGAATCAAGCCACGGGGATCAAGCGCGACAAACAGCAGCAGCTCAGGCGGCGGGGATTACGGCGGCGTCGGTGCGGGTTGATTCTCAGGCCAAGTATGGGATCGTGGCCGCCGGCCAGGCTGCTCTTTACTTGCGCCTCCCCTCGCCCAAGTCGCCCGATTACCGGGAGAAAATTTGGGATCATGCGGCAGGGGCGCTAGTGGTTGAGGAGGCGGGGGGCCGGGTGACCGATATGCACGGGCAGCCGCTGGATTTTTCCCTGGGGGCGCAGTTGATCAACAATCAGGGGATTGTGGCGAGTAATGGCGCGATCCATGAGGCCGTACTCGCGGCCCTGCGTGACGGTTGAGGAGGGGGACTATGAGCGCGAGTACGACGCTGGTTTTTATTTGCGGCTCGGCGCTGCGGGGGCAGCCGGATCACGAGAATTTAGCGGCGGCTCGGTTTGTCGGAGAGGCGCGGACGCAACCCTGCTACCGCCTGCACTCGGTTAAGAATGGTTGGCATCCGGGGATTTATGAAGTGGCCGCAGGGGGAATTTCGATTCCGGGGGAGCTGTACGAGCTGAGCCAGGACCAGTATGAGCACTTGCTGGCTCACGAGCCGCCGGATATGTACCCGGCTCCGGTGAGGCTGGAGGGGGGCGGAGAGGCGATCGCGATCCTCTATCCTCGCGAACTGATTGAGCGGGATCGGGAGCCGGACATCTCCCATTACGGCAGTTGGACAGCCTATAAGGCGAGCCTGAAAGACTCACCCCAGGGTTGAGCGTCGCTCGTGAGCGGCCGTAGGGGCAGCGTGCAATCTGGCCCTACGGCTGGAGCGCCTTGGGTCGCGTTCTGTCACAGGCTCCAGTAATGGAGGCCTGGGGGTAGTTCGGTAGGATGGAAGCTGGATTTAATATCGACGAAAACGCCGCCGGGGCGCAAGCGTTGCCAGAGATCAGTGGGGGGTTGATCGAGGTAGAAGCGATGGTTCACGGCAACGATCAGGCCATCCAAGTCGGTGAGCTGTTCCCAAGGCGCTAGCTGGATGCCGTACTCATGCTCGGCTTCCTGGAAGTTCGCCAAGGGATCGTGAACAAGGGGGGCAAGGCCAAACTCCTGGAGCTCGCGCACGATGTCGGGGACGCGGCTGTTGCGGAGGTCGGCTACGTTTTCTTTGAAGGTGAGGCCGAGGATGCCGATGCGGGCCTCGGGGAGCGGGCGGTTGGCTTGGACGAGCAGTTTGATCACGCGCTGGCCGATGTAAGCGCCCATGCTGTCGTTGATGCGCCGACCGGCGAGGATGACTTGGGGGTGGTAGCCGAGTTCTTCGGCTTTGGCCGTGAGGTAGTAGGGGTCAACGCCGATGCAGTGACCGCCGACGAGGCCGGGGGTGAAGGGAAGGAAGTTCCATTTGGTGCGGGCGGCTTGCAGAACGTCGTGGGTGCGGATTTGCAGGCGATCGCAAATCAAGGCTAGCTCGTTCATCAGGGCGATATTGAGGTCGCGCTGGGTGTTTTCAATCACTTTGGCGGCTTCGGCAACTTTGATCGAGGGGGCGCGATAGACGCCGGCTGCAATGATGGTTGCGTAAACTTGGGCGACGCGCTCGAGGGTGGCAGCGTCTTCGGCAGCGACGACTTTCACGATCTTTTCGAGGGTATGTTCTTGGTCGCCGGGATTGATTCGCTCGGGGGAGTAGCCGAGTTTGAAGTCAATTCCTTGGCGCAATCCTGAGGTTCGGGCCAAGATCGGCCCGCAAATTTCCTCGGTGACGCCGGGATACACGGTGGATTCGTAGACGACGATCGCGCCAGGTTGCAGGACTTGACCGATGGTTTCGGAGGCTTTGATCAGGGGGGTGAGGTCGGGACGGCGATCGTGATCGATGGGGGTGGGGACGGCGACGATGAAGAAGTTGCGATCGCGCAGATCCTCTAGCTGGTTGGTGAAGCGCAGCTTGGTCTCCCGCAAAACAGCCGCAGGAATTTCGCCGGTCGGATCGATCCCGGCTTGCAAGGCCGCTAGCTTGGCTTCGTTGATGTCGAAGCCGATGGTGTCGGGATAGTGACGGGCGATCGCCAGTGCTACCGGCAACCCCACATAACCCAGACCGATAGCAGCAATTTTACAATCCATGTTCAGTTTCGATCTAACCTTCCTTAGAGGGATTGCTGACGGACCATTTTAGAATTGTCCAATGCCTGAATTTTTTGGGCTTCAAAGAAAGCAAAACCTTCATTACTCTGCTGCCCGCAAGCAGAAAATCGACCCACTTTTTTGGGGAGTAGGTTACTGTCAGTAACCAGCATAATCGATCCCTTGGTCTCGATGAGGAAGGCTCTCAGCAAGGTAAAGGGAGGGTTGAGGGCCGCGAGATCCTCTGCTCGTTCGGGATTGGAGATGGAGAAAATTTCGAGGCGATCGCGAAACTCACTAACACGAATGAACGGCAATCGAGTCCGAGCTACAGCGTCATCATTGACGACCTGAACATAAGAGCCTGGATCGATCCGGAAATGAGCTAGGCTCTCGTTTGAGCGGCAACTCAGCTCGGACTGCACAGCTATAGGCTTCGACAAATTATTCAAGACTAGTGGCGGTAGGAAGAGAAAAACGAGTAGAACGGTGCCAAATAGTAAAGTGACTGGGGCCGCTGTCCAGACATTGTACGGTGAATTCGATAGTGCTCCTTTCTCAACTCGCCTGAAGAGAGGAGCTAAGCATAGCGCTGGTAGCGTTGCAGAGATAGGGATCGTTGCTGCATAAGCTCGCATCGAGTCAGCATCCCAAGGCGGTACAAAGGGGACTGACAAAACAATCCCCAAGATCAGGAAAATCATCAAAGAGTTTTCGGGCTTCCTGAAGCGGTAGAGACAGACTGCAAAGCTGACATAACTCAGCAAATACAAAATCTGCCTAGAGCGAACGCTCGTCGATGCATCGGAAGAACTCGAGACAAAACTAAAGGCTCCCAAAGCATTGGGATCAAAGTATTCGTACCAAGCTTTCAAAGAACCCCAAATGATACCTGTTGGATTCTGACGTAGGGCTTCCATCGCGAGCCCGTAAATTTCATGCTCTTGGGCTCCAGGATGATCGATCAATACCTGCGTCCAATTCTTGCCGCCAACTGCTAAGCCATACAGAGTATAGGAAAAGTTGGAAAATGTTGCCCCGTCAGGATTGCCGAAAATTCTGAAGGCAGTCTGATTGATGATGAAGGCAAGTAAGATCGCCCCAAAAACAGAGCTTAGGGAATAAAGAGTTGGCTTGAGTCTTGTTGTGAAAATCTGTTGGCGATCGCGCTGCCAGCAGATGAAGGCAACCCAAGCTAAGATTGCTGGTAAAACAAAGAAAGCCCCAGCTCTTGCATTCAGAGCTAGCGCCAAGAAAAAACTGCCTGATGCACAGAATAAGATCGGGCGGCGCAAGGACTCCGATTGATTGAGGGCAGTTGCAGAATGCCAAAGTAAGGTCAAGCCGATCGCTCCCAAGGGAAAGCCAATATTTTCCGTCAGGGTTGTACCAGCGAAGCGCCGATAGTAAAGGAATAAGAGCAGTAATACGAAGACACTACTTGCTGAGCCGTGAGTGCGACGAATCTCACACGTAAGGAGATAGCTTGCGAGAGCTGATAGGCCAACCCAAATGGCGAGCGCTACTTGCAAGTTCTGCTGAGCAAACCAGAAGGTTGAGGATAGTGCAAGAGTGAATAAAGGTCGCCGCGATGCAAACACTGAAAGGTTGAAACCACTAACCAGTTCTTTCGCATCTGAGTAATAGCCATTGGCATCGTTAAAGGGTAATAGACCGCCAATGAAGCTAGCTTCGCTAACGCCGCTGTTCCATGCCCCTGCTAATGGCAGTGCAAACAAGATCAGAGTTGTAATCAAGCTAGCAGCACTACCCCAAGCACCGCCTAAGCGGTAACTAGGATAGAGAATGAAAGCCGCGTAAATAATACCAAACCAAAGGCTATGGCGTGCTGCCAAGCCGACTTCAGTAGGGATCGGCAGTATTAACGCCATCAAATACAATGAAATGCCTGCAACTAAAGTAACGAAAAGAAGCAAGGGGTTAGCGCTTAGCCAATGAGAGCACACAGCCTTCAGCATTGGGTTACCCCACCTCCAAAACAATGAGTGTCCGGAACGCTAGTAAGGGGCTTAGGAAAGCCAAAAACTCTTCCAGTGCTAACAATGACTTCAGAAGCATGAGAGGCAAGAGTGAAGGTTTATCAAAACCACCACTGAGGGGATAGGCGAAAAAAGAAAGTCGGCGATAGTAACGCGGTTTTAACTGCGGATACTTTCGTTTGAAATCAGCGAGTCGCCGCTCGAACAAGATCGTGGCAAACGCTTGATTGGCATCAAAGGGTTGGCGATTGGGGGAAGGTGGAACTAGCGCGAGGGGATCTTGCTGGAAATCAACGGGTTCTGGGTGAAGAAAGTTGTAGACCCACCATGATAGCGGTGAAATGTAGGGCTCCATCATGATAATGCGACCCTTGGGACGCAACACACGCAAAGCTTCATCGAAGAAGAGGCAAGGATTCTCGATGTGGTGGAGCACGTCAAAAAGAACAAAGTTATCAAAACTATGGTCGTCAAAGGGCAAATCTTGGGCGTCGGCAACAACGTCAATCCAAGGCAAAGGCACAATGTCAGTTGAAACGACATTGGGAGCAAATTCCTTAAAGTTGCCACTCCCTCCACCTAGTTCAAGGATGGGGCCAGGAGCTAGTTGAGCTGCCATCTCGGAATACCAGCGCGTGTAAAGCTCTCTGAGGATTGGCTTTTGCTCCCAGATAATTTTGTGTTGCCGCAGTAGCTCTTCAGACATAACCCGTTAAATCGCTTTGAGTTTGCGGAAGGCGAAAATGGTCATGCCTAACAGCATGAAGCCATGCTTGAAGCGGCTGATATTGGTTGTGCCATAGGTGCGTTCGCGGTAGCGGATCGGGATCTCGACAAACTTCAAATTGAGCTTTGACGATCCTAGGATTAAATCGAAATCGCCAAAAGGATCGAAGTCACCGAAATAGCTGCGATTGGCAGCCAGCTTCTCATAGTCACTGCGGCTGATAACTTTGGTGCCGCAAAGAGTGTCTTTGATCGGTTGGTTCAGCAGCCACGAAAAGACAATGCTAAAGAATTTATTCGCCAGAAAGTTAAGGAAGCGCATTGCCTGATCTTCCATGGGATAGACTAGGCGACTGCCGTTAATGTACTCGCCTTTGCCGGAGGCGATCGCCTGGTAAAACTTCGGCAAATCCTCTGGAGGCACTGTCAGATCGGCATCTAGAATCATGAGAATATCGCCGGTCGCTGCCGCAAATCCTTTACGGACAGCATCGCCCTTGCCCTTGCCATCTTGGATCAGTAAGCGAATTTTGGTCTCTGGATAAGCCGCGATAACGCGCTCAATTTCCTCAACCGTGCCATCGGTCGAATGACCATCGACGAAAATAATCTCCTGAGATGTGCCAAACTTCGGCAACCGCTGAATTGCGTCTTCAATATTGCCCTTCTCATTACGGCAGGGAATCACAATCGACACTGAACGCTCGCGCTGGTGAGAGGCTGAGGGTTGGAGGCGAGCAACAAAGTGGGAGGAGAGACAAAAATGGTTGAGGATAGGAAGTGTGGCGAGATATTTGTTGGCCAACTGCGTTAGCGGGGGCAAATTCTTGGGGACGAGAACCTTGTTTTCGGTTTTGACGACCTCGAAATCGGCGAGATGCAGCAGGCCGGTAATGTCGTGGGTGGAGAGCCAGTTTTGATGCTGCTGAGGCATCTTTAGGCGCAGTTTTTCGGCGAATTGGAAGAGACCTTCCCAGACAAAATTGTAGTAGGTGATGATGAGGCGCGTGTTAGGCGTGCAGAGGGATTTCAGATTCTTGAATGTTGATTCGACATCAATAAGATGGCCGATGACATCGCAGAGAATGATGAAATCAAAAGTTTCATCAAGCTGAAAAGTTTCTAAATCAGCGGTGATGAATTCTAGGTTGGGCTGCTGAGCATGTCGCTGAGAAGCAAGGCGAATCATTTCAGGACTCAGATCGACACCGACACCCCGCTGAGGATTGAGAGTTGCCAAGAGATCGCCCAGGCCGCAGCCTAGTTCGAGAACTGTTGCGCCTTCAGGAATCAGAAAACGATAGTAGTTGTGTTGCTGGCGGTAATAATAGCTGGCGCGCTTTTGCCAGCGATCACGCTGGGGAGCAAGGCGATCGAAGCGATCACGAATCTGCTGCTTGAGGAGGCGATCACGCTCGACCTGAACGGAATAATTTTTCTGAGAAGTATGAAGTTCAGTCGATAGCGGCAATTTACTCATTCACGTAGGCGTCGGTTTGCTTGAGTCGAGGGAATCCAGCCAGGCTTGAAACATTAAAACATCCCAGAGGTAATATTGCCAATTGTTTTTGCCCGCAAGGTGCTCCTGCCACTTCTGGCGGATAGGTTCAGCGGCGAACCAACCCTGCTGCTGTAAGCGGTGCGGGCTCAGCAGCGATTCAGCCCAGTCTCGGAGCGGGCCGCGCAGCCACTGATCGATGGGAACCCCGAAACCCATCTTCGGGCGCTCGAATAGGGTCGGCGGGACATAGCGGCCGAGAACCTGCCGCAGGAGCCACTTCCCTTGACCGTCGCGGCGCAGCTTGAAGTCTAGGGGGAGCGACCAGGCAAATTCTACGAGCTGGCGATCCAGGAAAGGGATGCGCGTCTCCAAGCTGACCGCCATGGCAGCGCGATCGACTTTGGTGAGGATGTCGCCGGGCAGGTAGGTGATGGCGTCGAGGTACATCATGCGCTGGGTAAAGTCGGGGAGATGGGCCCAGAGAGCGGGATTGTTGAGGGCAGTAGCGGGCTCCTGCGAGCCGAGGGCAATGGTCTCGGGCTCAGCCCAATGAGAGACGAGTCGCCGATACATGGCTTCGGGTTGACTGAGTTCCAGCATTTCGGCCAGCTTGTGAAGTTTGTCGCCTACTTGCGGGCGGCGGAGGCGCGGGGGCAAGAGGGGGCGGAGGTGGTCGAAGGTCTGCTGCCAGGCTTGAGGCGATCGCCCGCGAATTGCTCCCGCCGCCAGCGATCGCAGCGGCGACGGCAGCCAAGCGAGGGGTTGCCGCCACTGGCGATCCCAGAGGTAACGATTGTAGCCGCCGAAAAGCTCGTCGCCGCCATCGCCAGACAGGCTGACAGTGACATGCTGGCGAGCAAGTTGAGAGACTAGGAAGGTGGGAATTTGCGAGGAGTCAGAAAAGGGCTCATCATAAAGCGCGGGGAGCTTGGGAATGACTGCCAGAGCATCGGCGGGCGTAACGTACCATTCTGTATGCTCAGTGTCGAGATGCTGGGCGACGGCTTTAGCTGCTTCCGCTTCGTTATAGGCTTGCTCGTGAAACCCAATCGTGAAGGTTTTCACGGGCTGGCTGCTCTCAGCTTGCATCAGCGCGACTACGGTGGAGGAATCAAGGCCGCCGGAGAGAAAAGCGCCGAGGGGGACATCCGCAATCATTTGCCGGCGGACGGCAAATCGGAGGTGTTGGTCCAGTTGATCGGCAGCCTCGCGGGCAGTGCCCGTGAAGGGCTGTTGCGTACCGGCTTCTGCCACCACTTTGAGCGACCAATAAGCAACGGGTTGTTCGTCCCGTGCTTGGGGATGGGGTAGGCGGAGCAAGGTAGCCGGGGGCAGCTTGTAGATCGTTTGGAAAATGGAATGGGGGGCAGGAATATAGTTATGGCGCAGCAGGAGGGCAATCGCATCGCGGTTAATCTGGCCTTGCCAGGCGGGATGCTGGCGCAGGGCCTTGAGTTCGGAGCCAAAGAGCAGCGTTGACCCCTGCCAGCCGTAGTAGAGGGGTTTTTCGCCGAGGCGATCGCGCCCCAGCTGCAACACGCGCTCCTGGCGATCCCAGAGAGCGAAGGCGAACATTCCTGTGAAGCGAGTTACCGCTGCTGGCACTCCCCATTGACAAATACTAGCCAGCATCACTTCTGTATCAGAGCGGCCGCGAAATTTGTGACCGAGCGCTTCTAGTTGTTGTTTGAGATCGAGGAAGTTGTAAATTTCGCCGTTGAAGCTGAGGACGTAGCGGCCATCAGCCGAGAGCATGGGTTGATGGCCTTCGGGGGAGAGATCGACAATGGCGAGGCGGCGGTGGCTGAGGGCAAGACCCGCTTCAGGATCGGCCCACGTACCGCTGCTGTCGGGGCCGCGATGGGTGAGGGCCGTCGCCATACGCTGCCCTTGCTGCGCGAGGGTATCGCGATCACAGGTTGCTTCAGTGTTCCAAAATCCAGCAATGCCACACATGAGTTTTGTCGGAGTAATCAGTTAGTCCGTCAGCCAGAAGCGGAAAATGTACCACAGCGCTTTAACGCCATCGCGCCAGTTGATTTTCTTCCCTTCAGCGTAAGTACGACCGTAGTAGCAGATGCCTAGTTCGTAAAGGCGCCAGCGCCGAACTTTGATCGCTTTCATGGTGAATTCGACCTCGAAGCCGAAGTCGTTACAGCGCAGTTTCATGTCCTCAAGGACTTCGCGGCGAAACATTTTGTAGCAGACCTCAATATCGGTCAAGGTCATATTCAAGAGCAGATTGATCAGGTTGGAAATTACTAGGTTGCCTAGCAAGTGGTGAAAGTAAAGAACGCGATGAGGTTTGCCATAGAAGCGGGAACCGTAGACAACATCAGCGCGGTTTTCGGCAATCAGCCGCCACATTTCTCCCCAGTCTTGGGGATCATACTCGAGATCGGCGTCTTGAATGACAAGGATGTCGCCGGTCGCATTTTGAAACCCGGTTCGCAGGGCAGCCCCTTTGCCTTGGTTGCGGCGGTGAAACACGGTCTTAAGGGTTGTGGTAACACCCTCTCGGTGAGCAGCAGCGGTAACAAAACTATGCTCGGTCGTCAAGGCAATAGCTTGGGGTTCTGTGCCAAAGGTCTCCAGCAACCATTCGCGCGTGCCATCAGCAGAATTGTCATCAACAATGACAATTTCTTTGGGGACATCGGGCAAAGCTTGCAGGACTAAAGGAATAACTTGCGGTAAGGTTTGTCGCTCGTTGTAGGCGGGGATGATGACGGAAAGCTTCATGGGGAATTTGAAATTCAAGGTTTTGAAGCCCCCACAGCAGTATACAGAGACTCGTACTGAACGACGATGGCGGGCAAGGAAAAGTGTTGCTTAATTCGTTCTCGAGCGGACTGGCCTCGCTGCTGGCGTTGGGCCGGACTCAGGGCGATCGCCGCTGACCAAGCAGCAGCCAAAGCGTCAGGACTGCGGGGCGGCACGAGCCAACCAGTATCTCCCACCAGCCAAGGCGTATCGCCGACTGCTGTAGCAATGCAGGGAACACCGCAAGCCATCGCCTCGCCGAGCGCATTGGGAAAACTTTCCGTGAAGGAAGACAGCGTAGCAAAATTGAGGGCCGCTTGCAAGCGCGCTATGTCTTGGCGCTCGCCTAGCAAGTGTATCCAGGGACGTAAGTTCAGGGTATCGATTAGCTTCGCTAAGCTACTATTGTGCCAATCAACGCCAGAACCGCAGAGAAGAAAGCGCAAATTGAGTTGCGATCGCTGCTGTACAAAATAAGCAACAGCGTGTAGAAAGGTGGCGTGATCCTTCATCGGATGGTAGCGAGCAACTAGCCCAATTAGGAGTGTATCAGCAGGCAATTCTAGCTCGCGGCGCAAGCTATGGTAAGCATCAGAATTGGGTTGGAATTGAGCAGTATCAAAACCATTCGGAATCACAAGAGTTTTACTGGCTTGATAGCCTAGACGTTCGTGATGCTGGGCACTAGTGCGCGAGTTGTAGAGAATTCGAGTTGGGCAGGTTGATAGCCAAGCTTCGAGGCGAATTAGAGTAGCGGTGCTGAATTTTTCGTACTTTAAGGAGTAAAGTGACTGACGAATATTCCACAGAATAGGGATAGAACGCGATGCCAAGAAATTGGCTAGTTGTGCTGCCAAATTACCGTGATACATCCAGCCTTGAATGAGGTTGGGATTGAACTGACAAACTAGGTGACGGAGTTTGCCAATACTAGCTGGAGATAGTCTTCCTGCCTTGAGGTTGAGGATATGGAGAGGAATCTGAAGAGCGGCAAGGCGATCGCCCAAACTGCCGCGGTCCATAAGAGAGATGACGCTGGATTGGAAGCGATCGCGGTCAAGTTGCGACAGCAAACGCACCAGCATCATTTCAGCGCCACCGGTATCGAGATCGGTGATGACGTGCAGGATTTTCACGGCGCGGCGGCGAGGGTAAGGAGTACTTGCTCGGTGCGAGTAATCAAGTTGACGAGGCTGAAATGCTCCATGATACGCGATCGCGGCGGATTATCTCCAGCATAGCGCTGGCGGGTATCGACCTTTGCTAAACCAGCTTGCCAGCCAGCCGTGAGGGCCTTGGGATCGCCCGGCGGCACGACGATTCCCGTCTCGCCAACAATCCACGCAGAATCACCAACATCGGTCGCCACACAGGGCAAGCCGCAGGCCATCGCTTCGGCGATCGCGTTGGCAAAGCCTTCGCTCGTCGAGGTCAAGGTTGACAGATCGAGGGCATTGTAAACCGCTGGCATATCCTGACGCGCGCCTGCCCAGAAGACGCGGGCGGCGATCGTCAATTCCTCTGCCAGCCCTTGCAACCAGCGCGCGTAATCGGCCGGCCCGCTCCCTACGCAGACAAAGCGCGCGCGAGGCTGTTGCTTCCCGAAAGCGCTAGCGGCGCGCAAAAAGGTGGCGTGGTCTTTCACCGGATCGAGGCGGGCGACGAGACCGATGAGCACCTCATCGTCCGGCACGTTCCACTCGGCTCGCAGGCGATCGCGCTGACTCGCATCAGGGCAAAATCGCTGCGTGTCGATGCCGTTGGGAATCACCAGCAATGGGCCAGCCGGAAAACCTTTCTGTACGTGGTAGTCGCGCCCCGCTTGAGAATTGGCAATGACGCAATCGGCCCAAGGTGAGGCCCAAACTTCCAGGCGATCGACGAGGCGTGAGAGCCAATCGTATTGTTGTAAATCCAGGTTAGAAGCGCGCACTCCCCAGACAATCTTCGCGTTTGGCAAGGCAGGTTTGAGGGCAGCGGCGAGCAGGTTAGCAGTGCTGAGGTAGCTGTGAAGAATGTCGGGCTGCCAGGCTTGCAATTGGGCGATCAGAGCGCGAAGAAAGGCGAGGATATCCCAGCGATCGCGCTTCTCAAGCGGAATCAGTTGAACCGGGCTATTGAGTAGTTCGCTAGCGAGGACTCCGCCTGAATAAAAGCAGAAAACGGCTACCTTGAAATTTCGTGCTGCCAAACCTTTGGCGAGGTTCACAAGCTGGCGCTCTGCACCACCAATTTCTAGTGAGCGAATCAGAAAAGCAATTCTGAGGGGAAGCTGGGCGGTTGTCATCGGCGCGATCGCGTAGCGTCTCGTCGAAATCGCGTTTTACTCACGGCGTCCTCAATAACAGTGACCCACTGTTTCATCACGCGATCGACACTGAAGCGTTCTAGTACGTCGGGCGCGCGGGCTGCAAGCTGTCGGCGTTGCTCGTCATTTTGCATCAAAACGATCAGCGCTTGGCTGAGCGCATCAAGATCGTTGGCGGGAACCAGCAGTCCGTCTACACCGTGGCGAATGATTGCCCGCGGGCCGCTAGGACAATCGTAGCTGATCGCTGGCAAACCGCAGGCCATTGCTTCGCAGAGCGCGTTGGGGAAACCTTCGTACTGAGAGGTCATGACAAAGAGATCAGCGGTCTTCAAATAGACGGCTGGGTTGGGGACGCGACCGGGAAGCATGACGCAATTCTGCAAACCAAGCTGTTTCACTTGTTGGCGCAAGGAATCTTTCAGATCGCCATCGCCAAACATCGTGAGTTGCCATTCTGGACAAGTAGTAACAGTTCTGGAAAAAGCAATTAAGAGTTGGTCAAATTGCTTGACGGGGGCTAAGCGACCGACGGCGACGAGGTGTTTTGTTTTGCTGGGATGGGTTGGGATAGCTTGGGTTTCATCCGGAGGAGGTAGAACAGGGTTGGGAATGGCGATCGCCCGCCAAGGATAGCGCCGCCGCTGAATCCAGTCGCGCAGTTCTTCGGTTTGGACAACTACTTTGGTAGCAAAGGGGTAGTAGAGGTGGCGTAGAATTGTCCAAACCAAGCCAATCTTATGGAAGCGTGGATCGCTGCGCTCGGTTGCGATAACCGAAATTTCAGCCCCTAGTAGTGCTTGAATGACCAAGATATTGGTGACATCGACGTAGGCGATCGCTATATCCGGTTCCGTGTTGAGTAGATCGGCGCGCAAATTGCAAATACCCTGAATCCGTCGCTGAACCCGACGAATTTGACCTTGTAAATCGTACCAACGCTGCCAGCCATAGGGCTGAGGAGTCGCGCGGATACGTTTGATCCTCTCTGGAATTTGGTAGGCGTCGGGAACGTGTGAATATAGCGTCAACAGGGTGACTTGGTAACCTACTTGCTGCAAGCTAGTCGCTAGATTTACAATACTGCGCTCTGCTCCTCCTCCTCCTAAAGAGCTGATGACACAAGTGATGTTCATCTAGATTTTCTTCCTCAAACCACAGTAAACAAGCAGTTTTTTAATATCGTGCTTAATACAGTCAAGGCAAAATTCTCTGATTTCAAATTTGGTTAAACTCGATCGATGGGTTAGCTCTGAAAACCAGAATTTCCACGCCATCCACGCACCGAGATTTCGAGCTTTATCGCAGACAATGAACCAGCGATCGCCTACATAGTTCTCAAAGCCAGATTCTTCATAAACGCACTCACATCGATTGGCCGTCATTAATTTTAGCAACCAGGCCTCAGCTTCAAGAACAAAAGTGCGACTAGGCTGAAGCTGAAACTGCCAAAGAGCTTGGTGAGTTTGCCAGTCACTATCAGTAACCTTTAGCCTGAGGCGCGCAAAGAGAGTTGACCAAACTTTTCGGTTCTCCGACAAGCGCGTTTGCTGGCTGTAGGATTGCCCCATTTGCTGAGGGTGTACTCGATATAATAGCAACACTTCGAGAATATTAGCTAACTGAAAGTGATTAGAAGCCCGCACCCAAAGTTCAAAGTCCTGGCAGTAGGTAAATGCGGGATCGTACTGTAAATTATACCGCTCTAAGTATTCGCGACAAAACATTGCTGTAGGATGTGATAAACCAGTACCGAAAAGAAGCCAATACTGAATCGCTTTGCCATCAGCAGGATACTGGTTAATGTAGCCTTCTCCCGTGTCGCTCAGGGTCTTAATCCAAGTGCCGCAAATGCCGACATCTGGGTGGTTCTCCATGAATTCTACTTGCTTAGCAAAGCGTTCTGGCAAGCTGATGTCGTCAGCGTCCATGCGCGCAATATATTGCCCTCGAGCTAGTTGGAGTCCCCGATTCAACGACTTCGGTAATCCCTGGTTAGTTTGGGTGTAAACTTTGATGCGCCGATCGAGCTGCTCGTGGTGCTGCAAAATACTGGCAGTACTGTCTGTTGAGCCATCATCAATGATAATAAATTCAAAGTGCGGGTAAGTCTGTTGCAGAATGCTGTCGATGGCTGGTTTTAAATAACTAGCGCCATTGTAAACAGCCATGACGACACTGATGAGTGGCGGCGATTCAGTCGTGGCAGACATTAGCACAGTGCGACCTCCGACCAAATCTCTCCCCAGTTAATTTGTAGGTGGTGGATAGCAAGGTTTGCGGCATCTATTTCTTGCTCGAAGCTGTCGCGCGTGTATTCGGTGTAGTGAGTGACATCGCTAAAGTAGAAAAGCCCTAGCTCTTGGCGCAGGGGGACTATCCAATGGCGATCGAACATGGGAACACGAATTAGGATTTTTGTGGGCTGGAGATGGGTTTGAATTTGTTGTAAGAATTCAACTCGATGCTCGATATGTTCTAGGACATTGGAGAGGACAACAATGTCGAATTGCTGATTGAAGGGATAGGTGAGGGCGTCACCGTCAATGAAGGTAAGATGAGGGTGTTGAAAGCGTTCCCTCGCGAGTTGCAAGGAGGCGGGGTGGCTATCGATACCGATGATGATCGCGGCTGATTTTGTAGCTATGTCGTAGGCGAGGGAACCGGTGCCGCAACCAATATCGACGACGCGATCGCCTGCTTGAATGCGCTCAGTAAAGAAGTCGTGATAGCGGGTTAGGCGGTGCTTGACGTGAATGCCGCCGTCGTATTTTACTGCTAGCTGGTTGATGGAGTTGGTGAGGCGATCGTCTAGTTCGAGGAGCGATCGCAGTCCAGCTTTAGGTTCGTTCTGGGCAGCACGCTCTAGAAATAGATTGAAACCAAGCAGCAGGCTGTCGCGATCTTGGGAATTGAAGAGCGATCGTCGCGAAATTTTGCTGAGCCACTGGCTCAAAATAAGCTGGCAGACGCGATCGGGAATCAAGGATATGCCGAAGTAAATGACGTACCTAAGTCGATGTTTAAGCTTGGACATAACTAGAAGTAACAACTACTTTGATAAAGTGTTATTCTAACTCAAGAGCGACTCGAAAACTTCTCGATGTCGTTGCAGCCAAGGTCGCAGATCGAATTTTTCGACAGCTCGCGTTCTAGCAGCTCCGGCATAGTGATGATGTTGCTCAGCAACTTGCAGTACGGCGGCGGCGAGGGCCTCAGGATCGGGCGGAAAGTCCTGCTCCCAACTCAAGGGGGCGGGCACACCGATACCGGCTTCTGTACCAACGAGTTCAGGGACACCACCACTTGCGGAGTAAACGACGGGCAAGCCGCAAGCCATCGCTTCAACAACTAGGCCGGGGCAGGGATCGTTGTACTTGGTGTGCAGGAGGATGTGGGCTTGCTGGTAAAGGGCGGGGGCTTCGTGTTGCGTATAACCGCCGAGAAAAGTGACGCGATCGCTAATCCTGAGTTCGGCGATGAGATTCTGGACTATCTGTTTCACCTCAGTTTCATCTGGCAGCCAGGAGAGTTTGCCAGTCACGAGCAGGTGGCTATCGGGGCGATTGCGGCTCAGCACCGCGAGCGTTTTCAAGGCTGTTGCCAAGCGATAGTACTGATACTGGCTGCCGCCTAGAAGCAAAATGAGGCGATCGCCAGCAGGAGGACGAGCAGCCGGGTTGAAGGTATTTGTATCGACGCAATTGTAGAGGATTTCATAATTGCCTTCTTGCTGCCCTAAGAAGCGGTCAGCACTAAGCTTGCAAAACTTACTTTGGTAGAACACATAATCAGCTGCATGAAGCATTTTTGCGAGAGGTCGGTTACTTTGTTCCCAGCCAGGCCCGTGCCACCCAGGATAGGCAACACCGTTTTGATTCCAGACAAATTTAGCTCCTTTGCAGCGAGCCAGCCACAGGAGTTGGCGCGCATCTTGGGGCTTGCGACTGCTGACCATGTAGAGGATGTTGAAGCGGCGGGGGTTGTTAGGAAAGTCCGCCTGCATCCGCTGAAATTTGACGATGCCGCCGTGGGCAATTTCGCCAACTTTAGGAATATGGTCGTGACCGTAAAACACAGCTATTTTAGATAAATCGGGGGTTCCGCCGATGAGAATCCGAGTCCAGCGCTGCAAGGGTTGTACTTGCTGCATATAACGCTGTTTTGCTTGCAGCCAGTACCAAATTTTCAGAGGTATGTAAGCGATCGCAATCTTGAGGCGGCGAGGGAGTTTCATCAATCTAGCTAGGTAGGTAAACAAACAAATCCCCTCATAAACTGCCGCCACAGGGGGATTTGCGCTGTGTAGGAGTTGGCGGCAGCGGTTTGCAAGCCTACTTGAATTGTTCTGTTGCGCGCTGCGGTATCAGTCAGCGCATACTCTGCCCAATGCGCTAAACCTTCTACGTCCTCAACCTCAACCATCCAAGCATTAGAGCCATGTTGAACGAGATCCATAGCTTGCCCCACACGAGTTGTCACCAAGGGAATGCCGCTTGCCATTGCTTCTAAAATGGCTTTAGGGCCGCCTTCTTGGCGAGATGTGACGAGGTATAAATCGAGAGCTTGGAAAAGTTCGCCAACTTGGGGATAATGTTCGAGCTGGTAGTGGCGATAGGGAACGCCTAAGCTCTCTAGACCTGTTTTCACGTAGCCGCGTGCAGGGCCAGAGAGGAGCACAAAAAGTTCAGGGATTTTGTTTTTGAGGAGGGCAATAGTTTTTAGGAAAACATCAGGCCCTTTGATTAATTTCGGCTTGTTCCCAGCTTTCCAACCTACGCCATCTTTCTGAAATGAACCTACGACTATAGCAGATTGAGGGATCTTGTAAGTTTGGCGGACTTGTTGGCGCGAGGCTGATGTTTGGGGAAAGAAATAATCAAGGTTGATGCCAATGGGGATGAGAAAGACTTTTTCTGGAGCAATACCGGAGCTGAGAACAATATCGCGCATTTCGGTATGGGAAACTTGCAAGCGATGAATGCGTTGGTGGTGTTTCTGCAAGCAGTAGTAGCATTCATCAAATTGCGGGGCCTCAGGCGTGTCAGGACGACCGTGAAAGTAGGCAAAGCCGACACGGTGAGTTGAGGCTCGCCAATCTGGCTCGAGTAGAGCGAATTGGCTACAGTAGAAAAGGGACTGGCGCTCTGTATAGGGAAAAAGGCGATCGCTCGCAAGCTTGATGTGGAGTTGCTGAGCAATTCTAAGGAGTTCTTGCTTTTCCCAGTCTAGGACCCAGGTAGCTGAGTCACTGGCGATTGAGAGGCGAGAGTAGGGCTGCCAGGATTTGGCGATCGCCTGGGAAACCTTGCGAGACACGACCGCAGTGGAGCGTTCGATCAGAGAGAGAGGTAAATCAGAGAGTTTCTGGGGCATCAAAACTATCAGGTCGATAATCCCATGACTTGTAAATAGCGATCGCCAACTTCCTGAAGTGTTGGCAATGAAATTTGCGCCTGATGATACTCGTATTTCTCAACCAAGGAATTGAGAGCGCAGAGAGCCTCTTCTGGCTCGCAGAAGCTGAGTCCTGCCTTGCCCGCGATTTCTGCATTGGAACCACTATCAATATAAAGAGTTACCATGCCGCAAGCGAGTGCCTCAATCAATGAGTTCGAGCAACATTCATGTTTGCTGGCGCTGATATAGATGTCATGTTGGCGTAGTAGCTCTGCCAATTGTTCCGAAGGAACGGGAGGTAAAACGCGGATTCGCTCGAACTGAATGGGGCTACGTCCAACAAAAGTATAATCAAACCTCTGCCAGTCTAGATGTTCTTCGAGCCATTTGTAAACGGCGAAACCTTTATTGGGGTTGTCTGACCAACTGCTAGACAGGAGGCGGATTTTGCGATCGCGCCGAAAGGGCAACCGACCTCGATCGTGGAAGATAGCTGCGTTAGTCGCGTTCATAATCACTTGAGGAGATTTGAAGATTAGTCCCAGTTCCAGATGCTTCTTGAGACTGTAATGGGATTGAAAAATCGTCACATCGGCTAACTCCTGATTGATTTGCCAGATGCGCTGGTCAGTGCCATCATCCCAATCGCGGTAGGTCTGAATCGGACCATCGACGCGGTGAACCATCCGACACCCAGCTCGCTGAGCCCGCTTCAGTTGCTCAAAATCAAAGTTAAAAGAGTTGTACAGGCAAGCTCGCGTAGTACGGGAAATGGTGTTGTTCTCCAGTCGCAGTCCCCGCCGCTGCAACTCGTCCCACAAGGCTCGCATAAACTGATGACCGCCACCTGCTGGGGGCGGACTGAATTCATGAAAGAAGGAAATATCAGCAGGAGTTAGCCACTGCTTAAGGGTGGCTGCTTTGGTGTGCAGCACTTGGTAGGCTGCCAAGGTTTTGGATTTCGTGGTGCTGAGATAACGCTTCAAGGGCTTACCCTAGGTCATGCCAATAAACAAAAGCAATCCGGCTTGATGATGAGACGCTATTAAGGGTGCATCTCACTTTGGAGACTCCCCTTCGCCCTACTTGGGAGAAGGGGCCGGGGGATGAGGGCAAACTTGCCTAACTGAGATGCACCCCGCTATTCACCTGCCTAATAGAGCAGTTAGCCAAGATTGGTTTGACAATCGCTTGACTGAACACTGAAATGTCTCCACCTACTAGACAGAACTTACAGTCCCTCAACAGCATCAGCATAACTGTAAACTTCAAGGCCGAGAGCCTCTGCCACTGGCAATGCATGAGGATCGACCATCGGGGAAATGACAATCTTGCGGTTAATGGTCCGCTGTTCGTGGCTGGCATAGAAATCGACCTTGCGACCAAAGCTATACATCCCTGCTTTATCAATCGATGACTTGATTTCACAAGCAATGACCAAGCCATTTTTGATAATCAGGTCAAGCTCTACCTGCTCGGGACGGCCAAATACCACCCCTTCACGATCGTACAAGGTCACGTTCTGCACCTCAACCCCAAAAGACTCGGTCAAAATACCGGCTAGAGCATTACGGAAACTTACTTCCGAAGCCAAGCCCCAACGAGAGCCCAAGGCGCCGATGGTGCTCTCGAAGCGTTTATCGAGACGACGATTTTCCGCCAGTTGCTCGTCCCACTTGCGGTTCTGCTCGTCCCACTTACGGGCTTGCTCCTCGCGATCGCGTTGCAGTTCCGCTAGAATGCGGTCAAATTTACTATCTGTTTCCTGTTTGCCAGCGTAGTATTCGGAAACTGTCCGCATGATAAAGTCCCTCACCTAGGTTTCTTGGGCAATTAACCTGGGGAGTTCTTGCTGAATGATGGCGATGACATCAGATTGCTCCATGACTAGGCTTGAGGATCGTTTCCTAACTGTAAAGTACTCGGCTCGCTGACTAGTGAATTGCGGGTTGGGAGCAATTGCTAGAGGGTGTTGGGGTCAATCCCCAGTTCTTGGAGCTTGGCGCGTAACGCTTCATTTTCCTGGGCGAGTCGCGCGGTATTGGCTTGCTCTTCCTGAACCAAGGTTTCCACGAGGGGCGGTTGCAGCACAGTGTCGATGGCCAGGGTTAACTCAGGGAATTGGGGCGATCGCAGTTGCGCTCCAATCCCATATTCCCCAACCTCGTAGCCTTCCGGCCGCTCCGGATTGCTGAAAACCAACACAACTTGGCGCTGGGGATCGATGATCCAGTATTCGGGTATGTTGCAAAGATTGTACTCAGCTCGCTTGCGAACGTAGTCGTCGCGGCGGTTGGTGCTGACAACCTCGATAACCAGAACAGGCTTCTCCTCAAAGTCGAGAATACCGGCGCCGGGGCGGGCGACGATTTGTTCCCAGAGCGATCGCGAGCAAACCGTAACATCGGGAATTCGCGACGTTGCATCTTCGGTTCGCACGCCAATACCGTTGCGGGCAACCCATGCGCTGCCGCATTCGGCGAGATGGCAAACCAGGATGTAGGTGAGGTACGCGCAAATCGCCGTGTGGAGTCCAGAGGCTGTGGGCATGAGTTGCAGTCGGCCGCGCACGAGTTCATAGCGCCGGTCGTCGGGGAAAGCGAGGTGGCGATACTCCTCAAAGGTTAGGAGTTTGTCGGTTTGGTGCGGGGCAAGGGTGCTGGTCATAGCAGCCGCGATGAGACGCTATAAACGCAGTGTAGCGCTAACGCTCAGTTTCCGACCAATGGCTAGCAAACCATTGCTCCCACTTGTCAGCCAGCTCGGTTAGGTTGGGAATGACTGTCAGTAACTTCAGTGAAAAGCAGAAATTGCCAACGCTACATTTCATGCCAGATCTTCCGGATCGAGCCCCAACTCCCGCAACTTGGCCGCTAACCGTTCAGCCTTCCGTTGCGCTGCTGCGGCTTCCTGCTGGGCCACAGCCGCTTCTCGCTGGGCCGCAGCCGCTTCTCGCTGAGCCGCCATAGCTAGCTCCTGCGCTGTTGGCAATACGACGCCCTCTGGCGTTGCCCAGCGCAGCCAAGTCGCTTCGATGCCGCGATAATCGCCCGACCAACGACGGAGCAGCAAACCTAGGCGATCGCTCCGCAACCACCCCTGTTCAGTCGGAGAAATCGGCTCGTAGCGCCCGCTATGCAGCGAAAAACCTGCAAAATTCGCCGCGTTGAACGGATCGTACCAAAAATATTCGCTTACCCGCAGCTTATCTTGGTAAATCTCTTTTTTTGCGGTCTTGTCATGCTGAGCTGTGCTCGGCGAGAGCAACTCGATAACGACATCGGGCGCTTTGCCTTCTTCCCAAACCACCCAACTCTTGCGCTCGCGCTTGGGAACGCCAACGACAGCAAAAAAATCCGGGCCTTTGAAGTCCTGGTTTTTAATCTGCGCTAGGTTGAAATAGACAAACATATTGCCATTGACATAGCCATCCTCGCGAGCATCCAACCAGGTCGAAAGTCCGTCGATCAGCAAATCCATTTGCCACTTGTGCCGCTGGGTTTCCATCGGAACGCCATCGTCATAGGGTAGATCGTCCTGCGTTGGCAGAAAGAGGGGCTCGGTTGAGTGGGCGAGGGTAATCTCGGGCATCGGTTTTAGGCAGCGAGAAACTGTTCTAACTCTGAGCTTATAGGACAGATAGTGGGTGCATCTCAATTAGGCAAGTTTACCCTCATCCCCTGGCCCCTTCTCCCAAGTAGGGCGAAGGGGAGTCTCCAAAGTGAGATGTACCCCAGATAGTTGCCCAAGGCTCTTGGTTGACCTGAACATTAACAGGAGCGAAATTAACCGAGTAAAACAAGCAATCTAGGGAACTTGAATCTGCAACCTAGATGCTGCTTAAAGCCCCTCTACAGCATCGGCATAGCTATAGACTTCAATACCAAGAGCCTCTGCTACTGGCAACGCCCGGCGATCGACCATCGGAGAGATAACAATCTTGCGGCTAATCCCTCGCTGTTCGCGGCTAGTATAGAAATCGACCTTGCGACCAAAGCTATACATCCCTGCTTTATCGATGGATGACTTGATTTCACAAACAATCGTCAGACCATTTCTAATAATCAGGTCAAGCTCCACCTGCTCGGGACGGCCAAAGACCTCCCCCTCATGGTCATACAAGGTCAGATTCAACACTTCAACCCCAAAAGATTCGGTCAAAATACCCGCTAGGGCGTTACGAAAACTCGCCTCTGAGTACAGGCCCCAACGAGAACCCAGAGCGCCCATGGTGCTATCAAACCGTTTATCAAGGCGACGATTTTCCGCCAGTTGCTCGTCCCACTTGCGGGCTTGCTCCTCGCGGTCTCGTCGCAGTTCCGCTAGGTGCTCGTCCCATTTGCGGTTCTGTTCCGCCCACTTCTGGTTTTGCTCGTTCCACTTCTGGTTTTGCTCGTTCCACTTGCGGTTTTGCTCGTCCCACTTGCGGGCTTGCTCCTCGCGGTCTCGTTGCAGTTCTGCCAGAATGCGGTCAAATTTGCTATCCGTTTCCTGTCTGCCAGCGTAGTACTCGGAGACTGTTCGCAGGATAAAGTCTCTCACCTGGGGTTCCTGGGCGAGCAACTTGGGGAGTTCTTGCTGAATGATGGCGATGACGTCGGCTTGCTCCATGACCCGGTTTTGGATCGTGCCCTACTATTATAGGCGCGATATTTCAGGTCTCTTGGGGCGATTTAGCCAGCTAATCCAGTGATGCTAGTCCAAGACCCGCCAACCAGTTGGCTGTCCGCGCCTGAAATCAACGCTTTGGTGGCGGGTCCAGGCCGGAACTGTTGTCACTCGTTTGGTTTCTGGGCGATCGCCAAAATCATGTGCGCGACCAAATGAGTTGGCAACAGCTTGGCGAGCAAAAATCTAACGGGTCGGTTGAACCAGCCTAATTGGGGCAGATCGAGGCTAAACATGCGGCTGAGTCCTTGTTCGCGCCCGATAGGCTGAATCTTTAGGACTTTGAAGCTCTCAATTGCCAGTTCTCGCTCTAGCTCTGGTATCGTTAGCCGCCACTGGTAAAACCGCATTGGTTGTGCATAGCCTTTTTGCGGATCGTATGTTTCATCCCAGTGTTGCAATGTTCTGGAATCTCGAAGAATATGCCGCCAGTTTTGGTAGGGGACGCTAATAAATAAAAAGCCACCCGGTCTTAGGATACGGTAAGCTTCGCGGATACAGTCGCCTAAGCCGTTCTCAAAGTGCTCGAAAGTTCCCCAAGAGAAGTAAGCGTCGAAAGCATTATCTTCAAAGCTGGTGTTGCGAATGTCGCCACAAATAAACTGACGATCTGGGAACAACGATTGCAGGCGGTTAATGGTGCTTTGGCTAAGATCTATGCCTGTGACATCAAAGCCGCGATCGCTCAGAAAAATTGTCCATTCTCCCAAACCGCAGCCACCATCAAGAATTTTGCTGCTAGGCGACAGGCATGACAAGGAAGGGTTAATGAGCTTATACTCCTCTCTTTCGATAACCAAGTTGGCATCTGGCAGATCTTTAAAGTTGTCCCACTTCTGAGACCAAAATTGTTCAACAAGGCTGCTCTCATCAACATGGTGGGACTCTTGCTCTACACCAAGATAATCTTTTTTCATGGCTGAAATACCCAGCATCCTTTCTAAGATTTAAGAAGATGATTGAAGCTCAAAGACTTAGACCAATTACCAGATATAACTGCTACAATTACGCCGGTAAAACACAGAGTGAAACGATCGGCTATCTTTCCACTCCAATAACTTTTCATGTGAAGTCTTGATATTGCCGTTACCCAGTGAGTGATTAGCCTTTTGACTCTAGTTTCGGCAGAATCTTTGCTGCTAATATTCTTATTTCCTCCACGATAGAACTCTGAAATCCAGGGACTCTCACAATAGCTCTCTGCCAAAAAGCCAAAGCAATCAGATTTATCAATTGCAAACTGCCATTTTGCACAAGTAGCCCGCAAACTCCAATTTCCAAAACCTACTGTTAAACTCAGTGGATCCCAAAAGATCTCAAAGCCACCAATTAATTCCAACGAAAGGCGCGTAGTCGCAAAAAAAGAACCACGCACTGCATCGTGTTCAAATCTCTGATTCGGCGGCTTCCAGCGAGCATGTGCATAGGATTGAGGTGTCTCCATGGGCCATTTTGTAGGTGACGCCACTCTACCGTTACCTACAACGGAATGCTTTTGTAAAAGTTCGAGGCAGGCTTGGACAAATCCAGTGCCTTTGATTTCCAAATCGTCGTGCATGAAGAAAATATAATCAAAGTTTCGCCACTTGCCCAAATCCAGAAATTGCTGATAGCAACCCCAATCATAGCCAAGGTTGGGCTGAACTATAACATTTTTAGTCTCAACGTAATTGTAAAGCCAGTCAGGGATGTCTTGATTTGGCTTGTGAGAAATCACGAATAGGGTGGCTCCTTCAATAAGTTTCAATTTCTGATAAATCTCAGGATAACTGTAGTGCCAACCTGTTATACAAAATGCCAGTTTATTCATAGGACAAAAAACACTTGGGTAAGATAACACATATGCCATGAGGAGTATCGAAAATCATTCTGACATGGTTTTCTGTTTGTCCATAGTCCAAACAATCGCTCATAACATCATCAACATCGAAAATCTCTGCCAGAACATGGCGCTCCCAGTGTCCTGTTAAGCTAGTAATACCCAGAACATCTTCCCTCGAAAGATTCATCTGTGGATTGCAAAGACCGCGGCTACAGTCATGAATAACTATTATCCAATTCTGATGCTTGAAGAAAGTTTCCAAGACATTTTTTAGCAAGTAATAAGGATGGGCGTCTAAATAGATAAGACCGGATTCATAACAATCGAAAATGTCTTCCTTCACCGTTTCTGTAATGTCTTTCAGAACCAAGTTTGCCTCATCGGGAGAAAAGTGCTTAACAAGGTTTACGATATCAAAGCAGGTAATGGAAGCATTCAAGCCAAGTCTCTGAGCAAGATCAATAATACGCCGAGTTGATCGACCATGCTGAGTACCAATTTCAACAAAGTTTTGAGGGCGAAAATTGGATGCCAAAACATAGATGATGAATGCTTCTTCGGTTGCTAAAGTTTTTCGCTCTCCCAAAATCTCCGCATAGTTCTGCAATTGTGAGAATTGTTCGTACTCCAACCACATTGCTCGCAATGCCATCTCCTCAAGACCGAGAAGATCGCGCAGATTAGAACATAGTTTATCTACATCTGTGGATATTGGGATGTAAGGCTGGTAGAATTTTTTTTGCAGGGCAGTTTTTTTATTGAGGATTCCCTCTAGCTTGGCAATTGCTTTTCTAAATAACACCATGAAGCTTTGACCTCTTGTAAATGAAATTAGCAAAGATACAAGGATTGCTCAGGAATGCACGAAAGTAACACAGATAAAACATTATTCTAGCATTCTCAGCGTATGCAATCCGGGCACAATAGAGATGGGCAGAACTCATCGTTTCTCGCTTTAGCTGGTAAATACTTGACGGTAAATCTTTTCGAGCAAAGAATTCAGCATACATCAAAGGTATTTCCTCAATCCACTTCTTACGAAAAGCAGTAGATTTTGCATCGGAATGATGGCGAAATCGTGCAAGGGTTTTCGAGAGATATTCAATTTCACAGGCAAGACTAACTCTAAGAAAAAATTCGCGATCGAGGACAACTTGCCATCTCGAATCTAATTTCCCTACACGATCGCATACTACCTGACGCCACAAACTCCCTGGCTGGGGGATAGGAACTCTCAGAGTCCTCAACATTTCTGTGAAAGATGACTTTGCCCCTGGGCGCAGCCCCTTAACCTCACTAAAAGTGTCTATAATTTCAACATCTCCATATAAAAAATCAACCTTTGATTTTCTTTGAAAAACTGGGATCGACGAGAAGAGAGAGTCTATTGTTAAGCAATCATCAGAGTTAAGCCAACCCAGAATTTCTCCGTTACTTAAGTCTATGCCCTGATTAATGGCATCAGCTTGGCCAAGATCGTGCTTGCTATGCCAATAGGCTAGCCAAGGTGCATAACGTTTAATGATCTCAACACTATCATCATTTGATCCGCCATCAATGATTAAATACTCAAGGTTAGGGTAACCTTGAAGGAGCACAGAGCGAATGGCCTCTTCTAAAAACTGGCTTTGATTGTAGGAAGGAGTGATGATACTCACTAAAGGGTAATCAACATTCTCAATCCAGCGAGGAGAGAGCGATCGCCAGTCCACTGTCCAAGGCCAGCCGGATTTGCCTTCTACAAAGGGTAAGTCGTCAACGGTTAGTTGCTTGTTCATGAACTTAGCTATTTTAATGCCAGGAAAATTGGCAAACAAAAGCGATCGCGGTTTCTGAGGGAAAACATTTCTGGTGATTTGTCGCAAATATCCGGCTAGAACTAATCGTCAGACAAAGAACGATCGCCTGCTTGGAAAATTTCCTCGGCTGTTAAAGTTAGATCGGGGAATGTTGGCGAAACAATTTTCGCTTGACCTCTAAACTGACGTACTTGATACTCTTCATCAATTAATTCATAAATAGAGAGGGTCGGTTGTTTGGGATTACCAATAAATCGCCGTCCTCCTAAACCGAGATGATCGACAATCCAATATTCGCGGATGCCGATTTCTTCATAGTCCCTCGCCTTGGTCAAATAATCGACTCGCCAGTTACTGCTAACAACTTCAATAACAAGGGGAATAGAAGTACTTTGCGTAACCGTTGCTTCTCTCTCCCACAATGGTTCGTAACCAAGGTTAGCACGATTCAACAATAAAACATCTGGGGAGTAAGCTGACTCCTTTTCTGGGGGCTTAACCATTACTGTTTTGGGAATTCGATAGGGTAAATTGAGGCGGAGATATTCTGCCGTAATGCGTTCTACCAAAAAACCAGTAATATCTTCATGCTGTCCCGAAGGCTGTGGCATAGCAACAATGACATAATTGTGCAGTTCATATTGTTGCCCTTCAGGCTTCCATTGTACAAATTCTTCAAAAGTGAAAGGAGAGATCTTCGGTAATGATGAAATCATTGTTTGAATTGAGAAAAAGCAAGAAGAATATTGAGGCGATCGCGAATTGCGATGATAGACATTTTTACGAAATGCTTAGGAGATTTAACGAGAACTTTCAGCATGTTCAAGGCTTTCTCCAACAAAAGTCTTTGCGGCAGCAAAGAAACTGGACAATTGAACAGACGAGTATAAGTATCTCGAACAACTGCCATCTCAGGATGGCTTGTCCACAACTGAATAAGAGTTTTTCTGGCTAAGCTAAGCTCACCAGCCTGTTCATCTGTCTGTGCTAGATACCATAAAGTACGCCAATGATGGCACCCGAGTTCGATTGCCGCAGAAAGTTCAGATATAGCCTGGGTATACTGACCAAGTTTTTGGGCAATCAAGCCAGTCCACATTTTTAAGTTTGCGTCAGTTGGGTAGTAACCAATGTAGTTAGCAAGACCCCTCTGTATCGAAGGAGAGGAGCAAGCAATTACTCGCTCGCTCGCTAGCAACACCTCGGTATCCTGGGAGGTTACGCTCAGGCGGAAGTGCGGTGCAGTCTCTCCAAGAGATTCCACGAAGCATTCAGCTCCCGATCGCGGTTGCGTGCTCCACTGACGCTGGCGCTTAGGCTGCTCTAGCAGCTTCTCATAAATGGGGTGCAACTGCTGAATCGCATTCTCAGCGCCAAAATGTTGTTTAGCATATTGTCGAGCATTCTCACCTAACCGCTGTCGCTCTTTTGGATGATGGTAGAGATACTCAATCGCTCGTTTGTACTCATGTTCATTCTCAACTACTAAACCCGTTTCATTGTGAATCACCAAACGCTTAAGGCCACCGTAAGGAAAAACAACTGGAGGAACGCCACAGTACATCACATCCTGGACAATTAATTCCGAGGCTGCATAGGTTTCTTCACAAAGTGGATAGCCGAAAACATCGAGAATTTCAATGATTGATTTGTGGTTCTCTACATAGTCAATGAACTCAAATCGTTCTTGCAAGCCCAGTTCGTTTGCTTGCTGATGAAGAATGCTACAGGCTCGCCCCCGGCCAATCGTAATGAATTTGACCGTAGGGATGTCGATGGCAGCACTCATCTGAAGGTAGTTAGGGTGCATTTTGACAAAATCAACGCTGCCGATGTAGCCAACATTGAACGTATCGTGAGGCTGAGCAACAGCACCTTCGCAGCGAGCGAAATCAGTGCCACCTAGTACCATGCCAATTTTCTCAGGTGTCGCACAAACCTTTTGAATGTTTTCATAGGTATAGGGGCTGCATCCGATGAGTCGATCCGAATAGTTAGCTAGTTCAGAAGTGATGACTTGGGGGGGGCGATCGCCCGCAACCATCACCCAAACCATTAAGCGCATCGCTGGCAATTCCAATCGCAGAAATTCATAAATCTGCGGATTGTTCCAAAAATGAACCTGGACAATATCGGCTGCCTGAATTTCGTCTAAGATTTGTGCCTGACTTGGAGCATCTACCAACTCTAAATCTGTGTCGCGAATCATATCAGCTACATCATCGCGAACAGGAACGAGGGAAATAACTTTGTGCTGGTAAGTGCCAAGGCGAGCTGAATACTTCGCAGTAGCCACTAAAGAACGGCCAGCGCCGCCTTTGGTTAAACATTGAGTAATGTGGAGAATGCGAGACATGCAGGAATTTGCGGACAGAGATATTTACAAGAAGTGGCTAGGTCAAGGGCGATTTCGAGCGTTGCATAAATTCAAGTGTTGTTGTGAGTCCTGCGTGGAGCGAGCATTTAGGAACCCAACCATAGATCTCGCGAGCGCGTCGGTTATCCAGAATGTTGACCTCAACATCGTTAGGACGCTCAGCGATGAATTCTTTGGCAATCGTTCGGCCGGCGATTGATTCGATTCTCTCCACGATCTCTAAGACACTATGCCCCTGACCTGAAGAAATATTTGCCACGGAGGAACCTTTACGCTGAGAAGCTAATATCATAGCATCTACAACGTCGCCAATGTAAATATAGTCTCGCACAGCACTACCTATGCCATACAACTTTAAGGGTTGTTGGCGCAAAAGACAACCCATTGCAACGGCTACAATTCCCTGAACGCGCCAGGCGTGCTGACCTGGACCGAAGGGATTAGAAATCCTCAGGATAGCCACATCAAGCTGCGTTGAGCGGGCATAGAAATTAAGGTAGTTCTCTATGGTCAACTTGCTTTGACCGTAGGCAGATTTAGGAATGAGGGGATGGTCTTCGGGGATTGGCACTTGCCGGGGCTCGCCATAGATTGTACCTCCAGATGAGGCATAGACTAGCTTGTTAACATTATGGTTTAGACAAAGCTCAACAAGACGAATGGTTGGCAAGAGATTGGAGAAAATATCGTAGGTACTACTAGTTACCGTGTTAGGAAAAGTTGTGGAGATGAGGTGAAAGACGATGCTAGAGCCACGAACGGCTCGATCGAGGGCCACGTCGTCCAGGAAATCACCATAGACTACCTCGACTCGATCGAGTATGTCTTGCAGTCTACCGACGGATGCCGTAGGGCGGGTGAAAATCCTGACATCGGCTCCAGCTTGGACTAGCGATCGCGCTAAGTTGCCGCCAATGAAACCAGCTCCTCCTAGAATCAAAACTTTCGCCATTCAACTCATTTAATCGCTTCCATAAACAGAGAATCGGCCTTGCGAATTTTTCCTTCGGGTGTAGTATCCAAATGATACTGCCCAAAGTCAGGGATGCGCGACTCTAACGCACTAGCAACACGAATATCGCAAAATCCCGCCTGCGCCAGCAACACACCTAAGGAATGGCGATCGTACATCCACTGATGAATCTCGCCGCTGCGGCGAAATACCCCTACCTGCTCGGGTGTAGGCGAGTTATTCGTGGCAGCAGTTCGGCCGCGATCGCGAAGTTTGTTCAACATCCGTTCGCCCTCAGCGCCTAAGCGACCTAAGACAAACGCCTCGTTGGGCAGGGGATCTTGGGATAGGTAGGCTGCCATCTCGCCGCCCGAACGATCGCGCACCACCTGATCGTACATCTCTAACAACATCCAGTCATAGTTGGCTGCCCACTGGCGATCGCCTTGACTCGCTTTCTCTAAAGCAGTCAGATACAAACGAGCGATCTGCTCTAAGTCCGGCACCACAACCCGGAGAATACCACCTGGTTGCAGAACGCGATAGCACTCGCGCAGGAATGGCTCGGCGGATGACTTAGGTAGATGCTCTAGCAGGTGGGAGTGATAAACAACAGTGAAGGAGTTATCAGGGAAGGGAATTCCTTGAGTAAGATCGTAAGCAATAATTCCTTTCCCGGTTGACTTGAAATCAACATTTGTCCAGTCCGGATGAAAGCAGCCGCCGCAGCCCAAATTAAGATAGTTTTCGGGGGATGTAATTGATAAAAATTCATTCATTAGAGCACTCTCAGATGCTACTCGATCCCGACTTTTGGCTATCCAATTAATGGAAGCTGATAAAGCATTGTGAAAAGTTCTCACAAGCTCAAGGCTTTGTTTTTGGTTGGGTAACAGGCACCTTTCAACTAAATCATCATGCTCCACTCTGATCCGATAAGCATAATCAGGACAGGAAGATTCCGAAAAACTGTCCGTACTCGTCATCTGAAATTGTCCAGAAACTGCTTGTTGCACAAGATCCTTGTACAGAGCGTCATTGATTTTAGACCACTTGCGCATTTTTTCCTCAAAGTACCGATTAATGGCTTGTGAACCAGGCCCGATGACCAGATCGAAATTTTGGTAGAGGAAAGCGAGCGAGACACTACTAGATGGTGAAATGGCGATAACTTTTTCAGGTCGAAGGTACGGGAAAATTAGCTCGACGGGGACTTGGGCTGCTCCGAGAGAGTAAGCTTTACGATCAAATTGCCGCAAATGTCTTGCCAGTAGATCTGATTGTGCGTAAGTTTCTCTAGGATGGCCTTTAATCAATAAGGTATCGCTTGGTGATGTGTATCGCAAACACACATCTGCATAAAAATGAATCTCTGTTGCCAAATCAGATGTCGTCTTACTCTCAGTATTATTTGCGGTCAGAACTAGAGAAGCACTAGGAGCGACTATAGTCTTGTCAGGAGAGTAAGTGATTGTATCACCAACAAGCTTAAATTCATTTCGCTCGATTTCTTGTTTGATGTGACGGTAACAGCGAGAGGCTGCAAGAGACACTACTTTCTTCAGGAAAAATGGTGGAACTATGGTTACACTTCGGCATTTTGAGGCAGATTCACAGTGGTCAATAGGGATTGTTAAATATGCATGTACTTCCGGATCATATTTAAGTTTCCTCTTCTCTTTAGGAGCCCAGGAAAAATTATTATTGTCCAAAAGTCCATAGCCATCTCCATAACAAACAACACGAGCATTTGGATCGATTGACAGAATGACCTCATTAAACAGTGCCCACGTTCGACAGATGTACACATCATTAAAATTTGATATGCCAAGTTTCTTCTTAAGATAGCTTGCTAGGATGTTTAAATCATAACCATACTTTTGTGCAACACTCGACTCATCCCAAAAAACGATTCTTTCGAAACTCCAGACTTTAGCGATTAGGCGGATTGCTCGATACATAGAACGGGTCACATCAGCATCTTGACGGACACAGAGTTCTCCTACTAGAAGGATATCCGTTTGAGGAGGTGACTGTTCAACTTCTTGTTGATAAAACAAGACACAAAGAACGGCAAGAAGTTGTGTAGGACCTTGGATCGATATTAGCCTTGCCATGAGCACATAAAATAAAGTGGTCTACCGAGAAATCTACAGTTTGTCAGGCTATTCCTTGAAATACACTAAGCAAGTAGGTCAGGATGGAATTGAAGCACCGAAATTATTGAGCCGATCAAGCTAAAACCCTTGATAAAACTGGGATTCAGCTATCGTAACAATTTATTACATAGGCCACAGAATCAACCCCGATCTACTTAGCCAAACCTGCAAGTTAGCAAGTTGCCACAGAAACATCATGTGGCTCAAGCTAGGGTCGCCTGATGCGATCACCTCTTGGTGCTCAACAATTAATTGTTCCACCACTAACGGCTCATAGATGCCGCGATCACGAAAATCTGCTGACCGCACCCAATCTAACAATCGTTCGGCGTTAGCTCCCGAAAACCAGATATGGGCTGGAGCATTCCACCCTGTCTTTTTGACCCGCAGGCGAGTCTCGGCTGGCAATACACCGTCCATTGCCTCCCGGAGTAGGCGCTTCGTGATACCATCAGAAATTTTCAGGTGTCCGGGCACGCGGTACATAAACTCTACCAAACGGTGGTCCAAGAAAGGTAAAAAGTGCTCCAGACCCCACGCTACCGCTTGGCGGTCCTCTGCTCGCAAGCAACAGGGCGCGGTTTCACGAAATAAATCCTGGTAGGTGCGATTTTTGAGATAGCTGCCAAACGGAGCATCCATTACCGGCTCAAAACCCTTGAGATCGAAGTACTCAGGGTTCAGAGCTGCGAGATACTTTTGCAAGCGATCACGATCCGGCAGGCAGCGGCCAGGAACGCGGCGATCGGTCAAGCGAGCGATCGCTGCCCGCCCAATCTCAGGACTCTTACGAAAAACTGGATGGTCGTGATACTCCGACCATTTTAATAGCTCCTGCTCCAAGCGCTCTTGCTCTCCAGCGGCATCAAGGTCAGCAAAATAAAAGGGGAAGTACTCATATTCACCCGCATTCAACTCGTCGCCACCAAGACCGCCAAATAAGCTGCCAAATCCTTGTTGTTGAACCTCGCCGCAGAGCAAAAAATGCGAGAGCCAAGTTGCTGTCGCAACTGGCTCATCGTGAACAGCGATCATCTGCTCCACGAGGCTGAAGACATCCGGCCGATCGATCTCGACAGGATGCCATTGCTCGACACATGTTTCGAGCATCGAGCGAATCTCCTCTGATTCATCGTAGGTTTTGTCCCGGTAGACGGTCGAGAAAGCATGGTGGCGCGCACCCGCCGTGCGAACCGCACAAGACAACACTGAGGAGGAGTCCATGCCACCAGAGAGCGTAAACGCCGGTCGCTCCGCCACGGCTAAACGGCGCGCTACTGCATCCATCAACAAGTCACGGTAGCGTGTCGCCAAGACAGTTGAAGGCTCTGTCCAATCAGGAAGGTCTTGCAGTTCCCAGTAACGTTCCAGATGGACTTGGCCCAGTCGATAGCACAGAGCATGGGCAGCAGGTAACTGGCAAATTTCAGCGTAGGGAGAAGCGTGGGGATCGTTATCGAAGGTGCGGTAGTGAGAAGCTGCAAAGAGAGCAACAAAACGGCGATTGACCTCAGGACTGACTTCAGGCAGGGTCAAAAGCGAGCGGGGGCGGGAGGCAAAGGCGAAGCGATCGCCCTGATGCCAGTAATACAGCGGACGAATGCCTAGCCGATCGCGCCCCAGCCAGAGTTCATCGCGGCTGCGATCGTAGAGAGCGATCGCGAAGTCACCATTGAGCCGCTGGAGCATCCCGACAAAGCCGTGACGGTGATAGAGTTCAGCTAGCAAAGCTGCATCGCTATCAGTCACACTCCAGTCATTGCGGTTGTAAATTGCCCCATCTACCACCAAAATTACGCCATCATCATCAGCAGAGCCTCCAGTGCTGCCCCCTGTCCAACCAAGTGCCACAGTCCCGCACCGCACAGTCTCGCGCTGCCAAGATACTGTATGCGTTGAGTATCCAAAGAGAGCTCGAGCGAGCATCAATTGAAGACTGCGCTCAATGCGAACTGATTCAGATGCAGCGTGAGGATCGCTCAGACCAACGATACGGGACATGATACAAACGCCACCCTAGGCTATTTTGCAGGCTCTGACGTGACACCAAGGTTGAAAAAGTGCTCCTTCTGAGATTAACGGATCAAGGGCTAGGTTTCCAAGCCTAAAGCTGCTGGGAGTCCGACTGCCGCACAGCCACAAGAAATCGCCAGTGGTGAGGATACCCAATCACCATTTCAGGGACATTCCCTGTGCGTTGGTCTGGAATTGACTCGACCTGAAAACCATAGGAGCGGATGAAGTCACACACCTCCTGAATGGGATAAGTATTGACATGCACCTTGAGTTCAACACCATCGTCTAGAAAGCGATCGGTCACATAGGCATAGTCCCCCACCGCCCCTAAAGATTCTCGCAGAATCACTGTCTTTTGGGCTGTGTTCAATAATCTCTCCAAGGGTCGATGGTAATTATCTAAATTACTGAGGACGTTGATACAAACCACATGGTCAGCCTTACCTCCTAAGTCTTCAATGCGCATAGACTGCAAGTGATGAGCCGGTAGGCCGAAGCTCGGTAGATGTTGCTGACCAATTTCGATCAGGGCTGCAGTGGCATCAATGCCCCAATAGTCAACGGGGACTGCGCGCTTGCGGAGGGAGTGAAAAAAATAACCACTGCCACACCCCACATCCAGCAGTGTATCTCTAGGGGAGACGTAAGGCTTTAACAACGTTACCGCCTGCTGGTGACAGGTCATTTCTTCCGCCTCTAGGCAACATCGACGGGTGTAGAGACCTCGCAGTGCGGAACTGTGCGCCCAAGTACTGTAACGATTCCAGCCGTTGCCATGGATCATCGTTTACTAACCACAATGAAAGCGAAAGCCCTAAAAGAATGGAAAGCAAGCAGTGATGCCAAATCTGCTGACCACATCTCTGCCGCTAACTCTAAAGGATTGTGGGTACGAGATAAAGTATCAGAGTGAGTCATGCAAGGAGCAGGGCGAGAATAACACTGACTTAACTTATTGACGACGGGCAGCGATCCATAGATGGGATGACAGGTTGTGATGAGCCAGAAATTGCTGAAACGGCCACCCTAATGATTCCCACTCATCAATCAACACCCGTTGCAGAAAAGGATCTTTGGATAAATCAATATCTCCCTTGAGGGCCGCTTCCCGGACAAACTCCGCATCTAGCCGCCCTGGAGTAGTGGCTTCTAAGACTTCAAACCCACAAAGTTCAAGTAAATGGGATAGGGATTGGGGATTAAATAAATTAACATGCTCTGCATCGACTGCCAAGGCTTTAGCCCCCAGCATGGCAATGTCGAAGCCGAGACCATTGGGGCAAGACAAAACTAATAAGCCCCCTAGGGGCAGTAAATGGGCACATTGGGCCACAAATTCTCGGGGTTCAAATAAATGCTCAATCACCTCAAAGGAGACAATGACGTTGACACTACCAAGGTCTTCCCCTTTAACATCCTCAACCCGCTGTTCAATGACTTCTACACCCCGATCTCGACAAGCAGCAGCCATATCAGGATTTGCTTCTACCGCAACGACGCGGGAAAAGGCTTGGGACACCGTGGCTACAGCAGCGAAAGTACCGAAGCCGGGGCCAATCTCTAAAAGGGTGCCACGAGGAATGGAATAGCGATCGCAAAATCCCAGCACTCGCTCCAGCCAGGGCTTATGAATTTTCTCCCGCCGAGATGCCTCGGAAGCCGGGAAGATATACTTGGCCCAATAGGCATAATTTTCGGAATGGGTGTAGTAATCCGCCATCACCGCTGGAGAAGGGCGGGGACTCATGTAAAGGGTGTCGCAGTCTCCACAGGAGCGAAAGGAAAAACCAAATTTCTCAAAAGCGGGTTGATAGCTCTGACTGCCACAAGCAGGACAAGCCACTTCAATAAACTCATCGGCCCGCTGTTGCATCCGCTCAATGTCACGGGCAAAAGCAGCTTCTTGTTCTGACAACAACTCGTCAGGACACAATTCTTTTTCACTTAGTTGCTCCCCTAAGGGGATCGCGTTTTCAGGAGTCATCAGGGTTTTAAGTCCGGACTTTTATTCAGGGTATTTCAAGAGTCTGTAACTCTCAAGCCATCCTTAATCCACTCTCCTGCTTCCATGTGCCAGACGCGAGGATCTCGAAAGGTGTCAGCAATGCGATCAAACTCAGGTTCAGTCATACCGACATAGCGGAGCCAGCGCTGAAGATCCTTCGGTTTAACAGAATCGTAGTGATTCACCAACTTAACTGCTTCTTCACGGCTCATCAACCCCGCGCGAATATCCTTACAGGTGTGGTCAGTGGCGCGACCGTAGCCAAACTTGATGTACTTGAGATAATCATGCACTCCGTTTTCATGCATGTCATCCAGGTTGGACATAGTGCGGTAAGTACGGTCAAAGGGCTCATGGGACACCTCAAAGCCATAACGTTCAGTTACTAGCTTGATATGCTCATTGGCTTCCCAATAGATGTAATTGCCCAAGAAAATTCCCCGCAAATCCAAGGCTAACATCTCCTCGTCGGTGGGATATTTCCACAAACTCAGATCTTGGGCTGTCAAACCTTCACGACCAACAAAATAAGTCCACTCATAGCCTCGGGCAAAATGTTCTAAGCGATCGCGATAAGTGACCTCCGGGAAATCATCCATCGAGAATTGACCGCAGAGATCTAGGTAGCCATGCTCACCATAAAATACTAGAGGAATCCGATGCTGAGTCGCCACCTTCATAGGAGCAGTCATGATCCCCACATGGGCGTGCCAGTTCATGTCCCCCATAACGATAAAGCCCAAGCGGTTCAGCTTTTTCAGCGTGGTGACCGAGGGCCGCACGAGGATATGGTCTACCCCAAAGACTTCCCGCATCCGCACCATGTTGCGCCAGCCCACATCAGTCCAGTTATTGCCATCATAGGTGACCAGCAAAGGGTTGAGGCCAAACTCTTCTTTCAGAACATGAACCTGAAAGTAAGAGTCTTTACCTCCTGACACCGCTACCACTACATCATGGCGGCTCCCGTCGCGGCAGCGATACTGTTCTAATAAATCCTGCAACAACTCCCGTCGTCGTGCCCATTCTTGGACTGGAATCTGAGCCTTTACCTTGGCCATCTGGCATCCAGTACAAACCCCTTGGTCATCAAATTCCATCGGAGCAGCAGAAACGGAGGGATACACGCAGGCGGTACACCAGCGAATATTAGTACAAGTCGTTGTCCTAGATTGGGCGGCAACATAGCTGCCCGTCTCTGCCTGGTACAAGCGCCTAGCAATACGAGCATCTTCATGGGCGCGATCGTACTCAGGCTCGCGGCGCAAAAACTGCGAACCTAGACCCACAGAGCGCATCAGAATTCCTGTGTTCAAGCAGGCTTGCTTAGCGTGGGGATAACTCAGCTCAAAGAAGTGAAAGATATTAGCCGCCGCTGCCGCCGCTGCATTCCCAGCCAGGATAGCAGTGGGGAAATGATCGTAGCGACCTACGCCACCACAGGCAATCACCGGAATCGACACTGCTGCGGTCACAGACTTTACCAGTTCTAGGTCGTACCCCTGACCAGAACCGTCCCGATCAATAGAATTTAGAAAAATCTCTCCAGCACCGAGAGCTTCTACCTGCTGAGCCCAAGACACGACCTCCCAATTGGTTGCTTGCCTACCCCCATCACCAAACACCTGGTACACGGTATCGGTGCGGCGGGTATCAATAGAGGCAACAATACATTGGCTTCCAAATCGGCGCGCAGCCTGCTGTAAAAAGGCTGGATTTTCTAGGGCTGCGGTGTTCAGGGTAACCTTGTCAGCTCCTGCGGCCAGACGTTCCTCTACATCTGAAATCGCCCGAATCCTGCCGCCAAAGGTGAGAGGCATAAAGCAGACCTTAGAAATTTCTCGCAGCACATCTAGGGCGGTATTTCCTAGGTATTGCTGCTGCAAGTCATCTCGCCGTAGATCGTGTCCAGCTTCACCACGACTAATATCAAGAATAATCAACTCATCTACATTCCAGTCTGAAAAGCGTTGCACCGTACTCATGGGGTTGCCAATGACTTGATGCACCTTAAAGAGCTGACTGCGAACAATCATGCCGTGCTTAAGCAACAGCACTGGAATCAGGCGGGGGCGAACGGTCATAGCAGGATACGACTCAGGTTATACAACTGCGGTATCCGGAAACCCATCCGGGGGAGCAATATTGCGGGCAAAATGATTGAGCAACTGTAACCCGGTATCTTGGCTTTTTTCAGGGTGGAACTGAACGCCAAAAATATTGCGGTGGGCAACGGCAGCAGTCACCTTGGCGGTACCAAAGGGAATTGTCGCAATGGTATGGCGGGGATCTGAGCAGTTCAAATAATAGCTATGGACAAAATAAAAGGTCTGGGGGGTATTCATACCCTGAAATAGGGAGGATTGAGGGTTAAGGCTCACATCGCACCAACCAATATTGGGCACCCGCTCGTTCTCTTGAGCAGGCTGTAGGGGAATAACGCGCCCAGGAATCAGCCCTAGCCCCTGGTGCTCACCAAATTCTTCGCTGACCTCTGCTAAGAGCTGCATCCCTAGGCAAATGCCCAAGATGGGCACACCCGCTGCCGCTGCATCCAAAATCGATTGTACCAAATCTTTCTGCCGCAAGCTCTCCATGCCATCGGCAAAGGCTCCCACCCCAGGCAATATTAGGGCTTTAGCTGTGGCAACTGTTTTGGGCTGGGTGGTGGTGGTGGTGGCTACCCCCAAGCGGCGGTAGGCCGCCACAACGGAACCAATATTGGCGATGCCGCTATCAATAATCGTGATCATGAGGGACATCGCCCAAGTCAATCCAGATACTCAAGTTCGTACTCAATTTGCTCCCAGGTTCTACCCTGGTTCTTGGAAATCCATAGATCTTTGTAAAATATCCTATCTGGCTGACCTTCCTCATGGAAATCATTAAGTCCACCATATAAACCTATCCAATTCTGCCCCCTACAGCGCAAAGGAAATACGAAGGCACCACTACGAGCTGGGAATTCCGCATCTTCAGTTACAAGTTCCCAATCGAGTCCATCTACAGAAACCCAAACATCATTAAGTGCAACAAGTTTGTCCGTTGAACTATTGCCTCCAATTACCCATAATTTTCCATCTATAACAGGAACATGATTTCCAAGGAATCGAGGACTCCATGCTGTATTATGAGAAACCTGTTCCCAACTGACTCCGTCAACAGATCTCCAAACATCATTAAAGATTTTATTTTGCTCATCATTCCCCCCCCCCCACATATAAATGTAGCCATCTTTGACTCCGTATGAAAAGCTTCGTCTAGGCCCCCATGGAGAATTTTCAAGTACATTAGACCACGTGAAGCCATCTTGACTACGCCATACATCTCCAAATACGCGAAGATGACTAGGATTATCTGCCCCTAACCCAAAACTCTTTTCAGGTCGAAAGTATGTAACTCCGCCAAACAAATAAAATTCTTCTTGGTGGAAAACGACTCCATGAGCCTCTCTCTGCTCCCAAGAAGGATCAACTGCGACCAAATCCCAGTCAGTCATATTTGGGGACATCCATACATCACCAAGTACGTTAGAAGGAGGAATGTACTGAAATCCACCAAAAATATAAGTCAGGTTGTTGATATGAACAGACGGGAAAAAGCCCCTTTCCTCCCATTCAGAACTCTCTCGAACGACCTCAATTATACTGCCGCAATCTTGGACTCGGAGTACAGAAGAAGTCATTCCAGATTCATTCCACCCTCCTATCAAGTAAGGAGTACCTTCCTGAGTGACAACAGTACCAAAACCACTAGGAAGAGAAGATTCTGAGGAGTCGATATCAAGCTTAAACAGTGTGTCTAATACATTGCATGAACTTAAGAAAACAGAAATCAGAAGCAAAGGAACTCGTACAAGCAGGTTGGTGTAACTTCTTTGACAACCGTTCTTCATTCTCTTTACCCTAGAAAAAACCTTGCTTGGATTTTGGAGGAATCCTAGGAATCCCTGCTCTTTGGAGGGTTACGAGTCGCTTTTCTTCAAAGCGACCCAAGTATCGGCGCAAACGATCGAAAGGCAGATCGTGGCGCTGGGCAATTTCCAGCACGGTCATATTACCATCCATGTAGCGAAATAGGCAGTCTAACAAGTGCCCCCACTTTTCGGCATCGGCTTCTAGGTCTTTAGTCACTGACGGATCGGGGCGCTCCATATAGAGGTCGTACTGGGGGTTAGAGAGACAGATCAAGCCATCGAAGCGGCGCTGGATGGTGACATTCTGCTCTAGGATTTCGACAACTTTTTTCAGCACTAGCAACATTTCGTCCAGTTGCACCGGATCCATCAACTCCGGGGTATCTAAGCTGGAATGGTATTCTCGAAAAGGCGCAAACTGATCTTCGCAGCGGGTCATTTCCACAAAGGGAACTTCATAGCCGGGAGCCTCCCATACGGTCTCATCATTCCCCGCGCCTTTTCGCCAAGGCACTAATTCATAGGCTTTGCTGTAGTGGTGCAGGGCGTTAGCAAAGGCGTGGTCAAGCATATGGCCACCTAAGAAAGTGGAAGTAGCTTTGATGGCTCCCGGAGTACCGGGCATTTCTTCAAATACCCCACAAACTATGTTGTCGATTTCATCGCCTGATAACCCTTTAAGGTAAAAAACACTACCCAAGTGTTCAGGAGCAATAACCAGGCGATAGGAGTAGTAAGTCTCCTGAGTTGCTAACCATTGAAATAAACGAATGAGGACAGCAGTGCCCGCAAAGCCGTCATTGGCCATGTGAGGGTGACAGTTATTGGAGTTGAAAACGATAGTTTTACGGGTTTGGCCAACCTTGTGGCTGACCCCAATCAGCATCTCACCGTCTTCGTATTCAGTCTCTAACTCTACGCGGTACTGCCCTGGCCCTAGGGTCTGATAAATTCGGTAGGGAATGGACAGTCGCCACTCTGCACACCAAGGACGATATTGCCACATGCAGTGAAACATGTAGGCATCGGGCAACTCAGGATTAGTGACCAGGTAGGGCTTTAACGCTTCCCAAGAGAGATCGCCTGTGAAGGAATGGGAGTAATACCCAACCCCTAAAGTATGCTCCATACCATCAAAAACCTCCACTCCATCGCGATAAAGCTTAGCTCGTTGTACTCGCCAGTTCTTAGGAACAACCCAGCCATTATACTCAACTCCACTAGGGATTCGAATAATATTTAAAGCAACTTCTTGACTAAGCCGGGCAAACAAATGGCTATTGCCATCTGCCACTACAGCAGTAGAAACTGTGCAAAGAGCTTGAATCAGGGATAGCCAATCAGTTGAAACAATCTCCTGATTCGGATCGAAACATTCCATAGAAGCCAATTAAAACCAGTTCGTACCTTTTGGAATCACCTCTAAGCTTTACGTGCAACGATATGACACCATGGCTGATATAGAGTCCCACGAAACATTAGGCGACCTTCATCACTTTCAGTTGTATAGGTCACAATTTCCTGATCAAAATCCGGCCTAGGCAGTGTGATTGGAATCTCGAAAGGCTTAAAATCTGGTTTTTCAAAGCCCGCCATCACCATTTTCTCTTCAATAAATTTCATGGGGCGAAAACACAACCTCAAGCCATTAGGGTGCATAAGACTCGTTTCATTAATGACAAGATTTTGATGCTCAAAGGGATGGGCAAAGTCATAAGCAACTATAGATCCCCCTGAAGTCAAGGCCTGTCCAATGCTTTTTAGTGCCTGCTTATACTGTATATGGTCAAGCATGTAAAAAACCGCATTAACTATAACAATGTCATACTGACTGCGAGGTAGATTTGTAATGTCAAGCCGCTCAAACTTAATGCCTTTCAAATCAGGGTTATTACGACAAACTTCCAAGGAGGATTCTGCCAAGTCTCCGCCAACATAATTGGCATTGGGAATCGAGTTACTCAAATGCAGCAACAGATTTCCTGTAGAACAGCCAATATCAAGAACTGTTAGATTTCTGTCGGAATGTTCCGAAATGACTTCTTTAACAAGATTAATTATAGCCTTGTCACTTTCTCGAATGCGTTCGGAATATCGAGATTGGTAGTCATTGTAACTGGCCAGAAAAGCTTCATCGGTTACATAGTCTTGATAAGAGAAATTTTCATTCATGACATGAACTCCCAATCTTTGCATAAGGCTCCAGCATTGATCTGAAGCAACTTTTCATAAACAGACTCAAACAGAAAGCAGCGACGAATCTCCTCGGCGTCGCTGGATTGATTTCTTAAAAGCGCCCAGCGACGCAACTCCCAAACAAAATCTTTCTCCACATTACCAGAATCACTGCGCCATTTGCCAGGATTTCGATCAGCCTCAGTTATAGAATGTTGAATATCTTGCAAAAGCACATCTCCAGTTGTAGTTCGAGCGTAGCCTAACATAGCCATCTCAGGGGCACAATGGAACTCCACTGTCGCCTGTAAACTCAGTGGCAAATGATGTCGCCAACGTTCAATAGCATCGGGATTTATGCCTAGACTGTCACCAAAACTACTGTTACCTTGCCACTTTTCACGGTACAGACCAGACAACATACAAGCAGGATCTTCTAAATCTAAAAGTTGACCAATTTTCGTAACCCAAGTTACAGGATCGGTGACTAGATTCTCATACCGGAGCGATAAGAGTCTTGGAGAGACACTAGGATCTGTCGCTAGCTGATGAGTAACAGCAACCTGTTTTCGCCAGTGGCGCATGTAGCTGATAGTATGAGCTGCCTGACTTGGATCCTGCTTCATCAACGCTAGCAAAGATGCCACAACAGCCCTTGGATCGCGATGAATCACCAGAAATTTTGCCCTAGGAAAGGCTTGAGCTAAAGAGTTGACAAACTCAACTGCCCAAACTTCCTTTAATCCAACCCAAGTTACATGGCTTTTAGTATCTAGCTGTGCATAGCCAGCAATAATATTTAGAGCTGAGGTAAAAATTTGCTCGATGGTATTACCATCTAAATTCTTTAAGGCACCTGCTAACCCTGGGTTTTCTAAAGCTGCCCTCTCACAAATAGATGTTTTAAGGTTCAGATTTAGGTTCAAGGGTAGATTGCTGGGCGCATTCAAAATAGCATCGAAAAATGTCGAGCCAGCAGGTTCAAAATAGAAATCTTGGAACGGGCACTGAGGATCAAATTGATAACGCTGTGTCTTGGACACAGGTTCAATAACAAGATTGCGCCACGCTTTGAACAAAGGCATTAATGGGTCAAGGGCGACCACTGCCTGAGGATGGGTACTAATAGTTCGAGCTAAAAGATTAGTCCCTGAGCGTGCTACCCCAAAGATGAAAAGAAGGTTGAACTCAGTCATGACACTTCAGGCACAGCAGCCATAATCAGATCGTCGCATTGACGACCCGCATCACAAGAAGCTTGCAAGGCTGGAATCATATCTCCAAGATCTTCAAGGACTTGCGGGTTATTAAGGCGCATAGCCAACTGCACTAAAAGTTCGTAGGCATCCATGCCAAAATACCAAACAGCTACGGGTCGAAAACCGGTTTCAACCAGTGCAGTGGCGAGAGAGCTATCAGAGAAACAATTAAGATGCGAGGTGGGATCCATATGCCGAGCAATATTTTGAGGATTTTCGGCTTGGGCTACAGTTCCCAAGGCATCAAATCGCGGAACTTCAACAACTAACAGTCCATGATTAGGTTGCAAGAGCTTACGGGCTTTTTCCAAAAACCGACGAGGTTCGGGAGTATACTCCAATAGCCCCCACATGGTTACGATATCCACAGAGTTGTTACCAGTAGCCAGAAAATCTTCACCAATCAACTCTAAATCAAATGCCTGCTTGGCAAAAGCACGGGATGTATGGCTGAGTTCAAAGCCTGTAGCTCTAATGCCTTGACGATGCATCCCAGCAACAAAGTGTCCTCCGCCCGCCCCCACATCAATGCATGTCATCGGGGTAGCTCCAACCACTCGCTGGTAGGTTTCCAAGACCCAGTTCACTTTGGGCAAGACGACCTGAGCTAGTCGAACTTCTAACGTTTTTGGATCGATGTAAATTTGGCTGTGGTCGGCTGAAGCCTCAAATAGATGATTGACTTCTTGTAGCTCAAGCTGGACACCTACAAAGACATGACCGCAGGCAGAACAACGAACATAGGCAATATCAAATATTCTCAGAGCCTCTTCTACAGTCGTGGTGGAGGTGTGACAGCAAGGACATTGTTCAATCTCTTTCTTAGCAACATCTTGAGAATATAGTCGCTTGGCAGTTTGAGCCAAGAAAGCAGCATAATTGCGTAACTCATCAAGGTTTGTTTGCTTTAAGCCTATGACATCAAGCGGCTTGCCAGTATGCACCTTTAGTTCAAAGGTTTGAGGGGTAGTATAGGGGGGGGTATAAGTCCAAGATTCTACCTGGACTTGAGCAGGGATAGCTAGGGGGGTGGTACGAGTCCACAAACTCATTATTTTATTGCTCGTAAATTCGTTACATAGTCCACAGTGTCAACCCCGATCTACATTGGCTGAAACCTTACACGCTCAGCTATCAAAGCTCCCAGATACAGCGGATCTCAATTCAGTCCAATACACCGGACGTCTCCAAGGCACTACCTGCAATCTTTACGAGCTTTGGATGTATTGCACTGGCTCAGGAAACGCTATGCAGTATCGTAACCAACCGTCGTTGCCAATCACAAGCGCTTACCAACTACCAAGAAAGCTGAAGCCATAAAGTAACCACGCCAATCGCGAGGATTCTCCATTGCTAAACTTAGACGGCGAAAGAGACTGGGATTTTCCTTCTCAAATAGTGGAGGTAAACAATGATAATGATAGAACAATAGCTCTACATCGCAAAAACCAGCTCGTTCGAGTTGCGATTTTAACAGTAAGGGGTTGTGAGTTCTAGAGAGAATTTGATCGTAGCCTGGCTCACCCGTTTTTCCAGTCCGAATCGGGGGTGAATCCATACGGAAATATTGCTGCATTTCATCTAGGGCAGCAGCAATCGCTTCCCGATCTGAATCCAGAGAGGTTGCCTCTGATAAAATCAATTCGTCCTTCAAGAACTGATAGGAATAGCGATTTAAAGTGAAAAGAGCAAAAAATTGATTGCGAGCTTCAATAGCCACTAAACCACCCGGTCGAACAGAAGCTTTGAGATTCTCTATCACCTCTCGATCAGCCGCTTCAGGAATATGTGGATAAACACCAATACAAATAGCAGCATCAAACGGAAAAACATCTGGAGCAACTGGGCAACGAAATGCAGAGCGATCGCGAACGCTACCTTGCCAAATTCGTCCCGGTAGTAATCCTGCTGACTGAAGAACGCGATCGCCCTCGGCAACCATCTCAGAGGTCAAATCAAATCCATATACTTCAAGCTCTGGATGGATTAAATCTCGCAGCATCGAAGCAGGCCCGCAACCTGCATCTAGTAAAGTTCTTGCCTCAGATTCATGCAAGAGCTGGCGAATAATCTCGCGGTGAACTGGAGGATAAGCATTAGGACTCCCATAATACTCATCGTAGTAGGTTGTCCCCCAAGTTGAATAACAACGTTGAACTGCCACTTCTTGAGAATCTTGATGCATTACACCTCAGCCAATAACTATTTAGGCACAGCTAAAAAGGCCCGCAGGGTGAACTTAGAACTAGGCTCGCGCAGGCGCTCCATCACTAGTCCTCTCAATCCTGCCCGCGACACCAAAAGCGCCAACGACGCTAGGCTAAAAACATGATGATGTTCAATAAAGAACTCCTCGCGACCAAACCCTGCCTCAGCGGCAGCTTCCCCATCTGGCAACTCGACATAAATAAAACCACCGGAGCGCAAATAACTTTTGCTCTTGGCGAGCATTGCTACCGGATCGGTGACGTGTTCGAGCACTTTGTTGAAAGCGATCGCATCGTAGCATCCCAACTCAGCCGATTTCATAAAATCGCCGCATACAGCGGATACACCTGCGACCTCAACAATATGAGCGACCGCACCAGGATCAGGATCGAGCGCTGTCGCACTCCAGCCAGATCTTTGCATCTGGTAGGGGAAGACGCCGAGACCAGACCCGACATCAAGGATAGTTGGCGATCGCCCCACAAACTCAGGCCTTTGGAAGTAACTTTTGGCAAAAGCCAGAATTCGCTCTACGCGGCCCCAATTATCCGACCTTTCCGGCGGCAGTGCAACAATACGCTCAAACGTTCGTCGCATCCCCTCGCGGCCGTAGGTAGCACCCACATAAGCCCCTTCATACAACCGTGACAGATCGAAATTACCCAGCGAAATAAAGTGCCCGCAGACCTGGCACTGGTGAATCTCGCGATGGTAGGCATCGCTCTCTAGCTCAAAGCGCGTTTCTCCCTCCGGAGGCGCATCATAAACCCAGGCGCGGCGCAATTCATTGCCGCACATCGGGCAAGCCTGCGGCGGCCAGGTTGCAGCCTGCTCAAGCATTGCTGGTTCCCTCCAGTACCGCAGCAAGCGATTGCAGCGCCGCATCGCTGTCCAGCCAAGCTACCACAGCTAGCGCTTCCACCTTGAGATAGCGTTCAAAAGCTACCTCCTTGCCCTGCTCCACCAATAAAACAAAGTAGCGCCCAAGGCGATTTCGTACTAATACTCCGCGCAAACCAAAGTTGACCAGCCGACTATTGAGCGACGGCGTCGCATAAAAACCCCAATCCTTTCGCGTTACATCGTATTCTGCTCCCGCTTCCGTCAAAAACGTCACTTGCTCATCAGGAGCCAGCTCGACGCGACCACAATCTGCAATCGTTACCGTTTCGCCAAAACCAACTTCATAAGTTCGTGGCGGTTCAATCAGGGTAAATTTCATCCCAGCTCTGCTTAAATTTTGAAATTCATAATTGTTGCTGGCACAGAGAAAAGAGCGAGTATAGCGCGCCCATCAGTTCTTCCAGTGGATCGAGGGAGAAAAACTTGGTATTCTTAGTAAAACATTCTGCCTTAAGAGCACCAAATTCCCAGAGTTTACCATTAGAAACTCCCCCAAAAATCTGTCGTTCAGGATCGTCGTTCAAATTCCGAGCTGCTAGCATAGCAGCCAAACACTGACCCCAACCCGCTTCAAAATCATCGCGTTTGGCTTCTATAAGCATTAGGTAGGGCGGTTCTAGTAATACCTTACCGCGAGGCGATCGCCGCGCCAATAGGTAGTCAGGGACACCTGATAGCTGCTCATCCCAGTAAAGAGGCTGGTGACTCCAAAGCAAAAAAGACTTGTAATAATGGCGCCAGATCTCCCACAGGATCGGCGCAATAATCGCCTCACAGATAGCAGCTTCTGAGTTGAATACAACCCCTTCCGCAAGTACAAGCTGGAAGCGTGACCGAAACAACTCATCCGGCACAAACTCTTGGAGAGGAAGGAAGTCTCGTTCCTGATAGGTTAAAGGAAACTCCTGCAAAATTGCAGCAATACTCTTATAGCTAGTAAAAGGCATCGGTCCTTCCTCAAAACCAAGACCAGTCAGCAATCAAGAAGTTAGAAATCACCCAGCGATCGCCCTCTCGCGACCAAATCTCAAGATTGCGAAACCGCTCAGCCACTTCAAAAAAATGCGCCACCGAAATACTCACAAAATCGCAGAATTTCTCAATATCCTCATGGGGAGTTTCGTCACCGCGATCGCGCAGAATCGCAATCGCCTCCTCCCGACTCAAGCGCCCGTTGCGAATTTCCAGGGCCAGATTATCGAACGTGCGCGTAAAGCCAAACTTGTACCACTTGAGCCAATGATGAATCGAGATGAAATCATCGTCAATATCGGCATAGTCATAATATCCTGTTCGCGCTCCGGTTGCCCGCTGAAAGCCATGGGCTGTCGCAACCTGCAAACTCGTCTCAACATCCCAAGGGAAATAGTAGCCGAGAAAAATCGCAACAACGCCCTGCTGCTGTAGCTCGCGTGCTGATGGACCAAAGTAGGGAGTTAATTCTTGGCGGGAAAGGCGATCGCTGACCCAATCCTCAGCCGTCGTGCCGTGCGTAACGCCATAAGTACGCAGCCAAACCTCGTCCAACTGGAATCCAGTTTTCTCCTCGCCGCGACTGCCGTACTCAAAGGCCGAATTCTCCCCCCAAACCACCAGAGGAATATCAAATTTTGCGGCAATCTTTAGGGGAATATTGAACAGCGCCATGTGCATGGGGATCGCCGTCGAGCCATATTTGACCAACGCTTCATAGAGAAATTTTCGTTCCACTTTGGGGTTGACTTGATAATCGATGTGATCGACTCCGAGCGCAACCAAGTTATCAAGATTTCGCTGACCAATTGCTGTCCTCGCTGGCGTCTTCCAGGTTACAGCCAAGGGATTCAGCCCATACTCCAAACATTTCACCGTTTGCCAGGTACTATCTTTACCGCCGCTGACCGGAATCAAACAGTCGTAGCCTTGACTCCGCTGCTTCGCACGGGCCACAACCTCGCGAAACGCTGCCTCCCTAGACAGCCAATCAATCTCGCGCTTTGTGCCATGAGCCTTGCAAGCATTGCAAATTCCATCCGCCCCAATGCTCAAATTGGGGCGCGTATCTGGAAGAACGCAAGCTTGGCAATATCTCATACAGCAAATTCCTCCAAGAATATCTTGCTATTGAGGAAATAGAAGAAGAACTTGCTCTCGCTGTTCGGTAGCTCAGATTTCGTCAAAAGCTGCTCGATTTTCGAGCGGTGAATGCGTTCGTAAATCGGGCTATCGTCCAGTAAATAGGCCTTCACGTCAGGGTCGCGCAAGTCGAGGAAATCTAAAATCGGCGCATTAAACCCTACCTTACGCCGATTGTCGAGAATGCGATCGGGAACAATGCCGCGCATCGCATCCCGTAGTACTGCTTTCGCTTTACCGTCGCGAATGAGGTGGCGGCAGGGCAGGCGATAGCAGACATCAAATAGGCCGCGATCGAGAAAGGGCGAGCGATTCTCAATGGAGAAATACATCGCATTCAAGTCGTCCTCGTGGAGGATGACTGGCGTAGCTTCGTGAAATAGCTCATTTAACGTGCGATTGCGGAGCAGACTGTCCGTAAACTTGGTTTCCGCAAACGGCTCTTGCCAAGGTTCGACGAAATATTGTGCGAAGGCTTCAGCATCGAGAAAAATATGCTCACGAAACTCAGGATTCTCAACAAACAAATCGGGGTTCTTCAAGTAGCGATTACGCACAATTGGTGCAATATGTTGCTGCCAGTTTGCGAGCGAGACTTGGTGTAGATTGCTATCATGACGAACCTCATACAAGTAAGCAAGATGATGGTCGTAATAACCCGTAAACATTTCATCGGCAGCCGTGCCACTGACAGCGATGCGATAGCCTTGAGCGGCAACGCTTTCCATTAGGAGCCAATGAGCGTAATACGTGATGGTATAAACAGGAGCATCGTGGTAGCGAACGAGCGATCGCAACTTCGGCAAAAAGTCTTGGGGATTAACAGGAATTGCCGTGTGCTTAATACCCAACTCTCGCACAGCATAGTCAACAAGCTCTTGCTCTTCATAACGCGCATCCGTATTAACAATTGTGAAACCTTGTACGTCGTAGCCAAAGACTCGCTTAGCTATTGCAATTAATGAATTAGAATCAACGCCGCCGCTCATGCAAAAGGCGATCGGTACGTCGGCTCGCAAGCGAATCTCGACCGCATCTAGCAGGGCTTGCCGTGCCTGCTGGATGGCAGCGTCATAGGCAATGGACTCATCAGGAGTAAAGTAAGGTTGCCAATAGCGCTGAATGGTCTGCTCCCCTCTCGTCTCTACCGTGACGATGGATGCTGAAGGGACTTCTGCAATACCCTGAAAAAAGCTGTGCGGCTGCTTATAGAGCGCTTTGTAGCCGTTGATGATATAGCGGCAGAGATGGTCGTCGTCGACAGGCAAGCGCTGCGCGATGAGTGCCTGAATTGCCTTAATTTCAGAACCGAAATAGAAGTCGCTGGCGTCTTGATAAGTATAGAGCGGCTTCTCGCCAAAGCGATCGCGACCTAAAACTAACGATCCATCCCGCTCGTCATACACAGCTAAGGCCCACATTCCTTCACAGCGGTCGAGAACTTCCCAGCCGAACTCATCAATCGCTGTTAGAAAAACTTCGGTGTCTGACGTGGTTGTGAATCGGCGGCCGCGCGATCGCAAGTCGCGCTGAATTTCCAAATAGTTGTAGAGTTCGCCATTGAAAATAATCCACTTAGAACCAACCTGAAAAGGCTGATTCGCACGCGGATCGAGGTCAATAATGCTCAGACGAGTATGCAAGAGGTGAACGTGCTGGCCAGCCGCATTGACCCAGTGGCGATCGCCCCGCGCATCGGGCCCGCGCCGACCCATCCGAGTTAAGCAGGTCTCGAGGCGATCGCGCTCAATCCGCCGCGTTCCGATGTAGCCAGCAATTCCGCACATCAACAACTACTCCAAATCTTCGAGGGTCAAGTGCTCGCCGGCTGCAAGCGATCGCTTCAGCATCCTACCCAGAATTGCCGACTCCGAGCCCGGTGACAGACCCGTTCCTGGCCGCGTCCACACCAGATCTTCCCACTGCAACCGCTCCCCTGGCAGCAGATCGCGCTTAGCCGTTACCGAGCGGCGAATTGGCGTTGCTAAGGCTTCAGCGCAGGGTTGCACAGTCTTGCTGAAAGAGCCGAGCATAGCCTCTGTGGCCCGCACCCGCTGAACCAGTTCTCGCATTTCCTCAGGATCGGCTGAAAGTTGGTGATCGCGAAACTCGGAATAATATTTATCTAAGGTAAAATGTTTCTCAATTAATCGCGCCCCAACAGCAACAGCTAATACCGCCGCTTCTGCGCCGACGACGTGATCGGAGTAACCCACTAGACAATCCAGGTTCTGTGCCAAGAAGGCGATCGCCCGCAAGTTTGCCTGCTCGATCGGGACAGGGTAACTGCTCACGCAATGCAACACAGCCAACTGCGGTTGACTGACACCAGCTGCCTGCCAACTACTTTGCAGATAGCTTATCGTCTTCTGGACTTGAACCCAATCGCTAATTCCTGTTGAGAGAATAACCGGTTTACCAGTCTTCGCCACGCGATCGAGCAAAGGATAAAAGGTATCGTCGGAGGAGGCAATTTTGTAGGCAACAACTAGGGGTTCAAGAAGAGCTGCACTCTCTAAGTCGAGCGGCGTTGAGAGAAAGAACAAGCCTAGGGACACAGCCAAACTTGCGAGCTGGGCAAATTCTTCGTCGTTGAGTTCAAAACTTTTGAGGCGAGCAAAGCGTTCTCGATCGACAGGGCGAATGAATTGTTCTGTTTTAAATGTCTGAAACTTGACTGCATCGACACCGCAAGCCGCTGCTTGGCGCACCAACTCGCAAGCAACCTCAAAATTGCCCTCGTGATTGTTACCAATTTCCGCCACAATCGCGACGCGCTCGTTCAGATCTAGCGTTCCTAGCTTCATAGACCTGTATGGTAGTGCAACACATAGGCACTGCGGGCTACAGTAAAGCCCAACCGCTGGTAAAAACGCAGTGCTGGAATATTCGCTAGTTGCGTACCCACGCGCAATAAAGTACCGCGATCACGGTAGGCAGCGGCAAAAGCCGATACCAGCGCGCGCCCAATTCCCTGGCTCCGCCTCGACCCCTCAACCGCAATCAAGTCAATAGTTGCCACGGCTTGCTCGCCCTCCTGCCCCAGCAGCGCCGCCAGAAAACCAACCGGCTGCTTTTCCGCGTAGGCAACGAAGCAGCGATCGCCCCGCTTGCCGAGGCCGCAATTGCGCGCCCACTCCGCCTTGATTTGGTTAGCTACGCGCTCGGGAATCGCGGGATCGAGATGAAAGCGCGAATAGCGGAACGAGCGTTCAGCGAGCGTGCTCAACGATTGGGCGATCGCCGCACCAGTCCCTGCATCATAGACCGCAACCGGCACAACAGGAGTAACTTCAACAGTGGTTAGCTCGGCCTCAGGCGGCAGTTCCAGCGTCACCGTCGCATCCACGGGATAGAACCTCAACTGCGACAAGACCCGCAACCAGTCCGTCCGCTCCGCCGCCACCCGGACATCGCAAAATTGCAGCGCGGCAGCAGCTAACTGAGCGCGACATGGCTCGGCCTCCGCAGTCGCCTCGCCCAACTTCAGCCGCCCAGCTGACTTGCCAAGCAGCGTTGAAAGCCAAGGATCGGGCGCAACCTCTACCATGCTGCTCTCCTTAGCGAGTCACCGGATTGCGCGCCGAATTAGCCGTTGCGAACAAGCTCTTATACCAATCAATGTACTTTGGGAAACCCACATCAATCGGATGGCAGGGAGCATAGCCCAACAATTCTTTGGCCTTTGCCACGCTCAACGTACCGCGAAACGGCATCAACTTATCGCGCTCAACATACTCCACTTCTACCTGGGGAAAATGCTGGCGCACAATCGCTGCTAAATCTTGAATTGAACGCGAACCGCCATAGGTCAAGTTAAAGACTTCATTCAGGGCCTTGGGATTCTGAATAGCCACACAGATTCCATCTACCAAATCGTCAATGTAAGTAAAATCAAGCTTTTCTTGACCATCGCCATCGACCCGCAATTTTGCTCCCGTCAAGGCATTTTCAATGAAAATCTGACCCACGCGACGGCTTACGCAGCGCGGCCCGTAGAGAGCTGACGGCCGAATAATCGTGTAGGGCAAGTCAAAAACCTGATTGTAAGCAATGACAATCTTCTCGCCCGAGAGCTTCAGCGCGCCGTAGATACCAATCGGATCGAGGGGGTGATCTTCGCTAATTTCCAGCGTTTGGAAATTGCCGTAGACCATGCTGGAAGAAAAGTAGATAAACTGCTCAACATTCCCGCGCGAGCAATCGAGGGCATTCTCTAGGGTCCGCAAGCTGTGATCGAACGTGCTGTAGGGGTCTTTGTTCGAGCGACCCGCGTGAGCAACAGCGGCTAAATGGACAACAACTTGGGGTTTGATTTGGTTGAAAATTCCGCCGAGGGCGTGGTAGTCGCGGGCATCTTGGATGTGCAGCGGGATATTAGCCTCGTGCAGCATATCGAGGCGCTGGTGCAGGATGCGGAGGTAGAGATCCCGGTTGTAGAGGTCAGGCATCTTCGCTGCGTAGGCGACCAAATTGTTCACCTGCAAGCCGTCCACAATTTCCACGCTCGCGCCTCGCTGAGCCAGCGTTAGGGCAAGATTGTGCCCAATAAAGCCAGCCCCGCCAATTAATAAAACCTTGCGTCCTTGGAGTGAAGTTGTCATGCCTTAACCTTTGCGATCGCCTGCTTGAGGCAAGCTGCCATATAGTCAATATCCGCCAGCGTAACATGCGGAGCCACCGGCAACGCAATCGAGGCATCGCTGATCGCTGTGGCGTTGGGGTATTGCTCTGCATCATAACCATACTTGCGCTGGTAGTAGGTCATGCGCGGTACAGGCTGGGGGTAATAAACACTGGTGCCCACACCCATGTCCTTCAGTGCTAGCACTACAGCGTTACGGTACGGCGCTAAAGCCGCTTCGAGCACGATGCTCAGGCAATAATGACTGTGAAGTTGTCCAACTTCTTCGGCATCTAAAACCCGTACTTCGGGTAAACTTTCTAGCTGAGCTTTCAAGGCCAAGAAATTCTCACGTCGCTTGGCAAGAATGTCCGGCAATTTAGTTAATTGCTGGCGACCTAAAGCGGCTTGCAGATCGCTCATCCGGTAGTTGAACCCCAGTGCTATCACATCGTACATTCCCGGTAATGATCGCTCCGCAAAACTGCGATCCATGCCAAAGGCGCGCAGTTTTCGCACCGACTCGACTACTTCCGGATGGCGCGAGACGAACATGCCACCTTCGGCCGTCGTAATGTGCTTCACCGGATAGAACGAGAAGCAACCAACATCGCCGAGTAAGCCGACGTGCTTGCCGCGATAGCGCGTTCCTAGGGCGATCGCGCAGTCTTCAATCACCTTCAAGTCATGACGTTCAGCGATCGTCAAAATCGCCTCCATCGCGCAGGGAACGCCCAAGAAATGCACAAGAGAGATCGCCTTCGCGCGGGGCGAAATCGCTGCTTCAAGCTTCGCAACATCAAGGTTGCCCGCCTGCACCTCGCAATCCACAAAAATCGGTTTTGCCCCTACCAATTCCACAGCATGAGCCGTCGCCACATGGGTTTGCGCGGGGACGATGACTTCATCACCTGCTCCGATGCCGTAGTGGAAATAAGCCAAATGTAGTGCTGCGGTGCAGGAACTCACAGTGACGGCATAGGCTCCCTCGCCGAGAAAGTTCGCAAACTCCTGTTCAAACGCTTTACACTGCGGGCCGTGGGTGAGAATTGGCCCTTGCAACACTTCGAGCACAGCAGCGCGATCGCGCTCCTCAATCCACGGCCGACCAAAGGGAATCGTGCGTTCAGGGGTCATACATACTCAATGGGGACACAAGTTTGTAAGCTTAGCGCTCGATCAGCCGCCAGGCAAGCGGCGATCGCGTCCAAATGGTGCTGTAGCGGCGCGCGCGGATCGCAACCCTGCTGAATTCGCTCCACAAACGGGGGAATCAGCGCCCCCTTGGACAGCGGGAGGGGATTGAGGTCAAGCGACGACGCCCTCAAGGCCGGATCGCGCGTCAGATGTAGCCGCGCCCCAGCGTCATCGTAGATAAAACTGGCCGCTGTGCCAAAGACCCGCAGTACGTGCTGGTGGCGATGCACGCAGCCAAAATTGGCCGTGATGCGGGCGATCGCGCCAGAAGCAAACTGAAATTGAGCGCTAACGAAGTCGCAGTAGCGAAAATCGGTTCCCTCACTGCAAAGGCGATTACCGGCTGCCACGACTGTCTGCGGCCGCTCGCCCAGCAGCCACAGCATCAGATCAACTAAATGAATGCCGCCACCTTGCATGACAGAATAATTTTCAACATCTTTGCGCCAGCCTTGCGTGATTTTGTGCAGGCGACCGTAGAGATAATCGCCATCCACAGCATAAATTCGCCCCAACAAGCCCGCTGCAATCTGCTCCTTAAGCCAGCTATAAAGCGGTGCTGCTCGCAAAACTAAATTCGATTCTAAATGAAGATGAGGGCGTACTTGCCAAGCTTGCTTTATTCGCCGCAATTCGTCCCACGAGCGACAGAGGGGCTTTTCAACAAAAACGTGCTTGCCAGCTTCTAAAGCTGCCAAAGTCTGCTCAAAATGAGCGTCATCGTAGGAAGCAATCGAGACTAGATTCACAGTTTCATCCACTAGAAGCGCTGCAAAATCAGTCTCAACGCGAGCACAGCCTAGGAGTTGGGCCAAGGCTTCAGCTTTAGAACCATCAAGATCGCAGAGCGCAGCTAGGCGACAGGCTGCCTGTTGCTGATAGGTGCGGGCGTGCTGTTCGCCAATGCCGAGGCCGACAACCGCAACTCCAAGTTGAAAGGCGCTAGCGCTCATGCTGAAACCCACTCAAAGACGACCTGTTCGGTGAGTTGACGGCAGAAATCAGGAGCTAGCGGTTCTCGCTCCAGTCTTTGCAGATCTTCTAAGGTGTCAATCGCACAACTGAATTGTCGGAGTTGGGGATTGAGCGATCGCATACTCACAATCTTGAACGCTTCTGGCTGTCGATAATACAGCGGCGTGACGTGCTCGCAGTCGTCTAGTGAAAGCTGGTTCTCGTCAATCTGCTGAAAAGTAGCTGATTTAAGCACTTCTACGCTCTGCCCTTTAGGAAATGTCCGCTGATAAACGTTGGTCACTAAATCAGCATCAGTTTGTTCTGCTTCGGCGATCGCCAACTCAATCAGCTCCGGACAAAGCAGCGGACTATCAGCACAAATCCGCACAAATCGCTGACACGGAAACTGTTTTAGGCAGGCTTGGAAGCGACTAAACACATTATCAAGCGAACCGCGAAACACCGCGATTCCCAAGCTTTCAATATAAGCAGCTAGGGGATCGTCAGAGGGGCGATCGCTCGTCAATACAACCACATTACTAGAATTTACTACCTGGAAAACCCGAGCAATACCATGAAAAATAATCGGCTTTTCTCGCAAGGGGCTCAGTACCTTACCCGGCAACCGCCGCGAGCTTAAACGAGCTTGAATAAAAACTTTGACCAGCTTATTGCTCATAGGGCGATCGCTCTCCATCAGGGCATCTACTATCCCAAATTTTGGATAAACTCCTGATGTTCCGCTGACTCCAACCCCTGCTGCAAGCATTGCAAAACCTGCTGCATCTTTCCCGCCAGCAACGCGGAAACATCCAGCCACAAACCCGGCAACACTCGACTCTTCAGCCAGCCCGCTTCATCGGCTACCTGCAAGCAATAGCGACCCTCCTCAAGCGCGTACCAGCGAAATTCCCCATCCCGCACCAACCAAACCAAATATTCCTGCACCCCATTGCGGCGATAGACTTGGAACTTATCGTACAGATCGTAGGAGGCGCTACTCGCAGCAATCTCCACAATCAGCTCGGGCGCGCCTTCGAGATAGTCATCGTCGCTGACGCGCGATCGCCCTCCTGCCGATTCATCCAAGCGCAGCAAAGCATCAGGTTGAGGCTCGTTATCAGCATCTAAACGCACCGTCGCGTTGTCCGCAACCTCTACACCCGGCGTTGCGGCTTGGTAAATACCCAACCAGAGCATGATGCGGGCGTGGGGTTGAGCGTGCTGTCGAACGCGAACTGGCGATCCCATGCAGACAACCCCTTCAATTAATTCCGCTTTCTTCAAGTCAGGCATCGCCTGGTAGCGCTGCTCAAATTCGGCGCGGGTGAGGCGATCGCCATTCTCCAAAATGGGCTTCAATTCCAGGTTCGCAGAACTCATCCTTACCGCTCTCCAGCCGCCAATCTAGCCACAAATACTTGATGTTCCGCCGACTGCAACCCCTGCTGCAAGCATTGCAAAACCTGCTGCATATCTCCCGCTATCAAAGCATCGACCTTTAGCCACAGTCCTGGAAACACAGCACTCTTTAGACATCCAGCATCATCCGTTTCCTGCAAGCAATAGTTGCCTTCTAACAAAACATACCAACGGAATTCTTGCTCTTCGACCAACCATACCAGATATTCGCAGACCCCATTGCGACGATAGGCCTTGAGTTTGTCATGCAAGTCATAGGCCACACTGCTGCCAGCGATTTCAACGATGAGTTCGGGGGCTCCTTCCAGATAATCATCGTCGCTAATGCAAGACTGTCCCCCCAAAGCTTCGTCCAAGCGTAGCAAACCATCCGGTTGAGGCTCGTTGTCCCAGTCTAAACGCACCGTCGCATTATCTGCCGCATAAACTCCCGGCGTAGCAACCCGATAGACCCATAACCACCCCATCAAATCACTGTGCAGCTGACCGTGCTGCCGCGCTCGAACCGGCGAGCCCATGTAAACAACCCCTCCAATTAATTCCGCCTTCTTCAAGTCAGGCATCGCCTGATAGCGGCGCTCAAATTCGGCGCGGGTGAGGCGATCGCCACTTTCTAAAGTTGGTCTCGGCTTTTGAGAAGCCGCTTTCGTTGAACTCATAACTAAACCTCCCACAAGACATTGATCGCCCTATTCAAGCCAACTCCTTCCTCAACTAGCCAGTCAACTCCTTCAGGAAATCATTCACCGCATCATACTGATCGCGGTACACAATATACTTCATCAGCAGCTCCAAATTTAGATCCGGCAACAGGCCACTCCGCTCAACCCGGTGATACTCCCCTTGCCAAGCATAGACTGTCAGCAAACCATCCTCCCAAAACCAAACTTCTTGAACCCCAAGCCCCCCATAAATTTCCAGAGAATCAATCCCACCACTCGACACAACCACCTCAAGCGCTAGATCGGGAATCGCCTTTCTGATACCAAAACTATAAGATTCATCAGGTTCCTTTTGAACTCCAGTCCTCTCATCTCCCAACGTCGCACTACCTTGGCTGTAAAAGCGAATTCCTTGAAATCTTAAATAGGCTTCTAATAGCAAGCTAATGGTCCGCTTGTAATACTCATGCTCGTCCCCCAAAATCACAATCTGCAAAACCCCATTCAAATACACTAATCTGACCCCAGCAATGGGAGCAAATGACAGTTCTAAACTCTTAAACTGTTGCCAGGTAACGCCAGACAGCACCAAGAATTCTTCACGACTTTCAACAAAGTCTTGCTGTTGTCCTCCTTGTTGAATCCTCATTTCAGAACCTCCCGCAACGTATCGATCGCCCTATCCTTAAACACCCAACCAAGGCATAATGTCGCTGTGAGGCTGACCGTGCTGGCGATAACGCAGGGGAGAAGCCACGTAAACAACTCCTTCAATTAATTCCGCCTTCTTCAAGTCAGGCATCGCCTGATAGCGGCGCTCGAACTCGGCGCGGGTGAGGCGATCGCCATTCTCTAAAAGCGGTAGTAAACCTGTTGCAATAGACCGCGCTTGATTCATCGCCCTTTCACCCAAGAGCCTCCGGATCGATCCCCAGCTCTCTCAGCTTCGCTGCCAATCGTTCAGCTTTCTGTCGGGCAACCTGCGCCTCCTGTTGGGCAGCCTGCGCCTCCTGTTGAGCAGCCTGCGCCTCCTGTTGGGCAGCCTGCGCTTCTTGCACAGCCGTCTCGGCTCGTTGCTGAGCAAGATTGGCCAACTCCTGGGCTGTCGGCAACACTGTACCGTCCAAATTCGCCCAGCGGAGCCAGGTCGCTTCGATGCCGCGATAGTCGCCTGGCCAGCGTACTAGCATCAGGTTGAGGCGATCGCTCCGCAACCATCCCTGCTCGTTACAAGCCAGCGGTTCGTACAATCCATTCCGCAAAACAAACCCCGCAAAATCCTCAGAATTGAAGGGGTCATACCAAAAATATTCGCCCACGCGCATCTTGTCTTGATAGATGCGTTTCTTATCAGTCTTGTCGTACTGAGCTGTGCTCGGCGAGAGCAATTCAATAACGACATCCGGAGCCTTGCCCTCTTCCCAGACGACCCAGCTTTTCCGCTCCCGCTTCGGCACGTCAACCACGGCGAAAAAGTCAGGCCCCTTGAAATCCTGGTTTCTGACCTGATTCATACTGAAGTAAACAAACATATTGCCGTTGACGTAGCCATCCTCGCGAGCATCCAGCCACGTCGTTAGTCCATCAATTAGCAAATCCATTTGCCACTTGTGGCGCTGCGTTTCCATCGGTACGCCGTCGTCGTAGGGTAGCTCGTCTTGGGTGGGCAACCAGACGGGCTCGAGATTGTGGGGTAGAGAAATCATTGGCATGGGCGATCGCGAATCAAACACGTCAAACCGGTACTGCCTGTATTCTAACTAACCGCCACCTCCTGCCCCTGGGACTGCAACCGCCAGTAATGAGCGTAGTGCCCGCCCAAGGCCAGCAGCTCCCGGTGCGTGCCCTGCTCCACCAACTGACCGCGCTCCAGCACCAAGATCTGGTCAGCCTTGACAATCGTAGAGAGGCGGTGGGCAATCACGAGCACCGTACGATCGCGCTGAAACTGCCCCAAGGCCTCCTGCACCAGCCGTTCCGACTGGCTATCCAGCGCACTCGTCGCCTCATCCAGAATCAAAATTTCCGGCTGCTTCAAAATCGCCCGCGCTAGGGCGACCCGCTGCCGCTGTCCCCCCGAAAGCCGATAGCCCCGCTCGCCCACCACCGTCTCATAGCCGGCTGGCAGCTCGCCAATGAAGTCGTGAGCTTGCGCCTTCTTGGCCGCTTCCATCACCCGAGCCTCACTCGCTTCCGGCAAACCATAGCGAATGTTATCTAAAATCGTCGTGTTAAAAATAAACGTATCTTGGCTCACCACGCCCAGTCGCGCGCGCCAACTGTCGTAGCTGTACTGCCGCAAATCGCAGCCATCAATCAGAATCTCGCCGTCCGTCACATCATAGAGACCGACGAGGAGATCGGCGATCGACGACTTGCCAGCTCCCGACGCTCCCACCAGCGCCAAAAATTGTCCTTTAGCAAACTTGAACGACACATCGCGCAGCGCCCACTGCTGACCTTCCTGGTAGCGCAGCGACACCTGCCGAAACTCAATCCCCTGCTCCAAGCGAGCAAAAACCTCGCCCCCTTGGCGGGTAAATTCCTTGTCCTCAATGCGCAAAATTTCACTGAGGCGATTCACTTGACCTGTTGTTGAGGCAAAGTCATTGAGCGTCGTAATTAATTTCTGCACTTCCGTTGCTAGGCGGTTAAACGCACTAATAAACGTCAGCAGAGCCGGTACGACAACGGCTGGCGAATTGTTCAAGATTCCGAAGCCCCCGATCAGCAAACCGCCCACAGTCACAATGACCAGAGTTGTACTGATCGGGGTAACCATCGCTCCGAGGCGAGTTGCTTGCTCTTGCAGCGGTACTTGCTGAGCTTGCAAGCTGAAGACATTCTGAATCGTCGGCTGCTGGCGCCCGAAGGTGTGGATTAAGCGCAAAGCCTGGATGCTCTCAGTTTTTTCCTTCGAGAGTTCGACGCCAATTTGCGTTGTGTCAATCGACAAACGCTGGAAGCGCGGCTCTAGGTAGCGCTGCATTGCCGTTAGAACGAGGGAGAGCACGATCGCGAAGATCGACAGCGCGGGCGAAATCCAGAGAATCACCGCTGCATAGGCGCAGACCATAAAAACGTTAACGATCACCAATTCCCATAGCTTGATCAGGCGATACACAACGCCGCCGCCATTGATGTAGCTGAGCAGGTCGCCGACCTTGTAGCGGCTGGCGCAAGGGAAGGAGAAACTCATCGCGAGGGCGAACAGGCGGTTGTTCATCTGTTCGCCGATGCGGATGGCGAGGTAGCCCGTCCACACCGAGCCCAAGTAGCTGAAAAACGCCCGCAGTGCTTGCACGAACACCGCCATCAGGACGAGAGCGATGAAGAGTTTGCCGCCCTCAAGTTTTGACACCAGCGGCAAAACGACGGAATTGTTGATAACAGGATTGTTGACGCTGGTGATGGTAATGTCGTTGGTCAGGACCCCGAGGGCTAGGTAGATGATGGCGAAAGTGCCAGTCTCCATAGCTGAGGCGAGGAGGTTGGCGTTGAAGGCGAGTACCAAGAGCTTGCGGTTGTGGTTCGCCGTGGAGAGAATCAGGCGATACACCGGGCTCTTCACTTGCCGGAAGACAAGACGGAGAAACTGTTCAGTCGCTTGCACAGGACTTGCGATCGCCAAAGTTCAATCCTCAAATATTCAAAACGCTACGGCAGTTTACCTGAGCTCCGGTGGATGGGGAGCCTGAGCTAGCTCATCTCCCCTAGCAACGCCTGCAACTCAGCCATCAGCTCCGCCATTTGTTGGCGGCTGATGTAGCGAGCGAGCTTGTAGGCAATGGCACGCCCCTCCAAACTGCAATCTAAGCGCGGAATGTAGCCTCGCTTCGGTTCACTGAGAATTTCCTCAGGTGGTTCGACCAGATCGGGGGACTCGCGCTCTTCCTCTGCACCTTCCGGGAGCGCCTTCGCCGCCTTCAGCAACTCCAGGGCCTTCCGCAGGGACAAATCGGCAACACTGTTGCCGTTTTCCTCAAGGCGCTGCCAGTTTTCTGCCAGGCGCATATAGTTGCGAGCCGTGCGCTCACTAATGTCCGGGCAGTAGTCCGACAACCAATCGCCCCACTCACCGTGGGGCAGGCTCACCTTCACCTGGATCAGCTTCTCGCCGGCTTCCTTGAAAGACAGGATGGCGCTGTGAAGGTGGCGCTTGCCGTCTTCGTGATGCTGATTAATCTCCTCGGCAATCTGGAGCAGGCCATCCTGATCCACAACCTCGACCTCAGCTCGCACGCTACCATTGGATACGCTCGTACTATCTAAAGCACCGGTCATCACAAAACTCTTATGAAGATACAACTGCTAGCTAGGAGCACCCCTGCCCGCGCTCCCACAGCGCCGCGCCCAACGGACGCGCAAAACAGGGGTGCATCTCACTTTGGAGACTCCCCTTCGCCCTACTTGGGAGAAGGGGCCGGGAGATGAGGGGGCAAACTTGCCTAACTGAGATGCACCCCAAAACAGCACCAAACACTAGCAACACCAAGCGGGCTGAGAATCCAGCCGTTAGGGTAGACTACTGCAAGCTTACGCCCTAACGCAAGCGACTGACTAGGGGAATTAGTCCCTTGGTGGCTCCGCAGGAACGAGGTTTTCCAGGCGATCGCCCCGCCCCAGCGGGTGGACGCAAAAAGCGCGGCTCCCCTGAATTTTGAGCGCTGGTTCCAGGAGCAGAGGGTCGCCCTCTATCGCTCCGCGACGCTAGCGCGAACAGCGTTGCGGGGCCCCCTCTGCGAGAAGCCGCTGCGCGTCTACATCCCCAGGCCCCTTCTCCCAAAGCTAGGAGAAGGGAAGTTAGAAGCCCCTCTCCCAACTTGGGAGAGGGGTTGGGGTGAGGGCTGAGCGAAGGAGTCCCAACATCCCGCGTAAAATTTCGTTCATTCCCGCCCCAACAACCATCACCGAGGAGCGCGGCGGCGCAAGTGTTGCAGGAGGCGCGTGAACTCTAGGGGCGGCGGCGCGATCGCCTCCAAAGTCCCCCGCGTCACCGGATGCACCAAAACCAAGCGCCGGGCGTGGAGCGCCTGACCCGTCAGCACCACACCGGGATCTTGACGGCGGCCATAGAGCGGGTCTCCCACAATCGGAAACCCCTGGTAGGCACTGTGAACCCGGATCTGGTGCGTGCGGCCCGTTTCGAGGCGGAATTCCAACAGGCTATAGTTCCCCAGCCGCTCCAGCACCTGCCAGTGAGTCACAGCGCGCCGACCGCCGTGCTCCAGCGGCACGATGCCCATTTTTTGGCGATCGCCCCGCTGACGGCCGATCGCGGCCTCCACCGTCCCCGACGCCGTTGGGGGAACCCCACAGACCACCCCCCAATACTCCCGCCGGGCCGTTTTCGCCTGAATCTGCCGCTGCAAGTCGAGCAGGGCCGCATCCGTCTTCGCGATCGCGATCGCCCCCGTCGTATCCTTATCCAGCCGATGAACAATGCCTGGGCGGCCCTCACCGCCAATCCCCGCCAGCACCTCACAGTGGTGCAGCAGCGCATTCACCAGCGTCCCCGTAGCATGGCCTGGGGCCGGGTGAACCACCAAACCCGCTGGCTTGTTGACAATGAGCAAATACTCATCCTCATAGAGGACATCCAGCGCGATCGCCTCCGGGGCAAGCGCCGTCGGTTGAACCGGCGGAACCGTCAGCCGCACCCGATCCCCCGGCTGCACCAGCACCTTCTTCGTCGTGCAGACCCGGCCATTCTGCTCCACACAGCCCTGCTCAATCAGCCGCTGCAAGCGCGATCGCGTCCAGTCCGGCAACTGAGCCGCCAACCAGCGATCCAAGCGCTCCCCCCCCGTCGTCACCCGCAGCTCGAAGACCGGCCAAGCCGCAGGGCCCTCGCAGCTCTCCTTACCAGAGTCCGCCGCGACCATTGGGCATCACCGTAGACCAATTCGTCTTCGCCGCCGAGAGTTGCCCCTCATCGATCTTGGCACTCGTCAAATTTGCCCCGCAGAGATTCGCCCCCCGCAGATTCGCCTTGCTCAAGTAAGCGTGGCTGAGGTCCGCCCCTCGCAGATCCGCCCCCTCCAGGTCCGCCCCCCCCAGGTAAGCCCGACCAAGATTCGCATTCCGCAAATTCGCCTGCGTCAAACTCGCCCGCCCAAAATCCGCATTCGCCAAATTCGCCCCCTGCAAATTCGTGCGGCGCAGCTTCGACTGGTGAAAAATGCCCCCCGCCAAATTCGCCTCCGGCAAGCTCAGATTACTAAGATTCTGCTGAGCAAAATCACGACGACCCTTCACATAGGCATTTTGCAACTCCTCCGCATCCAGTCGGCGTTGCTTCCGGGCCGGCTGACCAGCCGTATTCCCCGCCCGTCCCGAATTAGGCAAGACACTCGCGCCGCCCCGACCGCTCAAAGGCAATCCCGGACTCAGCCCCGATTGGCGGCGAGCCCGCTTCGCCCGAATCGCCATCGCCAGCTTCTCCGTCGCCGACGTGGGCGCACTGGGGGGGTCTGGGTCCGGATCTGAGTTACCCAGAGGCGAGCCGCCGGGCTTCGCCACCAGGCCCTGGGCCAAACTCTCCATATAGGGCTCCATATCCAGAGCCCGCAACACCTCATCCGCCGTCTGATAGCGGTGGCGCACCGAGACTTCCAGCATCTTTTGCAAGACCTTGGCGAAGTTTTCGGAAATATCTACTTCTTTTCGCCACATCATCTCGCCAGTCTTTTGGTCGTAGTCGAGATCCTTCGGGGATTTCCCCGTCAGGAGATAAATGCAGGTAACCCCGAGGGCGTAAATGTCACTGGCATAGACCGGCCGCAAAGCCATCTGTTCCGGGGGCGCAAAACCAGGCGTGCCAATCGCAAACGAAGTCAGGGCCGTTTGATCCGAACTTTCAGCCGCTGCCTGAGGATTGACCTGATTTTTCACCGCCCCAAAATCAATCAGCACCAGCTTCTTATCCTGCTCCCGGCGGATCAAGTTCGCTGGCTTGATGTCGCGGTGAATCACCTGCTGCGAGTGGATGTACTCGATCATCGGCAGCACCTCGCTGAGAAACTGGCGCGCCCCCGCTTCACTCACGGTCCCGTGGCGCTTAATCTCCTGCTGAAGGTTATTGCCCTTAACGTATTCCTGAACGAGGTAAAAGTCTTTGTTCCACTCAAAGTAATCCAGCAGACGGGGAACCTGAGGGTGGTTGCCAATACGGCCCAGGGTTTGAGCCTCGCGCTCAAAGAGTTCGCGGGCCATCTGGAAAATGTTGGGGTCCGCCGTCGTAGGGCGCAGTTGCTTGATCACACAGGGCGGGTTGCCGGGCAAACCCATATCAATCGCGAGGAACGTCGTGCCAAACCCTCCCTGTCCGAGAGCTTTGACACCGCGATAGCGATCGCGCATCAACAGCGGCGCGCCGCAAGCCCGGCACTTATCGAGATCGTCAGGATTTTTAGGTTGAGGGCAGGCAGGGTTAAGACAGTAACTCATTCAAGGCCACCGAGGGTAGTCAGAATCTGGGACATCGGGAGATGCTGCTGCCAAGTCAGCAGACCGGCACCGGATCTTCCCTGCTAGGGAGCTGGCGATCGCCTCACAAGCCGACCATCACCACCACGTCATTCACCATTCCAAAAACTCAACCTCCCCACACTCAGGTCGCAACTTCAGGCCTATTACTGCCCCTAACGAGCACCTAGGCCAGACAAGGGGCGACACCCCCCAACCCTCCCCCGGAATTGGCCGATCGCTAGGGCTCACGCTCACTTTAGGCCATCTACACAACTAGCATATCTCACTTTTTGGTGTGCTTTCGTGATGAAAGTGAGCTTACAACCCTGCCCAAAGCCAGCAGACACCAATTCTTTGACTCCGTATAATTGCGACTTACTCTCACCCTTCTCGCAGCGAAAAATACTCCCCCCGCGCGATACTGCCCCCAATTTCACCAACTCACGGCGGCAAGACCCCCCTTGCCCGCCCTCGCAGCCCTGTCTAGATCGCACTGCACCTCGGATTTCCGTGTGAACACCTAGTACAATCACCAGAACAGTCCTTTTGTGAAGCTTCTGTAAAGTTTAGGGGCCATGAACCCCGTCCCTTGATGAAGATTGTGTAAAGCAACCGGGGAATTACGAGGAACTTGGTTGAAAACACTGAAATTTAGGTGCTAAACTGCGACCACATCCGTGGTATCCACGTCGCTCCGAGTCGTGCCCGTGTTCCACACCCCTCGTAATCTCTCGGAATAATCCTAAAAAGATGTCCAAGATGCTTGCACCGACTCACACTCTACTCAGCGCCACCCTGCTGCTCCTCCTGGGAGCTGGCTCCCTGGCTAGTGTGGTCAGCGCCGTGATCGCCGCCGACATCGATCCTCAGGGCTGCACCATCAGCCCCGATAACCTCGGCTGCCCCCTGCACCGCCCCCAAGAGCTCGAGCAACGAGACGAGAGCGCTGACCGGGGAGATGCGATGAGCGACCTCCGGCTCGAGGCAGTCCCTGAGACTGCCCCAGCCCCCACCGAGCCTTGGCTAGCTGAGGCTGAAGCTGAGGCGATCGCCACCCCTGCCCCCGACGATCTCGCCAAGCTATTCGCACCAGCCCTCGAGACCGAGTAAGGGTGCATCTCAGTTAGGCAAGTTGGCCCTCATCCCCAGTGAGATGCACCCCCGAGTAGCGCCCCCAACCAAGCTGGGCTCCGAGCAATGGCACAATAGACCTCGTAAGGTCGGTGCGAATTGTAGGGGAATGCACGTATGGATGGAGAATCGCCGCAGATTCTAGCCCTCGACTTTGACGGCGTACTCTGTGACGGGCTGCGGGAATATTTTCAAACCACCTGCCGCACCTATCAGCAAATTTGGTCAACCAACAGCCTAGAGGCCTGGGCCGAGCCCTTCTATCGCCTACGGCCCGTCATTGAGACCGGCTGGGAAATGCCCGTCCTCCTGCGAGCCCTAGTCCTCGGCCTGCCCGAGACCGAGCTCGCCCAAAACTGGTCAGCGATCGCCCCCCAAGTCATGGACTCCGAAGGGCTAGACAGCCGCGACCTCGCCCACCGCCTCGACCAAACCCGCGATCACTGGCTCCAAAACGATCTCCCCGGCTGGCTCCGCCTCCACCGCTTCTATCCCAGCGTCTGCGACCAGCTCCAGGCTTGGCTCCGGGCCGGCTCCCCCCAGCTCTTCATCATCACCACAAAAGAAAGCCGCTTCGTCCAGCGCCTGCTCCAAGACCAAGGCCTCCCCCTCCCCGCCCCCCAGATTTTCGGCAAAGAAGTCCAACAACCCAAAGCAGCAACCCTGCGGCAACTGCGGGCGGCAACCCAACCCACCCCAGACCTCTGGTTTGTAGAAGATCGGCTCCAGACCTTGCAGACCATCGCCGCCCAGCCAGACTTAGCTGGCGTCTCCCTATTCCTGGCCACCTGGGGCTACAACACCGCCACGGCCCAGGCGATCGCCCAAGCCGATCCCCACCTACACCCCCTCTCGCTAGCCCAGTTCACTAGCAACCTCCGCACCTGGAGAAGCACCTAGAAGCGATCGCCAGCGGCCCACAAAACCCCGGTCATTTTAGGGAGCGGGGAACTGAGGAAGTGAGGGTCGCGATGAGTGTACTGAGCCAGCTCGCCCCGCGACCGGATAGATCCCCTCAGGGGGAACGCGACCGATCCCCACGGTCGTGTAACCGCCATTGAAAAACGTTAAGATTGTACATGAGGTTACGATTCTCAACCTTTTTGCCTTATGTCCTCGGCCGCATCTCCCAATCCCCAGCAACCCTTGCTCAAGGCTCTCCTAGAACCTTTACTGACCGATTTTCAGGATTGGTTCGCCCGGGCGCGATCGCTCCTGGAAGCCACCGATCTCACCATCTTGAGTGCCGACCAGCAGCGCCATCTGTTGGCCCGGGTAATCGAAGCGCAGCAACAAGTCGCGGTCGCCAAACTACTCTTTCAGGCGACCGGCGAGCAAGTGGGGGTAGAGATGGCCCAGATGGCGGCTTGGCATCGCCTCGTAACCGAATGCTGGCAGGTCTCCCACCAGTGGCGTTTGGCCCGCGGCGACCTCAGCCTGGAGGGAGAGTAGGAATCGCTACTCACGCATTGGATCATTCAATAATCAGTGTTTAACGTCTTCTGGATTTAGAGATTAGAGGTTTATTAAAATGCTGCATCTTTTGTATAGCTTGGCCTTCACGGCGATCGCAGTGCTGGCAATTAGCAACCTCTTGCGTAACTTGGTCATGCTCATGTCAGAGTCCAACCGCCGCTACGCCAAAGGGGGCTCTCGCCCTACCCCCAGTTCCCTACACCCGGAGCTGCTCGACGATCAAGGCCAACCCGTCGATGAACCCCTCCTAGTGATGCGCTCCGTCGATGTAGACGAAGCCCGCCAACACCTGGATGCCCTCTACAACGCCTCCCCCAGCGTCAAATCGGAAACGAGCGACGAGTCCTAGGGCTTCGCCAAACCCCAGCGTTTCGGGTGAACCCAGCAGTTTGTAGTCGGCGCTTCAGCGCTAATGGAATTTCACCAATTAAATGCACCATTGTAGGGTTTGGGTCTCCCAACCCTCAAACCCTTATTGAAACAGCGATTAACTGGGTTGAGGGCGTAACAACCGTGCCCCTACCGAATTGGGTTGTTATTTCGTGAAAATTCATCAGCACTGACAACACACCCGACCGTCTAGAGTCGATGCTGGCCTCGAACCACCACCCCTGACTACCAGACAGCCCTGAGTCGTTAGGTTGGGTTGAGCCCCGCAAAACCCAAACGCCGCTAGAACCACTGGCGGTGCCAGGCTTCCAGCCCTCTAGCCTGGATTGACAGCATTGCGGCCGGCTTAGGGTAGGCTGGGATGGTTTCCACCCCCATCTCAACCCCGCCTTGTCTTCCGCCTCCACACCCCGTTCTGGCAAAGTCTACCTAGTTGGCGTCGGCAGCGGCCGCCTCGCCCACCTCACCCACCAGGCTCAACAATGCCTCCAGCAAGCGAGCGTCGCCCTTTGTGATGCCCGCCTTGATCCCGAAGCCTTGCAATGGCTGCCTCCGGCCTGCGAGCTGATCCTAGCGGGAAAACGCGGCGGCACAGCCAGCACCAGCCAAGCCGAGATTAACCGGCAGCTCGTTCACTTCTGCCAGGCGGGCCACACCGTCGTGCGGCTCAAGGGGGGCGACCCCCTGCTCTTCGGCCGGGCCCGTGAGGAGGTAGAGGCCTTGCGCGCTGCTGGCTGTGACTTCGAGCTAGTCCCCGGCCTCTCCAGCGCCCTGCTCGCCCCCCTGCTGGCCGGCATTCCCCTAACAGATAAAGAGTTGAGCGGCTGCCTGGCGATCGCCACGGCCCACGATCTCGACCGCCTCGACTGGGAAGCCCTCGCTCGCCTCGATACCCTGGTCTTCCTCATGGGAGGTCGCCAGTTAGCGGCTATTGGCGATCGCCTCCAGGCCGCCGGCCAGTCAGCCACCACCCCGATCGCCGTGATCCACGCCGCCGGGAGCCCCCAGCAGCAGGTTTGGCTAGGAACCTTGGCCACGATCGCCGCCCAAGTGGCAGGACAAGCCCTCGCCCCCTGTGTCCTCGTGATTGGCCCAGTCGTGGGCCTGCGCGATCGCTTCCTGCCCCCACCCACCCCCCCAACGCCCCAACCCCTAGCCGGCAAGACCATCCTCATCACCCGCGCCGCCGGCCAAGCCGGAGAGTTTCGCGACCTGCTCACGGCCCAGGGAGCACGGGTGCTCGAAATGCCCACCCTGGAGATTCAGCCGCCCCGCAGTTGGCAGCCCCTCGACGACGCGATCGCCCAGCTCGAGAGCTTCGACTGGCTGATCTTGACTTCCAGCAATGCCGTGACCGCCTTTTGCGATCGCCTGCGGGCCCAGCAGCGGGATCTGCGCGCCCTAGCCGGCCTCAAAATTGCCGTCGTCGGCCAAAAAACCGCCCACTGCCTCGCCGACCACTACCTCCTGGCCGACTTCATTCCCCCCGATTACATCGCCGACGCCCTCGTAGCCCACTTCCCAGAATCCCCCGCCGGCCAGCGCTGCCTCTTTCCCCGGGTCGAGAGTGGCGGCCGAGACGTACTGATCCGGGACCTCACCGCCCAAGGGGCCACCGTGATCGCCGTCCCCGCCTACGAATCCGGCCTGCCCACCCACATTCCCGCCGCCGTCACCCAGGCCCTCCAAACCGCCGCCCTCGAGGTGATCACCTTCACCAGCTCCAAGACCGTGCGCCACTTCAACCATTTAGCGGCCACCGCCTTGGCCCTACCCCTCCCCGAGCTCCAGCGCCACCTCGCCAGCGTCACCCTGGCCGCCATCGGTCCCCAGACGGCCACCACCTGTCGCGAGACCTGGCAGCGGCTGGAGATCGAAGCCGAAGAATACACCCTGGAAGGGCTAACCGCTGCTATCGTGCGGCACTTCCAAACCTCACCCCCCGGCCCAGAGCCGCTATAATTCACGCCAGCATCACCAGCCTTCTTAAGGAGCCGGCCAACCATGAGACGCTACGGGCGCTTGCTGCTGCTATTTTGGCAAACGTCCCTGGCGGCGGAGCTGGAATACCGCCTCAACTTCGCGATCGCCACCCTCAGCAGCCTCGCCAACCTGAGCGGCAGCCTGTTCGGTCTGTTCCTCTTCTATCGCACCGGCTACGAATTCCCCGGCTGGTCCTGGGAGGAAGCCCTGCTCGTCCTCGGCCTCTTCACCCTTTTACAGGGTTTCGCCGCCACTGCCCTCGCCCCCAACCTCAACCGCATCGTGGAATACGTCCAGGAAGGAACCCTCGATTTTGTCCTCCTGAAGCCCATCAGCAGCCAATTCTGGCTCTCGGCCCGCACCCTCTCCCCTTGGGGCCTGCCCGACCTGCTCTTTGGGTTCGTCATCTTAGGCTATGCCGGGACCCAACTCCAGCTCCGGTGGCCGGACTACCTCGCCGGCCTACCGTCCCTGCTGAGCGGTCTGGTCATCCTCTACAGCCTCTGGTTTGCCCTCGGCGCCACCAGCATCTGGTTCGTCAAGATCTACAACGTCACCGAGGTGCTACGGGGCTTGCTCCAAGCCGGACGCTTCCCCATGGTGGCCTACCCCGCCCTCTACCGCGTCTTTTTCACCTTCGTGGTTCCCGTCACCTTCCTCACCACCGTCCCCGCCGAGGCCCTCCTCGGGCGATCGCCCCTCCGCTGGGGACTCCTCTCAGCCCTCCTCGCCAGCCTCCTACTCTTCGCCGCCAATACCTTTTGGCGCTACGCCCGCCGCTTCTACACCAGCGCCTCCAGTTAACCGCCAGGGCCTCAGCACCCGCCTCCCCCAAGCCCCCTGAAGGCCCAAGGTCGGAAAAATTTTACGAACATTTAAGCTTTTGTGGCCCGTGGTGCAGAAATCCCAGCCAGGAACCTACCATAGAAAAATAGTTCCCGTTTTGCAGCCCCGTTCCGAGAAGCCGCTGTGGGCCTAACCTCCCCAGCCCCTGCTCCCCGTTGGGGGCCAGGGGAACTGGAAGCACTCCTCTCAAGATTGGCAGAAGAGCTTAGAGCAACAATCTTCTGCTCTCCGAGGCACTTAACAGCTTTGGTACTACCTCCCCCACGCTCCCTCAGCCAATGTTACGATTAATACCATGTCCTGGGAGGGAAGCTGATCGCCCGCTGCACTCTGCGATCGCCCTCAGGGGGGCGAATCGATCTGCATCCAGCCTGCTGGCGGTAGCTAGGCACTCCAACCGCCAAGTTTTACCTTCCACAAAAACCGTTAATAGCCACCATTACTCACCGCATTTCTGACTCCATGACCATTTCGAGTCGCCCGTCTACCACCACCTCGCTCCCTGCTCGCGGCCTCACCGCTGCTGAAGTTAACGCCAGCCGTCAGGAGCACGGGGCCAACGTGCTCACGCCGCCACAGCGGGAGCCTTGGTGGCAGCTCTTTGGGGAAAAGTTCGCCGATCCGGTGATCCGCATCCTGCTCGTAGCGGCGGCGATCGCCCTCGCTGTGGGGATTGCGCGCCAAGAGTACGCCGAGGCCGTGGGGATTATCGCCGCGATCTTGCTAGCGACCACCCTAGCCTTTCTCAACGAATACCGAGCGAACCGCGCCTTCGACATTCTCAACCAGGTCTACGACGATGTGCGCGTGCGGGTACTGCGGGACGGCAACTACACCACCGTAGCCCGGCGCGAGTTGGTCATGGGAGATTGGGTCTACGTGGAAGCCGGCGAAGAAATTCCCGCCGATGGCGAAGTCCGCGAGGCCATGTCCCTGCTCATGGATCAGGCTAAGCTCACCGGCGAATCGGAGCCGGTGCAGAAATTTCCCACCGGTGATCCAGCCCTCCTTGAGGAGTCCGATACCACCTACCCCGCCGATCGCCTTTACCGCAGCACGCTCGTCGAGCAGGGAAATGCCTGGTTTGAAGTCGTGGCCGTGGGCGATCGCACGGAAATCGGCCAACTGGCCCAGGCCATCGCCACCGTCGATGCCAGCCAGGAAACCCCCCTCAATCGCCAACTCGAACGCCTCAGTCAGTGGATTGGGGCCGCCGGCCTCACCTTCGCCAGCAGCATCTTTGTCGCCTTGCTCGCCCGGGCCTTCCTCACCGGGGAATTTGACCTCAGCGGCTCCCAGTGCTACGTGCTGTTTTTGGTCATCTTCAGCGTCGTGGGGGCGATCGCCCCCGTCTGGCTCCCCGTCGTCGCCACCACCCTCTCCCTCCTGCGGCCCCAGGGGACCCTCCCCGCTTGGCTCAGCGACGACAGCATGGCGAGCTGGCTCAAGAGCTTGGGGCTCAGTGGCGGCCTCCTGGGCCTGGGCCTCGGAGCTGGCGGGCTGCTCCAGGCCCTGCCCCCCGTGGGAACCCCCTGGGTTCCCGCGACCGTCGGCGCGGCCCTATTGCAGTACTTCATGGTAGCCGTCACGATCGTGGTGGTCGCCGTACCCGAAGGGCTGCCCATGAGCGTCACCCTCTCCTTGGCCTACAGTATGCGCCGTATGGCCAAAGCCAATAATTTGGTGCGTCGCCTGCACGCCTGCGAGACGATCGGGGCAGCCACCGTGATTTGCTCCGACAAGACCGGAACCCTGACCCAAAACCGGATGCGGGTGGCCGAGGGCAATTTTCCTGGCCTGCAAGCCTCGAAGCTGACCGATCTCAGCTTTGCCCAAGACTTGATCGCCGAGGCGATCGCCGCCAATAGCACCGCCGACCTCGATAACCACGAGGGGCAACGCCTCGAGCCCCTCGGCAACCCCACGGAAGGGGCTCTCCTACTCTGGCTCCATGACCAAGGCCAGGACTACATCCCCTATCGGCAAAACTTCACGGTGAAGTTCCGCATCTCCTTCTCCGCCCAGAACAAGTGCATGGTGACGCTGGGAACCTCCGCCGTCACGGGGCGCGAAATTCTCCACGTCAAGGGCGCGCCGGAGGTACTGCTGGAGCGCTGCTCCCACATTATGACCGAGTACGGCGTCTTTCCCCTCCACAACCAGGAACCCTTACTGGCTCTGCTCAAGGCCTACCAAGAGCGGGGGATGCGGGTGCTCGCCCTGGCCTACCAAGAGCTGCCCGATAACTTAATTCAAGCCGATGGCTTCGAGATGGGACACTACCTCACCTGGCTGGGCTGTGTAGCCATCGAAGACCCGCTGCGGGAGCGAGTTCCTGAAGCAATCCAACGCTGCTTACAGGCCGGCCTTCAAGTCAAGGTCGTCACCGGGGACGGCCCCGCCACCGCCCAGGAAATCGCCCGCCAGATCGGGCTCTGGCAACCGGAGGATGCTCAGAAACCCTATGCCCTGATGAATGGCAAGCAGTTTCGCGCCCTCCCCGAGGCGGAGGCCGCCCAAGCGGCGCGATCGCTCAAGGTCCTCGCCCGCGCCGTCCCCACCGATAAACTCCGCCTGGTGGAACTCCTCCAGGCCCAGGGAGAAGTCGTCGCCGTGACGGGAGACGGAACCAATGATGCCGCCGCCCTGAAGCAGGCTCGGGTGGGCCTGGCCATGGGTAGCGGCACGGCGATCGCCAAGGAAGCCAGCGACATCATCCTGTTGGACGATTCGTTTCACAGCATTGTCAATGCCGTCATTTGGGGGCGATCGCTCTACCAAAACATCCAGCGCTTCATCCTCTTCCAACTGACGATCAACGTCGTCGCCCTGGGGATCGCCCTCCTCGGTCCCTTCATCGGCGTCGCCCTGCCGCTGACGGTGACGCAGATGCTCTGGGTCAACCTGATCATGGACACCTTCGCCGCCTTGGCCCTGGCGACGGAGCCCCCCAATCCCCAAGTGATGCAGGAACCACCCCGCTCTCCCGACGCCTTCATCATCAGCCCGAACATGGCACGGCACATCCTCACAGCCGGCGGTCTCTTCCTCGGCTTTTTGACCAGTTATCTCCTCTACCTGCTCCGCACAGAAATTGTGGTAGCCCGCGAACTCTCGATCTTCTTCGCCGTCTTCGTCTTCTTACAGTTTTGGAACCTGTTTAACGCCCGCTGCTGGGGCACCCCGCACTCCGCCTTCCACAACCTGGGTCAGAGTCGCGGCTTTTTGGCGATCGCGGCGACCATCGCCATCGGGCAGGTGGTGATCGTCCAATTCGGCGGCGAGGTCTTCCGCACCGTTCCCCTCGGCGGTCGCGAGTGGCTGGCGATCATTGGCGGCACCTCGATCGTGCTCTGGTGTGGCGAGGCCCTGCGCTGGCTGGAGCGCCGCTGGGAACCCCGCACCTAGGGGCGGCTTGGGGGCTAGTATTCGAGCTGAGACTGAACCACCAACGGGGCTCAAACAACGCGCTAGACTAAAGCTTAGCTTGTTGCGACGGGCCTAGCCATCAACCGCTAGGGTGGACGAAAAAAAGCGTGGCTCCCCTGAATTTTGAGCGATTGCTCCAGGAGCAGAGTGTCACCCTCTATCGCTCCGCGACGCTAGCGCGAACAGCGTTACGGGGTCCCCTCTGCGAGAAGCCGCTGCGCGTCTACAGCCCCCGGCCCCTGCTCCCAGCTTTGGGAGCAGGGGAACTAGAAGACCCTCTCCCAACCTAGGAGAGCGGTTGGAGTGAGGGCTGAGCGAAGGAGTACCAACATCCCCCGTAAAACTTCATTCACCCCAACCGCTAAGAGGCCTGAATCGACCTTGCCCTACATCCTGCCAGCCCGAGACTGGCAACCTACTCCGCCCGTCCTGAAATGTTATGAAAATCCTGCTGGTAGAAGCAGATCGCCAGTTTGCGGATCGTGTGCAGGCGGCCCTCGTGCAGCAACACTACCTAGTGGATCTCGCCCTCGACGGTGAGACCGGCTGGCAACTAGCTGATACCTTTACCTATGACTTGCTGCTGCTCGACCTCGCCGCCCCCAGTCTCGATGGGCTGCGCTTTTGTCAGCAGCGGCGACACCAAGGCGATCGCACCCCAATCCTGCTCTTGGCTAGCCAGGATAACAACATCAACAAAGTCGCTAGCTTGGATGCCGGGGCTGATGACTACCTGAGTAAACCCATCGACCCCGAGGAATTGTTGGCCCACATCCGCGCTCTTCTCCGCCGAGGTCAGGCGCCTAGCTTGCCGGAGTTGGTCTGGGGCGACCTGCGCCTAGAGCCGCCGAGTTGCCAAGTAACCTACGCTGGACAACTGCTGAAGTTGACCGCCAAGGAATATGAACTCCTCGAGCTTTTTCTCCGCTACCCGCAGCGGATTTTTAGCCAGAGTGTGCTGCTCGATCGGCTCTGGTCCTTCGAGGACGCGCCGACGGAGAATGCGGTGCGGACCCAGATCAAGAGCTTGCGCGCAAAACTCAAACGCGCTGGAGCCGAAGACCCCCTCGAAACCATCTACGGCCTCGGCTACCGCCTGCGGGAGCAGCCGCTCGAGCCTGAGCCCCCCAGCACCCCCGTGGCCATCGCCCAAGCTCAGTTGGCCGACCTCTGGGAACGCCAGAAGCCTCACTATCTCGAGCGGCTCGAGGTGATTGCCCAGGCCGCCGCCGCCCTTCAGACCGGCCCCCTGCCCGCCGCCCTCCAGGCCGCCGCCCGCCACGAGGCCCACACCTTGGCCGGGTCCCTGGGCAGCTTCGGGCTCAAGGCTGCTTCGGCCGCCGCCCAAGGTCTTGAAACCTGCCTAGCCCAAGACCCCCCAGAAGCCCTCGGTCTCTTGGCCCTCCTCGGCGGCCTCCGCCAAGCCCTCCGCCTGGGCCGGGTGCCAGGGCAGCCCGCCTCGGGGCCAGCCCCGGGCCGGCCGCGATCGCTCTTGATCGTCGATGACGACACCGCCCTCGCCGCCGCCGTGGCCCTAGAAGCTGAGCAGTGGCGTTGGCAAGTGCAGATGGTTCATAGCCTCGCGGCCGCCCAGCAGGCCCTGGCCCACCAGCAACCCGACGCCCTGTTGCTGGATCTGGGCTTTCCAGAATCGGCAGATGCCGGATTTCAACTCCTAGCCACCGTCACCAAGTCCTACCCCCAGTTGCCCGTGATTGTCTTCACGGCCAAGGAAGCCCTCCTCGACCGGGTGAAAGTGGCCCGGCTGGGCGGGGTCGGCTTTTTGCAAAAACCGATCGCACCCGGGCAGGTGCTGCGGGCGATCGCCCAGGTCCTCGACCCCCCCCCGCCCCCCGAGGCCCAGGTGCTGGCCGTGAGTGGCGATCGCCCCCTCCTAGATCACCTGGAAACCCTGCTCACCCCCTGGGGCCTCCAAGTCACCGGCCTGGATCAACCAGCAGACTTTTGGTCAAGCTTGACCGCCCAGCGACCTGATTTACTCCTCCTCGACTTAGAACTACCAGAGTTCAGCGGCCCCGAACTCTGCGCCGTCGTCAGAAACGAGTCCCAGTGGTGTCATCTCCCCATCCTCCTGTTAGTAGAACGGGGCGGCAGCACAGACCTCGGCTCCCTCTTCGCCGCCGGGGCCGATGACTACGTGGGGAAACCCCTGATCGCCCCTGAACTTTTGGCCCGGACCCTCAACCGGCTCGAGCATCAGAAACTCTGGCAGCGACGCCTGCCTGTTTCCCTATGACTACCGGCCGCCAACGACTCCCCACCCAACCCCTAGGCCTCGCCCTCGCCGCCCTGGTCCTAGCCAGCACGGCCGGCCTGACCTACCACTCCCTCATAGAATTGAGCCGCCGGGCCGACCGCCAACAGCAGCTCCAGCAGGATCTCCGGGCCTTGGATGACTTCCTGCTGACCCTGACCCAAGCAGAAACAAGCCACCGCGCCTACATCCTCACCGGCGCCGCCTGGCATCGGGATAGCTACGAGGCCACCCGCACCCAAGTGGCCGACCGCCTCAATCGGATTGAGCACCTACTCCAGGCCCCGCAGCAGGGCGATCCACTCCCCCAGAACCAGCAGCGCCTAGAGCGCTTACAACAATTGACCCAGCAGCGCCTGGACTCCCTCGACGCCGCCAGGGCCGCCTATGAGCAGGATGCGACCAATCGCGAAACCCAGATCGCCTTCACCAACCAAGGCACAATCCTCCAGGACCAAATCCGGGTCCTCCTCGCCCAACTCGAGGGGGCAATGGGGCAAACCCTCGACACCCGCAACCAACCCCTGCGGCGGGCGGCGCAACAAACCCTCCTCCTAGCCTTGGGTGGCTTTAGCGCCAGCTTGCTCCTGTTTCTGTCGGCCCGCTCCCGCCTCGCCCACCAAACCAAGCAGCGCCAAGCTACCCAGGCTGCCGCTCAGTCCAGCCAAGCTGCCCTCCAGATCAGCGAAGAACGGTTCCAAGCCATCTTTGACCAGGCCGCCGTGGGCCTGGTGCAGATGAACCGGCAGGGTCAACTGCTGCGGGTGAATTCCTGGTTCCGCCAGATGCTCGGTTACGAGACGGGGGCCTTGATTCAGCACTTGCTGCACGAGCTCATCCACCCCGAGGACCGCGAGGCCAGCCTTGGGGGCCTCCAGCAATTGCTGACGGGTCAACGGCAGCAGTTGGCCCTGGAGCAGCGCTATCGTCACCAGCACGGCTCCTACCTTTGGGTCAACGTCTCCCTGGCCCTTGTGCGCGACCCCCAAGGAGAACCCGACTATTTCATCGCGGCGGTGGCGGATATCAGCGATCGCAAACTAGCCCAGCGCGATCACCAGGCCGCCGAATCGGCCCTCCGCCAAAGCGAGGCCCGCTACAGCTCCCTCACCAACGATGTGCTCGATAAGTCAGCCGTAGGGATTTTTATCCTGGATGCTGACTTTCGCGTGGTCTGGGTCAATCAGGTCATGACGGAATTTTTGGGGATGGCGCGAGAGGCGCTGATCGGCCGCAACAATCGCCAGTTGATTCGCGATCGCCTCTGCCAGATCGTTGATCAACCCGAAGCCTTTGCCAACACAGTCTTGGCGACCTATGACAACAACACTTACATTGAGCAATTTGAATGTCATGTGTTGCCAGCCAGCCATCGCCAAGAGCGCTGGCTCGAGCACTTGAGCCAACCCATTCACTTGGGACTCTACGCCGGCGGCCGCATTGAACACTACACCGACATCACCACTCGCAAGCGGGCAGAGTCAGCCCTTTGGGAGAGCGAGCAGCGCCTGCGCCAGTTTATCAAGCACATTCCCACAGCGGTGGCGATCCTGGATCGGGAGCTGCGGTATCTCAACGTTAGCCAACGCTGGCTGAGTGATTACGGCCTCGGGACGGTAGCTGTGATCGGGCACAGCCACTACGAACTCTTTCCCGAAATTCCGGAGCGATGGCGCGAGATCCATCAGCGCTGCTTGCAGGGAGAAGTATTGCGCTCAGACGATGATTGCTTCGAGCGGATCAATGGCAAGCTGGAGTGGCTGCACTGGGAGGTGCGGCCCTGGATGACCCGCCAAGGGACCGTGGGCGGCCTCATGATCTTCAGCGAGGTGATCACCCAGCGCAAGGAGGCCGAACTCGCCCTGCTCCAGAGTGAGACACGCCACCGAGCGGCGATCGCTGCGATCCCCGATCTCCTGCTGCGGATTGACTGCGACGGCTACTACCACGACTACATCGCCGCGAAGAACCAGCGAGAGCTGCTGAGTAGCGATCGCATTGGCCATCACCTCTCAGAGGTGCTACCACCCCACCTCGTCGAGACGCAGTTGTACTACATCCAACAAGCCCTCACGACGGGGCAACTCCAGAGCTTTGAGCAGTCCTTCGAGGTGGACGGCCAGGTATACCACGAGGAGGTGCGGCTGGCCGTCAGTGGCGATCGCGAGGTGCTGGCGATTGTCCGCGACATCACGGAGCGCAAGCAGGCCGAGGCTGCCCTGCAAGCGGCGAAGCGGGAACTGGAGCAACGGGTGGCCGAGCGCACCGCCGCCCTGTCCATGGCGAACGAGCGCCTGCACCAAGAACTCTGGGAGCGGCAACAAGTGACGGCCAGCCTCCAGGAAGCGGAGCGGCGCTGGCGATCGCTCCTCGAAAACGTCCGCCTCGCCGTGATCGGCCTTGACCCCCAAGGGCGGGTTGAATACGCCAACCCCTTTCTCCTGGAACTGACCGGCTACCAAGAGCGCGAGGTTCTTGGCCACGACTGGTTGCGCGAGTTTATCCCCGCCACCCAGCGGGCCGAGGTGCAGCAGGTGTTCCAAACCCTGATCAAGCAAGCCCAGTCCCAGTCCTACTACTGCAACACCATCTTGACCAAGGCCGGCGAGGAGCGCTGGATCGCTTGGAACAATACCCTGTTGCGGAGCGCCGACGCCCAACCCCTCGGCACCCTCAGCATTGGCTCTGACATCACCGAGAGCCAGGCCATCGAGCGCATGAAGGACGAGTTTATCTCCGTGGTCAGCCACGAACTTCGCACCCCCCTGACCTCGATCCACGGGGCCTTGAACTTGCTCACCAATGGTCTCGTGGATCTCAACTCGCCTCGGGGCGATCGCATCATCAAAATCGCGGCCGAGAGCGCCGAGCGGCTCACCCGCTTGGTGAACGATATTCTAGAGCTAGAGCGCTTGGAGTCCGGCAAAATTTACCTGGCCAAACGGTGGGTGAATGGCGCTGACCTCGTAGCCCAAGCAGCAGAGCAAATGCAGGTTGTGGCCAACCGGGCCCGGATCAGCCTCAATATCATGCCCACAGACGTGGAATTTTACGCCGACCCCGACCGTATCCTGCAAGTGTTGACCAATCTGCTCAGCAACGCGATCAAGTTCTCCCCGCCAGGGACGACCGTAGGCCTCAGTGTCGAGCGGGGCGAATTGTTTGCCGGGTTTGACACCCAGACCCAGCCTCAGGTCCAGCAGTTTGCCATGTTCGCCGTTGAGGATCGCGGGCGCGGCATTCCCCCGGAAAAGCTGGAAACCATCTTCGAGCGTTTCCACCAAGTCGATGCCTCCGACTCCCGCAACAAAGGAGGCACTGGCCTCGGCCTCGCCATCTGTCGCAGCATCATCGAGCAGCACCAAGGGCGCATCTGGGTCGAGAGCCAACTGCAAGTGGGCAGTATCTTTTCCTTTACGATTCCCCTCTGCACCGAGGCCGATGAAGAGGTCGCCGATACGGCCGTGGAGCAGGAACTGGACGACCGCCCCACCCTTCCGGCCCCCGGCCACTACGATCAGCCGGAAATTGCCTGAGTCCGGGGCAGCACGATCACAAACACCGTCCCCCGTCCGACCTGGGAACGATAGCGGAGCTGACCGCCATGCTGGCCGACGACCGCTTGGTAGGCAACGGCGAGGCCGAGGCCGGTTCCCTTGCCAATGGGCTTGGTGGTGAAAAAGGGGTCAAAGAGGTGATCGCGAATCGCGGCCGGAATCCCCGTGCCATTGTCAGCGATGCTAACCTGGATGCGGTCAGTTCCCAGGACCTGGGTGCGAAGACTGAGCTGGGGAGCCTGGGCAGCAGGCGATGCGGGATCGGACGAGATCGCCGCCTCCAGCGCATCAATCCCATTACTGAGCAAGTGGAGAAACACTTGGTTGAGCAAGCCGGGATGGCACTCCACCAGCGGCAGCGGGCCGTAGCGCCGGGTCACAGTAATTTCACGGCGGTGGGGTTGAGCGCGCAGCCGTTCCGAGAGCACCACCAGGGCACTGTCCAAGTTGTCGTGGAGATTCACCAGCTTGAAACCCTCTTCATCCAGCCGCGAAAAGGTGCGGAGGCTCAGAACCAACTGCCGCACCCGCTCCGTCCCCGTCCGCATGGAGGTCAGGAGCTGAGGCAAATCAGCCTTCACAAATTCCCAGTCCAGGGCTTCGAGTTGCTCAGCCACGGCCGCCGAGGCCGGCTCGGGTTGAGCTTGGTAGAGTTCGATCAGGTTCACCAGGTCGTCAAAATAGGCCTGGGCATGAACCAGATTGGCGTGAATGAAGTTAACCGGGTTGTTGAACTCATGGGCCAGGCCGGCCACCAACTGCCCCAGGGAGGACATCTTTTCGCTCTGCACCAATTGCGCCTGAGTATGACGCAATTCCTGGAGGGCAGCCGCGAGGTCCGCCGCCGCCGCATCGGCTTCTTGCTTCGCTTGCTGAAGATGGTGTTGCTCCCAGGTCTGCACCCGCCAGAGAATCAGGAGCATGGCGATCGCCAAGCCCACAATCGTCAGGGCCAGACCATCCAGGGGAGCCAGGGCTGACTCGATATTACGGCGCGGGATCACCAAGGCGATCGCCCAGTCCACCTGTTGCAAAGGAACATAGGCCACATAGCTCGCTTGCCCGTCCAGAGTCAAGCGCTCAATTCCCGCTTGGCCAGCAGCCATACGCTGGCCGAGCCCCCGCCACACCGGGTCCTGAACCGCTAAGAGGCTATCAGTCTCCGCCTCAGGATCACGAGCCTCCGACCAAGCCGGGGGCGGCACAATCGGAAGGCCGCTACTGTCAATGGCGAAGGCATAGCTCCCAGGGCCGTAGTGCAGCCCTTGCACCACCTGGGTGAGGCGGTCAATGGGAATGGGCCCAGAAATAACCCCTTGCGGCGCGCGGTGGTCTAGCCAGATCGGGGCCGCGATCGAGACTTGGCGCACCCCCGTGGAGCGAGACACAATCGGGTCCGACACGTAAAGCCGGCCCTGCATGGCCTGGCGAAAGAACTCGCGATCGCTAGCATCGCCACTCTTGCCCTGATCGGTGTGGAAACGCCCCCCCGGCTCGAGGTAGGCCAACAAGTGGAAGTCCCGCAAGCGGGCTACCTCTTGCTGGAGGTAGGGTTGTAGGTCAGACCAGACCAGATTTTTGGCCGTGGGGGTATTGGCGATCGTCGCCACTTCCGCCTTACGCTGCCCCAGCCAACTATCAACGTCGCCCACACTGCTTTTGACTTCTAGAAGCGCATTTCGCTCCAAGTCAGCCAACAGGGACAGACGGGCTAGGTGATAGCCAGCATGACCCAAACTGCCAACGGCGATCGCCGCTGAGCCCACCACCAGCCCCATGACCCAGCGACGCCAAACTGGGTTATGAACAGGAAGCTGACACACTCGCAACATAGCTGTAACCAGACAAACAACAAGAGAATACTGAGGAGATCACGGATTCTCGGTCAGTCAGGGTTAATCCTTACAACATGTAACGAATCATTCCAATCACCTAACCTCGGATCGGGTAGCAAGGCCACTTTAGGGCTGTCAGCTTCCTCAGGTCGTCTGATTCTAGCGTAGACCGAGCGGAATGAAAAGTACCACTTCACAAGAATAATGGCGATTGCACAAACCCTATCTCTTGGTATCGGTAATTCAGGACAGCATAAAACTCTTCAAGCACCACGCCTTCGTGGAATATTCGGATCATTCTGTCCGAGAAATCACGAGAAACTCGCCTTAGACTCCAGCTTTTTACTTAGAAACTATACGGCATTGACATGATTGATAATCATTGTCGTGAGCGCATCAGACCCTCGACAGAAGCAACCAATACCTTAAATCATTTCCCTATCTTGGCGGAGCAATTGATTTCACCCACCGCTTGATGTCACCCCCCTAGGATTGTCCCCCGCCGCCATTGCTTGCTAAGCTGACAGCGATTCCTTCCCGGCCCTGCCATGTCCCGCGCCAAAGCCCTGCAATACTACGTCCTCGAGCGCCTGCTCCTCGCGCCGCTGATGCTCTGGACGATCGTGACCCTAGTGTTCCTCATCCTGCGAGCGACACCCGGAGACCCAGCCGATGCCATCCTCGGCCCCCGCGCCCCGGAAGCAGCCAAGGCGGCCCTGCGGGAGCAACTGGGCCTCGCCGATCCCCTCTGGTTGCAGTACTTGAACTACCTGGGTAGCCTGCTGCGGCTTGATTTGGGTACATCGTTAACCAGCCAAGGGCGGCCGGTATGGCAGATCGTCTGGTCCCATTTCCCCGCCACGTTGGAATTGACCCTGTATGCGATGGGGGTCGCCACAGTAGTCGGCCTCGCCGTGGGGACCCTCGCAGCCGCGCGGCCGGGAACACCGCTGGATCTGGGCAGCCGCCTGTTCGGCATCATCACTTACTCCTTGCCCCTATTTTGGTTAGGGATGATTTTGCAGCTCACCTTTGCGGTCGGGCTGGGCTGGTTTCCCCTCGGTCGCCGCTATGCTGCTAGCAGCCGCCCAACGGAACTCACGGGGCTATACAGCCTGGATGGTCTCCTGACAGCAAACCTAGAGCAGGTGGCGATCGCCTTCCACTACCTAGCCCTGCCCGCCTTGACCCTAGGGTTGATCCAGAGCGGCATCTTTGAACGCATTGTCCGGGTCAACCTGAAGCAAACCTTGGTGGCTGACTATGTAGAAGCAGCCAGGGCCCGAGGGATCTCCGAGGGCCGCATTCTGGTAGCTCATGCCCTGAAAAATGCCTTGATCCCAGTCATTACCGTGCTGGGGCTCACGATTGCGGGTCTTCTCGGCGGGGCCGTGCTGACAGAAGTTACCTTTTCTTGGCCAGGCCTCGGCTTGCAACTCTACCAAGCCATCGAACTGCGGGATTATCCCACAGTCCAAGGAATTTTAGTATTCTTCGGCGTAATTGTGGTCTTGGTCAGTATTGCAATCGATATTGTCAATGCTTACATTGACCCGCGTATTCGCTATTAGAGCTTTAGGTTATACAGCATTTTTCTTGCTAGTAAAGTACGGAGCCCTCACCCCAAACCCCTCTCCCTCTGGGGGAGGCGCTTTAGCTGGATTGCACTAGGCTAAAAACCGCTGGGCCAATTCGCAGCATTAGATAGTACCGCTCACCCAGGCCACCTCCCCCAACCCCGCTACAATCAAAACCAGCATTGGTTCCCCCAGCCATGACCTACCTTCAAGACCGCTACATCAACCCCCTCACCGACTTCGGCTTCAAACGCATCTTCGGTACTGAAGCCCATAAAGCACTCGCGATCGCCTTCCTCAACACTCTCCTGCCCCCCCACCACCAAATCCAAGACCTCACCTACAAAAACACCGAAAACCTCGGCAATACTCCCCTCGACCGTAAAGCGATCTTCGACATCTACTGCCAAGCTACCAACGGTCAACGTTTCATCGTCGAGATCCAAAAAGCTAAACAAAACTTCTTCAAAGACCGCAGCATTTACTACGCTAGCTTCCCCATTCAAGAACAAGCCCAAAAAGGCGAGTGGAATTACGAATTAGCCGCCATTTATACCATCGGTGTCCTCGACTTCGTATTTGCCGCACACCAACAAGACCCGGATTTGATTCACATCGTTAAGCTCAAAGACCAACAGTGCCGTGTTTTCTACGAAAAACTCCAATTCATCTACATCGAACTGCCTAAATTTACCAAAACCCTCCCAGAACTCGAAACCCCCCTTGATCAGTGGCTCTTCGTGTTGCGGCATTTGCCCGAATTGCGCGATCGCCCCCAACCGCTCGAACAAAACCCCATCTTTAACCAACTCTTTGACGTGGCAGAGCTGGCTAACCTTTCCCGCCCTGAGCAAGACAGCTACGAAAACAGTTTGAAGTATTATCGGGATCTCAATAGTGTGATTGATACGGCACGCCAAGAGGGACGCGAGGAAGGACGCCAAGAGGGCCAACAAGCCCTGATTCTCCGTCAACTGACTCGCAAGCTGGGCGCAATTCCCGAACCCCTCCAAGAGCAGATTTTCACCCTGAGTCCAGAAGATGTCACAGCTTTAGGTGAATTCGTTGTTGATGTAAATACAGTTGCAGACCTAGAAGCATGGCTCAGAGCCCGCCCCTAATACTCCGCCCGATCATCCAGAGACGACCGTTTACCCCCCCGCAAAGACCGTCACCGGCCCACTGATTTGAATCTTGCCCAAGGTTAGATCGCGGGGATCTTGGCAGGTTCGGCAGGGATCGCCCCCCCGAGCCAAGGGCTTGCCATTGACAAACACCGTGCGGCTGCCAGCGACCACCGTACCGCGATTACTGGGGGGATGCTGAAAGCGCAGGGCCGGCGACTGCACCGCATGGCGCGGGGTATTGATGCCCACACTGCCAACCACAGCAGCAGCGCGCCCCTGGATACGGACATTGGGGCTGAGGGACTGCTGAAGGGGGCCGCTAAAGGAGTGGGTCTGGTTTTCCGTCGCCTCACCTGTGAACACAACCGTGTGGGTATCGCGGGCGACAATGCGATCGCCCTGCTTGGCAGCAGCTTGTCTCATCCAGTTCCTTGACAGCGTGACTTTGGTTCTCAGCTCCAATCCTAGCAACAGTCAGGTAGACTCCGCCGCCGAGGGGTCCAGGGCTGTCCTACCCGGGCTCGGTCGCCAACCGCGATAGAGGTTGGGGTGGGGCTTGGCCCGGCGGAAGAGCCAGCGGAAGAGGGAGCGGCGCTCGGCCTCCGGTTCAGCGGCATAGTTCCAGAGGCCTTCGTAGAAGAAGAAGGACATCCCCGCAAATTTCTGCTCCCGGACCAAATCCACCTGCTGGCGAATCTGGTCGATTGGCACCGAGCGCCCCTTGAGACCCGCCAGCACCCCGATCGCCACAGGGATTCTGCTCTTCGCCTGCACAATGGGTCGCTGGACCAGCTCGTTGCGGAAGGCCTCGAGGTCATGGCGGTAGACCTGCACCACCAGTTCCTCGATCAGGCCGCGGCGCTCCCAGGTATGCCAGTCGAGCAGGTAAGCATTGAGGGAGAAATCTTGGGGATTCGGCGACACAGAAACAATGACCTGATTTTTCTCTGCCTTGATGGCGGCAAAGAGGCGAGCCATAAAGTCGGTGATTTTGTCGGCGCGCCAGCGAATCCAGGCCGGGTCATCGTAGGTGGCTGTCGGGGCGCGGCCGCTGTGCTCGCGGCGGTAGAGTTGCACCGTGTAGTCGTCGTAGCCGAAGTCGGCTGGGTAGCCAAAGTGGTCATCGAACTGGAGGCCATCGATGTCATAGTTGCGGACAACTTCTGCCACCAAGTCGATGATGAATTGCTGCACCTCGGGATGGAGGGGATTGAGCCAGACCCGCTCGTGCATTCCCCCTTCGACCCAGATGCGATCGCCATTCCGCCGCTGAGTGAGCCAGTCGGAGTGCCGCCGCGCTAGCTCCGAGTCCGCCGGAGCCATAAAGCCAAACTCAAACCAGGGCATCACCGCCATGGCTCGGGCGCGGCCGGTGTCGATCACTTCTTGCAACATATCCCGCCCTTGCAGGCCGGGCTCCGGGTCCAGGGCCGTGCCGATGGCCGCCTCCGCCACCGCACTAGGGTACAGAGTATAGCCCCAGTTCCAGACCGTCGGGTAGAGAGTGTTGAAATTGAGAGCGCGCAGATCCGTGATCGCCTGGGCCAGCCGCCGCCGATCAAAGAGTACATCACTATCCACATTGGTCAGCCAAACCCCCCGCAGCTCAGTCTCAACCGGTTCTTCTGGGGTTGCGGCGAGGGTCCGCCGCTTGCCAACCCGGGGAGCCGCCGCCACCGGTTGCACCATTTGTGACGCGGCCTGGACCGGAGCCCCGGCCGGCTGATGCGCCAGACTGGGGGCTGCAACATACTGCTCGGGGATCAGCGAGCGGCTGCCCGTCGCTTGGCAGATGGCGGCCGCAATCTCACCTCGGGAGGCCACCCGGTTGGGCTCAAACAGGCGAGCGCTGGGGTAGCTGACGATGAGCTGATTCTCAACCGCAGCGGCGATGATATCGCGGGCATAGTCCGGAATCTCGTCAGCATCGACAAAGCTCTGGGTCAACACCGCTTCTGTCTCGCGGCTGGGCAGGTAATAGTTCAGGCCGGAGGCGATCGCAATGTAAACCTGCACCCGGGGAATATTGTCCAGCGGCGCAAAGCGACGGTCGGGGTAGCCCGAAAGGTAGTTGGTCTCAAAGGCTTGGCGAATCTGAGCGATGCGTTGATAGCCTTCGGGAATGTCCACAAAAAAGCGGCGGACATACTCCCGCACCGTTGGAGCCTCAGGAAAGGCTTTGACAAGCATATCGGCAAACTCCCCGCGCGTGACCGGCAGGCTAGGGCGGAAGCTGCCATCAGTAAAAGGCTGCATGACGCCCCGCTGCACCACGTCACGGACGCATTGCTCAGCCCAGTGACCCCGTAAATCGTTCATCCGGAGTGCTTGGGCCTGAGGAGGCAGCGGCGCACTGAGCACAGCCCAGCAACTCAACACCGCCAGTAACGTAAAACCAAGGGTCCGCGATCGCGCTCGAACCCAGCGGAGGAGCATTGGCATCATCGGTAGCGCAGAGAGATGAAGGACAGATGCAGCGAGGACGGGAGCATCCCCACTTGGGCAACCCTGGGGATACACCCGGAACTACAGGGTTAGAGCCGGGGCTGCCGTTCATTGTTCCATAATTTGGCAGCAGCCTCACAGAGAACCCCCGGCCCGCCTCTCTCATCAGCGTGCAGCCCAAGCTTGCACTCCGAACACCCTCATCGCCAGCCCTCAAAGTTTGAGGCTGCGGCCCTTAGTAGTAGTTCCCCACTTTGCGGTGGTGAACCGCCGTGAGGGCCTCTGGCTTCGAGACCCGACCATCAGCCACTTGGCTATAAACAACCCAGTGATCACTACATTCCATGCGGCTGACCACCTCACATTCCAAATAAGCCAAAGCGTCAGCAAGAATCGGAGAACCGTTAGCGGCTGTGCGGGTTTCGACCCCGGCAAATCGATCAGCCCCCGGCGGGAAGCGCTTGAGAAAATGCTTCATCAGGGCTTGATAGTTGCCTTCTTCTAGCACGTTCAGCACAAAAGTATCCCCAACCTGCATCAGAGATTCAATCGCGCGGTCCTTCGCCACCGCAATGCTCAACCCCAGGGGTTCAAAGCTCGCTTGACTGACCCAAGAAGCCAGCATCGCACCTTTCAAATCTCCCTGCCGGGCCGTGATGATGTAGAGACCGCCGCTGATGCGACCGATGGCCTTGTCCAGATCGCTATCCAAGGACTTGCGTTGCTTGATTGTCTCCTTGCGGCTCAGGGCTTGACCGAGGTCCGTTCCTGCCTCCTCACAGAGTTGATAGGTGGCCTCCTCGGGGGTTTCTTTGATGCGAATACTGGGGAAGGCCTTCGTCAGGCCCAAGTTACGGAACTGGGCCAACTGGGGATCAATGGGCTCATCATCGCCGCCATAGGACTCAAAGAAGCCCACGAACTGCTTGCCCGTGGCGGAAGCGAGCATCGTAGCCAGAGTGGAGGTTGCTTCAGACGCTTGAACTCCCGAAGCTGGCGGCATCCCGATCACTAGGGCTGCGGCCTGTTCTGTCAGTTCTCGTACATCCTGAGGATCACTGCCGACCAGATCCAGCATTTCCACCTCGATCCCGGCCTTAGCGATGCCGCGCGCGATCGCCTGGGAGAGGCGATCGCTATAGCCATAGCCAGCCACATAGAAGACCGCCACCATTTGCTCCTGTTTTGCCTGGGCCTGGCTCCACTCGCGGTAGCGCTCGATTAGTTCATGGGCGTTGTAGCGCAGCAGCGGACCGTGACCATTGGCAACCGCTGCTACCTCCCCCAGCTTCTCCATCCGCTTCAGGGCCGAGAGTACCGAGCGCGCATTGGGACCCATCAAGCAGTCGTAGTAAAAGCGGTAGTCTGGCTCAATAGCGCTCAAGTCCTCATCCCAGAGCGGCTCGGAGCAGTAGTGCATCCCGAAAACATCGCAGGTAAAGAGAGTCTGAGTTCCCCAGTCATAGGTGAGGATAGTGTCCGGCCAGTGCAGGTTCGGGGCGTTGACAAATTCGAGCACATGGCCCTTGCCAAGCTCGAGTTGGTCGCCATTTTTCACCACACGGCGCTCAAAAGCTTGGTGAACAAACCCTTCCAGGAACTGGATCGCCACCTTAGAGCCCACAACAACCGCTTGGGGGGCAAGCTTCAGCACATCTTTCACCAAACCGCTGTGGTCGGGCTCTGTGTGGCTGATAATCAAGTAGTCGATGGTGGCGGGATCAACAAGACCTTGGAGCAGATCGAGGTAAAGGCGGCGGAATTTTTCGTGGGAGGTGTCGATCAAGGCCGTCTGGTTGCCCTGGATCAGAAATGAGTTGTAGGTGGTGCCGTTTTGCAGACCAAACTCAATGTCGAAGCGATCGCGATCCCAATCCAGCGAGCGCATTGCAGTCGTGTCAGCGGCAATCACAGCCGTCTGTGTAGTCAGTCGTGTTTGCTTGGGTACAACTGTGGCTACCATCAACCGCCTCCTGCCTCGCGGGCATCTAAAATTCTGTCAGTTGCTTTACATTGTGGCACGCAATATTTGTAACGTTTAATCAAGAATCTTATCGAATGGTTGAGTTTCCCTAAACAAACCCAATCTCATGGTGGTATCGCAGCACTCAGAACCCTGGCTGGCCTTAGCCATTGGCAATTCGCGCTGGCACTGCGCCGCTTTTAGCGGCGGGGAATTACAGGCAGCCTGGGAGCGGCCACCCCGACAGGAGCCGATTGGCGATCGCCTCCCGGCCGATTTCCGACTAGCTACCTGGCAGGAGCATCGGGAAGCCCCCCCGGTTTACCTCGCCTCGGTGGTTCCAGCCCAAACCGCCCTGTGGCTAGGGTATCCCAACCTGAGCGAACTCACCTTGGCCAATGTGCCCCTAGGCGGGATTTATCCCACCCTGGGCCTGGATCGCGCCCTCGCTCTCTACGGCGCCGGAGAAACCTATGGCTGGCCGATCCTCGTGATCGACAGCGGCACGGCCCTGACGTTGACGGGGGGCGATCGCCAAAAAAACCTGGTCGGCGGCGCGATTTTACCGGGATTGAGCGTGCAGTTGCGATCGCTGCAACGAGAAACTGCGGCTTTGGGTGCGATCGCTCTCCCTAATGATCTACCTCCTCTCTGGTCCCTAGATACAGCGTCAGCGATCGCAAGTGGCACAATTCACAGCCTTTTAGCCGGTCTAGGCCTCTTCATCACCGACTGGTGGCAACAGTTTCCCGAGAGCCCTGTGGTAATGACTGGCGGGGATGGAGCCCAGTTAATCCATTACTGCCAGACTCTAGAAGCTACTGCAACCTCATCAGTTCCGCTAACAGAGATGGCGGCCCGCCTGCAACTCGATCCGCTGCTGATTTTTCGCGGCATCCAGCAAGTGCGGGGACTCTGACACTCCCCGTTGCTTGAGCCAGGGTCGGGATGTTTCTAGGGACTTTTGTGGTTCAATCGACTTCAGAACGAGATGCCTACTGTTCGCCGAGAGTCCTTGGGAATCGTTATGAGTCACTCACTGTTGCAACGCTGGAGCCGCTGGCTGGCGATCGCCCTCGCGACTCTGAGCCTAGTCGCCGCTTGTCAAGCCCAATCCCCGGAAGAGGCGACCCGTCCGGCCCCGGAGCCCGCAACGACTCCTGTAGCCCTCAATGGCAGCGGCGCTGATTTTCCCTTCTTTTTCTACCAAAAGGTTTTCGCGGAGTACCAGGCCGTTGACCCCAATCTCCAGGTCAACTACCAGCCGACCGGGAGTGCGGCTGGGATTCAGCAAGTGATCGCCGAGACGGTTGATTTTGGCGGTAGTGACATCGCCATGACCGATGCAGAAATCGCGCAGGTGACGCGGGGGGTTGTTCTCGTGCCCATGACAGCGGGCATGATCGCGATCGCCTACAACGTGCCCGGGCTCGAGCAGCCCCTACGGCTCTCACGCCAAGTCCTGACCGACATTTTCCTGGGCAAGATTACCCAGTGGAATGATCCGGCCATAGCTGCGACCAACCCGGACCAGACCCTGCCCGCTTTGCCGATCGTCTTGGTTCACCGCTCCGACGGTAGCGGAACAACGGCGGTGGTCACGGCCCATTTGAGTGCGATTAGCTCCGAGTGGGCAGATACCGTGGGCTCCGGGCTCAATGTTCAGTGGCCGGCGGGGGTGGGGGTCAAGGCCAATGCCGGCATGGCGGCCCAGGTCCAGCAGGCGGAAGGAGCGATTGGCTATATCGAATATGGTTATGCTGAGAAGGTGGGGCTGGCGATCGCCACCCTCGAGAACCAGGCTGGGGAATTCATCGCCCCCAGTCTTGAATCAGGCCAAGCAGGCCTCGAGGAGGCCGAGTTTGGCGACCAATTGCGGGCCTTTGTAGCCGATCCTGCCAACCCCCAGGCCTACCCGATCGTCACCTACAGTTGGCTGCTGGTGTACCAAAATTACGAGGACGCCGCCCAGGCCCAGGCCCTGCGGGAGGTGCTCACCTGGGGCCTCACGGAGGGCCAGCAGTTCAGCGCTGAGTTGGGCTATATTCCCCTGCCAGAGCCCGCCGCTGCGGCAGCGAAGGCCGCCGTTGCCGCGATCGAGGCTGGTTAGGCTTGATCCGACTCGTGGGCCTGGGGAAAACTTTCACGAATTGCAGTATTGCCGTAGTTGCGCTTCAGTGCTCCCTTGAGGGGGTTGTAGAAGAGGGCTAAAGCCCAACTACGGTTGGGTTCAATCGCGGTCGTTGCGCTTCAGTGCTCTTAAAACCGTAACTCCAGCACGGCTCCTTAAAACCGTAGACCCCGATCAGGATTTAGCCTCCCTGGGGAGGAGTCGCGCCAGTATCCTAGTCTAGGAAGGGGTGCAGCCGGTCAGCGTTTGCACCCCCGTCTAGAGATTACTGCGACCCAACAACGAAAACGCTTATGAGACGCTTACGTGCAATCATGCCGCTGCTCCTGCTGCTGTTGAGCACCTGGCTAGGGGGGTGCGGTGGTTCGGTGGCTGTTGAACCGACCTATACACCAGAGATCATCGCTCAAATTCAGCGAGCCATGACGCCCATCCTGGAGGCCCAGCAGCGCTTTCCGGAGCTGAAGGCGGCCATTGAGGCTGAGGACTGGAACGACGTTGACTCCTTCATTCACGGTCCCTTAGGAGGCTTGCGGGCCAGCATGAGCTACGTGAGCCGCAGCTTGTTGCCAGCGGAGCAGTTGCCGGCTCAGGAGTTGGCGAAGGAATTTTTCAGTGACCTCGAGCGGGTTGATGTAGCGGCCGCCAGCGGCACTCTGAGCCTCGCTCGCCAAGAGTACGAGCGGGCCCAGGCGGACCTCCAGGCCTACATTGACCTGATACCGACAGCTGCGCCGGCGCTGTGAGTCGGGTTGCGATTATCGGTGGCGGCATCGTCGGGGCGGCGATCGCCTACGAACTGAGCCGACGCCCGGAACTCACCGTGATCCTCCTGGAGCGCGACGAACCGGCGGCCGGCTCCACTGGCGCGGCCTTGGGGGTGCTGATGGGGGCGGTCTCGCAAAAAACTCGGGGTCGCGCTTGGCAACTGCGGCAGGCGAGCTTGCAGCGCTACCAGACCCTGATCGATGAACTCCAGACCCTGACCGGCCAGGCGATTCCCCACAACCGTCAGGGAATTGTATTACTCCACTCGGCCACGGAGGCCAACTGGCCCCAGTGGGAGCGCTTGCAGGCCCTGCGCCAGCAGCAGAGCTGGCCCCTGGAGCTATGGTCGCGATCGCAGCTCGAGGCTCGTTGTCCCCAGGTGGCGATCGCCCCCAACAACCTCGACGGTGCGATTTACTCCCCGGCCGATGGCCAAGTTGATCCCACCGCCCTGACCGAGGCCCTGATCGCGGCCGCCGTCGCCCAAGGGGCTCGGTGCTACTGTGGCACGACTGTGACCGCGATTGCCACGGAAGCAGTAGCGGGGCAGCAACGGGTGACGGGTTTGCAAGCGGGCGAGCAATCGTTGGCCTGTGACTGGCTGGTGATCGCGGCGGGGCTTGGTTCCCTGCCCCTCACGACCCAGCTCCAAGCGCCAGTCAACCTCAGGCCGGTGCTGGGTCAGGCCCTCCAAGTGCAGTTACCCCAGGACCTCGGCCGCCCGGAGTTTCAGCCCGTGCTCAGCGGCGAGGATGTTCACCTCGTTCCCCTGGAGGGCGGGGCCTATTGGGTCGGGGCGACGGTGGAGTTTCCCGAGGCAGCCGAGGGAGTAAGGGCTGATCCGCAACGGTTGCATCAGCTTTGGCAGCGGGCGATCGCCTTCTACCCCGCCCTCGCTCAGGGGGAGATTGTCCGCACTTGGTCGGGCCAACGGCCGCGCCCCGAGGGCCAGAGTGCCCCGGTGATCGGCCCCCTGGCCGGCTATGACAATGTGCTGCTGGCGACGGGCCACTACCGCAACGGTGTGTTGCTGGCTCCGGCTACGGCTCTGGCGATCGCGGCGGCCCTGGCCGCTCGCTCCCCCGCCGACCGTTTCCCGACTCCGACTTCCTAGCGCTTTCTACCCAACTCTGCCATGCTAGCGGCTCTCCACGCTTATGCCCGGGCCTTGATCGATCCCAAGCTGATGCCCACGGCCCTACGGGTGGCCCTGGTGGTCGGCACGATGCTCCTGGCGATCAACCACGGGGCCGCCCTCGTCCAGGGGCGCATGACTCGCGATCGCTGGCTCTCGGGCCTGTTGACCTACCTGGTTCCCTACGCGGTGAACATTCACGGTCAACAGATGGGGCGCGATCGCTCCTAGGGCCTAGTGGGGTTTCCGCGCCGCGCCCCGGCGGCGATACCAGGTTGCGCCGCCGATTAAGAGGCCCGTTAAGCCCAGGCCAATCGTGATCGGCCACAGATTGCCTTGCTGGAGGGCCTGCAACCCGGCTCCCATCATCACGAAGGGGAGGATGCCGGGAACCGTTCCCAGGGCGGTGCCGATCAGGTAATCGCGGCTGCGAATGCTGGTCAGGCCGGCGGCGAAGTTAACCAGGCCGTAGGGAATCAAGGGCAGGAGCCGAATCGCTGTCATGTAGTAGAGGCCCCCTTGGCTGAGTTCCCGGTCAAGGGCCTCCCAGCGGCCGCGAAATTGCTGGGCCGCCCAACCGCGCCCGATCGTGCGGGTGAAGGCAAAGGCCATGAGGGCGGCCACGAGGGCGGCGATTGTTGTCCACAGGGTTCCCCACCCCAGACCAAACAGGGCCCCACCACTGAGATTGAGCGGCGTCGAAGGCAATAGCAGCAGGGTTCCCAGGGTGTAGAGCAGGATGTAGAGCAGGGGAGCCCAAAAGCCCACCGCCGCGAGCCAAGCTTGGACCTGCTCGGGGTCTAAGCCCCCGAGCAGGTAGACCCCCGCCGCCGTGATCAGGACGCAGAAGAGGAAAAGGAGTAGGGCATTGCGTTTGAGTTGCACGGGGAGTCTCCGTAGACCTACAGTCATGGGTTGTCGGACTAGGCTAGATTACCGCCTGGGGGTGGGCTCTGTCAGGGTGGGGCGGGGGCGATCGCGGCGCGTCTCCCCAGGAGAATCGTGCCGTGTCCCGGAGGGATGATCGCTGACCACGGCGAGGGGCGGTCCGGGGGCGTTGGTCGGGTCAAAGCCGTAGCAGTCCCGTACCAGATAGAGGGGGCGGCCCTTAACTTCTTCGTAAACACGGGCCAAGTATTCCCCGATGACGCCGAGGGAGAGCAATTGGATGCCGCCAAAGAAGAGAATCGCCACCATCAGCGAGGCATAGCCGGGGACATCGATGCCAAAGATCAGGGTCCGCAGCACCAGGAAGCTAGCGTAGAAGAGTGACAAGGCTGAGATCACCAGCCCAACATAGCCCCAAACCTTGAGGGGGATGAGGCTAAAGGAGGTAATGCCATCTAGGGCAAAGTTCCATAGCTTCCAGTAGTTCCACTTACTGATCCCTCCCTGGCGTGGCTGGCGATCGAATAGTACCGAGGTCTGGGAAAAGCCGACCCAAGCAAAGAGCCCTTTCATGAAGCGGGTGCGCTCGGGCAACTGCCTCAGGGCGGCGACGACCCGCTGATCTAGGAGCCGAAAGTCCCCCGTATCGCGGGGAATCGGGGTATCGCTGATCTTGGCGACGAGGCGGTAAAAGGCGCGGGCGGTCCAGCGCTTGAGCCAGCTCTCGCCTTGGCGCGATCGCCGCGTGGCGTAGACGACATCATAGCCCTCCCGCCACTTGGCCACGAGCTCCCCGATCAGTTCCGGCGGGTCCTGGAGATCCGCATCAATAGGGATCACGGCGGCCCCGCTCGCAAACTCGAGGCCGGCCGTGAGGGCCACCTCTTTGCCGAAGTTGCGGGCCAGGTTGACGACCTTGATCGCCGAGTTGCGCTGTCGGTGGGCCAGGAGGCTCGGCAGGGTGGCATCGCTGCTGCCATCATTGACGCAAACGATCTCGTAGGGCTCGTTGAGGGCCGCTAAGACAGTTTCGAGGCGTGTAAAGAGGTGCGCTAAGTTTTCGGCCTCGTTGTAGACCGGGATGACGATGGATAGTTCGACCGCGCCCGCCGGGAAGGTCATAACACGCTGGTGCTGGAAGAGTGCGGCATTCATTGTACCCGGCCGGCGGGGAGGCTGGGGGCCGCGTTGACCAGGCCTCTCCCGTCGGTCGGCCTGGAGGCTTAGGGCTGCCCCTCGGGGAGGCCCGGCAAAACCTGTACCGGATCGCCCACCTGAATCGTGCCGAGGTCGCGGGCGATCGCATTGACCCCGAACAAAATCCCCGCCTTGGGAACCCGACGAAACTGGGCCAGGGTATGCAGAGGCTCCCCTAAGGGACTGCGATCGCCGCTCCGTTGGTCCGTAGTGGTGACGATACAGCGGGCACAGGGTTTGACCGTATCGAAGCACACGCGGCCAATCTGCACCGTCTGCCAAGCATCTTCGGCGAAGGGCTGTTCGCTGGCGATCACGATGTTGGGCCGGAAGCGATTCATGGGAACGGTCGCGTCCTGCCCGGGATAGGCCGCCTGCAAGCGGCGATTGAGGTCGGCTAGGGAGGCGGTGGTCGTGATCAGGAAGGGGAAGGCATCGGCAAAGCTCACGGGCTGGTTCGCCGCCGTGGCGTAGTCGGGATCAAGGGGGCGGCGGTGCTGGGGCGATTGGCGCAGCAGGCGCACGGGGGCTTCGAGGGCGAGGGCCCGTTGTAACCACTGGGCCACGGCCTCGCCCTGGTCCCTGGCGAGGGTGCGATCGCGCCACACCTGCACGGGCCGCAGCGGCCCTTGGTCGGTGGGCGTCCAGGTCCAGGGCTCCAGCCCCCCCGGCGCGTAGGCCAGGGTGAGCTGCTCCCCGGCCTGAGTCACCTGGATTTGGGCCAACTGGGGGAGTTGGCGCTGGCTGAGGAACTGGCCCTGGGCATCGGTGATCACAAACTCGCGATCGCCGACAAAGCCCGTGGGGGCGATCGCGGCGGTTGTCACCGTCAGACCGCGACAGGATTTAATCGGGTAAACACCCAGTTCCACCACTTGCATCTCGACCTCTCCCTCGCTAACCTGATGGATCTTCAGCACATCTCCAGCCTTTATCCCTCTAATCGGAACCCGGAGCAACCCATGCACACCCTCTGGATTGGGATTGACGGCGGCGCGACCAAGACGATTGCCCGCGTCGAAGACGAGGCGGGCCAGCTCCTGGGCCTCGGTCGCGCCGGGCCGGCAAATCTGCGCGCCTCGCCGGCGGCGGCTTGGCAGGCGATCTATCAGGCGATTGACCAGGCCTTGGCCCCCCGAGGGCTGCATCTTGGCGATCGCCGCTACCGCTACTATGGCGGCGCGGGCCTCGCTGGTACTCAGGTTCCCGCCGCCTGCCAAGCCTTTCTCGCTGAACCACATCCCTTTGCCCACCTAGCCTTGCAGTCCGATGGCTACGTCGCTTGTCTCGGGGCCCACGGGGGGCAGGATGGGGCGGTGATTGCGGTGGGGACGGGGGTGATTGCTTATCAGATCGTGGGCGATCGCGCCCAGCGCGTGGGAGGCTGGGGGTTTCCCCAGGGTGACGAAGGCAGTGGCGCTTGGTTGGGTCTCGAGGTGGTGCGGCGGACGCTGCACTGGCAGGACGGGCGTGGGGAGGCCTCGCCGCTGTTAGCTCAGCTCTGGGCCCGCTTTGATCACAACCTGACCCAGTTCGTCATCTGGGCCAACCAAGCGGATGCTGCCCAATTTGCCAGTCTCGCGCCCCTCGTGATCGAGCAGGCCGCTCAGGGAGAGCCCCTAGCGGTGCAATTGCTGCAAGGGGCCGGCCGGGAGTTGGATTGCATTGGCCGCGCCCTGGCCTCCCAGGGGCCAGAGCCCTTGCCCTGTAGTTTGCTCGGGGGGTTGGCCCCCTTTCTGGAGCCTTATCTGGAGCCGGCCTTGCGATCGCGCCTCGTGCCGCCGGCCGGCGACGCTGCCCAGGGAGCGATCCTCCTCGCCCGCCGAGCCGTGCTGGCTAATCCACCTTCATTTCCACCACTTGCCCCTGATCATTGACATAGCAATAGCCCCGCTGGCGATTGGGGAAGTTGCTCCACTCAATACGGGCGAGGCCGGAAGGCTCCACGGCTGTGGCCTGGGTCTCAATATTGGTGTACAGGGCCCCGAGGGCGAGACCCACGATGCGCCGACATTGGCCGTGCTGGGCCTCGGTGGCCGTAGCCACGACGACGGGCGGCGGCGGCGCGGCCACCTCAGGGGGTTGGGGAACTGGTGGGGGGGAAGCCCCAAAGGGACGAGTCGGGGGTTGGGGGACGGGGGGCGAGGTAACGGCTGAGGACGGCGGCGGCGGAGCCTCCGGTTTGGGCGCTGGGGGAACGACGGGGGCTTGAGGCGGTGCGGGGGGCTGCACAGCGACCGTGGGGGTAGGAGGCTCGGTCGGGGCTGGGCGGCGATCTGCGGCTGCGAGCTCGAGGCTATTGGTGCGATCGTAGTGGGAGATGTAGGGGATCGTCGCTAGGTAGGTGGCCTGAGGCGCAAGGACGGTGAACGCGGCTCCCTGAAAGTTCCAGCCGGTCAGCACGATGGTGCTGCCGTTGTCCATGCGAAAGCGGAGGCGATCGCCCTGACGATCGACGTCGGTTGAGCGAATCGTGGCGCTGGTCCAGGGATCGCTGTATTCCAACGTCGCGCTGCCGTCGGTGTACCAGTTGATCACAGCGCGCTGTTCAGTATCGCGAAAGAAGGCGGTTCCCGTGAGCTGGGGCCGGGCTGGAGCGAGAACCTGGGTTGGCTGGCTGAGGGCTGGCTCTGGGGTCATGAGGCCCGTGAGCACAGCAAGGCAGGCTAGGGATAAGCGGATCTGGGAGACGGCAGAAGGCTTCATGATGGACTCAGAAAGGTAGCAAACAGGATGACCGGGCCTGAAGACCGCTCTCGAGCATTTTAGCGGACTCCCGGCCTATTCTCAGGGCCGAGGGGCGATCGCCCCTCGGTTCCCCCAGAATCCTTCGCCGCCAGCCCTCGCCGGGATAACTTCACCGGCTAGGGCCCTCGGGTTCCTGCCGGTCCGGCGCGGCTCCCCCGAGCCTCACGATTAGCGGCGGTCCCGGTAGCTGTCGTCATAGCCCTGGCGGAAGCCGGCCTGGTAGCCGCGACCATACTCGTCGCTGCGGACGGGCCCTAGAGCGCGATCAGGGTCGTAGCTGAAGCCGCGATCGGCCCGGCCTTGGTTCCACCCTTCGTTATAGCCATCGCGGTAGCCATTGTCGTACCGATCCTGGAGCCGGGAGCCGGTTCCCAAGAAGTCGGTGCGGGCGATCACGGGCTCTGACATCATTTCCCAGCCATTGTCGTAGATGGTGAAACGGCTGCGGTCAACCTGGTATTCCATCGGACCATCGTAGCCACGATAGCTCTGGGAACCGTTCTGAGTCACCCTCAACCAGCGGGAGGTGTTGCTACGTTTGTTGATCAAAATCATGCTCAACTGGCGGCCTTCGTCGCAGATGGCAATGCGCTGGCTCGAGGTTTCAAAGCTCTCGACTTGGGCAGAGCGGCCGCAGACGGACTGGGCGCGGGCCGCGTCAGGATGAAGGAGGAGGAGGCTGGGGGCGGCAAGGCCAACAAGGGCGGCGATCGCCCAAGGCTTGGTGTGTTGCAGCATGGTGGTACACTCCCGATCGATGAGTGGTGGTGTTATCACTACCTACAGCGCCAGCCGGGCTCATTATGCAGCGGGGAAGGGGCAGGGTGTAAGGAATTGTGAACGATTTCCTGCCTTGGGGCCGGGGGCCTAATCGGCGGGGGTCAGGTGGGTCAGGGCTTGGGGCGGGCGGCCTTGGGGAGGATAGCGCCAGGTCTGCTGGAGCCGGGGATCGTCGGGGGCGATCGCCTCCCAGGCCAAGTGAAATACCTGGGCAAAGCAGGCGGCCACCTGCTCCCGCACGGCGGCCAGGGTGATCCCCGGCACAAACTCGGCCAAGCTGCCCACGGGGCGATCACGAATCCCGCAGGGCACAATCGCCTGGAATCCCTGAAGATCCGGGCAAACATTGAGCGCGAACCCGTGAGTGCTGATCCAGCGCTTGGCGGCGACCCCAATGGCGGCCAGTTTGCGCCCCTCGACCCAGACTCCGGTGAGGCCGGGCTGGCGGGTCGCGGGCAGTCCGTAGTGGACCAGCACCGCGATCAGCACCGCCTCGAGCTGGCGCAAGTACCAGTGCAAATCGGGTTGGTGGCGGCGCAGGTTGAGCACCGGATAGCCCACCAGTTGACCGGGCGCGTGATACGTGACCTCACCCCCGCGATCGCACCGGTAGAGGGGGGCGGGGGCCTGGGCCGGGTCGAAGCGTAGATGGGCCAGGGTTGCCCCGGTGCCGAGGGTGTAGACTGGCGGATGCTCCAGCAGCCAAAGCACATCGGGCTGGTGGGGATTGTGCAGATGGGCTTGCAGCAAGGCCTGTTGCTGTTGCCAGGCGGCGAGATAGGGGCAGCAGCCGGACTCGAGCAGCCAACCGGGGCGAGCGGTGGGGAATGTCAAGGGATGCAACGGATGGTAAAGAGAAGTCAAGCGATTTCGTTCTCTAGAATACAAAGTGCTAGGGTGGAATGTATAGACCTCAGAGCCGTCTAGGCGTTACCGTGTCTGGGTTTGCGCTCCGAGGAGATCGAGAGGAGGAGCCTACCAATTGCTGTGATCCCTCGGTCGCTCGGGGGCCGAGGGCCCCGGGAGCGAGACGGCCTCGAGGCCGAGACGCCCGAGGGAGGGCCGCTTTCGTCTTCTGTTCGCGGGCAGGAGCGCCTGACTAGCGCGGTTGTCAAGGGGTTCTCCCAGGCCTGAGGTCGGGGTGGAGCCCCGCGAACATTCACCATAGTCTCGATGGAGCGATCAAGTATGAAGCTTTTAGTCCAGGGCAATAACATTGTCGTCACTGAAGCCATCAACAGCTATGTCCAGGAAAAGCTGGAAAAGGCTGTGAAGCACTTCCAGAACATCACCACTAAGTTGGATGTGCATCTTTCAGTGGCCCGCAATCCCCGGATCAGCAACAGTCACAAAGCGGAGGTCACGGTTCATGCGAATGGCACGGTGATCCGGGCGCAAGAAAGCAGCGAAGACCTCTACGCTAGTATTGATCTGGTCGCCGACAAGATCGCGCGCCAACTCCGCAAGTACAAGGAGAAACACCTCCACAATCGCACCCATGTGCAGCCCAAGACCAGTGTGTTGGCGGCGGATCAGCCGGTGGCGGCGGACTTGATTGGCGATCGCGAGCCCCAGTTGCCCTCGGAAGTGGTGCGGACGAAATACTTTGCGATGCCGCCCATGAGCCTTGAGGACGCCTTGTCCCAGTTGCAATTGATCGATCACGATTTCTACGTGTTTCGGAACTGTGACACCGACGAGATCAACGTCATCTACGCTCGCAACCACGGCGGCTATGGCGTGATCGTCCCCCGCAATGGGACTCCGAGCGACAGCCTCAATGGCAGCAGCAGCGCGGATACCCGGAGCCCAGCCCCCACGCTCTAGAGCACTCCCCGGCTCTCTTGCTCTCCTCGGCAACCGAGACGCACGAACTAGCGTCTCGGTTGTTGGTTAAGCCCCCCTATCCATACAGCAGCCAGTTTGTCAATTGACCCGTTGCAAAAATGACCGGATTGAACAGTTATCAGCTCGGAACTGCTGTAGGATTTAGCTGTGCAGGTCACTAGCCACCTGTGCGAGGAGAGACATCATGATTACCATGCAATTAATGGATTGGTTGGCGATCGCCAGCTACTTGAGTTTTGCCAGCTTCATCGCTTGGCGCGTCATCATTGCGGATCAAGGTTGAAAGCGCTCCCCCGGGGCCTGCTGTCGGCCTAGCACCCAGATAGCGCCAGTCGGCTCTTGTCCACAGGGTCGAGCCAGCTCCTGGACTTGACTTAGCCGCCGATCCCCAACTGACCCGCCAGACTAGGGCTGAGGGGGATCAGGGTCGCCAACATCAAAAACAGGGCCAGGAGCCCCAAGGTCGCCCGCGCATCATCGGGCTCGGTTAACTCATTGAGGCTGGGCCGCTCCAGATCCCGTTGCAGGAACAGGATCAGGATTCCCCAGTAGAGCGGGATCGGATTCCCCGGATTAAAAATTGCCACTAACCCCAGCACAATCAGCGTCGCGATCGTCGTGCGGCGCGCTGTCTTGCGGCCATAGATAGCCTGCACCAGGCGGCCGCCATCCAGTTGACCGGCTGGCAGTAGGTTCAGAGCCGTAATCGTCAATCCTAACCAGCCCAGCACCACCAGCGGGTGAACGCTGACGGTCGAGGCCTCGAGGCTACTCTGGAGCACCACCTTGGCGAGGGCTCCGACGAGCACCGAGCCCTGAAAGAACTGGGTGGGTAGGACAAAGAGGTTATCGCCTTGGGACAGGACGAGCCCCAGGGTCAGGATTGCTAGGGAGAGCAGGCCGCTGGCCGCCGGGCCGGCGAGGGCGATGTCCAGGAGGGCGGTGCGGTGGGGAATGGCTGAGGTGAAGCGGGTGATGGCGCCAAAGGAGCCAATTTGCCAACTGGGGAGCAGAAAGGGAAGGCTCAGGCGAACGTCATGACGCCGGGCTAGGGCCCAGTGGCCGGCCTCATGGGCTGCCAGAATTGTCCAGAGTCCGAGGGCGAGGGGCAAGGTCTCCCCGAGGCGGCCCAGGTCGCTGAACCAGTCAAAGCCTCGCAGCAGGCCGGCGGCCTCGAGGCTGGTGGCGAGGGTGGCGATCCCAAGGACGGCCGCGAGGTTTTTTTGCCCGAGGGTCAGGGGCTGGGGGTCGTTGCTGCGGGGGAGGACGATGGCTACGGGTTTACCATCGGGGTTTTCCACCAAAAAGAGCCGGTAGCGATCGCCCAAGCGCTCGCGCAAGCGCGCTGCCAGAGCTTCGTAAACGGCCGCCGGTTCGCCTCGGAGGTTGCCCTTGAAGATCGCGCCTTCCTGGTAGGAAATGGTTTCAGTGGCAAAGAAGGTGTCCAGGCTAAAGATGCCGCGAATCGCCTGGAGATCAGCCTCTGGAATGGGGATCGCGTCGGGGACGCTGGGATCTGCACTGGCGCGGGCTTCTCCGGTGGCCTCGGTGGTAGCGGCCTGCTGCTCCACCAAACGCTGGGCGGCGCGCTCCCGCAGTAGTTCTTGCTGACCGGCAGCCCGCAGGCGACGGCCGAGGTAGATGTAGAGGCCTGTGGAGACGAGGACCAAGAGAATGATGCCCACCAGGTTGAGGTAGATGCCGAGGGCGAAGAGTCCGAAGAAGAGCAGCCAGGGGGCCATCAGGATGACCGACTGCAACCAGGCCAGGAGACCGAGCTGGCCGTAGGGTTGGGCGCGACGGTAGCCCCAGATCAGGATGCCGAGGGCGACACCGGCAACCGCAATGACAATGAAGGATTCAGAGTTGACCATGATGAGGGGGAATGAAAAGCGGGTCGGCGATCGCCCCAGCCGCAACGGGCTGGGCAGCACCTCAGGGCAGTTCCAGCGCGCGCCGGAGTTGACCCTCGCTGGCGGCGAGTCGGTGCTCGCCCTCGGTGGCGCTGAGCTGACGCCAGTGCATCAATAGCGCTAGCTTAACGCGCTGACCGCTGCCCTCGAGCAACTCGGCGGCGGCGGCGCGGTCGAGGTCGGTCAGGTCTTGGAGAATGCGGAGGGCGCGATCGCGTAGCTTCTCGTTGCTGACGGCCACATCGATCATGCGATTGCCGTAGACCTTCCCCAGCTTCACCATAACGCTGGTGGAGAGGATATTGAGGGCCATCTTGGTGACTGTGCCGGCCTTCAGGCGCGTGGAGCCCGCGAGGATTTCGGGCCCTACCAGCAGTCGAATGTCTACATCGGCGTCGATCGCGACTTGTTCAGCGGGGACACAGGCGATGAACAGACCAAGGGCTCCGGTGGCCCTAGCCGCTTGCAGAGCGCCGCGCACATAGGGCGTTGTGCCGCCGGCCGTGATGCCGACGACGACATCACGGCCGGTCACGCCAGCGGTGGCGATCGCCGCTGCACCCTCTTCAGCCTGGTCCTCCAGGGCCTCGGAGCTACGCACCAGGGCCGGCGCACCCCCCGCCAAGATCCCCTGCACCAGCTCGGGCGGGGTGCAAAATGTGGGGGGGCACTCAACGGCATCCAGAACCCCGAGGCGGCCGCTGGTCCCAGCACCGATGTAGAACAGGCGACCCCCTTTTTGCAGGGCGGCGGCCGTCCGGTCAATGGCCTGGGCCAGCTCTTGCCGCGCTTGGGCGATCGCCCTCAGGGTGTGAGCGTCCTCACGATTGAAGAGATCGACGAGTTCCAGGCTGGTGAGTTGGTCCAGGTTGGTACTGTGGGGGTTGATCTGCTCGGTCAGCAAGTGGCCGCGGGATTCCAGGCTGGTCATGGTAGGGGGCCTCGCTCTCGGTCGCACAGGGTCGCGTGCTTCAACCATACACTGCGCCTTGCTGTCGGCTCAAGGCTTCCCCGGCGGGACGAACGGCCGGGAGACGAGCGGCGCGGGGAACCCCCGCCCTAGAGCAATCCCTCGAAGCGGCGGCGCAGGGCTTCGAGTTCATCCCGCGACATTTCGCTGGCCGCCGTGGGATCGTCGGGAGCCTCGGGCGCGTTGCTGGCGGGCGAGCCCTCGGCCTGCCAATCCATGGTGTCCACGTTGGCCTCAGGGGGGATCGCGAGGTGGCCGGTCTCGACCATCTCCCAGTCGTAGCCAGCGTCGCGGCAGAATTCCTCAATCTCATCGGCGGCAAAGGCCTCCACCGTCGGCACGGGAAAATCTTGGGCCTCGAGCAGCAGGGCATAACGCAGGGCGTCATCTTCGGACTCAAACATCAAGACTTTGTTACGCCCGCCCATCTGGACTGAGTGGATGCCTTCATGGTCCGTACCAGCATTGACGAGCAACACGTAAACACGTTTGGGCGCAAGCATGGCAGGCAACCTTAACGAGTAAATGCTAGGGATTACTTTTAGCATATCGCCTCGCTGCGCCGAGTGTGAGCGACGTGGGCCTGCGGGGTGAACGAAAAAAAGCGCGGCTCCTCTGAATTTTGAGCTAGGGTTCAAGGAGTAGAGGGTTGCCCTCTTCTGCGTTACGGGCCCCACTCTGCGAGAAGCTGCTGCGCGTCTACATCCCTCGGCCCCTGCTCCCAAAGCTGGGAGCAGGGGAGCTAGAAGCCCCTCGCCCAAGTTGGGCGAGGGGTTGGGGTGAGGGTTTAGCTAAGGAGTACCAACATCCCGCGTAAAGTTTCGTCCATCCGGGCCCGCGTTCGGGGGAGGCCGCCCTCGGGCTGCTCAGGGCCGACCTGGCGCTGCCATAGTATGGTTGAGGGGATAAAGCCTTGTTGCTCCGGTCCTGGGGCCGGCGAGCAGGGTTGCCCCTCGCGGTTTACAAGGGAGCCTCTTCACCTTGCCGACGCTTCACCTGGCTTTGACCGCCCTGTTACTCGTGGCCTGGGGAGCGGCGATCGCCCAACCGCGCCGGCCCCTCACCGGCTGGTGGCTGGCGGCTCTGGTGGGTGCGAGCCTGCCTCTCTGGGTTCCGGAGCTAGGCCCCCTGCGGCTTGACCCCGATTGGGCCCGCACCCTGGGCCTGCCACCCTTGCTCTTTGCGGCGGCCTGGCAACTGGAGGGCCGCTTGGCTCGGGTTCACCTCGGGGCGGTGTTGCTTTTGGCGAGCCTGGGGGCGGTGATCAGCCTGGCTACCATCGGCAGTTTTCTGTTTTACCTCTCTCCCCTCTCCCTAGTCGATAGTTTGCGGCTGGGGGCGGCCTTGGCTGCTACGAGTTCCGTGACCCTAAGACTAGCCTGGCAAGCGGTAGGGACGCCGCGCTATTTGCCAGCTCTGCTCGTGGGGGAGAGTGCGCTCAATCAAGGGCTGGCCGTGGTCGGGTTCAGCGCGATCGCCAGCTTGACGACTCGCGAGGGTCTCGCGTTCACGACCTGGCAACCCTGGCTCGCAGACTGGGTAACTAGCAGCTTGGGGGGCGGCCTCCTCGGGATTGTTGGGGGGCTGCTGTTGCCCCTCGGCCTCCGGGCGACCAAGCGTCAGCCCTATGGGCAAGGGGCCTTGAGCTTGGTGGCGGTGTGGCTGGTGGCGGGCTTGGCTGAGTACTGGCAGGTCTCGGGGGCGATCGCCGTTGTCTGCCTCGGTTTGGTGGGCGGCTGGCAGGCGGCCACCCAGCTCAGCCCGAGTAATCGGGAGGTCTTGGCTCAGACCTGGGCCTCGCTAGCCTACACCCTCAGCACGCTCATCTGTTTGCTAGCCGGCTGGGGGGCGATCGCCAGTCTCGGCAGCCTGGATGCTTGGTTTGTGCTGATCTGGCTCCTCGTCGTGATCCTTTTAGCCGGTAGCCTCGCGCGGGCCCTCGCTGTTTACCTGCTCGTGCCCCTCGTCAATGCCCTGCGCCAAGTGACTCCCCTGGATTGGCGGGTGCAGACCCTCTGGCTCGGGGGCGGCCCTCGGAGCCCGATCGCCCTCGTGCTGCTGTTCAGCTTGCCGCCCGCGAGCGAGACCCCCCAGAGCCTGCTCTTAGCTCTGGCTTTGGGAACTCTCCTGCTCTCCAGCAGCTTGGCCGCCACGAGCTTCGCGCCCCTAGCCCGCTACTTAGAACTGGCCCAACCCCGCTTGGCCCTGCGAGTAGAACGGTTGCAGGCCCTCCGCACCGCCAAGCGCGAGGCCCTGCAACAGTTTGCTGACCTAGAGCGTTTCAAGCCCTGGGCCGGAGTCGCCCTCACGACCCTAGCCCAAGACTACCGCCGCACCCTCCAGCAACTGGACCAGGGCCTGGTGGCGCTTTGGGGCGATCGCCGTCTGTCAGTCTATGACCGCCACCAGGCCCTCTGGCTCCAAGCCCTGACCCTCGAGGCCATGGGCTATCGCTACCTCTACGATTGTGGCTTGCTGAGCGAGCCCGTGCTGGCGAAGCTCGAGCTACGGGTCACGCTGCGTCGAGATGCGGTCTTGCAGGGTTCGATACCGCCCCCCTTCATCACCCTCCGCTCAACTCCTGACTGGCTGCGGGGTACGGTCCGCTGGCTCCTGCCCCCCCTCGACGCTTGGCTCAGCCAGCAAGGAGACCTGGCCAAGTATGAGGCCAATGCCGCCCTGGCCTGTGTCTGCGCGCAAGTGGCCCAGACCCTCGAGCGTTCTCTAGCCGACGGTAGCCTGGAGGCGGCGATCACCCGGGACTGCGTGGCCGCCTACCAGGAGGACAGCGAGATCGCCGCCCGCCAGCTGGTGTCTGCCGCCAGCCAAGACCCCCAGCAGGTCCGTCACTACCAGCAGCAACTCGGCCAGCGCATCGCGACCCTAGGGGAACAGGATGCCCTAGAGCAATTAGTACGAGATGGAGCCCTTAATGCCCGCCTCGCTCAGCAACTCGGCGCGGGGGAAACGGGGGAGGTCTAGAGTGAACTGGTTCGTCCTTGCCAACCCTGGAGCTAGAATCCTGGCGGCGCAAGGTTGCAGAGCGGGACAGCCTCTAATCTAGATCCGTTGCCCCCTCGTTGGCGGCGGGGGTGTAGAGGGTGCGCTGGTGTTTGCTGAGATCATCGGGGGCGGGCAGGCGCGATCGCCGCACGATCCGGCCCAGGTGCTGCGGGTCAATGGCACCGAAACGCACGCGCACCTGGGGCCCAGACTCACCGAAGCGGATCACCATGCCGTCGGCGATCGCCAATTGGGTCACGGCTTGACCTTCAACGTAGGTGCCATTAGCCCCAAAGTTGACCAACTGCCAGCCGTCCGCCTGATTGCGGATTTCGGCATGGCGGCGGGAGACGACGGCACTGTAAAGCACCACATCATTTTGGCTACTGCGGCCAATACTAATCGCCTGCTCAGAGTCAAAGGTCCAGCTCTGAACCGGGGTAGCTTGGTTGGGATGCAAGAGGGTTAATGCGATCGCCACGGTAAGGGAACCAATCCAGTGGATTCTGAGGACGGACGGCAGCCAAAAAAGTTCGGAGTTGCTGACTGGAGAGCGAGTCCAAACTTCTAGCTTAATTCTAGGCGATTCATTGCCCCCTGACAGCAGGCCCAAAACCCCTCGCTCCTGACCCCAACTGCTCAGGAGCGAGCCGCCGCTGCGCCTCGCTCCTGAGCTTCGATCCGAGGGGAGGCCCAACCCTGCTGGGACTCCCCCAAAGAATTGAGGGATATTAGCGATAGTAACGGGATTCCAGCCAGACCCGCACCTCCGCTTCCGAAGCTTGGGTCAAGCGCTGGTCCGTGATCGGGTCTCGCGCATACCACCAGGTCCGCCCAAGGCGATCCGTCCGCGTCCAGATACAAGGCTCCGTGGAGCGAGGCCCGAAGGCTGCCAGCAGGCGCGCTCCCGCCGTTTTCACCTGCGCCCAGAAGCTGGGGCCCGAGTGCTCCCGGTCTACCTGACGATACCATTGTCGCTCTAGAGCAACGATTGCGCCTCTCATAAGCCACCTCCGCATTGCAGGGGACCCGCCGAATTGCATCGGTGATCCCAAAACCTACCCTCACCCTAACAAGGCCCTGGGGGGGGATCTAGAATAAACGTGCATGGCAGATATGAGCAAAATTCATGCTCTGTCACCGTGCCAGCGGCGATGGTCACGACCGCGTATCGTGTTAGGGAGTGCCGGAGGGGGTGTTGATCGATGGCTGGCATGAATCTTCAGCGCGTGAAACTCTCGCAATTACGGGCCCTCGTGGCCGTCGCCGACTGCCGGAACTTTAGCGAGGCGGCCTTGGAGCTGGAGGTGTCCCAGTCGGCCGTCAGCCATGCGATCGCCCAGCTAGAAACCGAGCTGGGCGTCTGCCTCCTGACCCGTGGCCGCCAAGGAGCCGCCCCAACCCCCGTGGGGGAAACCATCCTCAGCCGGGCGCGACAGATCCTGCAACTCCTCGACCAGATCGGCGAAGACGCCAACCGGGTGCGGGGTTTGAATGGGGGAACCGTGCGCGTTGCCTCGTTTCGCAGTGTTTCCACTCACCTGCTCCCCTTGGCGATCGCTGCCTTTCGCCAAGACTATCCCAACATCAACATCGCGATCTCCGAGCACGAAGACTTCAGCAGCATCGAGCGCGCCCTGCGTCATGGGCAGGCCGATCTCGGCTTCACCTACTTGCCCACCAGTCCTGACTTCCTCGCCTGGGAACTCCTGCGGGATCAGTACGTAGCCTTGCTGCCTCCCAGCCTCCAGCCGGCCCCCAGCCCCATTAGCTGGGAAGCCCTGGCCCAGTACTCCCTGATCTTCTCGCGGCACGGCAACACCTGGTACACCGGCCTTGAGGAATACATACGCAGTGCCCCCGTGCCCCTCAACATCGCCTACGAGGTTAGCGAGGACTCGACCGTGGTAGGGATGGTGGTCCAAGGTCTAGGGGCCGCGATCATGCCCTGCCTCGCCGCCGCACCGCTTCCCCCGGGCGTGCAGGCGTGCCAACTACCCGTGCCCTTTGAGCGCGTGATTGGGGCGATCGTCTCAGTAGAAGCCTTCCAAACCCCCGCCGTCTATGCCTTTCTCGACACCCTCCAGCGCCTCGAGCAACCGGCTGTCCTCGCGCAGAACTAGCGCCGGGAAAGCGATATTGGGTTTCCACTTACTTGGGAGAAGGGGCTGGGGGATGTAGACGCGCAGCAGCTTCTCGCAGAGGGGGCAAACTTGCCTAACTGAGAGGCAACCCGAGGGCTAGACCCTAGACACACAAAAACAGCAACCTGGACTTGCTCACGTCTTTCTCCCACGTCGTTGAGACTATCTGGAGACTCTCACCACAGCCTGGAGGCTAGGGAGTCACTCCCCTTAAGAATCAGGTGGAGAAATTGGAGCGTTCGACAGAGTTGCTGCTTTTGTCGGTGGACGAGACAGATAGGGAATTGAACAGCGCTTTGTACCTCTTGGTGACTTGGTTAACAGAATTGGCTGTTGTATCTGCCAGGGAAGCGTGAGTCGCTTCACTTATTAATGTAGCACTTGGGCAAGAGCCTAGGAGGGATCGCAAACAAAGTTTACGTCATGCTCGCTTAGGCCGACTCCAGCACTCCCTTTGGGGACGTTTTTCCAGAATCTGAGGGCGCAACCCCGCGCTGGTTTCTTCACCCTGAGCAAGTCCCTAGGACAAGCTCCCGGACACTTTCTCAATCCATCACCCAAGCCTTGGGGATCAAGAGTCACTCATCTGAGGCCAAGCAAAAACAGCAACGAATTGAGACTGACTTCATTACATCCTCTACCGAGTCAATGCTATCTAGAGTCCTACGATCAGCGGTAAACCCACTGGAGCGAGGTTGCTCCCAGAACAGTGTATTTAGAGGAAGTTGGAGTATTCTACGACGTTGCTGTTTCTGCGGTTGAACGGAGCCAGTGGTAAATAAAACAGTGGGGTTTTCCTCGCTTGTTTAGGTGTTTTTGAGACTCGATGAACTGTTTTATCTGCCAGAGAAGCCAATCAGCTTCAGTTATTAATCTAGCACCCTTTCCCCGGCTGCGGCTTGTTTGCAATCAAAGTTAAAAATTGTGATAGTGGCTACTGGCGTTCGTGGGCCAGACTCGAGCCTGAATCCAGGGCTTGTAGGGGCCGGTGCTTGTGGGAGCATCTCAGTTTTGCAGCCCTACGTTTCTCCGAAACAGGCTGATGTCTCCGACCTGCTAGCGCGAACACCAACACCCTAAATCCCTTGATAGAGTCCTGCTTGCACCGATGCTTAACCCAGCCTTCGCCCTCGCATCCCTCCGAGGGGGGGGTAGCCCCCCGGCGGGATTAGGCCCCGGCCTCCACGGTCAGGAGCGCCCGGACCTGTTCGATGTCCTGCTCACTCCAGCCTTGGTCCGCTAAGCGGGCCTCGATCTGGGCAGCGCTGGTTCCCTTGGCCTCGGCCTTGCGGATGTAGTCGGCTACCGCTTGGTAATGGATATTGCGGCTGCGGCGGTCGGGCTGCGTCGCGGCGGCGAGGCTGTCTAGGGGAGCAACCTGGGCTCCGGTCGTCCTTCGGAGTGCCCGGTAGGCCGCCAGGAGGCCGAACAGCAGGAGCATCCCTGTCCCGGCGCAAAGGGGAACCCAGAAGATTAAGGCAAGGCCCAGGGTGCAGAGGAGGGACATGGCCAGGAGCGCCCAAGCATTGCTGAGGCTGCCCGTGAGGGCAATCAGGGCCAGAAAGACCACGACAGCCCCGAGGGGCAGGCTGAGAAAGAGGATGGTTCCTAGTTCATAACCACGCATGATGTTTTTCTCCGTTGCAGGGTAGGGGGGTCTCGGGGGCGATCGCCCACCAAGCGCGACTCACTCGATAGAGCCGCCGCGTCAGCCAGCCCACCAGCCACCAGAGGGGCAGCCAGAGGAGCAAGCTGCTGCCCAAGGTGCAGACAGCGGACAGGGCCACCAGGGCGAGCACCTGCTGAGCTGTGCCCAAGCTCCAGGCCAGGAGCGTAAAGGTCACGGGGAGGCCCACGGCCAGATTCAATAGACAAATCCGCCAAGGCGGCTGCGGCAGACCCGGTGCAATCCTCGGGGGGATCATAAGCGGTTATCCAAAATGGTTTCCCAGTAGCGGATCGTGCCAATAATCAAGGCCATATAACAGGGAATGGCAAAGGCAATTTCGATTGGGATGTTCAGGACCGGAATCATAAAGCCGATAAAGTTTGCCGTCGCACTGGCGCCATAGACCCGATAGCCTTGGTGAATGAGCCAGGCCTCTAGGGGCAGGGCCAGGGAACCGGCGATCCCGATCGCGAAGAGAAAGCGGTAAAGGAGCGGCCAGTGCATGAACAGCTGCTCGATCACCACGGCTGCCACGCCGATCATCAGCACCCAGGCCCCGACTAGGAGCAAGCTAATGTCAAATAGGGCATAGGACCAGCGGGGAAAGTTCACGGTATCGACTAAAGGATGCACCAGCACCTCAAGAAGGAAAACGGCGAGAAAGGCAATTAGAATACTGCGTCCCCAATTACGGTGCTTGCTGGGGATCAGGGGCTCCGCATCGATCCAGAAGCTCCAGTATTTGTAAAAGGCAATCACGAGACTGGTGAAGACGGGGGTGTAGTAGAGCATATCGAGCAGGGGGACATTGGCGATAAAGCCCCCCCGCAGGTTGGCCAAAACCTCGGGCGCGTAGCTGCGGATGCCCAGATTCACTACGACCACCTCGAGCAGGCCGACACCGACGATGAGCAGGGCAATGTAGAGCAGAAACCGCTGCCAGGCTGGCCAAGCCGCACGCCAGCGATCCACTCCCATCACGACCGCTAGGATCATGGCGGTCCAGATTAGGGTCAAGATCCAACTGACATCGAGGTAGAGGTAAGCCCAGAGGCCTAGGCGTTCGTTGTTCCACAGGGGCGCGGTGAATAGCTCGAAGAGGAGCACCCCGATCGCCATGATCGCAGCTCGGAGCCAGAGGCGATCGCCGAGCCGCGTCAGCAGGCCGAGGGTGAGCAGGGAGAGGGCGATCGCCACGATTTCAAACACAAGGATCGCGGGAGTCGGTGTTTTCTCTAGCCCGCAGTGAGCGAGCAAGGGGAGGGGGGAAAGGGGAGTAAGCATAGGGGTGTCTTGGCAAGCAGTGTTAGGGGGTGGGGCCGCCGGTCACGGTGGCATACTGGCGGCGAAAGTCGGCATCTTTTACCTTGCAGCCGCCCCATTTCGCCTGACAGAATTCGGGACGGTTGGTAAGGCCTTCCCACAGCCGCCAGAGGGGCGTTTCGGTCACGTTGCCGAAGCTGGTGTGGTTGAAATCGCAGGACATGATCTCTCCGTAGGGAGAGACATAGAAATAGCTTGTGCCGCAGGCGCAGCCAACGCTGCGATGGCTGGTGAAGTAGGCAAAGAAAACGATGCCAGGATAGCGGGGATCACGGTTGTAGGGGCGGGCTGCGGCAATAGCCGCCTCGATCCAATGGGGATCGTCCACCAGATCTTGGCGGTGTTGGTAACGGCCACTCGGGAGGGCGTCGAAGATCAAGAGTTCATGGACCCGCAGGCGGCGGGCGAGTTCGACCATGGCGGTAAATTCGCCCCGGGCATAGCTTTCGGGGGTCAGGGTGGTGGAGATGCCGACGGAGAAACCGGCGCGCTTGGCGGCGGCAATCCCGGCGATCGCCCGCTCAAACAGTCCCGTTTGCCCCCGAAACAGGTCATGGCCCACCGGATCGGCCGCGTCCAAGCTGACGTACACGCTATCGAGGCCAGCCCGCCGCAGGTCCCGCGCCCGCTGAGCCAGATGCCAGCCGTTGGTGAAGAGGATGGTCGTCGAGCGGGATTTATCGACGCTGCGGATCAGCTCCGGCAGGTCAGGCCGCAACAAGGGCTCGCCACCGACAAAGTTGATCACCGAGACCCCCAATTCTTGGGCCTGGGCAATCACCTGCTGCATTTGGCCCAAATCCAGGGAAGGTCGGCCGGGTTGCTCCACCGCTTCAAAGAAACTGCAATGCTCGCAATGAACGTTACAAGTATCATTCACAGCCAAACTCATCAGGTTGGGGAGGTTCTTGTTCTGAATTGTGCGGTAGAGGGCTCGGGCAATAAAGTTAGCGGCCGGCTTGCTAAATAAGGCCGGGGTTGAGAGGGAGTAAACGGGGTAGCCGTCGCGGAAGTGGATGATTTTTTGGTGATTGAGATAAATGCGATAGAGGGTTTCTACAAAGTCCGTGCTATAGCCCAGTGCTTTGGTCGCGAGAAACCATTGGAGCCGTAGGGAGTTGAGGAGGGTGCGCATGGGGGGATACTGGCGAAGGAATGGATGTTGATCGGAGCACGGAATTTGGGTCGGCTATAGCTACTACCGTGGGGGGTGCTAGGGTTAAGAAGGATGTCTGTCTGGTTCTGAGCCGGTCAGCGCTGTCCTTAAGGATGAGAGCGAGAGTCGTTGAACAGTGAGATCATCCTGGCAAAAGGGGTGAACGAAATTCTATGCGGGATGTTGGTACTCCTTCGCTCAGCCCTCACCCCAACCCCTCTCCCAGGTTGGGAGAGGGGCTTCATAACTCCTCTGCTCCCAGCTTTGGGAGCAGGGGCCGAGGGATTATGCGGGATGTTGGTACTCCTTCGCTCAGCCCTCACCCCAACCCCTCTCCCAGGTTGGGAGAGGGGCTTCATAACTCCTCTGCTCCCAGCTTTGGGAGCAGGGGCCGGGAGATGTAGACGCACAGCGGCTTCTCTCAGAGGGGGCCCCGTAACGCTTAAGAAGGCTACACTCTGCTCTTGAGCAATAGCTCAAGATTCAGGGGAGCCACGCTTTTTCTCGTCCACCCCTGGCAAAAGGATAGCAAACTGCCCAGCCGCTTGATGGGGGACAATAGAAGGTTAATTCCCCCTGAATTTTAGGAGAGAGTGACCGTGGTTGCCCCCAGCACGACCCCGCCCCTGGATGCTTTTTGGCTGCCCTTCACCAACAATCGCCACTTTAAGGCCCAGCCGCGCTTGTTGGTATCGGCCCAGGGGATGTACTATACCAGCCACGACGGGCGCCAGATTCTGGATGGTACAGCAGGGCTCTGGTGTGTGAACGCGGGGCACTGCCACCCGAAGATCGTCGCTGCTGTGCAGCGGCAGGTGGCCGAGCTGGACTTTGCGCCGACCTTTCGTTTTGGGCATCCCTTGGCCTTTGAGTTGGCCGACCGGCTTGTGGACTTGTTTCCGGGGGAATTTAGCCAGGTCTTCTATGGCAACTCGGGCTCGGAAGCGGTGGAGACGGCCTTGAAGATGGCGATCGCCTACCACCAGGTCCGGGGCGAAGCCTCCCGCACGCGCCTGATCGGGCGAGCACGGGGCTACCATGGGGTGGGCTTTGGCGGTCTCTCCGTAGGCGGCATCAGCGGCAACCGCAAGGCCTTTGGCAGCCTCTTGCCGGGGGTCGATCACCTGCCCCACACCCACGACCTAGCCCACAACGCCTTCAGTCGCGGGCAACCCGCTTGGGGGGCCCACTTGGCGGATGAGCTGGAGCGCTTGGTGGCCCTGCACGATGCTGCCACCATTGCCGCCGTGATCGTGGAGCCTGTGGCCGGATCTACGGGGGTGCTCGTGCCGCCAGTCGGCTACCTGGAGCGCCTGCGGGAGATTTGCGATCGCCACGGCCTGCTCCTGATCTTTGACGAAGTGATCACCGCCTTTGGTCGTCTCGGGGCCAGTTCCGCCAGCGAGTACTTCGGGATTCAGCCCGACCTCATGACCCTGGCCAAGGGGTTGACGAATGCCACCGTGCCCATGGGGGCGGTATTAGTACGCCAGGGCCTCTACGAGACGTTTATGGCGGCGGCGGCCGAGGGGAGCATTGAGCTCCCCCACGGCTACACCTATTCCGGACACCCCCTAGCCTGTGCCGCCGCCCTCGCCGCCCTCGAGGTGTATGCCGAAGAAGGACTGTTCGAGCGGGCTCGGGAGCTGGCCGGGTACTGGGAGGAGCGGGTTCATGGTCTCCAGGGCCTGCCCCATGTGATCGACCTCCGTAACTTGGGCCTGATCGCGGGAATTGAACTGGCCCCTCGCGATCGCCCCGGCCTCCGAGGCACCGATTGTCTTCAACGCTGCTTCGAGCAGGGCCTCCTGATTCGGGTCACGGGGGACATCATCGCCCTCTCGCCACCGCTGATCATCTGCCGGGAGGAAATCGATCAGGTGTTCGATACCCTGGCGGGGGTGCTAAAGGGGCTGCCCTAGGACAGCACGGCTCTCCGGGAGAGGGGTCTTAACGGGCCTGCCCCGGCCCAAGGACGGCTGGAGCTGCGGCCGCACCCGAGACTGAAATCTGCCATACTACACTCAGTAGCTTCACCGTTTCCGGGCTAGGCTGCGGCCCTTTCTCCTGCTTCCTGAAACCCTTTTTCCCCAATTCCCGTGGCACGCGATCTCCGTCAATTTCTCCAACTGCTCGAAACGCGCGGTCAACTACGCCGCATCTCGGCCCCCGTCGATCCCGATCTGGAGATCGCCGAAATCGCCAACCGAATGCTCCAAGCCGGAGGCCCTGGCCTATTATTTGAAAACGTCAAAGGGGCCGATTTCCCCGTCGCGGTGAATGTGATGGGGACGGTGGAGCGGATCTGCTGGGCGATGAACCTGGAACAGCCCCTCGAGCTGGAGGCCCTGGGCAAAAAGCTGGCAACGCTGCAACAGCCGAAGCCGCCGAAGACGCCGACTCAGGCCCTGGAGTTTGGCAAAATTCTCTTCGATGTCCTGCGGGCCAAGCCGGGGCGCGACTTTTTCCCGGCCTGCCAGCAGGTGGTGCTCCAAGGGGATGACCTCGACTTGCAGCGGTTGCCCCTCATCCGGCCCTATCCGGGGGATGCGGGCAAGATCATCACCCTGGGCCTAGTGATTACCAAGGATGTGGAAACGGGAACTCCCAATGTGGGGGTCTACCGCTTGCAGCTTCAGTCGCAGACCACGATGACGGTGCATTGGCTCTCGGTGCGGGGGGGGGCACGACACCTGCGGAAGGCGGCGGAGGCGGGGAAAAAACTGGAGGTGGCGATCGCCCTCGGCGTCGATCCGCTGATCATTATGGCGGCGGCCACCCCGATCCCGGTGGACTTGTCAGAATGGCTCTTTGCCGGTCTCTATGGCGGCTCCGGTGTCGCCCTAGCGAAGTGCAAGACTCTGGATCTGGACGTGCCGGCCGATGCGGAGTTTGTCCTAGAAGGGACGATCACCCCCGGCGAAGTGCTTCCCGATGGTCCCTTCGGCGACCACATGGGCTACTACGGCGGCGTTGAAGATTCGCCCTTGGTGCGCTTTCATTGCTTGACTCACCGCCGCGATCCGATCTATCTCACCACCTTTAGCGGCCGGCCGCCCAAGGAAGAGGCGGCGATCGCGATCGCCCTCAACCGCATCTACACCCCGATCCTGCGCCAGCAGGTTTCAGAGATCACCGACTTCTTCCTGCCTATGGAAGCACTCAGCTACAAGGCCGCGATTATCGCCATCGATAAGGCCTACCCTGGGCAAGCGCGGCGGGCAGCCCTAGCCTTCTGGAGTGCTTTACCCCAGTTCACCTACACGAAATTTGTCATCGTTGTGGATAAGACCATCAACATCCGCGATCCCCGCCAAGTCGTTTGGGCGATCAGCTCGAAGGTCGATCCCGTGCGTGATGTCTTCATCCTGCCAGACACCCCCTTTGATAGCCTCGACTTTGCCAGCCAAAAGATCGGCCTCGGGGGTCGCATGGGGATCGATGCCACCACCAAGATTCCCCCGGAAACAGAGCACGAGTGGGGCGCGCCCCTCGAGTCTGATCCAGCGATGGCGGCCTTGGTGGAGCGTCGCTGGGCTGAGTACGGGCTGGCGGATCTCGACCTCCAGGCCGCGAACCCAGCCGCCTTTGGCTACGAGATTGTTTGACGCCAATGCTCCCAGCTCGCACGACTTGGCGATGAGCGCAAAGGGGGGGTCCTAGGGGATGAACGAAATTTTACGCGGGATGCTGGTACTCCTTAGCTCAGCCCTCACCCCAACCCCTTCCCTGGGGGTGAAGGGCTTCTAGCTCCCCTGCTCCCAGGTAGAGCGAAGAGGGGTCTCCCAAGCGAGATGCCCCCATTCCTGAGCGAGTAAACTGGTGCTATCCTAACTTTGCCCGCACCGATGAAGCACTTAGCCGTAAGCTGCCTGGCACTCCTAGCACTCTGCACCCTTGCCCCCAGCCCAGCTCGCGCCCAAAGCATCACCCCCGCCACCGATGGCACAGGAACCCAAGTTCAGTTTGACGGCCAGACCTATCGCATCGACGGCGGCACGCAGGCTGGAGCCAACTTATTTCACAGCTTTCAACAGTTTGGCCTGAGCGCGAGCGAAATCGCCAATTTCCTCGCCAATCCTGATTTGCAAAACATCCTGGGGCGCGTCACAGGCGGCGATCCTTCCATCATCAACGGCCTGATTCAAGTCACCGGCGGCCAGCCAAATCTCTACCTGATGAATCCCGCCGGGATCGTCTTTGGGCAGCAAGCTAGCTTGAACGTTCCGGCGGACTTCATCGCCACCACCGCCGACCAGATTGGTTTTGCTAACGGGGAATGGTTCAATGCTTTTGGTGACAACAACTACGCCCAGCTCATCGGCACGCCGAACCAGTTCGCCTTCCTCAGCGAGCAACCAGCAGCCATTGTCAACGCGGGCGAGTTAACCGTTGATTCGGGGCAAAACCTAGGACTTTACGGAGGAACGATTGCCAATTCTGGTTCCCTGCAAGCGCCCGGCGGCAGCATCATCCTCGCGGCGGTGCCAGGGGAAAATCTCGTGCGGATCTCGCAGCCGGGAATGTTGTTGAGTTTAGAGGTTCCTGCTGAGGCAGTAGAAGCGGGGATCGAGCCGACTGATCTCCCAGCGTTGCTGACCGGAACGGGACTGAATGTTGCGGCGGGTAATGTTGAGGTTTCCGGCTTGGTGCAGGCGGAAACGGTGCATTTAGCCGCAGCCGGTCAAGTGCTACCGAGCGAGCCGGGGCTGATTCGCACCCAGGACGGAGCCTACAGCGCGCCAACGGTGACGATCTTCGGGGCCGCGAGCGACCCGGTGGCGCTGACGTTTCTAGACATTACCGTTCCTGATTACGAGCAGTTGCTTTACGGCGGCCGGGCGGGAACGACAACCATTGCGATCACTCCTCAAGAATCGGGCATCGCCAGGATAACGGCAACGCTGGCAACTTCAGCGCGTCCAGTTGATGAGGTTCATATTGCCGCCGAAGGCAGCGCCGGAAACTTCTGGCTCGGTCGGGATTTTGTCTCGGCTGACACGATGAGCCAGTATCAGCAACAGCTACAAAGCTGGGCGGGCCATCTGAGCGAGAGCGCCGATATTCTGCTCTACAGTTGCTTCACGGCTCTGGGAGAGATCGGCGCAGCGTTTATCGATACGCTCGCCGATCTGACAGGTGCAGATGTGGCTGCCTCTACGAATCTAACGGGCAGCGCTGCTCTGGGGGGCGATTGGACTCTGGAAACAAGTACTGGGCTAATTGAAGCGGGTCTGGCTTTCAATGCTCAGAGCATCATCGACTATGCCGACACCCTGGCAATTTTCATGGCGACCAATGGCAATGATGCCGGGGCTGGCTCATTGCGGCAGGCCATTCTTGATGCCAATGGTGCTGGTGGAGCAGATGATATCCGCTTTGCGCCGGGGGTGACGCTGGTGAGCCTTACGTCTGGGGAGTTGGCAATCACCGACGCACTCACGATTACCGGACAAGGAACGAATGTAACGATTCAAGGCAACAATACCTTCCGGATTTTCAACGTTGTGGGAGCAGCCGCGACATTTGACTTCTTGACGATTACTGGTGGCAATGAACCGACCACCTTTGGCGGCGGAATCCAAAGTGATAGTCCGATAATAATAACAAACAGCAACATCATTGGCAATCAGGCGGCACAATCTGGAGGTGGGATTTTTGGCTCCGCAGACATAACATTAACCAACAGCACGGTCAGCGGCAATCAGGCAGGATTTGGAGGGGGGGGTGGAATCGTTTCTAGTGGCGGTGGTATGTTAACGCTGAGCAACAGCATCATTAGTAATAATAATTCAACAGGTTTTGGGGGTGGGATTACTGATCTGGTTGGTGGTGGAGTGATACTGAACAACAGCACTGTCAGCGGTAATGTGTCAACGGGTGAAGGGGGCGGAATTTACAACAATGGTCTAGTCACCCTCAACAACAGCACCATTAGTAATAATACCTCAACAGCAGGATTGGTTGGAGGCGGGATCGGGAGTCTTGCTGCCGGTGCAGTAATCCTGAACAACAGTGTCGTTAGCAATAATTCGGTAGCCGGTGGTGGCGGTGGAATTGGCACACTCGTTGGTAATGTGACGTTGACTAACAGTAGCGTCACAGGCAATCAGGCGGCAGGAGGCGGTGGGATTTTTGCTGTTACGGTGACACTTTCCAACAGCAGTGTCAGCGACAATCAGGCTGGTGCATTTGGTGGCGGAGGAATGTATGTAACCGACGCGGTGACAGCGATTAACAGCACGATCAGCGGTAATTTGGCGAACGGTGACGGTGGCGGGATTAATGTTGGGGCTTTGGGGGTTGGGGTAACTGTGATTAACAGCACGATCAGCGGCAACTCGGCGGACGGTGACGGTGGCGGAATTCACAACAACGGCGCAGGCGCAGTGACTGTGACGAACAGCACCTTCAGCGGCAATTTAGCAAATGGCAATGGTGGCGGAATTCATATTGGTGTTACGGGTGGTGCGGTAACCGCGACGAACAGCACCTTCAGCGGCAATTCAGCGAATATCAATGGCGGCGGAATTCACAGCGATGGTATAGGTGGTGTAACCGCGACGAACAGCACCTTCAGCGGCAACCGAGCCGGAGCAGGGGGCGGCGGCGTTTGGGGCTTTGGCGGCGGCACGATTCGCAATGCCACCATTGTCAACAACACCGCTACCAACGGCGGCGGCCTGTTCGGGGCGGGCGGCGTCTTCACCGTCCGCAACAGCATCATCGCCAACAACAACAGCAACGACCTCGGCGGCGACTTCGCAGGCAGCACCTTCGAGTTCAACCTCCTCGGCAACATCGCAGGTGCAACTAATCTGGCTCTCGGCGCTGGCAACCTTGTTGGTGTTGATCCCGGCTTGCTTCCCCTCGGTAACTACGGCGGCCCCACCCAAACCCACGCGCTCGCTCCCACGAGCCTCGCCCTCGACAGCGGCAACAATGCCTTCGCCCCTGGCGGAACCGACCAGCGCGGCGTTGGTCGCATTCTCGGAGCGGCGGTGGATCGCGGCGCTTACGAGTCTGCTGGCTTCGGTCTGGAAATCGTCGGCGGCAACGAACAGACAACTAACACGAATACCCCCTTCCCGGAAACCCTGCGTGTCCGCGTCACGGAAACCGGGTTCAACAGGCCGCTACCGGGCGTCGCTGTCAACTTCAGCGTTCCGGCTGCTGGCCCTTCGGCTGAGGCGACTAACTTCACGGTCTTCAGCAATGCAGCGGGCATTGCTGAATTGGACTTGGTGGCGAATGGTGTGGCGGGGCAGTATGTGGCGATCGCCAGCATCGGTCCCACCCTCAGCGCCAGCTTCCAGTTGACGAACCGCGCGCCGTTTTTCGTTGAATTGCCCCGACTCCACACGATCGAACGCGACTTCGTAGATCGCTCTCTGGAGATAACCCGTGCTGATGAATCGCTGTTTGCAGTTCTTGATTCAGGCATGACCGACCTTTTTGCCAGCCACCTCGGTCTTCAGGGTCGCAGCCGTACCCTCAGCCTGGCTCAGGCCCAGCAAGCTCTCCTGGCCGCCGAAGCGGAGACGGGCGTACCCACTGCTGTCATCTATGCCTTCTTCCGGCCGCCTGAAACCGTCGAACTCGCTGCCGATGACAGCATCCGCGACTTCGAGGAAGGGCTCACCGCCAACCGCCGCCAGCTCATCCAATCCGCCCTCCGCGAGGGCGAGCCCGATGATGAGTTAGAGTTGGTGCTGGTCACGGCCCGAGGTCAACTGATCCAGCGGCGCATTCCCCAGGCAACTCGGGAGGAACTGCTGGCGGTCGTCAGCGAGTTGCGCCGCAACGTCACCTCGCGCTGGCGACGGGGCTACGAGCAACCCGGCCAGCAACTTTACAAGTGGCTCCTTGCGCCCCTCGAACCGGAGTTGCAGGCACGCAACATCCAACACCTTGCCTTTATTGTCGATGCTGGTTTGCGCTCCCTGCCCCTAGCAACCCTCCACGACGGCAACGGCTTCATCATCGAGCGCTACAGCGTGGGGTTGATGCCGAGCCTGACCCTCACCGACCTAACTTACCGTAGCTTAGGCGGGGCAACCGTGCTGGCGATGGGGGCAGAACAGTTTACGGCGGCGGCGCAAATCAAGGAACCGCTGCCTGCCGTGCCGGTGGAGGTGGAGGCGATCGCCAATCAGCTCTGGCCCGGTGAAACCTTCCTCAACGAGCAATTCACGGTCCCCAACCTCAAAGGCAATCGTGAAGCCGAACCTTCTCGGATCGTCCACCTCGCCACCCACAGCGAGTTCCAGCCGGGCAAGCCGGAGAATTCCTACATTCAGTTCTGGGACGAACGGGTGGGACTAGATCGCTTGTACGATTTGGGCTTGGATCTGCCGCTGGTGGATCTGCTAGTGCTGAGTGCTTGTCGGACAGCCCTGGGCGATCGCCAAGCGGAACTCGGTTTTGCCGGTCTCGCGGTCGCCGCTGGCGTCAAGACAGCGATGGGAAGCCTCTGGTACGTCAGCGACGAGGGCACGCTGGCGCTGATGAGCCAGTTCTACAGCCAGTTGCTCGGCACGAGCACAAAGGCGGAAGCCTTGCAGCAGGCGCAGTTGGCGCTGCTGCGCGGCGAGGTGCGGGTGGTAGGAGATGAACTGGTGACGCCGATGCAGCGTTGGCCGCTGCCGGAGGAGCTAAGGGGGAGGGGCGATCGCGATTTCACCCATCCCTATTTCTGGAGTTCCTTCACGCTGATTGGCAATCCTTGGTAGCAGAAAACCGGAACATCCGGGACGGGACGAAGGCCTGTGCTAAAACGGACTGAGAGCGGTCGGGCGATCGCCCCACTCCTAATCCCTCTCTCCACCACCATGCGAATTTCAGCGACTCATGGTTGGGCGTTGCTGGCACTACTCCTTTGCTCGCCGAGCTCAGTCTGCGCCCAAAGCATCACCCCCGCCACCGATGGCACAGGAACCCAAGTTCAGTTTGACGGCCAGACCTATCGCATCGACGGCGGCACGCAGGCTGGAGCCAACTTATTTCACAGCTTTCAACAGTTTGGCCTGAGCGCGAGCGAAATCGCCAATTTCCTCGCCAATCCTGATTTGCAAAACATCCTGGGGCGCGTCACAGGCGGCGATCCTTCCATCATCAACGGCCTGATTCAAGTCACCGGCGGCCAGCCAAATCTCTACCTGATGAATCCCGCCGGGATCGTCTTCGGCTCGCAGGCGAGCTTGAACGTTCCGGCGGATTTCATCGCGACGACCGCAGACCGCATCGGTTTCGCTAACGGCGGCTGGTTCAATGCTTTTGGTGACAACAACCACGCCCAGCTCATCGGTACGCCAAATCAGTTCGCCTTCCTCAGCGAGCAAACAGCAGCCATTGTCAACGCGGGCGAGTTAACCGTTGATTCGGGGCGAAATCTAGGGCTTTACGGCGGCACGATTGCCAATTCCGGTTCCCTGCAAGCGCCGGGCGGCAACATCACCCTCGCGGCTGTACCGGGAGAAAACCTCGTGCGGATCTCGCAGCCGGGAATGTTGCTGAGCCTAGAAGTTCCTGCGGAAGCGGTAGCAGCGGGGATCAAGCCCACCGATCTCCCAGCGTTGCTGACGGGAACGGGACTGAATGTTGCAGCCGGTAATGTTGAAGTTTCCGGCTTGGTGCAAGCGGCAACGGTGCATTTAGCGGCTGCCGGCCAAGTGCAGCCGAGCGAGCCAGGTCTGATTCGCACCCAGGACGGAACCTACAGCGCCCCAACGGTGACGATCTTCGGGGCAGCGAGCGACCCGTTGGCGCTGACATTTCTGGACATCACCGTTCCCGATTACGAAAGGCTGCTCTATGGCGGCCGGGCGGGGACGACGACGGTGGCGATTACTCCTCAAGAATCGGGCATCGCTAGGATAACGGAAACTCTCGCCGCCTCTTTCCAACCGGTTGATGAGGTTCACATTGCCGCCGAAGGCAGCGCCGGAAACTTCTGGCTCGGTCGGGATTTTGTCTCGGCTGACACGATGAGCCAGTATCAGCAACAGTTACAAAGCTGGACGGGCCATCTGAGCGAGAGGGCTGATATTCTGCTCTACAGTTGCTTCGCTGCTTTGGGAGAGATCGGTGAGGCGTTTATCAACACACTCGCTAACCTGACAGGGGCTGATGTTGCTGCTTCTACGAATCTAACCGGGAGCGCTGCTCTGGGGGGCGATTGGGTTCTGGAAGCGAACATCGGCAATATTGAAGCGAGCTTAGCGTTCAATCCCTCCGTGCTGGCGGACTATGCCGACACCCTGGCAATTTTCACGGCGACCAATGGCAACGATGCCGGAGCCGGTTCGCTGCGGCAGGCCATTGTTGATGCCAATGGTGCTGGTGGAGCGGATGAAATTCGCTTTGCGCCGGGGGTGACGCTGGTGAGTCTGACGTCTGGGGAATTGGGAATCACCGAGGCCCTGACCATTACGGGGCAGGGTACGAATGTCACGATCCAAGGCAACAACACGTTCCGCATTTTCAACGTGACGGTGAATGTGCCGACGACCTTTGATTTCCTGACGATTACGGGCGGCGATGCTGGTGTAGGAAGTGGCGGCGGGATTCGCAGCACTGGCGCAGTGACCGTGACGAACAGCACCCTCAGCGGCAATTCGGCGGGTAACAACGGCGGCGGGATTTACAGCGATGGTGCGGTGACAGTGACCGACAGCATCCTCAGCGGCAATTCGGCGGGTAACAACGGCGGCGGGATTTACAGCAATGGTGCGGTGACAGTGACCGACAGCATCCTCAGCGGCAATTCGGCGAACTTTGGCGGCGGGATTCGCAGTGGTGGCGCGGTGACAGTGACGAACAGCACCCTCCGCCGCAATTCGGCGGGCGTCTTCGGCGGCGGGATTCGCAGCTTTAGCACGGTGACAGTGACGAACAGCACGATTGCCAGCAATTCAGCAGGTGATTTTGGCGGTGGCCTTGCCAGCAATGGCACGGTGACAGTGACGAACAGTACCCTTAGAGGTAATTCGGCGAACTTTGGCGGCGGGATTCGCAGCTTGGGCGCGGTGACAGTGACGAACAGCACCCTCAGCGGCAATTCGGCGGGTAACAACGGCGGCGGGATTTTCGGCAGCGGCACAACAACCGTGACGAACAGCACCCTCAGCGGCAATTCGGCGAGTAACAACGGCGGCGGGATTTACAGCGTGGGTGTCGGCACGATTCGCAACAGCACCCTTGCCAACAACGTTGCCAACAGCGGCGGTGGCATCTTTCGCACTGGCGGCACCTTCAGCATCGCCAACAGCATCATCGCTACCAACAACACCGACCTCGGTGGCGACTTCGCCGGGAGCACCTTCGAGTTCAATATCCTTGGCAGCACAGCGGGGGCGGCGAATCTGACCCTTGGGGCAGGCAACCTCGTCGGCGTTGACCCCGGCTTACTAGTTCTCGGCAACTACGGCGGCTCCACCCGAACCCATGCCCTCGCGCCCACCAGTCCAGCACTCGACAGCGGCAACAGCAGCCTGGCGGCGGGAAGTACGGATCAACGGGGAACCAGCCGCATTCAGGGAGCCGCCGTGGATCGAGGTGCCTATGAATCCGCTGGCTTCAACCTGGACATCCTCAGCGGCAACAACCAAGCCACGCCCACCAACACCCCCTTCCGCGAACCGCTGCAAGTGCGCGTGACTGAAGCCGCCTTTGGCAGGCCGCTGCCGGGGGTTCCCGTCACCTTTTCGCTGCCAGGGAGCGGGCCGTCCGCTAGTCCCGCGAACTTCACCGCCCTGACTGATGCCCAGGGTCTTGCTAGTTTGAGCCTGCAAGCCAATGCCCTAGCGGGGTCGTATCTGGCGGCGGCGAGTCTGTCCCCCGCTGTCAACACGAGCTTCAGCCTCACCAACCTGTCCCTCAGCCTCCTGCCGGAGAATCTCACCTTGCCACCGCTGCCAGTGGTCGGTACCGCAACGAATGAAAGGTTGATTCTTAATGCTAGCAAGCGCGAGCTGGTCAACCGCCAACTTGATAGCGGTGATGCCAGGGCCGCTGTTCAAGCACTGGAGTGCTATCAAACCGACAGTTTTACAGAGCGCTTCGGCGACCAGAAACAATCCGAGGATTTCCAAGAATGCCTAGACGCTAATCGCGTCGGCGAACTCCAGACCCGCTTGCAGCAGTTAGCAAAAGAAACCGGCACCCGGCCCGCGATGCTCTATGTCTACGCCCGACAGCAGCAACTCGAATTGGTGTTGTTGCCCGCTTTTGGGTTGCCCAGTCGCGCGAGCTTGTCCGAGGTCAGTGCCGAGGCGGTGCATGCCGAGGCGCGCCTCCTGCACGATGAGGTGATCGATCCGACCCGTCGCCTCACGAGCACTTACCTGCCACCCGCTCAGCAACTCGACCGTTGGTTGCTGCAACCGCTACAGGAGGAGTTAACCCGCTTGGGGATCGACACGCTGCTGTTTAGCTTGGATGAGGGGTTGAGGTCGCTCCCCCTCGCTACTCTCCACGACGGTCAGCAGTTTCTCCTCGAGCGCTTCCGTTTCAGCCTCGTGCCCAGTCTGACACTAGCGAACCTGAATCACACCGATGTCAGTCAGGCTGAGGTTCTGGCCTTGGGAATCTCTGAGTTTGCCACGCTCAGTCCGCTGTATGCGATCCCGAATGAGCTGGCGGCGATCGCCAACCAAGCAGCGGATAGCAAGATACTGCTGAACCAGCAGGCGACGGTGAACAATCTTGAAACAGAGCGCAAAACGATTTCGGCGCCGATTGTGCATTTGGCGACGCACGCCCAGTTTTTGCCGGGGGAGTGGGGGTCAATTGTGTTCTGGGAGCGACAGATTAGCCCGGAGCAATTTGTGGAGTTGGATTGGCAAGACCCAGAGGTGGCGTTGTTGGTCTTGAGCGCCTGTCGCACGGCGCTGGGCGATGTGGAGGCGGAGTATGGCTTTGCAGGATTGGCGTTTCGGGCGCGGGTGGAAACGGCTGTGGCAAGCCTTTGGTATGTCAGCGATATTGGCACGTTGGGGTTGATGAGCGAGTTCTATGCTGAGTTGCGCCAGACGCATTTGAAGTCGGAAGCACTGCGGCAAGCGCAGTTGCGGTTGTTGCGGGGTGAGTTGCGGTCGGTAGGGGGGGCGTTGACGGCGAGTTTTGGGGTGGTGCCGCTGCCGCCGGAGTTGGCGGCCTTGGGCGATCGCGATTTCACCCATCCCTATTTCTGGAGTTCCTTCACGCTGATTGGCAATCCTTGGTAGATCTTTGAGAGCATCCCACGGTTGCAAGGGCCCCGCATCGGGTGCATCTTACTTTAGCGTTACGGTGGGGCCCTCATCCCCTAGCTCCTGACCTGGGAGCGGGGGCTGGATCTGTAGCCGCGCCGCTACTTCTCGCAGAGTGGACCACCGCAACATCGCGGGATGCACCGGCTAATTGACCGAAAAGCCGCACAATCCCTGCCTTGGAACACGAATCGGACAGAGCCTAGAACCGCTTCTGTGGCTGCTTTTGTCGCTGTTTTAGCGCCCTCGGTAGGTCCTGGGCCCTCAGTCTTTGCACCCTACTAGCGAACGACGGGCTATCCCCCAGGGTCGAGAAGCCTATGGTATGATGCCGGAAAGTTCTTCGCTGCTGACGGCCGCACTACACCCCCTAGCCCCGAGTTGGAAGCCGCCCTCAGCGTTGCGGTGTTTAGGAGGAAGCCCATGGAAGGATGTTTGCGCGTCGGCCAACCCGCTCCCGATTTTATGGCGACGGCGGTGGTGAATGGAGAATTTAAGGAGATTAAGCTCTCCGACTACCGTAGTAAGTATGTTGTTCTCTTCTTTTATCCGCTGAACTTTACGTTTGTCTGCCCGACAGAAATTATTGCCTTTAGCGATCGCGCTGATGATTTCACCCAACTCAACACCCAAGTCCTCGGCGTCTCGGTCGATAGCGAGTTCTCTCACTTAGCTTGGACTCAGATTGACCGTAAGCAAGGGGGCGTTGGTTCCGTGAATTACCCCCTCGTGTCAGACATTAAAAAAGAGATCAGCACGGCTTACAATGTGCTTGACCCCGAGGCGGGGGTAGCCCTGCGGGGACTGTTCATCATCGACAAAGACGGCAACATTCAGCACGCCACCATCAATAATCTCTCCTTTGGTCGTAGTGTGGACGAAACCCTCCGCACCCTCAAAGCGATTCAATATGTCCAATCGCATCCTGGGGAAGTCTGCCCTGTGGATTGGCAGGAGGGCGATAAAACTATGGTTCCAGATCCCGAAAAGTCGAAGGTCTACTTTACGGCTGTTTGAGTGGGCTGAGGCCAGCACCCGTTCCGCAACGGCGGACGAAAAAAAGCGCGGCTCCCCTGAATTTTGAGCGATGGTTCAAGGATCAGAGGGTCGCCTTCTATCGCTCCGCGACGCTAGCGCGAACAGCGTTACCGGGCCCCCTCTGCGAGAAGCCGCTGCGCGTTGACCTCCCCCGGCCCCTGCTCCCAAAGCTGGGAGCAGGGGAGTTAGAAGCCCTTCTCCCTACTTGAGAGAGGGGTTGGGGTGAGGGCTGAGCGAAGGAGTACCAACATCCCGCGCAAAATTTCGCTCACCCGTTCCGCAACGGCGGATAGCTCTCCCGGCTCGCGAGGGGAGATAGTGGGCGGGGCCTAGACTTCTGGGTTAAGGCTAGAGGATAGGGGCGGCATCGACAAGGGCGGCTTTCCCGATCCAGGGGTGGGGGGGCGCGCTTTCACCGTTCGGTACGATGGAGACAGGTTTGCAAGCACTGCATTCCTGACTGCTTCCAGTCCAGAGGTCATTTGACATGAACGGCAATCTTCGGGTCGGCAATCTGTTCGGCATCCCTTTTTACATCAATCCTTCCTGGTTTCTTGTCCTCGCGTTAGGAACCCTGTGGTTTAGCGAGCAATTCCAGGTCTTTAGCAACTTGGGGGCGATCGCCCCTTGGCTCCTAGGTTTCACCACGGCCCTGCTCCTGTTTGCCTCCGTGCTCGCCCACGAACTGGGTCACAGTTTCGTCGCGATGAGCCAAGGCATTGGCGTGAACTCAATCACCCTCTTCCTCTTTGGCGGCCTCGCGATGCTGGAGAAGGAGGCTGAGAAGCCCTTTCAGGCTCTTTGGGTGGCGATCGCCGGTCCTCTCGTCAGCCTCGGGCTCTTCGTCCTGTTCACCCTTGCCCGGCTCACCCTGCCGCTGCCGACCCCTGCCGCTGCCATGCTCTACCTGCTGGCTTCGATCAACTTGGTGCTCGCTGTCTTTAACATGATCCCCGGAATGCCCCTAGATGGTGGCAACGTCCTCAAGGCCCTGGTCTGGAAGTTCACGGGCAATCCCAACAAGGGCCTGCTCTACGCCAGCCGCGTCGGCCAAATCTTTGGCTGGCTGGCCATGACCGTCGGCCTGCTGGCCGTGCTCGGCGTCATTCAGTACGGCAGCTTCTGGACCCTGCTGATCGGCTGGTTCCTGCTCCAAAACGCCGGCCGCTCCGCCCAATCCGCCCAGGTGCAAGAAAAGCTTGACGGTTACACGGCTCGAGAAGCCGTGATCCCCGACAGTCCCCTGATCCAGGCCGACATGAACCTGCGGGAGTTTGCCAACAACTTTGTGATCGGCCACCGCACTTGGCGTAAGTTCCTGGTGACAGACGCTACGGGGCAACTCCTGGGGGCGATCGCCGTCGAACGCCTGCGGGATATTCCTACGTCCATTTGGCCCGAAACCCCCGTGAGCCAATTGCTCGAGCCCGTAGAGGAAGCATCCCTAGTGCGGGCCGATGAATCCCTGCTGGCGGTTGTGAAGCGGCTCGAGCAGGACGGCAGCGCCCAGCTCACCGTTATTGATGACAACAATGTAGCAGTGGGTCTGTTGGAAAAAGCCTCCATCGTCAGCTTCCTCGCTCAGCAGGGCCAGGGCTCCCACCCCGAGGTTCGCGGCGACGAGATGGAAGCCATTCCTGAGCCCTCAACCCGGCCCTAGCAGCGCCTCGATCTCTGAGACCGTCAGGGGCTGCTCGCTCCCCGGCACTTCCACTACCACGAGATAGCCCTCAATGGAGTTGCCCCCGGCTCCGTGGAGGGCTGTCAAGATCTGGGGCATATCGGCCTGCTGCAAGCGGCCCGCATCATCATAGAGTTCCACGGCCGAGAAGCAGCCAATGGTGGGATTCCAGCCATAGCTTTCTGGAAAGCGGGCATTGTTGGCGAAAAACGTCGGCGGTTCGCCGCTGCCGTGGATGCGGATCAGCGATCGCCCCAAGCGCCCCGCCCAATAGGTCTGCTGCATGGGGAAATAGTCCCGCCAACGGGGGGGCAACAGGGCGCGGTAGCCCTCAGGGGTGGGGGTAAAGCGGCCGCGCTGTCCGGGGATAAACTCCGCTGTTCCTGCCTCATAGGGCATGAAGACCTTGACCAGAGGGAACTGACCGTAGGCCCGGAAATAGGTCGGCTCCGAGCGCGGCATCGTGCCTTCGATGCGGTAGATCCCCTGGGGGGACTCGCCGCGAATGAAATTCCAGCCCAGCCCGTGGTGCAGGGTGCGGGACAGCAAGGGCACAGACCAGAGGGGAGCGCCGGGGGCGCTGCTTTGGCGTAGGAACCGACCCTGGCGATCCTTGAGCACGGCTCGGCAGAGGATGCTGCGATCTGGGCGACAGAGGATGTAGAGGTGGGCCTGGTCCGGGGCCACTTGCCAGGTCAACAGCTCCCCCAGGGGGGGCAGCGGTGGCTCCTGGAGGCGCGTCTCCAGATCGTAGAGCGTGATGTCTAAGCGGGGGCTGCTGAGGCGACCAAAGCGCGATCGCACTGCTGCCATTTGGGCTTGGAGAGCCGCTGGCGCTTCGCCGCCGCGGGTCAAGGCCGCTAGCGCCATGGCCGCCCAGTCCGGTTGGGGGCTCGCGGCCGCCACTTGGCGGAAGCGATCGCCCAGCTCAGCAAAAAAAGCCGGGTTGCTCACGTAGAGCTGCGTGCCCACTTGCAGCGCCATCTGCACCGAGCGCTGCTGGCTGGCCTCCAGGCCGGGGTCCACCGCGTACCCCACCAGAGTTGCCAGGGCCGCCGCCACATGAGGCTCTTGGGGCTCCAGCACCGCCGTCGCCCAGAGGGTCTGCCGCCAGTGAGTTTCCTGGCTCTCGACGAGGGGATAGCGGCGGAGGTCGTAGCGCTCGGGCTGAATCAGATTGACCTGCTGCTGGCGCTGCTGGGTCCGGGCCGCCGCCGTCGCCTCCGCGCGCGGCTGCACCGTCAGATCCCCCGGGCGCAGGGGCCAGCCCGCCGCCCGTCCGGGGCCCGACCCCAGGAGCACACCCCCCGCCAGCACCATCGCCATGAGGCGCGTTAACCCCGCCCTATTCATGCTGGACTCCTTTAGACACCATGCTTGCAGACACTATGCTGCCCTATGCTAACCCAGGCGGCGGGATTCCAAGCGACGGTGCAGCCGCCGCAGGGCTGCGAGCCCCAGCAGCGTTGTCAGGGCGGCCGCCAGCCAGAAACCGTCGGCCACCCAGCGAGCCTGATCCAGGGCCCAGCCCCCCAGGGCCGGGCCAAAGGCATAGCCCAGGGCCCAGCACTGGGAATTGAGGGAGGCGTAGAGGCCGCGTTGGGAGACGGGGGCGAGCTCGATCACCAGGGCCGAGGCCGAGGGGGTGTAGGCGACGATCGCCAGGGAGAGCAGGCCCAGGGCGGCGATCGCCCCCGGCAGCGTGGCCCAAGGAACCGTCCCCGTGAGCCAGATTGTTAGAAAGCCCAGACCCCAAAAGCCCAGGGACAGGGCCAGGGCCTGGGTACGGCTCCAGTGATTCAGACTTCGGGCCACGGGCAGTTGGCAGAGGGCGGCAAACGCGACGTGGGCACTGAACAAAAGGCTGATCAGGCTGGGCTCTAGCCCCAGGCGATCGCCCCCCCGACGCACAAAGTTGCTGAAGTAGAGGGGGATGCTGCTCTGGAGCTGGGCAATATAGCTGGTGAACAGGACGTTGATGGCGAGGAAGGTGGCCAAATCGCGATCGCCCCAAGCCGTGCGGCCGTAGTTGCCCAGCCGTTGCCACCAGGTATCCGTCTTGGCCGGGTGCTGGGAAAAATCATAGGTCTCGGCGATCGCCCTATAGATCAGCCCGAAGAAGACGAGGAACGAGATGCCATCGGCCACAAACAGCCAGCGCGCGTTGCCCCCGGCCGCGATCAGCCAGCCGCCCAAGACCACCCCCAGCCCTAGGCCCAAACTATCGGCCAGCCGCGTGGTGGCAAAGGCTTCGTTCCGCTGCTCCAGGCTCGTGAGGTCGGCGACGGCCGCTTCCGTGGCCGGCCAGTAAAGACCGATCCCCAGCCCCATGAGGAGGTTGCCCAGCACCAGGGTTGGCACATCCACCGTGAGAGCTAGGGCGACATCGGCCAGGGCCGAGACCAGGGCCGACAGCAACAGGGTGCGCCGCCGACCCCAGCGCGGCGAGTCGGCCAGCGTGCCGCTGAGGAACCGGCCGAGGACACCGGAGAGGGAGGCGCTGCCCAGGGCCAAACCCACGGAGGTGGCAGCGATCCCCACTTGGTTCACGAAAAAAATCGGGGCATAGAAGAGGGTGAAGCCTGTGCCGATCTGAGACAGCAGACGACCAGCCGCCAGGAGCCAAACTTGAGGACTGAGTTGGGGCAGCCAGGGGGCCATGGGGGGCGCTCTTGAGGGGTGCCGCTTCACTCTAGCAAGATTCCCGACCCCGCAAGGTGCGGCGATCGCTGACCCTAATCGCCTAGGATGCAAGCTGTTGCATTGGAGCAAACGACGATGGCACTGTACCTGGATTCTGCTCAGCTTGAGGACGCCCAGCAGGCGATCGCTTGGGGCTGGGTCAAAGGCATCACGACCAACCCCACGCTCTTGGCCCAGAGCCCCCAGCCGCCGGCCGAAACCCTGGGCCAGCTCGCCGCCATCTGTCCGGGGGAACTGTACTACCAACTGCTGAGCCCGGATCTCCCGGGCATGATCCGCGAAGCCGAGCGCGCCCGGGAGATCCTGGGCCCCAAACTGGTGCTCAAGATTCCCGCCACGCCTGTGGGCTTCACGGCGGTGGCACGCCTGGCGGCGGAGATCCCTTGTTCAGTGACGGCGATCTACAGCCCAGCCCAGGCCCTGGTGGCGGCCGAGGCGGGGGCCCGCTATGCGATCGCCTATGTCAACCGAGCCACCCGCCTCCTGGGGGATGGTATTGCGCTCGTGGCCGCCATGCGAGCAGTCTTGCAGGGAAGCCCCACGACGATCCTGGCCGCCAGCCTCAAGTCCCCCGAAGAGGCGGCGGCAGCCTACCAAGCAGGGGCAGAGCACTTGACGCTGCCCCTAGCCATGCTCAAGGCCCTCGCACACCACGACCTCAGCGAACAGACCGTAGCCGATTTTGCCACCCAGGGCCGAGGCCTCTAGGGTTGAGAGGGCTGTTCCGTATCGTTTCCTCCTCTGGACACGATAATGCGACTTCCAGGGCCGAGGCCTCTAGGGTTGAGAGGGCTGTTCCCCTAGGCGCCGGGTTCTTGGCTTCCCACCTTGACCCAAAGAGAGCAACGGTAACGTGCTACCAGACCCCGCGCAGGTCCAGCCGGAAGCCAGGCAGCACCTCGCCGCCGTCCAGGGACTCCGGGTTTTCCAAAAGCTCGGGCGGCTGGTCAGGGCGGTAGATCTCCACCCGGCGCTGCGGGCGGTCCAGCAGCCAGCCGAGCCGAACGCCGCTGGCGAGGTATTCCTGCATCTTGGCTTGCAAGTCCCGCAGGTTGTCGCTGGGGGACCGGAGTTCGAGCACGAAATCCGGGGCGATGGGCGGAAATTTTTCCTGCTGCTCGGGCGTCAGCGCTTCCCAGCGAGCGGCGGCGATCCAAGCGAGATCGGGGGAGCGGTTCCCCCCTCCCGGCAGTTTGAAACCACCGGAAGAATCGAACAGATAACCAAGCCGCGTGCGGCGGTTCCAAACAACAAAGTCGCCAGCAAGTTCGATATTGCGATTACTCGTTCCGCCGCCAGTCGGGGGCATGATAATCAGGTCTCCTTGCGGGTTGCGCTCGAAGCGGAGGTCGGGGTTGCGA
>CAYNIP010000006.1:152054-156183 GCA_964397305.1 uncultured bacterium
CATGATAATCAGGTCTCCTTGCGGGTTGCGCTCGAAGCGGAGGTCGGGGTTGCGATCGCAGAGCTGGTAAAACTGCTCATCGGTCATCTCGATCGCGGGGCTGAGGACAATGGTGTAAGCGTTCATGGCGGTGAGGGGCGCTGGTGCTGTGGCGTGCTTTTACTATAAGAGGCGTGACTCTAAGGTGGCGGCATGGCGAGCAAGTTAATTCAGTTGAAGGACGGGACGCTGGTAGAGGTGGAAGTTTCGGAAAATGAGGCGCGGCAGATTTCCAGTCGAGAAGCCAATGCGGTGGAAGCAACGTTTGAGAAAATCAAGCCGGTGCTGCGGCAAGCAGTGCAGCCGATCGCGGAGATCTGGGAGGAGCTGAACCGGGATGTGGAACTGGAGTCGGCAACGGTGGAGATTGGCTTCAGCTTCGAGGGCGAGGGCAATATCTACGTGACCAAGGCGAAGGCGGGGGCAAATGTCGCGGTGACGCTGACCCTGAAGCCGAAGCCCTGAGGTGTTGCGGCGGCTGCGCTGGCTGGGCTGGCAGAGGGCAGGTCGGTTGGGGGAGAATGGGGGGTGAAACTGTTCCCCCGTTTTGGGTTGACACGATGCCGCACCCGCCGCTGGAAAATGGCGATCGCCTCACTGCCCCCGAATTCGAGCGCCACTATGCCGCGATGCCGGAGCATCAAAAAGCCGAGTTGATTGAAGGAGTCGTCTACATGGCCTCGCCGCTGCGGTTTACCAGTCATGCCGAGCTCCACGGTCGTCTCATCACTTGGTTGGGGGTTTATCAAGCGGCAACGCCCTTCGTGGCAATGGGCCTTGAACCGACGGTGCGCCTGGATATTGATAATGAGGTGCAGCCGGATGGGGTGCTGTTGTTGCCGGGGGCGATCGCGCCTGACTCCCGAGGGCTACCTCCAGGGCGCGCCGGAACTGGTGGTGGAGGTTGCGGCGAGTAGTGCCTCGATCGATTTGGGGACCAAAAAGCGGGTCTACCGGCGGAATGGGGTGCAGGAATATCTGGTTTGGCAGGTCTTTGACCAACACCTGGATTGGTTCTACCTGGAGGAAGGCGTCTATCAACCGCTGCTGGCTGATGGCGAGGGGGTTCGCCGCAGTTGGGTTTTCCCGGGTTTGTGGCTCGCTGGCCCGCCATTGCTGCAAAACGATCTGGCGGCGGTTTTGGAAATGCTCCAGGCGGGATTGCGATCGCCGGAGCACCAAGCTTTTGCGGCTGCGAGCCGGGGCTAGGGGCGGGCCGCTCCAGCAATCGGCTCCTCAGGCCTGCGGGCCCCCCAGTTACGGGTGCATCTCACTTTGGGGGCTCCCCTTCGCCCTACCTGGGAGGAGGGGCCGGGGGATGAGGGTAAACTTGCCCAACTGAGATGCACCCCCCAGTTACCAGCCCGTTCCTCGTAACCGATACAATGGCAAGGTGAGGGGCTGTCGCGCCCGTGTAACTCTTCATTACTTTTACTACTATCTTCGATGGCTCGTCTTGCTCCCAACCGTGCGACCAACCTAGCGGAAGCCTTTCGGATCTGTAGTCTTGCTCCTCTAGAGGGAGAAGACATAGAACGCTACTATGTCCCGCTGGATGATCTCCGCAAAAGCGAGGCAGTAGAAGGGGTAAGCACACTCCTAGAGTTTCAGGAGCCAGGGCAGTCGCGAACTATTCTCTTTACTGGTCATCGCGGCTCGGGAAAAAGCACGGAACTAAAGCGCATCCAAAACCGCTGGGCGCAAGATTATGAAGTCATTTATCTCGAAGCCAATGAAGAAACGGACATCAATGATGTCCGCTACACAGAGATTTACTTGATCGTCATCAAACAAATCGAGTTCGCTATGCGCGGACTAAAGCTGAAATTCGATCGTCAGTTACTGGAGAATGTTGAGAACTGGTTTAAGGAGGTAACACAGGAAAACGAAACAACGGTTGAGAAGTCAGTTAGTGCCACTGGCGAGGCTAGCTTAGGTGCTGAAGCCCCCTTTCTCGCCAAGTTGCTAGTGAAATTGTTGGCGCAGATCAAAGGTAGTGAGAAGCAAAAGAAAACTATCCGGCAGACACTTCAGAACGACATCTCAAGATTGAAGGCGGATACGAATCTGCTCTTGGATGATGCAACCAGAAAGCTGAGGAACAAGAAGCCAGAATGTCGTGGATTTCTGATTATTTTCGATAATCTCGATCGCATTCCGCTTGAAGTCAGTCAGCATCTATTCTTTGATTACGCGGCTCAGTTGAAAGATCTGCACTGTAATTTGATTTACACGGCTCCCATCTCAGTGTTGTGCTCGCCCCAAGGTGTTGTCAATACGTTCGGGCAGCCCAATTTAATGTCGATGCCGAATATTTACGAGTTCGATCGTCATAATCCACGTTTGTCCCTCGATCAGTCTGCTGTTGCCTACTTGGCAACTCTTATTGAGAAGCGCGTTGAAATCGAAAAAGTCTTCGATAGTCCGGAGCGGATTTTAGAGCTAGCACGCCACAGCGGCGGGCACGTTCGGCAACTCATGCAAATGACCCAAACATCCTGTCGTGTTGCCAAAACACGCGGACACTCGCATGTTACTGCCGAGGATGTTATCTATGCGTTCAAACAAGAACAGTTTGGGTTTGAGCGTTTCATTCCGGACGATCATTACCCACGCTTGGCAACTGTTTGTTTAACCAAGGATGTGACGAAAGATGAGGTAGGGCAATTGATGCTCTACAATACATCCGTTATGGAATATAACGGCAACCAACGCTGGAATTATGTCAACCCAGCAGTTCGTGCTAGTAATCTGTTTCAGGAGGCTTTAGAGCGTGCAATCCAGTCGTCTCTGGAAACCTGAGATCACAGATGCCGAGTTACAGAGCTTCCTGATTCGCAATGGCGATGTTGTGGCTGACTTGCGGACGTTTTTCGACTTTGCTGAAGGGTTTACACTGGGTCTGGCAGAGATCAATTTTGGTCGTGATGCTGAGGCGTTGTTAACGGTGCTGCAAGCTGATCCGGCTTGCGCCGAGCTTCAGGTTGTCGGGTTGAAGTTTACCGATCCTAAGCTGCGTTTCCTGCGGGATGAGTTAGTGAGCTGTCTCGCAGAACTCACGCTCGATCCAAACCGCAAGCTGGTGCTGCTTGTGTCAGGTTTAGAGCAGTCGATCGCGATGTATGGCGATGCGCCGCCTGTTCTGAAGGATCTGAATTTTGTCCGCGATGCCTATCGCGATAGCTTGCCGCATCCGCTGGTGTTGATTCTGCCACGCGGCGCGCTGTCGCGCTTAGCTAGGTTTGCGCCTGATTTTTGGGCGTGGCAATCCGGCTTATTTCTCTTCAAAACGCCACCACAGCAGCTAGAGGCAACTCACGCGCGACTCTTTGATTTCAACAACCTCGATCGTCATAAGAGAAGGCCCCCCGATTTGACCGAGCGCCTAGACTTGCTGCAACGGTTGTTAATGGAGTATCAGGAAGATCTAAGAGCTGACCAATCGCCAGAGGCAGTCGCAAGATATTTACAAGTCTCACAGCAATTGGGGGAAGCTTGGTGGGAAAATGATCGACCAGATTTGGCGGCAAAGTGTCTGAATGACGCCTTGGCAAAGGCCACACTCAATGATGAGGAAATCCGTCTGGATATTCTGTTGAGTTTAGGACGGGTCTACCATGCGCTAGGTGATTTAGATCGCGCCTTTGAGAGTTTAGAAGAGGCAAGGACACTGGCACAAAAATTAAATGATCGCCCTAGGCTGGCTACTAGTTGGCTTGTATTAGGCTATATCGAAAGCCGCCGAGGCAACTGGGAGGAAGCAGAGCGGCTGTATCGGCAAAGCCTGGAGCTGCGGACGGAACTGGGCGATCGCGCGGGCCTGGCCGCAGTTTGGGGCCTCTTGGGCGACCTTGAGCGAAACCGAGGCAACTGGGAGGAAGCAGAGCGGCTGTATCGGCAAAGCTTGGAGCTGCGGACGGAACTGGGCGATCGCGCGGGCCTGGCCGCAGTTTGGGGCGTCTTGGGCAACCTTGAGCGAAACCGAGGCAACTGGGAGGAAGCAGAGCGGCTGTATCGGCAAAGCCTGGAGGTGCAGACGGAACTGGGCGATCGCGCGGGCCTGGCCGCAGTTTGGGGCGTCTTGGGCAAC
>CAYNIP010000007.1:0-61830 GCA_964397305.1 uncultured bacterium
GAGCGGGCGGAGCAAGCCCAGCAGCAAGTGTTGCAAGAGCGCCAGCGGGCGGAGCGGGAGCGCCAGCGGGCGGAGCAGGAGCGCCAGCGGGCGGAGCAAGCCCAGCAGCAAGTGTTGCAAGAGCGCCAGCGGGCGGAGCAAGCCACGAGCCAAGTGCTGCAAATTGCCCGTACCTTGATGCAAACGGGGATGCCCCTTGGGGAGATTGCCCAGATGACAGGGCTCCCCTTGGAGCGATTGCAAGCCCTGGGGGCAGAACAATCCTAGGCGATCGCCCACTCTGCATAGGTCACGCCGGCCAAAATCTAGGAACCCTCCAGAGGAGCCGACCCATCCTCCGGTTATTCGCTGACTCTGGAGAGAACCGCCATGACGCTGCTGTTTGTGAAACTGCCCTGGGCTCGCCGCCAGCCCACCCTGCCCCCCAAGGGCGTGACCCAATTCCTGCGGCCTCAGCCCGCCCCAACCAAACCACGTCACTTTTGGCTCAAGGTCCGTCTGACCTTTGGCGCCAGTTGCCTCCTGATCCTGGGACTACACATCCTCCATTTCGCCAAGTTCGGGTGTGGCTCTATGGGGATTGAAGCGATGACACGCTCTACCATCGTCACCCTGAACCTTGCCCAGCAGGACACCTGGGCTGAGCATCAGCGCTTTGCATGGTCCCTCGAGGACTTGGATGTGTCGCTGCCGACCGGCAAGTCTTATCAATACCTCACCGTTGGCGATCGCCAGCAGGTCGTCCATTACGCGATCGCCCAAGACCCGGAACTCTCCCACCACGTTGGGGCCGTCTTCGCCGTTCCCAATCCCCAAGACCCTGACCTGATGACCACGGTGGCTGTCGTCTGCCAAGCACCGAGGGGGTCGCGCCAACAGCCCTCGCCACTCGCCAACCCCACCCTCGAGCAGGGCCTCCCTACCTGCCCGCCGAGCTTTCACGAGTCCTGGAACTCGGTGTATCAAAACTAGGCATGAGACCCGACCATGCTCAGCCCTCTGCTTTTTCCGGGCAGCGCTCAGCCAGCGGCGGCTCCGAGCTGCTGCCGGGGCAACCTCTGCCAGGCTAAGACTTGAGCGGCGGCGAGGGGGCGAGCGATGAAATATCCCTGGGCCGAATCACAGCCCACCGCCTGTAAAAATTCCAGGGTTTGCCGATCTTCGACTCCCTCCGCCGTCACCCGCAGCCCCAACCCATGACCCAGACCAATGATCGCCTTGATGATCGTGCGGGACTCGGCCGACTGCATGGCCGTAGTGACAAACATCTTGTCGATTTTGAGTTCTGAAAAGGGTAGACGCGCCAACTGAATCAGGGAGGAATAGCCGACCCCAAAATCATCAATAGAAAGGCTCAGGCCCTTGATCCGGAAGCGCGTCAGCACATCTAGGCTGGCTACAGGATCGCTCATGGCGCTGGTCTCGGTCACTTCCAGAATAACCTGCTCGGGGCGGACGCCCTGAGCCTGACACAGGTCCGCAATCCGGTCGGCGAAGAGAATATCGCTGAGGGACTTGGCCGAGATATTGAGCGATAACAGCTCCTCCGGGCTGGTGCAGTGGTGCGCGAACCAGTGCAAGGCCTGGGTGAAGATTTGCTCCGTGAGGGGATCGAACGCGCCGCACTCTTCTGCCAGCGTAATGAAGCAATCGGGCAGCACCCAGCCCAACTCTGGATGTTGCCAGCGGGCCAGGGCCTCAAACCCGGCGAGGCGGCCCGTCTGGCAGGCAATTTTGGGCTGATACCAGACCTGAAACTGGTGCTGCGCCAGGGCTGCCTCGAGAACTTCTGGTGTCACCCCTAAGGCTGGGCTCTGGGCGGCCCTGGCGGCGGAACTGAGGGACGTTACGTGGCAGGTCAACAGGCGGCGCAGCTCCTCCGGCAAAAAGGGCTTGGCGATCGCCCCCAAGACATGGAGGCCCTGCTCCGTGGCTAGGCGATAGGCCGCATCCAGCACCCGACTGCCCACACCACTGGTAATCACGATCGCGACCTGGGCCTGGATGGCTCCCAGGCGACGCATGACCTCGACCCCATCGACCTCGGGCAGGACCAGATCCAAGGCCACATGGGTGGGATTCCAGGCGGTCAGCTCGTGAAAAAATTCGGTCGCGTTTAAGGTGGCGCGCGTTTCAAAGCCGAGGGTCGCGGCGATCGCCGCGATCGTCATTCCCACCGCCGCATCATCATCGAGAATCAGCAAGCGGCAGCCAGCAGCATTAGGGGTGTTCATGGTGTCCTCCGGGGGGTCAAGGCTTGGCGCACCATACGAGCTAAATCCCGCAGGCGATAGGGTTTACTGAGCAGATAGACACCGGGATCAAGGCGACCCTGGTGGACGATCGCATTCTCTGTGTAGCCCGAGGTGTACAGAACACTCAGGTCCTGGCGCTGTTGCCGGGCTTTCTCCGCCAGTTGTTTGCCATTCATCCCCCCCGGCATCATGACATCGGTAAAGAGTAGATCAATCGCAGGTTCCTGCTCCAAGACAGCTAGGGCCTCCACCCCGGTTTGCACCGCGATGACCTGGTAGCCCAAGCTACGAAGTTGATTGTCCACATAGGCTTGCACTAGATCATTATCCTCGACCACGAGAATGGTTTCCCGGCCCCGGGGCAACCCTGTCGTGGGGCTGGGAACGGGGAGGACCTCGGTCCCTTGCAGCGCCCGGGGCAAATAGAGCTTGACCGTTGTGCCCTGCTCGACCTCGGAATAGAGCTTGACGTGGCCGCCGGACTGCTTCACAAAACCATAGACCATGCTTAACCCCAACCCGGTCCCCTTGTCCGCCGTTTTGGTGGTGAAGAAAGGATCGAAGACACGATCCAGCAAGTCGGGGGGAATGCCGCTCCCGGTGTCTGTGATGGCGATCAAGACGTATTGGCCGGGAGTCACTTCGGCGTGCTGCTCGGCGTAGTCCTGATCGAGGTGAGCGTTGGCCGTTTCTAGCGTTAACTTCCCTCCCTCGGGCATGGCGTCTCGGGCATTCAGGCAAAGGTTGAGGATCGCGGCTTCCAGTTGAGCCGGATCGATGAGGCAGTCCCAGAGGCCGCCCCCTTGCACTAGCTCTAGGGCAATTTGGCTAGGGAGGGTCCGCCGCAGCAGGGTATCGAGGCTGGCGAGCAGAGCGTTCACCTTGACAACCTGGGGGGCGAGGGCCTGACGACGGGCAAAGGCCAGCAGGCGGTGGGTCAGCTCAGCGCCCCGCTGGGCGGCGGCCTGGGCCATGGTGGCGAGGGCCTGGAGGTTGGGCTGCGCTTCCAGTTGCTCGGCCAGCAGTTCGGTGTTGCCCAGGATGACGGTGAGCAGGTTGTTGAAGTCGTGGGCGACCCCGCCGGTTAGTTGTCCCACGGTCTCGAGGCGCTGGGCTTGGCGGAGTTGTTCTGCCAGGGTCAGGTGCTCGGTGATGTCGGTCATGCCGCCGACGAAACGGCTTGGTTCGCCGTTGGCATCAAAGATGAGGTAGCCGCGATCGCGAATATGGAGCCAAGACCCATTCTGGTGGCGAAAGCGGTACTGTCCTTGCCAAAGCTCTTGGCGGTTGGCGATCGCGTCCTCGATATCCGACCAAACCGCCTCCAGATCCTCCGGATGCAGTCGGGAAACCCAGGACTCATAGGTGGCTTCGATGTCCTCGGGGGCATAGCCAAACACGGTTTGGAAGCCCTCGCTCCACCAGGTTAGACCGCTTTTGAGATCCCAATCCCAAATCACATCGGCGGTAGCCCGGGCGACGGCGCGGAACCGGGCTTCACTTTCCCGCAACTGCATCTCTCGGTCGTGGCGCTCGGTGACATCCCGAAAGTAAACCGCCAGACCTTCCGGGGAGGGGTAGGCGCTGGCCTCAAACCAAGTCGCGAGGGGTTCATAAAAGAACTCGAAGGCTGTTGCCTGACCGGTGGCGACGGCCCGGTGATATTCCTGGTAGGGGAGGGTGTTGATGGCCTCGGGAAATTCGTCCCAAACACAGCGCCCTAAGAGTTCTTGGCGCGATCGCCGCAGCAATTTCTCAGCCTTCGGATTGAGAAAGGTGAAGCACCACTGATCGTCCAGGGTGAACAAACCCTCGTTGATGCTTTCCAGCGTCCGATTGAGGCGCTCGGCATAGTCTTGAGCCTGGGCTTCGGCGAGGCGGCGGTCGTGAATATCGAGCCCGGTACCAAACCATTTGGTGATCGCACCGGTCTCATCCCGGATCGCCAGACAGGTCACGAAGTGCCAACGATAGTTGCCGTCGGCGCGCCGGAGCCGGTATTCAATGCGGTGAGGCTCGCCACAGCGGATGGCGGTTTGCCAGGCCTGGTAGGTGCGCTCGACATCCTCAGGATGAAGGTAGTAGAGCCAGTTTTGCAAGGTGGGTTGGGAGCCAACTTCGGCCCCGAGATAGGTATAAAAAGCGGCGTTGGCATAGTCCACTAGGCCCTCAGGGGTGGCTGTCCAAATGATCTGGGGCATAGCGTCGGCAAACTGGCGGAAGCGTCGCTTGCTCAGCACCAGAGCCTGTTCCGTGTGCTTCTGATCGGTGATGTCCTGAAAGGCTCCCTGGACGCGGACAATGGCTCCGGCCTGGTCGCGCACGGCTTCGCCGATGGTGCGGACCCAGCGGCGGTGTCCTTGGGCGGTGATGATTTGCAACTCTTCGTCATAGGGCTGGCCTTGTTCGGCGCAGGCCTTGAAGAGGTGGCGGATGCGATCGCGATCCTCCGGTGCATAGAAGCGGATACCGGCTTCAATGGAGGTGGTGGCGTTGCTAGGGGTCAGGTCATGGATGGCGTACACCTGGGGCGACCACTGCATCTGTTGGGTCTGCAAATCGGCCGACCACCCCCCGAGGCGGGCGATGCGCCCGGCGATCGTGAGCAGGTATTCGCGCTCGCAGGCTCTGGCCTCGGCCTGAAGCTCAGTCGTGATGTCCCGGGCGATGACGGCGGCGGCGGGCCGCCCCTGAAATTCCAGGGGATAGGTCGTGATCTGAACCAAGATGCAGCGGCCATCGGCGCAACGATGCGACACGGTGTTGGCCGGGGCGTCAGGGATGGTTGCAGTGGCCTGCCCTGGGGGGTCCAGGGCGGCGGTGGTCATGGCCAGGAAGGTATCGCGGCTGTAGCCGTAGTGGTCAATGGCAGCCTGGTTCACAGTGAGAAATTGCAGCGTCTCTCGGTCATACACCCACAGGGGCTCGGGGTGGATCTCAAAGAGCTGCCGATAGGCTGCGTCGTCGCGTGCTTCGGTTCGGGGAGTCGCCATCGCTGCAATCAGCATCGGAGGGGGCTTGCTCAATCCTAGCCAGCGTTTTTGGGTCTGTCAAAGGATCTACGGAGAGCCGGGGTCCACAATCCGTCACGATTCAGGGTAAGCGTGAAGCCTGCGATCAACAGCCAGTAGAGCCAGCCATCGCCCATCTGCTCCTGGCCAAGCAGTGAAAAAACCGGAAAGGGGCTGAGGCAGGTGGAGAGCCAACCGCAACTCAGAAAAATCAGCCAGAGCAAAGCCCCCGTCAGCCAGCGGCGCGGCAGCGGCGCGCGGGGACGACTAGCAAGAACAGCAAGATTCAGCAGCAAAACGAGTAGGACAACCAAGACTTTGGGATGCGTCCAGATTTCCCCGCGACTGCTCCCCCAGGGATTGATGAGAATAATGCTGAGGGCAAAGAGGAGGGTGTAGTAAGCTTTCACGGTTGGCGCTGGCGGAAGGAGATAATGCCTAAACCACTCAGGATACTGAAGACAATGACGCCAAAAATGCTACTGGGTTCGGGTACGGGCCTTGTGCGAGCGAAGCTTGAATCGCTGAGCAAGCCAACACCAGAGGCAACGCTGTAAGGCTCGCAACCGACACCCCCACCGCCACTGTAACCAGAACTGAAGCCACCACCACCGCTATAACCCGATCCTAATGAGCAATCTAGTAAACGAGATCCGAAACTGCCTGTGTCATTTATGAAAGACAACTGTATGGGGAATTGAACAACTGTAGTGCCGAACAATGGATCAATACCAGTGATTTTGAAGTTAGAGACTCCTGAACCAAGTAAGGATACAAAATCAATAGTCTCTGAAGCATCGAAATCGCCGAGAACAACATCATCTACTGAAACAGTAAAAAGGTCGTCATCATCTACATCAATTGGAAGACCTAGAATACTCTCAAACAACATGTCGCCTAAAGCCTTAAATTCAAAGCCATATCGTCTTGGCTGTGAGTTGGCAAGTTGATTCTCAATACCAAACCAAAGTCCACTATGAACGCTGTTAAATAGCCAATAAGAGTTGCCATTGAATAGCCAATTACTTTCTGCCATACCAGGTAGAGGATTGTATTGGTCGCAGCCACCGCCGCCGCTACCTCCTGTACATTGAACAGGAATTCTACGAGGATCGAGTTCTGGAAATGGAAGCGGGAGAGGAAATGGAAACGGCTGTGGTTCCGAGCCTGGTTTTTTTCGGAGAACTCTACTATGAAAACCCCAACGAACCCCGTCCCAAATTTCCACGATCGTTTGACCTTGTGGATTTTGACCTACTACCTCAGCCAAGTAAAGCTCAGCAATCCACCTCTGAGGAATAGTATGAGGAACACGATACGGAGTATCTGTAAACGATGGATTTGACGAAGTAAGTGAGGTGTAATACAGAGGATGATTTGTCCTGTCAATCACACCTACAGGTTGTACAACAGACCCAATACTCCTGTACATCTGAATCCAATGCAATGTACTGGGTAGAATCGGCAGGTCTGGATCCGGTGCAATAGGTACATAGCTCAGATCCAGACTTGCACCTACACCGTCTGTTCTTGGATTGAGATTCAGTTCAACTCCACAAGGCTGTCCAACATTACATGGATAGTAATGGTGTACTTCAAATCCCCCTTCAAGGGATCGGCTTGATTTGCGGAATAAATAATTGCCAGAAGCGTGATTTGTAAGAATATGATTAAAACGTCTAGTTCCTCCGAATGGTAGCTTCTGCATCCTGTGTCTCTCTACCCAGACTCTATAAATGCCATCGTCATAAACTGGAGCCCGAAAGTTATAACTTTCACGGTCACTTGAGAAATCAAGATTGAAAGCAAATACGGGCCCGCTTAAAAAATTAAGAAATAGGGCCGAATTCCAAACCGCAAATTCAAAGAAATTGATTAAAATCCGAAGAGGAAAATTCTTTGTATTCTTCATAATGCTATTTTCCAGGTGACTATTAAAGGTAGACATTCTGAAAAGGAGTGCGAGCAGTTCCTCTCCATACCTTTTCAGAAAGAGAATTCTCGAAATTTATCATGTGCCGTATTAACGGGCTACGTGAGTAGGGTTTTCCATCTAGTTCAGACACATCTCTGGGATACTTATTGATGTAAGAGAATCGAAACTTGTATCTACCAGGTGCCAAATTCTTGGTCGGGTTTCTTGGGAAATTTTTTTGCAAACAATACAGCAAAAAAAACATTCCCGTCTCTGAGTAGATACAGATTTCTAAACCATTTTCATTTCTGAGAAGAGCGGAGAGAGGAAAGATGTTAATACTTTCTTGAGGTGCAACCAGTAAATAATTCGACCTACTCGGAAGACGGATTCCATCAATATGTGCTCCAACATGGACTTTTTCACCTTCTGAATCTATCATCTCAGGAATTAGAGTCTCATAGTTGCTAAAATATAAGGGGGTACTGGTGTTGTTCCTTAATTGAATCCCAAGCTGAATCATTTGTTTTTCTCGTCCTGTAAATGGTGGAATTCTGTTCAGATCGTTCGCGCTCTCTAAAGATGGTAAAAAATTTGCCCCCTTGTCGGAAAATTTTAGTTCTGAGTTGGGAATAATTGTCTCAAACTCTATGCCATCAATCTCAACACTATTGTTGGTATTTTCAAGAGCCATGACCGGAAAATCCTCAATTGATGGTGAATCGCAACAAAGTTATAAGAATTTCAGCCTTCGGAAACCGAGAATCTGGGAAGTGATTCTACGGAGTTCTTCTTCTGTTGTTCGATCGGAAGCTGCGGAGCCAATCGAGCCAATCACCCTGTGTCGCACGACACATCCTAGATTGGCGCGGTTCAAGGTTACCAATGTCCGTTAGTGTAGCGGATAAAAATACAAAATCTGTGCAGAAATGGATGGTTTTTGTTAATCATTACGGATTCGCAACACTAGAGCGCGGCACTGGTTTCTTAAAAGGTGATAGAGTCTAATCCTTGTGTAGTAAGGATTTCAAGCATTGAGATTGGACGATTACAGTAGCCCATCGCCTTCAAAGCGATTGAGAACGTCGCGGGCGATCGCCCGGTGGTTAAAGCTGGTATTAACGAAGGGCGTGGCGATCGCGCCATACCCCGCTTTGACCAAAGCTTCCAGCAGCGCCCGGTAAGTGACGTGGGGCGCCGTGGCGATGAAAGCACCGCCAAGAAAGTGAACGATCGCTGCCGGTTGGGGGGGCAGCAGCACCCAACTGCCGGAAATCTCTTGCCAGTCCACAGGCGCGCTCAGAGTGCAACAGCTTCTACTTTAACGCGAATCTTGGTGTCAGGCAGGCGTCAGAGTTTAGGCCCACTCCCCACTCCTCACCGCCCCAGGTTGTCAAGATCTGCTCTCCTGTACTAGAAGTAGGCGGCGATCGTGAGGTCAAAATGCTATCTCGCTGCAACAACCCGCTACCGATACTGAACGCCCACCAGACGAGGTGCGAGTATTGGGCGCACTCAAACCAGGTGAGGGCAAAAACCCAGTAAACGATGGCAATACTGATAAACCTGCGGTGAGGCGATCGCCACAACCGCTTGCTATACCAGCCCCACAACACCAAACTCGCCAACAACCCCAGTAAGCCCAGCGATACCGCCGTATCGAGCAACAGATTGTGAGCCTTGAACGAGTAGATCGTCAGTCGCGCCAGTTCGCCGGACTCCCGGCGATATAAAAAGCTGAAATCGCTGAGTTGCTCAACTCGCGGCGTCCAGGTCGGACTCAAGATATCAGGATAGGCAAGGCCAAACCCGTCAAATCCCCAGCCCCAGAGCGGCCGCTGCTGGATACCCCGTACCGCCAGTTGCCAGGCATGGGTGCGATCGGCCGTGAGCAGCCGCCACCACGGCCAATCAGTCACCCAGCGACTGTGATAGGTACGAATGCTAATCGCCCAGAGGGCGATCGCCACCACCAGCAACCACCACCGCACCCGACGGCGACCGAGAAGATAGACACCACCAACAGCGGCAGCGAGAAGGCCCGCGCGGTTTTGCGTCAGTAACAGTGCTGTCCCCAGCAACCCCAAAAGTGGCAGAGCTTGCCGATTCGCGAGCCAGCCTTGCTGTCGGCTGGTGAGGGTGAGAGCGATCGCCGCTGCCAGCACAAAAGCCGCATGACCGCGATTTGAGTACAAGCCGATAGGTTGATGCGCTTGGTAAATCGTGCTGACCAGGATATTGTCGCGCAGCCGTTGACCCATCGTAGCGGTGTAGTCGATCTGCCAGTTGAGGACTTGGGGAAAGATACTCAGGGCGAGAACGGCGCTACCGAGCAGCAGTCCGTTGATCTGAGGACGCAACAAGTCCGGGCAGCGGTAGAGCACCAGGGAGTTGGTGAGCGTGAAGCCAGCGATCAACAGCCAGTAGAGCCAGCCATCGCCCATCTGCTCCTGGCCAAGCAGCGAAAAAACCGGAAAGGGGCTGAGGCAGGTGGAGAGCCAACCGCAACTCAGAAAAATCAGCCAGAGCAAAGCCCCCGTCAGCCAGCGGCGCGGCAGCGGCGCGCGGGGACGACTAGCAAGAACAGCAAGATTCAGCAGCAAAACGAGTAGGACAACCAAGACTTTGGGATGCGTCCAGATTTCCCCGCGACTGCTCCCCCAGGGATTGATGAGAATAATGCTGAGGGCAAAGAGGAGGGTGTAGTAAGCTTTCACGGTTGGCGCTGGCGGAAGGAGATAATGCCTAAACCACTCAGGATACTGAAGACAATGACGCCAAAAATGCTACTGGGTTCGGGTACGGGCCTTGTGCGAGCGAAGCTTGAATCGCTGAGCAAGCCAACACCAGAGGCAACGCTGTAAGGCTCGCAACCAACACCCCCACCGCCACTATAACCAGAACTGAAGCTACCACCACCGCTATAGCCAGAACTAATGGTGCAGTCGAGCAGGCTGGTACTGAAGCTACCTGTGTCGCCAGCGAAGGAGAGCTGGATCGGAAAGAGCGGGTCAGCGGTAGTGCCGAGAATCGGCTCGATACCGGCAATCTCGAAGCTAGCGACGCCTGAGCCGAGCAAGGAGACGAAGTCAATGCTGTCAGCAGCAGCGAACTCGCCGAGCACCGTCCCATCTACGGCAATGGTAAACAAGTCGTCGGTGTCGATGCCGAGTGGGAGGGCATCAATGCTGTTAAACAAGCTGCCTTCAAGAGCTTGAAACTGAATACCATAGCGGTCAGGTAGGAGTAAGTTTGGCGGCAGGAGTGCCCCGGCACCGTACCAGCTCCCACTGCTGACGTTGCCAAATAGTAAACTGCCGTAATTGCCATCAATTGTGACGCCTTCTACCGGATCGCTCTGCTCGCAGCCACCACCACCGCTACCACCAGTACATTCCTGACCATTTGAAGTGGCCAGACTTACAGTACTGTCCCATCCCCAAATTATTCCGTTGTGAATGGCAACTTCTTTAAGAATATTGGGATTGCCATTGATTTGTATTCTTTAGCTTTTTCAATAGTATCTAGCCATTGATGAAAAGCAATGATTATGGAACAAGAACTCGGTTAGATCAAGAGGCGATCGATAGCGGGACGGGCGGCTGCCAGGGAGGGGGCAAAGGTGCAGAAGGGGACTGTGTGGGTCCAGGTTTCATAAAAGGCTTCGTTTTTGTAGTAGCGATTGGCGAGGAAGACATGGGGTTGCTCGATCAGCAGGGCCAGGATGTGGCCGTGAAGGCGGTTGGTGATGATGCCTCGATAGTGCTGGAACTGGTATAGGCCGGCGTGGACAAAGCTCCAGGATTCACGGTGGTGCCGCCAGGGGGGCTGGGCCCAGGAGCGAAACTCGGGCTGACTCCGCCGCTGCCAGTGCTGCCGTGCCAGCCACTCCCGGGGGTGGGCGAGGCCCCGCTGCCAGCCCTTGCGAATCCCCCAGGCGAGGCACTGCCGCCAGACGGAATTTGCAGCTCCCAGCCGCCAATCGAAGCTCGGCCAGTCGGCGATGGTGAGTTGGGGGAGGTCTAGGGCTACCGTCTCTGGTTGCTCGCGATCCTGGCGACAGAGGTAGAGGAGCCCTTGGGCGTGGGGCGATGGGTTCGGTTCAAAGCCGGGGTGGCCGGCGAGTTGGAAGGCCATGTCGGGGGCGAGCAGGAGTTGGCAGGCGGAGAAGTGGGTCTGGGCGATCGCCAAGCTCCGGCGATCGCGCAGGCAGAGAGTCAACTGCGGATGGCGGTTAAACACAGCCGCGGCCCGCTGGAGGGGTACGGGGTCCGTGAAATAGAGGGTTTGGGGCAGGAGGATGATGGGGTGGTGGGGGTAGCGGGCGACGATTTGTTCCCGAAACTGCTGGTAGCGGGGCCAGAGGTTGCCAAAGTTGCCGCCACCGTTGAGCAAAATCGGCGCGCCGGCCGGTAGAACCTGCTCGAGCTGGGCGGGGTCAAAGTTCAGGGCGCTGGCGGTGTAGACCAGACGACAGCCGCGATCGCGCAGGTAGAGCAGCGAGCCCAGCCAAATCAAGTGGTCGCCCAGGTTGGGATAGCTAGGATAATCTAGCAGCGCACAGGGGCGACCGGGGGGGAGGGTCGCTGCTAGGGGGGCAAGGGCGGCGGTGAGCGTGGACGACAGCGGGAGTGTGGGTGTCATAAACCGATCCAAACGATGCCAACTTGGGCCTAGCGCCCTCGGGTTGACCGCCTAACTGGGGTCAAGGCGGCTTGAAAGCTCATCCCCGCTGAACCCCAGGTTCCCTATCAGTAAACTCATCCTACCGCCTAGAGTCTGAGGGCGACCGGCCTCAACTCCAAGGGCGGCAAGCTGCGACTACACTGAGGGCTAACGCTTTATTGACAAAATCTAGTCATGAGAGTTGGCGTTGAGGCGATCCTGGGGTTCTTGGTGGGTCTGAGTGGTGGCTTCGTCATCAGTTGGCTGCATCACCAGGACTTCATGGCCCGGATGCGCCGGATGTTGCAGCTCTTTCCTCCCCAGCTTCGGGAGCCCTCGACCCTCTCGCCGGCCTCCCAACTGCGACGGGCAATCCAGCTCACCCTGACTGACCTTACAGCCCAGAGTGCTCAAGTGGCGCAGTTGCAAGTGATCTTGGGGACGGCTCCCTTGGGGTATTTGCAGGTGAACGGGGCTGACCAGTTGCACTGGTGCAATGACTACGCGCGCGAGGTGCTCAAGATCGACCGGTGGCGACGGGGGCAGCCGCGCTTGCTGCTAGAACTGGTTCGCTCTTATGAGTTGGATCAGCTCATTGCCCTGACCCGAGGGACGGGGCAGCCTCAGAGCAAGCGCTGGGTGTACCAAATGACTGCTTGGCAGCCCCAGTTGACGGAGGCGGAGGGGAGCGATGCCTACGCGATCGCCCTCCAGGCCCAGAGCTTGCCCCTAGTGGCGGGGGATGTCGGCATTTTTCTGATCAATCAGCAGCAATTGGTGGATCTCGAGCAAGCGCGCGATCGCGCCTTCACGGACTTGGCCCACGAACTCCGCACCCCCCTGACGGCGATTCAACTGGTGGCCGAAACCCTGCAAGAGCGGCTCGGCCCCCCAGAACGGGACTGGGCGGCCCGGATGCTGGCGGAGGTGAATCGCCTCATGGCCTTGGTGCAGGACTATCTTGACATCAGCCAACTTCAGAAGCAGTCAGTTCCTCGGCTCGACTGCGAAGCCGTTCCCCTCGAGGGGTTGGTGCAGGAGGTCTGGCAGCGCCTAGCCCCCCTAGCGGAACCCAAGCACTTGGTCCTGGACTATACCAGCACGACAGACTGCTCCCTGTGGGGCGATCGCCGTCGCCTCGAGCAAGTTTGGTTGAATTTGCTGGACAACGCGATCAAGCACAGCCCCTCCCAGGGCCGGATTCAAATTCGGGCGGCCCTCGACGCGGAGGCGGCCCTCGACCCCTGGGTTGTCATTGATGTGATTGATGCCGGTGCGGGCTTTCCGGAGGCGGATCTCGAGCGGGTCTTCGAGCGCCTCTACCGCAGCGATCGCTCGCGGCAGCGGCCGCCCCCGGCCCCGGCGACGCAGCCGGCCCGGTATGGCAGTGGCCTGGGGTTGGCGATCGCCCGCGCGATCATCCTCGCCCACGCGGGCAGCATCACGGCCCGCAACCATCCGGAAACCGGGGGAGCCTGGCTACAGTTACGATTACCTGGATTTCACTAAAGCTTAATGTTTGTTTGCTATGACGGAAAGAGGGTGAAGGCGGGGCAATGAGTCCGGGCTGGGGCCTTTCCACCCCCCGACTTAGAGATCGAGAGGCTAGGATCGGAGATCGCAACAGCCGCTCATCCTGCTGGCTCGCTACCTGCTGACCTTAGGGACTCAGCGCAACCACCTAATCGCTACTCTTCACGGCTACCCGTCTATGACTTTCTCATCCTCGCTCACACCGGCCGTCGCCATGACCCACTTCGAGCGCTCGCTGCGCTGCTTGAGTCAGGAAGTCTTACGCATGGGGACGCTCGTGGAGCAATCCTGCCGCTTGGCCCACCAGGCCCTCTTTGCCAACCACCTCAGTGCCTTGGAGGAAATCAGCACCCTCGAGGTCGAGATTGATCGCTACTACCGCCAGATTGAACTGGATTGCGCCAAGCTCTTGACCCTGCAACGACCCGTTGCCCGCGATTTGCGCCAAGTCAGCGCCTTTATGCAACTGGTGCGAGACCTGGAGCGCATCGGTGACTATGCCCAAGACTTGGCCGAGCTGGCCATCAAGCTGCTGCCCTACCCGCCCCATGAGCTGCTGCCAGAAGTCGCCACCATGTCTCACCAAGCTCAGCGGATGCTTGCCGCCAGCTTGGTGGCCCTCGCTGACCTCGATGCCACGGCAGGCCTCCAGGTCAAGCAGATGGATGACAGCGTGGATCGGGCCCATGATGCTCTCTACGAACGCCTCGCTAAGGCCCGCGACATTCGCGGGGTCGTGGAGCCGATCCTGTTGCTTGGTCTGATCATTCGCCACCTGGAGCGCATGGCGGACCACGCCACGAATATTGGTCAACGGGTCAGCTACATTGTCACCGGTCGGCGAGATTGAGCCGCCCCGACCTGGGCCTACAATAGGAGTCGGTTCCCGTGGTCGGAGGTTCAGAGATTCACCGATGACAGCATCCCTCGCCATTCAGCAGCGGCTCGTGCAACTGCGCCGTCAGTTGCAGCAGGCCAACTATGCCTACTATGTGCTGGATGCCCCGACCCTGACTGATGCGGTCTATGACCAGCTCTATCGGGAACTCCAGGACCTCGAAGCCCAGCACCCCGAGCTGATCACCCCAGACAGCCCGACCCAGCGGGTGGGCGATCGCCCCGCAGCCCAGTTCCCCACTGTTCGCCACCACATTCCCCTCTACAGCCTGGAAAATGCCTTTAGCCCGGAAGAGCTGGCCCAGTGGCAGGGGCGCTGGCAGCGCCAAGGGACCCCTGGGGAGACGGACATCCCGCTCTATGTCTGCGAGCTGAAAATCGACGGCTCAGCCCTGGCCTTGACCTACGAGCAGGGGGTCCTCACCCGGGGAGCGACGCGCGGCGATGGCACTCAGGGAGAAGACATTACGCCGAACGTGCGGACGATCCGCTCGATTCCCCTCCGCTTGCAGGTCGATTCTCCCCCGGACCGGGTGGAAGTGCGGGGCGAGGCCTTTTTGCCCTTGGAGGAGTTTGAGCGGATTAACCAAGCCCGGCAGCAGGCGGGCGAGCCCCTGTTTGCCAATCCCCGCAACGCGGCGGCGGGAACCTTGCGGCAACTCGACCCCCGCATTGTGGACCAACGGCGGCTCGATTTTTTTGCCTATACGCTGCACTGGCCGGACTCGCTAGCCTCCCAGCCGCGATCGCAAGCGGAAGCCCTCGCGTGGCTCCGGGCGGCTGGCTTTCGGGTCAATCCCCACCGGCAAACCTGCCCTAGCTTGTCCGCCGTGATCGACTATTACCAAGCCTGGGACCAGGGTCGCCACACGCTGCCCTACCTCACGGATGGCGTGGTGGTGAAGCTGAATGCGATCGCCCTGCAAACCCAATTGGGCTTTACACAAAAATTTCCGCGCTGGGCGATCGCCCTCAAATACCCCGCTGAAGAAGCCCCGACCCAGGTGAAACAGATCATCGTCAACGTCGGCCGCACCGGAGCCGTCACCCCAATGGCGATCATGGAGCCCGTGCAACTGGCCGGAACCACCGTCCAGCGAGCCACCCTCCACAACCAAGATCGCATCACGGAATTGGACCTGCGGGTGGGGGACACCGTGGTGATCCGCAAGGCCGGTGAAATCATCCCCGAAGTGGTGCGGGTGCTGCCCGAGCTGCGGCCCGAGGGGACGACCCCCTACAGAATGCCGACGACCTGCCCCGAATGTGGCTCTGCCCTCCTGCGGCCTCCGGGGGAGGCCGTGACTCGCTGTGTCAACAGCTCGTGTCCGGCGATCCTGCGCGGTAGTCTGGTGCATTGGGCCGGCCGTGATGCCTTGGACATCGACGGCCTGGGGGAAAAGTTGGTGGAGCAACTGGTAGCCGGCCAACTGGTGCAGTCAGTGGCCGATTTGTACTCGTTAACGGTAGAAGCGCTCGTGAAACTGGAGCGGGTGGGCCCGAAGTCGGCCCAAAACTTGGTGGCGGCCCTGGACCGCTCCCGCCAGCAACCCTACGCCCGCGTCCTCTACGGCCTCGGCCTGCGTCATGTGGGCAAGGTGAACGCGGAGACCCTCGCCGCCCACTTCCCCCGGATTGAGCAATTGGCGGCGGCGACCCTTGAAGACTTAGCCACTATTCACAGCATCGGCGACGAGATTGCCCAATCGGTGCAGGCTTGGTTTCAGATTCCGGGCAATCAACAGCTCGTCGCCCGCTTGCGACAAGCCGGCCTGAACTTGGCTGGCCCCGCTCCCAGGGCCAGCCCGCCTCCAGCAACTCCCCTGGCCGGGAAAACAGTGGTGATTACGGGCACGTTGCCCACCCTCAGCCGTCAGGAGGCGGAGGCCCTGATTCAACAGGCTGGGGGCAAGGTGACGAGTTCCGTGAGCAAAAAAACGGACTATCTGCTGGTCGGTGCTGACGCGGGCTCGAAGCTGGCAAAGGCTGAGCAGTTGGGGATTCCTCAGCTCACGGAGGCTGAGTTGCAGGTGTTGCTCGCCGGGTCAGGCCCGCCACCCTAGCGAAAAGCCCGTGGTACTGTAAGGGGAGCAGGGAGAAGAGGCGAAACGAGGCGATATGTGGATCGTGATCGTGGGACTCAATTGCGCGATCGCCGGGCTCAATTTCTATGCTGCCTGGCACGTCTGGCAGTGGCGGCGGGGTCTGGCGGCGGCTGCTCGGGGCACGCTGGCGGCGGAACGCAGTACCCACAGCGTCCTCTACCCCGCACCGGAATACATCCTCATCGGTCAACGGGGAACGGAGCAACTGCGCGATCGCTATGCCCAGCTTGAATGGCGGCTGGCAAAGCTGCGCCGTCTGCTGGCGGTGCTCCTGCTCTTGCCGAAGCTGTGGCGTGGGGTCCGTCGGCGCCGCTGAGGGCAAAATTAGCGGCGCGGCGGCGAAAAAACTAGGGTAGGCCTGCGAAGTTTTCGGCAAATCTGCATACAATTGGGGTAAATCGCGAGGCGGAGACATGGCAAAAGGAAGCATAGGGGCCTTTATGGGCGGGATGCTTGTCGGGGGTGCAGTGGGAGCCGTCGCCGGTCTGCTTGCCGCCCCGCGCTCAGGCCGCGAAACGCGCCAGATCCTCCGCAAATCTGCTGATGCCCTGCCGGAACTAGCCGAAGATTTATCCGCAACTCTGCAACTGCAAGCGGATCGCCTCTCGGAGTCGGCTTTGCACTCTTGGGAAGATACGCTGGGACGGTTGCGGGAAGCGGTGGCAGCAGGGATCGATGCGAGCCAACTGAAGGCACAACAGTTGTCCCACTTGGGCGATCGCGAGGTGAGCAGCGCTCCCGCGACGATGCCCGAGAATCACCGCTAGGCGCTGGGGAGCGCATTGATGGTGCTTGCTGCGGTTGATCCGGTATTTTGGTTGGGCTGTTCGCTGCTGCTCGTGGCGATCAGCCTTACGGTCCTCGTGGCCGCCCTGATCCCGGCCGTGCGCGAGCTGACCCGAGCCGCCCGCAGTGCCGAGAAGCTGTTTGACACCCTCCGACGCGAGTTTCCGCCGACCCTCGAGGCGATTCGCCTCACGGGCCTGGAGATCAGTGAACTGACGGACGACATCACGGAAGGGGTTAACAGTGCCTCGGATGCGATTCAGCAAGTGGATCGCAGCCTGGCCGGAGCGCGGCAGCAGGTGCAAAATGTTCAGGTTGGCACGCGCAGCTTTGTGGCGGGGGTGCAGGCGGCTTGGCGAACCCTGCGCCGGGAGCCGCGACGACGGCGATCGCTAGAAGCTCTGCCGGCGTCTACAGAGGCCAATCACTATCCGAACCCCAGTAATATTGCCTACCCGGATGAGGCGGAGCCCCTGCCCCCGGAGCAGCAGACAGCGGCCCTAGAGTCAGAACCGGCGACGGAGCGGAACCGAGAAACACGCCACCCCTCGCCAGAGCGCTGAGCAACAGCAGGGCGTTCGCTAGGATGAACGCAAGTTCAATAGCTCTGGGGAATGCGATGTCTACGGAACTGACCCAAGACCCCCAACTCCTACCACCGGCGGCAGTGGATTTTGAAATTCCTCACCCCCCCAAGGATTTGATCTTTGACGACGGAGAACCTCTGGAGAGCAGTCGCCACCGCATCGCCATGAATGCCCTCATCGCCAGCGTGCATGAAGCGTTTGCTGACCGCGATGATTACTTCGTCGGCGGCAATATGTTCCTCTACTACAGCGAAGACCAGGCGATGAATCGGGATTTTCGCGGGCCGGATTTTTTCGTGACGCTGAATGTAGACCGGAGGCGGGAGCGCAAGTATTGGGCAATTTGGGAGGAACAAGGGCGCTACCCAGATGTCATTGTGGAGTTGATGTCGCCAAGCACGCGGCAAGTCGATTTGACGGTGAAGAAGCAGCTCTACGCTCAGACGTTCCGCACCCGCGAGTATTTTGTCTACGATCCGTTCGAGGCTGACTCCCTGCAAGGCTGGCGGCTGGATGCAGCGGATCGCTACCAGGACATTGCAAAGAGCGAGCAGGGTTGGTGCTGGTGTCAGGAGTTGGAGCTGTGGCTGGGCCGTTGGCTGGGGGAGCTGACGCGGGAGACAGCTCCCTGGTTGCGATTCTATGACGCGGAGGGTAATCTAGTCCTCCTGCCGGAGGAACGGGAACAGCGGCGGGCGGAGCTAGCTGAGAATCAGCGCGACCTGGAGCGGCAGCGGGCGGAGCTGGCTGAGAATCAGCGCGACCTGGAGCGACGGGAGAGAGAACAGGAACGTCAAGCGCGTCTGGATTCGGTTTTGCGGCTTTTGGCCTTGGGGTTGGGGGTGGCTGAGGTGGCGGCGGCCTTGGATTTGTCAGTGGCGGTGGTGGAGCAGGTGCGAGATAGCCAAGCAACCTAACGGAGGACCTGGGCGATCGCGCTCTAGCCGTAGTTGCGCTTCAGCGCTCCGATGAGGGTCTAAAGCCCAACTACGTCGGATACTTTTTAAGCTGCCTCAAACAACTTTGAGACCCTCTGAAATAGCTGCAATTCTTGCTTAGCAAGGATTTCGTGGTTGACCCGTCTCATCCTTAACTGAAAGGACTATACGAGGCTTGCAGGCGAAGACCACGCTCATAAAAGTGACGCTTGTGAGAATTGAGCGCCCGCCATTGGGCCTTCAAAGCGCCGCAATCCGGCCTGTCCAACTGCCAAAGCTGGGGGGTGCATCTCCCTTTCTGGCTTGGGGTCGGGCTGGCTGGTGGAGCCGTCTCAGCCTTGCCCAAATTGGCGCTCGTAGATCTCATCTTCCTTCTCGGAGACCAACTTCAGATCGGAGCGCGGGTAGGCCACGCAGAGCAAGACGTAGCCCTCCGCTTGCAGCTCCGGTGAGACGCCCATGGCCTCGTCTTGGGACACCTCCCCTGCGAGCAATTGGGCGGCACAGGTGGTACAGACCCCCGCTGTGCAAGAAGAAGGTAAGTCTAGACCTGCATCTAGGGCCACTGCAAGAATGGTTTGATCCGCTGGCACAGTGAGGGTGTGTGTCGCGCCTTGGTGTTGAATTTCGACCGTGTAGGTAGGGGTCATAGGATTTGCTCAAACTGCCCAGCATCAAAAGTCCCAATTTATCGTAGCAAACAGTTGCCAGCAACGAGCACCGCTACCGTCTTGGCTGTCTTGGGGGTGAACGAAATTTTGCGCGGGATGGTGGTACTCCTTCGCTAAACCCTCACCCCAACCCCTCTCCCAAGTTGGGAGAGGGGCTTCTAGCTCCCCTTTGCCCGGGGAGCAGGAGCCGGGGGATGTAGACACGCAGCGGCTGCTCGTAGAGGGGGCAACCTTGCCGAACTGGGATGCACCCCGATTCCCGCCCTGCACCCGCTGACCGCTGCTGTCGGAGAATTTCCCCGCCGCCAGAGAAATTCTCCGCCAAGCGGCCAGTCCGGCGGGCGATCGCCTCGGCTAAAATTGAGGCGTCCATTGGCCCCACCACATTATGCTGAATTTGGGTAAATGCTTTGGCTCGGCCCTGGCGATCGCGCTGCTCGGGCCCCTCGGTTTCCTGGGGGCGGCCCAGGCCGGACCCCTCCCCGACCAGGCCCAGGGAAAACAACTGCTCAGCGGCCCCTACAGCAACGACCTCCAAGCGGCCACCCTCTTCCAGCAAGCCTCGGTCAAATACCAGCAGCAAGACTACCGGGCGGCTGAGCGCACCCTGCGGGCAGCCTTGCAGGCCGATCCCCTGATGGCGATGGGCTACTACCTGCTGGGCAATACCCTCTTGCAGCAGGACAAGATCGACGAAGCGATCCAGCAATACCAGCAGTCCACTATTCTCGATCCGGGTCTCGCGGCGGCCCACTATAACCTGGGGGTCGCCCTCTACCGCCAAGGCTTGCCTCAGCTTGCGGTCACGTCCTTCCAGCGGGCCGCAGCCCTGGATCGGGAATTTCCCGCTGCCGCCTACAATCTAGCCCTCGCCTACGATGCTCTAGGGCGCGATCGCGAGGCAGCCGAGGCCTACCGCCAGGCCCTCGATCTTGATCCGACCAATGTGCAGGCCTACTACAACTTGGGTCTGATCGTCGCCCGGGAGGGGGTCCGTGGCGAGGCCGTGAACCTCTTTGAGCAGGCCCTGGACCTCGATCCTGATTTTGCCCCCGCCCACTACCAGTTGGGGGTGCTCTACGCTGAGCGGGGGGATCTGGAGGCGGCCCGGGATGCCTTGGGGATTGCCGCTACCCTCGACCCCAACGATGCTCAGGCTCAGTACCAGCTCGGCCTCGTGTTCAACCAGCTTGATAATCCCGTCGCAGCGGCGGAGCGGCTGGCGATCGCCGCCCGCCTTGAGCCCAGCAACGCGATCGCCCATCAGCAAATGGGGGCCGCCCTCGTCCGCACGGGCAACAACCGCCGCGCCATCGAAGCTCTGGAGCAGGCGATCGCTCTCGATCCTGAGGAGCCGGTCAATTACTACAACCTGGGCATTGCCTACCAGCAAGAAGGTCTTCAGGAGGAGGCGATCTCGGCCTACCAGGACGCGATTCGCCGTAACCCGGTGTTCGCTGACGCCTTCTATAACCTGGGCGATGCCTTCTACCAGCTCCAGCGCTACGAGGAAGCGATCGCTGTCCTGCGCCAGGCCCGCAGCCTTTTCCTGGGCGATCGCCGGCCCGAGCAGGCCCAGGAAGTGGAGGAATTTTTAACCGAGACCGTGATCCCCGCCCAAGAAGCGGCCCAGGCCGCAGCCGCGGGCCAACCCTAGCTAGCCGAGCTCGACTCTAGACCCCTGACCTCCTGCGGAATATTGGCTCGCCTGGACCTCTACAAGGCCCACGAACTGGACACCGCACAGCGCTAAGCCTGCGTCTTTGCCCCAGGCAACCTGCTACTATAGCTCGCACAAACCAACGGGTAGTTAGGAGTGGGGAGTGATGTACGCAAGGCAGTTACAACGGTCTCGCCCAGGGCCAGCAGTCCTGGGCCTAGGCCTAGCGCTTACGAGCCTGGCGCTCAGGCCTGGGAGCGCTGGCGCGGAGTTTGCGCCCTCTATGGGGCAAGTCAATGCGGTCTCGCAGTTGCGAGACGTGGAGCCGACGGACTGGGCCTACCAGGCCCTCAGCGACTTGAGCGATCGCTACAACTGCCTTGTGGGCTACCCCGACGGCCGCTTCCAGGGGCGGCGGGCCCTCAGCCGCTACGAGTTTGCCGCCGGTCTCAATGCCTGCTTGACCCAAATCGAGCGCCTTCTGCAAGGGGCGACCAGCGAAGTGGTCAGCCGCGCGGATCTCGAAACCCTGCAACAGCTAGGGCAGGCTTTTGGCAACGAACTGGCGGTGATGCGCGGCCGCATTGATGGGCTGACAGCCCGCGTGCGCGAGCTAGAAGTTACCCAGTTCTCCACCACCACGACCCTAGGCGGCGATGTCAGTCTGGCCCTCAGCAGCATCTGGGGCGGACGCAGCGTGACCGACATTGTGCGCGCCCCGGCCCGGATCGAGTCCGCCACGGTGTTTCAGTACCGCACCCGCTTGGATTTCAACACCAGTTTTTTTGGGCCCGATCACTTGCGGCTGCGGCTCCAGGCGAGCAATGCGTCGCCGCTGTTGAGCTCGGGGGGCGATACTGGGGGCAGCAACCCCGCCCGCCTGCTGTTCAGCAACGACGGCCGCTTGGCGATTGATAATTCCAATGTCAACCAGAGCAATAACACCCTCTTCCTGGAGCAACTCCGCTATCGCTTCTCCCTGAGCGACTCCCTGCAAGCCCACCTCTTCGCCACCGGCGGCTCCCACTTCGACTACGCCAACACCTTCAATCCCTACCTGGACGCGGCTGAGGGCGGGCGGGGCGCCCTCTCCCGCTTTGGGCAGCACAACCCCCTCTATGGGATCGGCGGCAAGGGCGCTGGCCTGGGACTGAACTGGCGCTTGGGTGATCAGGTCCAGGTGGACCTAGGCTACTTGGCCAACCGGGCGGCGGCGGCGGAGGCTGGCCTGTTTGCCAGCAACTATTCAGCCTTAGTGCAAGTGGGCCTGGGGGAGGCGGGGCGCTGGGGCCTCGGTGTCAGTTACCTTCATGGTTATAGTGGCACAAATCAATTCCGTTTCGGGGGCGGTGGGGTCGCTACCGGCTCGTTTCAAGCCAACCTGATCCCCTTGGCCCTGGCTAGCAATGCCCGGATTCAGGAGCCGCGCCTCAATACCCCGATCAGCAGCAATTCCTATGGAATGCAGGGCTTTTATACCCTGAGCCCGGCAGTGACGCTCGCGGCTTGGGTGGGCTGGACTCAGGCGCGGCTGATCAACTTCGGTGATGCGGAGAGCTGGACCTATGCTCTGGCGCTGGCCTTCCCTGATCTGGGCCGTGAGGGCAACGTGGGGGCGGTGATCCTGGGAGCTGAGCCGACTCTGAAGGGGATCGAGGCGGGCGGTACTCCCTTCCCCGTCTTCGACCGTGATGATGTGCTCCATGTGGAGTTCCTCTACCGCTACCGCCTGACCGACCGCATGGCCCTCACCCCCGGCCTGCTTTGGCTCCCGGCCCTGAACCAAAACCGCGCCAATGATGATGTGGTGCTGTTTACCCTCCAGGCGGATTTCCAGTTCTGATCCGGAATCCTGCTAGCCAGAATGGGCGTTTTTCTGGAAACCGGATTCCCGAGGACCGCCGCTCTCACCTCAGGGGCTCAGGCCGTCGCCGACCAGCAGAAAGGCGGCCCAGTCTCGGGGGTTGGGGTACTGGGCTTGGGTGCGACGCAGGGCTTGGCGCAGGGCTTGGGCCTTGGTGGGTGGTATTCCCGCCGGGACGGGGCGCGATTCTCCTGCGGAGGCGCTCGGCGATGATCCCTCCGGGACGCTACGCGAACGCGCCAATTCCTCATAAAAAGCCTGCATGAGCAGCGCGGTTGGTTGATCGGGAACCTTCCAGAGGGATACCACAACGCTGCGAGCCCCGGCGGCCAGGAAGGAGCGGGCTAGGCCCACGGCACCATCACCGGTGATGCGACCGCGCCCCGTATCGCAGGCACTGAGTACGGCGAGATCGGCCTGGAGTTGGTGTTGGCTCACCTCGTTGGCGGTCAGGAACCCATCTTCAGCGGGAGCGGGGCCAGTAGCGGCCAGGGCGATCGCCCCCGGTGTGTCACTCAGGGCCGCGACCTCGTTGAGCAGGCCGTGGGTGGCCAAGTGGATCAGGTGAGCACGCTCCAGTTGTTGGCTGACCGCCACTTCCGTGGCGCGATCGCCCAGCAAGGGCGCGGCCCCTAGGGCCGCCGCGATCGCCTGGGCCTCCACCTCGGTTCCCGGCAAGGGACTCAGGGGCTGGCTGGCTCCCGGTAGGGTCGGCATGGTCGGGTTGCCGACGACCAGGGCCGGGGGCGATCGCCAGGAGCCGGTCGCCGGCCGCCGTAGGGTCAAGTCCAGCACTTGCAGGGAGGGAGCGGCGATCAGGGTGTGGGTATCCACCAGGTAATGACCCTGAGGATCGCGGAGGGCGGCAAAGGGAACCAAGAACAGGACATCGTGGGGCACGATGACCACCGAGGCCTCGGGAGTGCGGGGCAGTTGGTCGGCGATCGGGGCTACCAACAGGTCGTAAAGCTGCGCCAGCAAGGCATCACTGCGCTGCCGAAGGCGACTGTTCAGGGCCCGGCGAAGGTCGGTGATCAGCTCCGGGAGGTCGCGATCGCCCAGCAGCGGCCGCAGGTCGGTGGCCTGGAAGGCGATCGCCCCATCCGGAGACACCACCCAGGTGTATAGCTCCACGGTCTTGCCCTTGAGCTTGCCTTGGGCAATGAAGTTGCTGTCGGGAATCGTGGCAAACTCCACCAGGGTGGCCTGCTGTTGCCGAGCCAATTGCCGTAGGGCCGCCAGGGTGACATCAGGCTCTTCCCCCTGGCCGTGCAGCAAGGCCGCCAAGGCGCGGCTGCGGCCCCGCTCGGCCGCTTCTAGGGCGGCCTCGATCTTGCCCTGGGCCACTAGCACCTGCTGCAAGCGGGTGTAGGTGAGCACCTGGGTGTCGAAAATGGCGATGCGATCGCGATCGCTCAGATTGTCCCGCAGGGAGTCCAGCAACCTCAGGGCCGTGGCCAAAGCTTGGGCCGCCGCCGTCAGTTGGCCTTGCTGACGGTAGGTGTCGCCCAAGTTGTTGAGGGCTAGGGCCTCAAGGCGGCGATCGCCCAATTCCCGGGCCAGGGCCACTGCTTGGGCCTGGTCGCGAGCGGCGGCGTCCAGTTGGCCCAAGTTGGCCCGCACTAATCCCAAACCGCCGAGGGCGGCGGCCTCGAGGCGCAGGTCTTGGGTTTGTTGGGCGATCGCCAGGCTGCGCTCGTAGTTCTCTTGGGCGCGGGGGAAGTCCTGTTGCAGGTGGTAGGTTGCCCCCAGGTTATTCAGCAAGTTGGCTTGGGCGGCCACTTGCCCAACCGCGACCGCGACTCGCAGCGCCTGCTGGTAGAACTGGGCTGCTTGGGCGTAGTCGGCCCGATTGCCGGCCAGAATCCCCAGACTGTTGAGGGCCACCAGGGCCCCGGGGATGTCCTCCTGCTGACGGGCGGTGCTCAAGCTACTTTGGAGCAGGGTCTCGGCCTGGTCGTATTGCCCCAGGGCCTCATAGACGTTGCCCAAGTTGCCCTGCAAGCGACCAACGCGGCGGGAGTCTCCGAGGGCTTGGCTCTGGGCGATCGCCTGCTGGTAGAAGTCGATGGCCGGAAGATAACGACCCAGGGTTTGGGCCAGGTTGCCCAAGTTGCCGAGGGCATTGGCCTGGGCGGGGCGATCGCCGACCTGGACCGCCAGTGTCACCAAAGCTTGGTAGTGCCCTCGAGCCGCCTCTAACTCCCCCAGGGTCTGCGATAGCAAGCCCAGCTTATCCCGAGCCAGCAACTCGCTGGCCGTATCGCCAGCCGCCTGGGCCAACTCTAGGGCCCGCTGCCAGCTCGCTTGCACCGCGTCAAACTCCCCCTGCTGGTACTGCTGCTGGCCCAGTTGTAAGCAGTCGGGAGCTGTTGGGCAGCGCGAGACGGGTTGCGACAATGTTTCTGAACTGACAGCCTGCACCCACGGCCCCCGCCCGAGGGCGAGAGCCAGCGTGAGCAGGACAAGACCGAGCCATTTCAACACTAAGGGGGGCCAGCGCATCTCACCAAATTCTGGGGCTAGTTCTGATTGGTGCAGGGCGATTCGCTGGCGGGGAGGTTCGGCAACTCCTCTCCGGCCGCCGCCCGTTCCAGGCCAGCGAGGGCAATCTCCAGAATCTGGCCCTTGTCTGCCTCCGGGACGCAGGCGATCGCCGCCGCCGTGCGTGTCTCCAGCGTGCTGGGGTTAAAGCTAACGGCCGGCGTCGCCCCCTCGGTCGCCGCCGGAGCCTGAGGAATCTCGGCCGTGAAAATATTGTTCAGCGGCAACACCAACACCCGAGGCGGAATGCTGTCGATCCCGATACCAATCAAACCAACTGTCCCGCTACTGCTGCCCAAAGGTTGCCCTACCGTAAACTGATTGTCTTGCAGCAAGCGTAGGTGAATGAGTGTGTTACCGGTACCGACAACTTTGGGCACGGGATCGCCTGCCAATTCCAGCACGAATTTACCACTGACAGTCGGAACAGCTGGAGCTACTAAATTGGGCACAGCCGCTGGGAAGGCATAAAGACTGAGCGGAATATTGGTTGTCCCATCCGGCCCTGTGGCAACTGCAACCATTGGGTTGGTAGCACGAAAGCGAGCAGCGGTAATCGAAATTGTGCTATCGCTCGTCTTGCCAACCTGACCGGCTTGAATGAAACCACCCCCCGCAGTATTACCAGTTAAATAGACGGTTCCTGAGGGAGCATTGAGCGCAATATGATTACCAGCTCCGCCCGCATCCGAGAAATTGAGCCCAATATTAGCAACCCGCAAATCGCCGTTTACTGCTGTCAGTGTTACATTCCCAACATCTGCATTATTAGCATTGTCAATCGTGCCAATTGTAAGACTAGCTCCCTGAATAGAAATACTGCGGCCTCCGGTGCTGATCCTATCATTAACATTCATGGAAAATGAGCCGATGCCATCACCATCCGCATCAGCGAGAAAGGCAATTGAACCAGTACCGGGGGCGAAGGTCAAGAAATCGTCCGTCAAATCCTCAATAGTGATATGACGAGTCGCTTGAATGATGATGTTTGTATTGCCCAGCAATCCTTCAATTTCAGATTCCCAAATAACTGTTGGCGCGGCATCGCCCGCGAGAACTTGACCATTGTCTCCACCAGGATTATTCCCAAACCAAGCGGTGAACCCCCCCAGATCGTCGCCGTCGCCAAGGCCATTGCGAATGAGAATATCAGTCGGATCGAGAAGGAGCGTGCCAAAGTGACCTTGGGGCGCGCTTGTATCGACTGCGCCACGGAAGATGAGCGTTTCTTTACCGGACACTTCCACGAAGCCACCATCGCCAGCCGTTGCGCCGCCGCGCGCGGTGATGTGGCCGAAGAAGCCGGTGGCTCGGTCAGCCCAGAGGATGATGCGGCCACCGTCGCCGCTGTCCAGAGCATTGGCTGCAACCATCGAATGGGCATCGACATAGGTTTGCTGCGCTCGGTAGAGTTGGCCTTGGCCTTGGTAGTCGCCGCCGATGCGGATCGAGCCGCCGCCCGTTGCGCCGGAAGCGTCGATTGTGGCCCCGGAGAGAGCGACGCGATCGCCCAACACATCAATCTGACCGCCCCGACCCGTTGCCGCCGCCGTGGTCACCGTCCCGGCAATCTCGGTCACTCCTGGCGGCCTGCCAGTCAACAGAGCTGGTAAGTCCAAGGCCGACACCGGCAACCCGTTGCCCTGCTCCGTGCGGGGCGGTTCGATTTCCAGGCTCAGTAAGTGGCCGGGTTGCGACAACCGCACCAAGCTTGTGCCAGGAACAGCACTGACTACGATCGTCCCTCCCGGCGCGGCGAGGGTGCCCGTATGCGCGACACTGCCGCCGAGCAGGGCCAATTGTTGCCCAGGGGCAACACTTAAGGAACCCGCGTTCACCAGGGGAGCTGGACTAGCGAGGTCAAAGGCTAAGTGCGACGGCGTGCCGACCAACTGGGCCAACTCGAGGGGGCCGCTGGCGTTGAACCAGCCGCCGCCGTCGAAGCCGATCCCCGTGGCCGTGGTAGCGACAAAATCGGCCGGTACGTTGAGGCTGGCCTGGGCTCCAAACAGCAACCCAGCCGGGTTCATGAGGTAAAGATGGGGCTGGCCGCCGGTCACTTGGATCAGGCCGTCGATCACGGAGGCTTCGCCGCCCACGACGCGGGCGAGGATCGTCCGGGTGCTGGGCTGAGCGAGGAAGTGGGCGATCTCGCCAGGGCTGAGGCCGAAGCGTTGAAAACTATGGAAGAGATTATCGCCGGCCTGGCTGCCACCGTGGAGAGTGTAGGTGGACCCATCGCTGTGGACGAGAGTGCCGATCCCATCGGCGGCGGGAACGATGGATTGGGCGATCGCGGGAGTCGCGATCGCCAAGCTGGCGATCGCGGCCACCAAAGAAGCATGGTGCAGCATACAGGGATGAGGTGGGGAATTCAACAGGCCCGTGGGGCACTGCTGGGGAACGGGTAGGCAGCCTGATGAATCAGCATCGCCGGTCCAGGAAACGGCCGGTGGAGGAACCTAGCTGCCGCGATCGCGGCCTTATGTACTGGAGATCGGGCCCCAGGCTCCCACTCTTTGGCCTAAGCATAACGCTACCCTGACGCAGTGCCATCCCCTTTTCGTCGCGTGGGAGGCCCCCCGCCGCAGCCGAACGGGATCGGGGTTGAGCCCGATCCCTAGAAGTTCGAGCAAGGCTCGGAGCGAGTTAAATCTTGCAGCTCAGATCGCCAGCTCGCTGGGAGAAGCGGAGGTTTTCCCGGTAGTCTACCGGGCAATCGATCACGGCAGGAACGTCTTGTTCCAGGGCCGTTTCCAGCGTCGGGATCAGATCCGCCGTGGACTCGACTCGGTAGCCTTTCAGGCCCATGCTCTCCGCGAACTTGACAAAATCGGGGTTGCTGAACTCGATGAAGTGGGATTCGCCAAATTGTGCGAGTTGCTTCCACTCGATCAAGCCATAGCCGTTGTCATTGAAGATCAGGGTGACAAAGGGTGTTTTTTCCCGCAGGGCCGTCTCCAGCTCCTGGCAGTTCATCATGAACCCGCCGTCGCCTGTGACGGCCACCACCTTGCGGTGGGGGTACACCAGCTTCGCGGCGAGGGCTCCGGGGATCGCGATCCCCATGGCGGCAAAGCCGTTGGAGATCAGGCAGGTGTTGGGGCGATCGCAGTGATAGTGCCGCGCCATCCACATTTTATGAGCCCCGACATCGGAGATTACGATGTCTTCCGGGCCCATCACCTGGCGCAGGTCATAGATCAGCTTCTGGGGCTTGATCGGGAATTCATCGTCGTTGGCGTAGTGCTCGTACTCTTCCCGAATGTTGGCACGGATGTCGGTGATCGCCGGTTTCGGGCGGCGCTCCCGGTCCGCTCGCTTGGTAATCTCCAGCAGGGAGTCCGCAATATCCCCAACGATTTCCACAATCGGGATATAGCTGCTGTCAATTTCTGCGGGTTGCGTGCCGATGTGAACAATCGGAATCGAGCCGCTGGGGTTCCACTTCTTCGGGGAATACTCCACCAAGTCATAGCCAACCGCAATCACCAAATCCGTCTGCTCAAAGGCGCAGGTGATGTGATCTCGCTGTTGCAAGCCCAGGGTCCACAGGGCCAAGGGGTGCGTGTAGGGGATCGTGCCCTTGCCCATGAAGGTATTGACCACCGGGATATTCATCTGGGTAGCAAATTCCGTGAGGGCTTCACTGGCTTGAGCCCGGATTGCGCCATTACCAGCGAGAATCAGAGGATTTTTAGCCTTGGAAATGGCCTCCGAAGCCTGGGTCAAACTGCGGAACGAGGCATGGATCGGCTCGCGCCCATCGGTGGATAGGGGCCGACCTTCCACAGCCATGGCGGCAATATTTTCTGGCAGGTCAACATGAACAGCACCGGGCTTCTCTTGCTGGGCTAGCTTGAAGGCCTTGCGGATGATTTCTGGGGTGTTGCTGGGGCGGACAATTTGCTTGTTCCACTTGGTCACGGGATCAAACATGGAGACCAGATCCAAGTACTGGTGGGACTCAATGTGCATCCGATCCGTGCCCACTTGCCCCGTAATCGCCACCAAGGGCGCACCGTCCAGGTTGGCATCAGCCACGCCGGTCATCAGGTTCGTCGCCCCCGGCCCCAGGGTCGAGAGGCAGACCCCAGCCTTGCCCGTCAAGCGGCCGTAGACGTCTGCCATGAAGGCAGCCCCTTGCTCGTGACGAGTGGTGATGAAGCGAATCGACGAGTCCGCCAGTGCTTGGAGAACGTGGAGATTTTCCTCGCCGGGAAGCCCAAACACATACTCAACGCCTTCGTTTTCCAAACAGCGAACCAATAGTTCGGCTGTATTCATAGTGCCCATACGTTTTAGATAGCTGCCAGTTAAATGGGGTCTCTTATCCGGTTGCGCGATCGCGTAGTGTCCCGGAGGGATGATCGCCGGTCTTCGTGGCCAGAATTGCCACGGCGATCGCGCTTATCTTAGGCATTCTAAGCAATCCAGACTGTTTTGACATTGACAAACTCGCGAATTCCCTCGCAGCCCAACTCGCGGCCGTAGCCCGAGCGGCGAATGCCGCCAAAGGGCAGGCGCGGATCGGATTTCACCAGACCGTTGATAAACACGGCCCCCGCTTCCAGGTCCGCAATGCAGCGCTCCTGCTCAGCCGGCTCCTGAGTCCAAGCACTGGCCCCGAGGCCGAAGGGGGTATCGTTAGCGAGGGCGATCGCCGCCGCCAGATTGGGAACCCGGAAGACCAAGGCCACGGGCCCAAAGAACTCCTCCTGGGCCCCCGGCGATCCCGGCGGAATGTCCGTGAGGATCGTCGGCGGGTAGAAGTTTCCCGGCCCCGGCAGGGGTTCACCGCCGCAGAGCACCGTAGCTCCCATGGCCACGGTTTTTTCCACCTGAGCTGCCAGTTCAGTGCGGATCGAGGCCGTGGCCAGAGGGCCGATGTCGGTGGTAGCCGCCAGGGGATCGCCCACCGTCAGGGCCTGGAACTTCGCGACTAGCTGGGCGAGAAATTCATCGGCAATGCTCTCGGCCAGAATGAACCGTTTGGCGGCGATGCAGGACTGACCGTTGTTGAGCAACCGCGCCGTCACGGCCGTGCTCGCGGCTGCTTCTAAATCAGCACTGGGGAGGACGATGAACGGATCACTGCCGCCGAGTTCTAGTACCGTCTTCTTGATCTGTCGTCCCGCCGCTGCTGCTAGGCTGGCTCCGGCGGGCTCGCTGCCAGTCAGCGTCGCTGCCTGCACGCGCGGGTCATTGATCACCGTTTCCACTTGGCTCGCGGGAATCAGCAGCGTTTGGAACACATTTGCTGGGAACCCGGCCTCCCGGATAATTTGCTCGATAGCCAGGGCACACTGGGGTACATTGGAAGCGTGCTTGAGCAGGCCGACATTGCCCGCCATTAGGGCCGGGGCGGCAAAGCGGAGCACCTGCCAGAAGGGGAAATTCCAGGGCATCACCGCCAGAATGATCCCCAGGGGCTGGTAGCAAATAAAGCTTTGGCGGCCGTCGCTTTCGCCGGGGGTGTCGGCGAGGAAGAGTGCCGCGTTGTCAGCGTAGTAGCGGCAGACGAGGGCACACTTTTGGACTTCGGCGATCGCGCTTTTGAGGGTCTTCCCCATTTCCAGCGTCATCAGCCGGCCGTAGTCCTCACGGTTGGCCTCCAGGATCGCCGCCGCTTGTCGCAGCCAGGCCCCGCGCTCGGCCAGCGTTGTGCGCCGGTAGGAGGCATAGGCCGCTGCGGCCTGGGTCAGTTTTTCCTCGAGCTGCGCCGCCGTCAGGGGCGTAAATGTTTGGATAGTTTCGCCCGTTACGGGGCTGACCGTGGCGATCGCCATAAGTCCTGCGCCTCAATCTTAAGCAATTGTTAACCCTGTGTCTCTTAGTCTAGACCGGATAGCAGGATCTGATCGATTAATCTGTAGTGGATTTAACATATTACTTTACACAAGACCGCCAGCATGGGGTTTCTCAAGCAATCTAACGCTCAGGCAGCAGCGATTACTCACCCTAGATCGATGTAAATGGTGGAAACAATAGCAACCGAGGTGCTCGTGGTTGGGGGCGGCACGGGCGGTACGGCAGCGGCGATCCAGGCGGCGCGCCGGGGAGCCCAGACCATCTTGGTCAGCGACACCCCCTGGCTGGGCGGAATGCTGACGGCGGCCGGCGTCGCGGCCCCCGACGGTAATGAACTGGTTCCCTTCCGCACGGGCCTCTGGGGGGCCTACCTCCAGGCCCTGGCCCAGCGCCAGCCCGGCGGTCTGAACTGGAGCTGGGTCAGTCTCTTTGCCTACGATCCCCGCGTGGGGGCGGCGATTTTTTCAGACTGGGTGCGGGCCCTGCCCAACCTGCACTGGCGGATGGAGTCAGGGCCTTTGGCCGTGGTGCGTCAGGGCGATCGCCTCACCCGCGTCCGCTTCCCCACCTGCGAGATTGCCGCCCGTGTCATCCTCGATGGCACAGAACTGGGGGATCTTCTGGCCCTAGCCGACGTGCCCCACCGCTGGGGCTGGGAGTGGCAGGCCGAGTTTGGCGAACCCAGTGCCCCGCCGGGCCCCAACGCGCTGACCGAACGCTACCCGGTGCAAGCGCCCACTTGGGTCGCCCTCTTGCAGGACTATGGCGATCGCGCCCCGGAGATTCCGCCGCCGCCTCAGGACGATCCCCGCCGCTTCAGCGGCGCTTGGGCCGGCTACGGCCCGGAGCAATTTCTCCACTACGGCCGCCTTACCCAGGACCTCTTCATGCTCAACTGGCCCCAGCAGGGCAATGACTGGGGCGATCGCCTCCAGCGCCTGATCGCCTCAGCCGCCGCCCGACAGGAATGGCAGCAGGAAGCCCGCTGGCATAGCCTCAGCTTTGCCCGCTACGTGCAGCAAGCCCTGGGCCTGCGCTACGGCCTCGCGACGGCCGTGTTCCCCCAGGAAAACCCCGCCCTGGCCCTGCAAGCCTACTACCGCGAGGGCCGGCGGCTCCGAGGCCTGACCACAGTAACGGAACACCAGATCCTGCCCCGGACCGGGGGCTGCGTCGCGCCCTTGCCCATCAATGCCCAGGGCGCCATGAGCGCGATCGCCCTCGGCAACTACCCCAACGACCACCACTATCCCGGCATCGCCTTTCCCCTCGCCCCCAAGTCGATGCACTGGGGGGGGCGCTGGACGGGAACGCCGTTTACGATTCCCTACGAGGCCTTGATCCCGGCCACCACCGACGGGCTCCTGGTCTGTGAGAAAAATATTGCCGTCTCCCACATCGCCAACGGGGCCACCCGCCTGCAACCCATTGTGCTGGGCATCGGTCAAGCGGCGGGGATGGCGGCGGCCCTCTGTGTGGAGCAGGGCTGCCAGCCCCGGGAGTTGCCCGTGCGGGAGTTGCAAACCGCCTTGCTCACCGATCCCCAAGCGCCAGCGGCGATCGTGCCCCTGCTGAATTTGCCCCCGAACCATCCCGAGTGGCTCCCCTGGCAGCAGTTCTACCGCGATCGCCCCGAAGCCTACCCCGAGGACGGAAATTGCCCCTGCGATCCCGGCTTTGCCAGCGCCGGGGCGGCGGGTCATCCCTACGAGGGCTGGCTACAAGTTGACCCCGACGGCCGCTACCAGTTGACCCTGAAGGACCCGACCGCTCAGCCCCGCTCCTGGACCTTGATCACCGCCCGGCCGGAAGTAGCCCAGGGCCTGGCCGGGGCGACCGCCGGGAAATCGTTGCAGGTCTGGGCCTGCCCTAATCACGCCGGCGGCTGGCTATTGGTCGAAAAACTGGGGGACTAGCCGCCTCACCCATCTCGGCCCTAACGTTGGTGAACATGGTTGGGTCAACGGTCGTCGTGACGACTTCAGCCGTCGCCGGCCCTACAACTCGGCGTAACCCTCAGGGATCACCGGTTGCGGGGGCAAATTGCTAAGAAACGTAACGAGTGAGCCATTATCTACCAAGGGCCTTGCGTACACTAGAGGGCAATTCCCTCGACCCGGTGCTGTTCCCTGCCCCTTGGGCCTAGCCCCCTCGCTAGCCTACGACTACCCCTGCTCCAGCGAGCCGTTTTGTCATTTCAGTGATGGCCTTTCCGTGGTGAGATGAGAATCAACAGTTTGAACCGAGGCCGCATCGGCCGTTGTCCTGTCCTGCTACCTCGGCTCGCTAGCCTCGCCTGGGTGGCGATCGCCAGCCTCACCGCCCCCGCCGCTCAGGCCGCTGAGACCCTGGCCCTGCGCCTCGGACCCCTGGAGCAGGAGGTCAGCCTCCAGGACCTGGAAACCTTTGCGGCGACGGGGGAGATCGCTCCCTCCCTAGCTCCCCTGCGCCGCGTCTTGACGCCGCCGCTCCGGGAGGCCCTCAATCGCCGCCTCTACGTCGATCCGAGCCTCGCGGACAGTTTTTTGAACAAGCTCTTGCTCTCCCGAGACGGCGAAATGCTCCTGGCGCAATTGTTGCAAGCCCTGCCCGAGAGCCAGAGCGGCGATCTGAAAAACGCCCTCTACCGGAGCCTGCGGGAAGCTGATGGTCTGAGTATCCTCGGCTTCTTGCGGGTCTATCCTCAGGAATCCCTGACCATCGACGCCGTGGCTATGGCCAACTTGGCCCTGCAACTCAACCTGGCCCGCTTGCAGAGCCGCGTGCTCAATCCACTCCTTGAGCAGGAATTGTCGGCCCCCGAGGCCGCCGCCCGCTTTGTGCCCAGTTTTGATCCCACCCAAGCGGGCCCCCAAGAGGTGCGCCGTCGCTCCCTCGCCTTCTATGACCGCCGCCGCCAACGGCAGATCCCGGTCGATCTCTACTACAGCCGCCAGGCCCAGGGGCCCTTGGTGGTCATGTCCCACGGCTTTGCGGCCGATCGCCGCTTCCTGGCCTACTTGGCCGAGCATCTAGCCTCCTATGGCTATAGTGTGGTTTCCCTGGAGCACCCCGGCAGCAATATCGACACCTTGGCGGCGATTTCCCTCAACCTCTCCCCTCAGGAGGTCTTGCCGGCCGCGGAATTTCTCGACCGCCCTCGGGATGTGAGCTTGGTGCTGGATGAACTGGAGAAGCTCAACCGGGACTGGGGCTCCCTGCGGGGTCGCTTCAGCACGGAGGAGGTGGTGGTGATTGGTCATTCTCTCGGCGGCTACACGGCCCTGGCCCTGGCGGGGGGGGAGCTGAATCTGCGCGAACTGCGCTCCTTCTGCCTGCGCCGCCGACCCCTGGGCCGCGCTCCGGCCGATTGGTTGCAGTGTGCGGCCGGGGAGCTGCCCCATGGAACCTTGGACCTGCGTGATCCGCGCGTGAAGCGCATTATCGCCCTTAATCCCTTGATCGGGAATCTCTTCGGCCCCCAGGGCCTTGCCCACGTGAAGACGCCAACCCTGATTTTGAGCAGCAGCGATGATGCGATCGCCCCGCCCCTGGATCACCAGTTGCGCCCCTTTGCCCAACTGCCCGGCGAGACTTACTTGGTAACGGCGATCGGGGCAACCCACATGAGCGTTACGGACATTGCCAACAGCAATAGCCTGGTGGGCCAGAGTACTCTGATGCAGGAGATCATGGGGGCAGAGGCCCACACAGTACGGCACGGCATGAAAAGCCTCACTCTGGCCTTTGTCAGCCAATTGACTTCTCAAGCCCTGATCTACCGGCCTTTTCTGGCGCCGGCCTATGTGGAATCCCAGTCTAGCCCGGCGATCGCCCTGCGGCTGACCCAGCACTTGCCGCCTCGGGTGGCGGCGGCCATGCAGGCCCTCTACGCCACGGAGCAAACCCTGGTCTATGAGCCGCCCCCGGAGGCCGAAACCCTCTTGGGTCGGCTTCAGGGCCGGATCACGAAGCTGCAACAGCGGCTGCTGACGCCCCAATACTGCATCGGTCAACTGGACCGCATCTTCAACAGCATGACCCGTCAGGACAGCATCCGGGGTTGAGCCGGCCACGAGCTGGGCGGCCACAACCGACGGCCCTTCGTTCCTGAGGGGCAAGCCCGGGGACAGAAGATTGAAAGTATGGGGAATTCCCTGATGTCAGTGGCGGCCCCGCCGTCCCTGGCCGCAGGGCTTGTGGCATTGAACCCCTGTGGAGTCCCGTCCCACGGGGGCCAACGCCGGTTCGCGGCCCTCGCCCGTGGGACCCCGCCGCGATCGCCTACAATTGCAGGCGAGCATGGGGAGGGACCGCTTGTGATGACCAACTCTGTGCTTGAGGCTCCGCCATGAAATCGGTTCAGTACCTCTGGGCTCTCGCCCTAACCGCCTTCTTTAGTGTCGTCGCCCTAGGGGCCTGTAGTAACACGGGCGAAACGGTGACGTTTGTAATGGGCACTTCGGCTGACTACCCCCCCTATGAGTTTATTGATACCTCCGGTGGTCAGGAGGAAATTGTTGGCTTTGATATTGACATGGCCCGGGCGATCGCCCGGGAGCTCGAGGTCGAGTTGGAAATCCAGAATCTGGACTTTGACAACTTGATCCCGGCCCTGGAAGCGGGGGAAGTCGATTTTGTAATGGCTGGCCTCTCGCCCACGGACGAGCGCCGCGAACGGGTGGATTTCACCGACATTTACTACAAGGGCGAAAGCATCATCCTGACCCGCAAGGGCCGGCAAGTGACTGACCCCGAGGCCCTCGCCGGCCAACGCCTGGGGGTGCAAGCGGGCTCGATCCAAGCCGACGCCGCCACCAAGCAAGTGCCCCAGGCCGAGATCGTCTCCATGACGACCATCGGTGAACTGGTGCAAGCCGTCAAGGCGGGAACCCTGGCGGCGGCGGTGATCGAAGCCACCGTGGCCCAGAGCTATGTGGCTGCGAATCCAGACCTGGATTTTCGGACGCCCTTCGATGCGGAAACCCAGGGCAGCGCGATCGCGCTGCCCAAAGACTCCGACGACCTCGAACGCTTCAACACCATCCTGAAACAACTTCAGGACTCGGGGGAGATTGAGCGTTTGATTCAAAAATGGTTTGGCTAAGTTCAAGTGTCTCCCCGGGTTCCTCATGCCCCGCTCTCCCCGTTACTGGCGGCTCTTCAGTTCTGCCAAGTTTCCCCTGCGGCTGGTGTTGGTACTGCCCTTTGCGGTACAAATTGTTACGGCTGTAGGACTGACGGGCTGGTTGGCCCTGCGGAGCGGCCAGCAGGGGATCACGGAAGTGACGGCCCAATTGCGGACGGAGATCACCGCCCGCATTCAACAGGAGGTTGAGGCCTATCTTCAGACGGCCCAGCAGGTCAACGCCTTGAACCGTGAGGCCGTGGTGTCGGGTCTCCTCGACCCCACGGACTGGGGGCAACTGGAGCAGGTCTTTTGGCAACAACTGCGGGCCTTTGATAATCTCAGCGGCCTCAAGTTTGCCAACGCTCGCGGGGAGTTGCTGGGCCTCGAGGGCGAGCTCGAGGGGTCGTTCCAGGTCTATGAAGCGAAGGAGGCGGAGGAGCGCACCCTGAAAACCTATGCGACGGCGGGGCCGGGACAGCGCGATCGCCAACTCCAGAGCACCCCCGAGGTCGATGCTCGCTATCAAGGCTGGTTTGTGGCGGCCGTGGAAGCGGGCGCGGCGACCTGGAGCAGCATCTACACTCGGCCCGATGCCCAGACCCTGGCGAATCCTACCAGCCAGCCAGTTTACGACGCGGACGGGCGCTTGCTCGGCGTTTTCAGTGCCGAGGTTGCCCTGGGGGCAATTAGCCACTTCCTGCAAGAATTGGCAATTGGCCAAACCGGCCAGGCCTTCATCATGGAGCGCTCCGGCCTCCTTGTCGCCAGCTCGACCCTCGAGCAGCCCTTCCTGCTCTCCTACGGCGCGACCCTGCGGCTCAAGGCGAGCAATATGGAAGATCCCCTCATTCAAGCCACGGCTCGCTACCTGGACAGTGCCTTTCCCGACTTGGCGGCGATTACCGAGCCCACCCAGCTCAGCTTCCGGCTGGGCCATGAGCCGCAGTTTCTCCAAGTCACGCCCTTGGGCCGCGCCCACAGTCCCGACTGGCTGATCGTGGTCGTAGTCCCGGAGGCTGACTTCTTAGCGCGCATCCAAGCCAATCGGCGGGTGACGTTCCTCCTCTGCCTGGCGGCCCTAGCCCTGTCAATTTTGCTCGGTCTGTTGACATCTCGCTGGATCACCCACCCCTTGGCGCGCCTGATCGCGGCCAGCCAGGCGATGGCGGCCGGGGAGTTGCAGCGACAGGCGATCGCCGGTCCCATCGCGGAGGTGCAGTCCCTCGCCAACTCCTTTCACCAAATGTCCCAGCAGTTGCACGCCTCGTTTCGCGCCCTCGAGCAGGCCAATGCCGAACTTGAGCAGCGGGTGGAGCAGCGCACTGAGGCCCTGGCCACCACCGAAGCTGAGCTACGGAGCCTCTTTGCCGCCATGACGGAATTGGTCTTTGTCAAGGACCGCCATGGGCGCTACCTGAAGATTGCGGCGGGAAGACCCGAACTGCTGGCCAAACCGCTTCAGGATCTAGTCGGGGCGACGGAGTACGATGTGTTTCCCCCGGCCCTCGCGGCGCAGTTAGTCAGCGCGATTCAGAAGGCCCTGGACACCACCACCCCGCAGGAGTTGGAATACGAGATCGATCTGAGCGGTGGGCCCACTTGGTTCGCAGCCCGGATTTCGCCCCTGAATGAGCACGAAGTCCTCTGGGTGGCCCGCGACATCACCCGCCGCAAGCAGGCCGAGGCGGCGCTCCAGGTGCAACAGCAGCGCTCGGAGCAGTTGTTGCTCAATGTGTTGCCCGCCCCGATTGCGGAGCAACTGAAGCAGAATCGGGGCGCGATCGCCGATCATTTTGATGCGGCGACGATTCTGTTTGCGGATATTGTCGGCTTTACCACCCTGGCCTCGCAGATGTCGGCCTCGGAAGTGGTCTGTTTGCTGAACCAGATTTTTTCGCTCTTTGACAAGCTCGTGGAGTGGCACGGCCTCGAAAAGGTCAAGACCATTGGCGATGCCTACATGGCTGTGGCCGGAGTGCCGAAGCCTCATCCTGACGGGGTGGCGGCGATCGCCGATCTGGCCCTCGATATGCAGACCGCGATCTCCAGCTTTCCCGATGAGCGAGGGCGGCCCCTGTCTCTCCGTATCGGCCTCCACTCCGGGGCCGTCGTGGCGGGGGTGATTGGGATTCGGCGCTTCATTTACGATCTCTGGGGGGATGCGGTGAACGTAGCCTCCCGCATGGAGTCCCAGGGAGAGCCGGGCCAGATTCAAGTTACCGCCGCCGTCTATGAGCAGTTGTGCTCCCGGTATAACCTAGAGCCGCGCGGCTCGATCCTCGTGCGTGGCAAGGGGGAAATGCAGACCTACTGGCTCCGGGGCCGCCGCTGAGGGGTAGGGACTCCGGCCGAACCCGCCGCCTTGGGGGGGTCTGAGGAGTTTGGGGGGAGGGCTGCAATCGCGCTTCTAGAACCAGGATTTCGTAGAACCCCCCAAGACAAAAAAGAAGAAGCCAGTCCTAAGCTGGCTCCTACTAAGAGTCACCTCGCCGGGCCAGGCCACACAAGAGTCTCTCCGATTCGCGGGGCGGGCCTTGGCCGGTTCTTAGCCTTCGCTGTTGACGTAGGGCAACAGGGCCATGTAGCGAGCCCGCTTGATCGCCGTCGTCAGGGCGCGTTGCTGCTGGGCTGTCAGGTTCGTGATCCGGCGCGGCAAGATTTTGCCCCGTTCGGTGATGAATTTGCGGAGCGTTTCGATGTCTTTGTAGTCGATCGGCTCTCCCGGCTTGATCGGGGAAAGGCGTTTGCGATAGTAGGCCATAATTCGTGCAGAAAGAATGGGAGGGTTACTTGGTCTCTTTGTGGATGGTGTGGGTGTTGCAGTGGGTGCAGAACTTCTTCAGCTCCATGCGGCCGGTCGTATTGCGGCGATTTTTCATCGTCGTGTAGCGCGACACGCCGGGCGATCGCTTATTGGCGTTACTGCGGCACTCCGTACATTCCAACGTAATGATGACTCTGACGCCCTTTTTGCTTGCCATAGTTCGCCGCTGCCCGTGGCAGACTCCCTCGAAATGAACAAAACACAGTCCACTATCTTCGCATACGATAGCGTAAATTTTCAACTACCAGGTCCAGCCAGCGCCGTGCCCGGAGATCGAGGGAAATGCCCCGCTGGGTTTGCAGGACGGCCGTACCAAAAAGGCGGTCATGCAAGGCCTGATTAAACTGCTCATCGGAATAGGCAATGCCGCAATCAACCAAGAGCGGTGTCGCGAGCAGCAGGGTTGAGAAGGGGTTGAGAAAAAATTGATTCAAGCCAATGGCTACCAGCAGGGCCTCAGCTCCGAGCAGGGCCTCGCGCTTGGTCAGCACCAAGAGTTCGGGGATCTTGCGAGCGCGCAGGTCCAGAATCTTCATATCTGTACACCAAGCTCCCAGGCTTTGACCCCGGTTTTTGGCCACCACGATCACGCGCAGCCCTAGCCAGAGGCTGAAGAAGATGAGCCAGTGCAGGGGCCCGGTCCCCACAAAGGAGCTAACCAGCCAAACGGTGCTGAAGTCAATCAGGAACGCTGCTAGGCGGCGCTCGAAGGGGACTTTGGGGAAGCGGCGGCGGGGAACGGGTTGATCGGTACGCATGGGCAGGGGGTGGACGAAATTTTACGCGGGATGTTGTTACTCCTTAGCTAAACCCTCACCCCAACCCCTCTCCCAAGTTGGGAGAGGGGCTTCTAACTCCCCTTCTCCCAGCTTTGGGAGCAGGGGCCGGGGGATGAGGGCCCCGTAGCGCTGTTCGCGCTAGCGTCGCGGAGCGATAGAAGGCGACCCTCTGTTCCTTGAATCATCGTTCAAAACTCAGGGGAGCCGCGCTTTGCTCAAAACTCAGGGGAGCCGCGCTTTTTTTCGTTCACCCCAATTTTACGCGGGATGTTGTTACTCCTGAGCTAAACCCTCACCCCAACCCCTCTCTCAAGTTGGGAGAGGGGCTTCTAACTCCCCTTCTCCCAGCTTTGGGAGCAGGGACCAGGGGATGAGGGCCCCGTAGCGCTGTTCGCGCTAGCGTCGCGGAGCGATAGAAGGCGACCCTCTGTTCCTTGAATCATCGTTCAAAACTCAGGGGAGCCGCGCTTTTTTTCGTTCACCCCATGGGCAGGACATCCGGGACGGGCTCGCCCTCTCAGTACTTATAATAATGATTTCACAGGTTGGCGGCGGCGCGATCGCCACCGCCAGCCCCTAGAGCGAGACAATTCATGCAGCCAAAACTGATCCTACACGGTGGTGCCGGGAGTTCTCTCCAAGGGAAAGGGGGTCTAGCAGCCGTGCGGGCCTCCCTGCACCGCATTACGGCGGAGGTATACCAACTGCTCACGGCGGGCAAAACGGCCTTAGCGGCGGTGGTGCGCGGCTGTGAGTTGCTAGAAGATGAACCCCGATTCAATGCGGGGACGGGCTCGGTCTTGCAGTCGGACGGTCAAATCCGGATGAGCGCGGGACTCATGGATGGCCGGAGCCAGCGCTTCAGTGGCACGATCAATGTCGCGCGGGTGAAAAATCCGATTCAACTGGCTCAGCACTTGCAGGCCGAGAGTGATCGCGTCCTCTCCGACGCGGGCTCGGCGGAGTTGGCGCGGGAATTGCGTCTCCCCCTTCATGATCCGCTGACGGACTTGCGCCTCAACGAGTGGATTCAGGAACGGGCTGACAACTTTCAGAAAAAGATGGCGGGGACGGTGGCCGAAGCGGACCTCGGGACGGCGCGGCGGGGAACGATTGGGGTGGTGGCCTTGGATCAGGACGGCAACCTGGCGGTGGGAACCTCCACGGGAGGCAAGGGGCTCGAACGGCTGGGGCGGGTCAGTGATTCCGCCATGCCCGCTGGGAACTATGCGACGGCCCAGGCGGCTGTCAGTTGCACAGGCATCGGCGAGGACATCATCGACGAGTGCTTGGCGGCGCGGGTGGTGGTGCGGGTCACGGACGGTCTCAGCTTGGCGGCGGCCATGGCGCGATCGCTCACCGAAAGCCAGCAGCGCCAGCGGGATCTGGGGGCGATCGCCCTGGAGGCCACGGGGGCGATCGTCTGGGGAAAAACCAGCGAAGTCCTGCTGGCGGCCTACCACAACGGTGACGCGCTCGGCGACACCCTGGAGTGGGTCGGCGACGAGTTGGTGGGGTCTTGCTAAGCGATCGCCAGGCGATGAAACTGCACGTTGACGTTCGCGGTCAAGGCTTCCCCATCCTCTGCCTCCACGGGCATCCCGGCTCCGGGCGGGCCCTGCGCGTTTTTACGGAGGCCCTAGGGAGCCAGGGCCAGACCCTCGCCCCCGATCTGCGGGGGTATGGCCGCAGCCGCACCCGCACTCCCTTCGAGATGGCGGCCCATCTCGACGATTTGGAGGCCCTGATCGCGAGCCACCAGCTTCAGCGCTACCTGCTGCTGGGTTGGTCCTTGGGGGGCATCCTCGCCCTCGAGCTCGCCCTCCGGCAACCCCAGCAGGTGAGTGGCCTGATTTTGATTGGCACAGCAGCGCGGCCCCGGGGGAACCATCCCCCCTGGAGTTGGCGCGAGCTGGCCTATACAGGCATCGCCGCCCTGCTCAATAGTCTGCGGCCGGGGTGGCCGTGGAATATCGAGACGTTTGGGCGGCGATCGCTCTTTCGCTACCTCTTCGGAGCCCAGACCCCAGCGGCCTACCGCTACCTCGCCCGGGACGGTATCACCGCCTACCTGAAAACCTCCCGCCAGGCCAGCCAGGCCCTCCAAGCGGCCCTCGCGACCGGTTACAACCGTTTACCAGACTTGTCCCGGATCACCTGCCCCAGCCTCGTCCTCGCGGGCGAGCAGGATCGGCACATCACTGCCGCCGCCAGTCAGGAGACAGCCCAGCAGCTTCCCAACAGCGAGTGGCGCTGCTATGCGGGGGCGGCTCACCTCCTGCCTTGGGAGCAGCCCCAAGGTCTTCTCGCGGATATTGAGGCTTGGTTGCAGGCCCACCCCGCCGTCCTAGGCAGGCCTGAGCCGCCAGCTCCCGGCTCCTCCCATTCCCCTAAGACGGTTGACCGCTAAGAGCGGGGAGTCTCTTGCGGTCTTTAGCTCCCCCCAGGTCGTCGTCTTGAAATACGGTTAGCTCAGCCGGAGTAGCTCGCCGCTCGATGGTGACGCGAATCCCCACAGCCTCTTCATCTTTCAAATCTTCCACATAGCCCAAGCTTTCCTCTTCTGCTTCGCGACGGTTCTCAAACGGGCCGAAGTAATAGGTACAGCGCGGCACCTCGGTCACGATTTCGACCCAGTAGGCCCAGCCGAGTAGCTTGAAGAACGGCGATAGTAACCTTCTCATGCTTGTCCCCAGATGTACAAGTCGGACGGTGACACGGACGTGTCACCCCCTTTACATTACTTAATCTTTGCCAAGTTTCAACTTAATTTATACCGCCTCCCTCCGGATTTTGCCGCGATCTTCCAATGGTCTTCGGGATTGCGGCCTAGAGGCGGCGATCCCCGGCTGCGAGCCAGCGCTGGCGGCAGATTTCGTAGAGGGCGATCGCCGCCGCCACGGAGGCATTGAGGCTTGGGGTTTTGCCCGCGAGCGGGATCGCGGCCAGCCGATCACAGTGGCGCTGGGCCAGAAGGCTCAAGCCCTTGCCTTCGGAGCCAATCACGAGGGCGATCGCCCCCTCGAGGGACAACTGATGTAGGGGCTCCCCGGCTGTAGCGACCGTGCCGTAAATCCAGAAGCCGCGCTCCTTGAGGGTTTCTAAGGCACGATTGAGGTTGACGACCCGGGCGACGGGGAAGTGCTCCAGGGCCCCGGCGGCCACCTTGCTCACCGTGGACGTGATCCCCACCGCCCGCCGCTGGGGGATCGCCAAGCCCTGGGCACCCAGGGCCTCCCCCGTGCGAATGATCGCCCCGAGGTTGTGGGGATCTTCGATCCCCTCGGCCACCAGGATAATGGGCGCGCGACTGCTGGCCTGGGCCTGGTCAATCAAGGCCTCCAATTCCAGGTAGGTGTAAGGGGCTACTTGGGCGACCAGACCCTGGTGCTTGCTGTGGCCCACCAGGTAGCTGAGGCGGCGGCTGTCCACCTCATCCACGGTGCTGCCCCGGGCCTTGGCCTGCTCGATCAGCAGGTGAAAGCGGGGATCGTAGCGGAGCTTGGCCAAGATCCAGATGCGGTTGAGTTGGCGATCGCCTTCCAGCGCCGCCAGCACCGAGTGCCGCCCCCAGATCAGATCAGGCGTTTCGACCTCTAGCTCCGGAGAGCCCTCAGCCGTCAGATCGGGCTCCTGAGGACGGAGCACGGGCGATCGCTGAGGGCGCGGGGCTGCTCGCTGGGGTTTCAGAGGCCGACCGGGCTTAGCGGGCCGACTGGACTTCGAGGGCCGATTGGGTTTCGGCATAGGTAGAATAGCCTCCTGGCTGAGGGAGCAGGCAGCGAGCGGTCCAGGGCTTACGCTCCGGTCGGGGAGCGCTCCTCCCACTCCAGGTGTGCGAATAAATCGTGCAAGCGTTGGGGGGCTGTCAGGTATAGGTAGCCGATCAAGGTTTCAAACCCGGAGGCCTGCTGATAGACCGCCGCCGACAAGCGGGCTGGAGCCCGGCCCGCCGCATTGCGGCCGCGCCGCACCCACTGCTGCTCGCTGGGGGTCAGGTATTGGGTGAGCTGGTGAAGTTGAGCCGCTTGCTGCTCCGCCCGGACACAGGCCACCACTTGAGCATGATAGGCCGCTAAGCGTTGAGGAGGCAGAAGGTAGCGGCTGCGGACATAGAGTTCATAAATAGCATCGCCGAGGTAGGCAAAGGCCGCGGGGGAGAGTTGCTCCAGGGCCGCCGTGGCCGCCGGGGTTGGCGGCCAAGACCAACCGAGCCAGGAAGCTCCTGGCGGCAGGGCAGCAGGGTGGTGCGATTCAGTCATCGGTCATCATTCCAGGGCTGCCCTAGCGATTCTTCACTCCGCAGACTCCAGCTTTTCTAAGGCCGCTTCGACCGAGGGCTGAAGGGAGAGAAACTGTTCGAGCCGGACCAGCTTGACGGTCTGGGTGACGCGCGGGTTGGTGACGACCTGTAAAGTGCCGCCCGCAGTCTGGGCTTTTTTGACCAACTGCACCAAAGCCCCCAAGCCGGAGCTATCCACAAAGTCAATCTGAGCCAAGGACAGGATCAAGTTGGCTGGGCCGCTGTCGATGCAACTGCTGAGCACCCGCCGAAAGGTGGGTTCCGAAAAGGCATCCAGCAATCCTGTCAGGCGGACAATTTGGCAATGTTCCCTGACCTCACGAGTGCCGCGTAGGCTGACGGTCAGCGTAAGTTGTTCAGGAATAGTGCCCTCCCAAAGGATGTTCATCAATGAATAAGGTCTTAGTATATCGGCCCAGGGGTCGTTTGGATGAGGTAAACGGGCTAGAAAAAGGCCCATCTCCCGTGGTGGCAGGGGCGCTCGTCCCCCAGCTCCGGTCCCCAGCAGGGAGCCGGAAAACCAGAAGTCTCTCGCCCAAGGCGGGGAGAGGGCAGCCAATCTGGGCTGCTCCCCCGCGTTGGGACAACGCATGGATGGCTGCGCTGGGTAGTGCCAGCCTTGGGTCCCAGCGGCCAGAACCCTCAGTAGCTGGACATCGGATTGGCCCCTGGGCTCCCCTAGCCGTTTGGTAAGAATTATTACGGATTGCCACGGAGAGTTGTTGCTTGTTATTCTCAATAATAGCCAGGAATCGTTCAGGACTCCTCGAGCGATCGCCCCCATCCCGCCTAAGGCTTTCCCCCGTCCCCCTCCGCTGTAGCCTGCAATACAATGCTTGACTATCACCTGACTCCTATCAATCTTGACGGTGCGGCCCGCTGGTCTCTCTACCAGCGCTTACAGGAGTTGGCGATCCCTTGCACCTGTGCTTGCCACCATCCCCTGCAAGTGGATGTCAATAGTCCCCTCGCTGCCCTCCAACTTTGGAGTGCCATTCGCCGCCTCGCGGCTCCCCGCACCGAACAGCTCAACTGGCTGGAACGTTGCTGGCGCTTGACAGCGGCGGATGTTAATACCTAGAAGACCGGCCCGGAACTTCAATGGTAAGCTTGTCACCATTCGGGCGATCGCCCCGAGTGGCCAAGGTCGGCCTACCCCACGATTCTTAATCACCCCTGAGATACTGCCATGACTGCCCTCACCCCCCCGCCGATCGCCCTTCCCCGTCGCGGTTTTTGCCTGGAAGGCCGCTGTCTCGGCCTTGTCCGCTCCACCAAAGGCAAGGTCAAAGGTCTACGGATCGAGACGGCAACCGGGGAACAATACCTGACTGTCGATAAGTATGTGGGCTATGCCGTTCACTGTGAGGTCGAGCGTGGTACTCCGGTGCGCGTCTGGGCCCGGCAAAAGGATGATGAACTCCAGGCGGTGATGGTGATTCCCCTCGCGCCGAAGCCCGCCCTCGAGCCACAACTGACGACTCCCGAGCCGCCAACCCAGCCCTACACGATCCAGGTTTGCCGCAAGGGCAGTTGCCACAAGCGCGGCAGTGCTCAAGTCTGGCAGGCTCTCCAGGAAACCCTCGCCGCCTTCCCGGATGCTCCCGTGACGCTGGAAGCCACGGGCTGCCAGAAGGCCTGCAAACAGGGGCCTGCCCTGCGGGTTCTCCCCCATGATCGGCAACATACTCGGGTCAGCCCTGAGGCAGCGATGGCGATCGCCCAGCAGTTCGCCCAGGGTCAGCCCGCCAACCGTCAGCCATCCTTACAGCACTCTTCCTAGTCGCGGGCCTGCCAACTCCGGAGCCTTTAATCGCGATCGCCCTGGAGCCAACGCAGGCGTACCCAGTGCTCGCCGCTTTCGTCCAGTTGCACCTCGAGGGTCTCGCCGCTGAGGCTCGCGAGACTGGCCAGCAGGGAGCGTAAGTGGGGATTGCTGGCCCCGGTATCGACATAGAGACGGTCGGCCAAGCGATGCAAGCGCTGCCAAGTGGTGTAGAGCTTCGCCGTCAGTTGTTCCACGGCCGTAGCCTGACGCACCAACTCCGCCGCCGTGTTGAGGCAATCCAAGCGGAGGGCTTCCTCCAGGGCCAATTCCACATCGACTGCTCCCCGCTTGAGGGCCTGGAGACGGGCCGCTGCTTCGAGATAATGGGCCAGGCGGCGGGCTTCGCTGGTCAGCAGTTGCGTCGTGTCAGGATCGGGACTGGCGCTGAGTTCCTGTTGCAGGGCCTCCACATGGCTGGGGGGCAGTTTTTCCAGCTCCCGCACCAGGGGCGCTAGGTGGCGAGCTGATAGTTCGCCCGTGGCGGCTCGGGCGCGGATGGGGTCCGGCAGCAGCTCAGAACTCATGGCCAACCACTGGTCGTTGAATTGCTTCACTTCGCGACGGGTGATGCGATCGCCCTCCTGGGCCGCTTGGCTCACGAGGCGCTGCACCTCCGGGGCCGCCTTGGCCGTTTCCAAAAAGGCTCGCTTGCTGAAGTTATCCATGGCAGCGGGCTCGAGGCCGCCCGCCGCTAGGAGGGTGTCGGCACTGTCAGCCAACTGGATCAGATGGTAAGCCTGGCTTTTGGTGATCTCTCGCGCTTGCAGCCACTGCAAGAAGTTCGTGCCGCGACCGTCGCCCCTGCGCTTGTGGCGATCGCGCACGGCCCGCACGATCCGCCCACGCCAAATGTCCGTTTGCAGATCGAGGCGATCGCAGGTCTGCCAGGCCTGGTCGATCTGCGCTTGAAACGCCGCCTCCTCCAGGTGGGGATCGTCTGGATCGGGCAACGCAACGGGAAGATGAACCGGGTCTGCCAGGGCCGCCGCCAGCTCAGCGGCTGAAGTTGACGAGTTTTCTACCATCGCACCGGGCTTGGGAGTACGGACGCATTATTATGCCATGCTCCCTGGGGCCGGGAACAGGGACAAAAAATTCTGGGGTGAACGAAATTTTGTGCGGGATGTTTGTACTCCTTCGCTCAGCCCTCACCCTAAATCCCACTCCCCAACTTAAGGGACTTCTAGCTCCCCTTCTCCCAGCTTTGGGAGAAGGGGCCGGGGGATGAGGGCCCCGTAACCCGAAAGAGGGCAACCCTCTGCTCCTGGAACCATCGCTCAAAATTCAGGGAAGCCGCGCTTTTTTTCGTCCACCCAAAAATTCTGCGCGCCGCCCCCGCTCACCACTCCTGCGGTGACTCCAGCAACTGCAAAATACGCTGCAAAGCCCCTTCCATCCAGTCGGGATGCGAATTCAGATTGGCTCCCAGCTCTTGAATCGCCTTCTCCAATAGATAGGCCTCGAGGAGCACTTGCCGAGCCTGATCATCAGCCGGGAGGAGGGGCGACGCCGCCATCGCGGCCAGATAGGCTTGGAGGAAGGTCGCTCCCACCCAGGCATACCAGAACTGAGCCCACTGCTCGATCGCCGGCAGGGATTCCGGGCGAATCGTGCCCCCTTCTACCTCCCGGCGCAGGGAAATATGGGCGGCATAGTGAAAGGACTGCAACATCCCCGCCACGTCCCGCAGGGGCGATCGCTTCATGCGACGCTCACTCAGGGGGCGATCGCTCTCCCCCTTGAAGTCAATGATCGCGAAATCTTTGCCCGTATAGAGCACTTGGCCCAGGTGATAATCGCCGTGGCTGCGCGATCGCAGGGCCTCAATCTTCTGGTTGATCACCTGGCGAAAACGACTCAAGATCTGCTCCTGGCGGTTAAGCACCGTTTGGGCCAAGGGCTGCAAAAATTCTGGCAGCGCTGCCAGTTGCTTTTTGAGCGCCAAGAACACCTGACCCGCCAGGTTGCGGCTGTACTGATACACCGAGCGCTGGTAAAAGGAGGTGAAGGGCTCGGGGGCAAAGGCCGGGTTCTGGGGCGCGGCGGCGAGGGTAAGGTGCAGCTCCGCCGTGCGTTGGCCCAGGAGTTGTGCCGAGTTGAGATAGGGACCAATGGCGTCGTAGGTAAATTCCGGCAGCTTACAGTCCGCCAGGGCCCGCACCGAGCTGGGCGGCAGGGGCGCATCACTCGGATCAATCTGTTGCACGAGGGCCCGCTCAAAATAATCCCGCAAGGTGTCCAGGGTGTAGTCCCAGGCCGAGCGCGTGTCGCGGATATAGCCCTGGAGCACACCGATGGCGATCGCCTCGCCCTCACGACGACGGTATTCCAAGGCTCCAATCACCGGCGGGCAATGCTCCCCAAAGCGATCCTGGGTTAGGAAGCGGCCGATCTCAAGATCCGGGTTTACCCCCGGCTCAACACAGCGGTAGAGCTTGAAAATCGCCGCATCGCCGTAGACGATGGAGCTGTTGTCTTGTTTGCCGCGAAATAGGTGAGGCTCGAGATGGCTCTGGTCTTGCACCACGGTCGCAAAGGCCGGCGTGGTATTGCCCATCAGTTGACCGCGATCGCCATCCCAGCGCTGTTGTCGGGCGATCGCCTGGAGAAAGACCGGCAAAAAGGCTGGTTCAGCCAAAGCATCCCCCAGCAACCCCGGCTGTCCATCCACCTGCACCTGGGCCACCGCAAAAGCCCGTTGCTCGTCCCCCTCTGGCAGCAACGTCAGGGGCAGCACATACAGCTCCGAGGCCCCTTCGGTATAGTCCACATCCAAGATCAAGAGCCGCGCCTCCTGATCCCCATAGGGCAGCGGCAGCGCATCCGCAATGCGGACAACTTGCAGGGTACGGTTCTTCCCCCGATACCAGCGGCGGGTGCGTAGGTAAGTAACGAGACCCGATTCTAGCGTCTCCCGCGCTGCTTTTTGCGTGAGCAACTGGGTCCAGGACTCCGCCACCACCAAGTTGGGCAACTCTTTGGGGGCAAAGGGCATCAGGCTCAGGTCAGCCTTCACTTCCAGGGTGAACCAATAGAACGAGTGAGGAGCAACACTGATAAAGTAAGGCTCAGCGGCAATCGCCGGAAACTTCGTGCGCCCAAAAATCTCCACCGGAACCATACCCTGAAAGGCACTGAGATCCAGAGCGACGGCCTGAGGAAACCGGGAGAGGTTGGCCACTACGAGAATGTGCTCCCCGGCATAGGTGCGGGTGAAGGCGAGCACCTTGCGATTTTCCGGATAGAGCAGCTCAAAGGTGCCCCGCCCAAAGGCCTGGAAGCGCGCCCGCATGGCCAGCAAGCGCTTCATCCACCACCAGAGGGAGTTGGGGTTCGCTCGCTGGGCTTCGACATTTACGGCCTCATAGTGGTACTCCGATTCCAGGATCAGCGGCAAGTAGAGACGGTGCGGATTGGCCCGCGAGAACCCGGCATTGCGATCTGCACTCCACTGCATCGGGGTGCGAACCCCATCGCGATCGCCCAGATAGATATTGTCCCCCATCCCCACTTCATCGCCGTAGTAGAGCACCGGCGTTCCCGGCAGCGAGAGCAAGAGGCCGTTCATCAGTTCAATTTGGCGGCGGTCATTGCCCAGCAGCGGCGCCAGGCGGCGGCGAATGCCCAAGTTAATCCGAGCCTGGGGATCTTGAGCATAGACCCGGTACATATAGTCGCGGTCTTCATCGCTGACCATTTCCAGCGTCAACTCATCATGGTTGCGGAGAAAGAGTGCCCACTGGCAATTGTCAGGAATCGCCGGAGTCTGTTTGATAATATCCGCGATCGGAAAACTGTCTTCCATCCGCAGGGCCATGAACAGGCGTGGCATCAGCGGAAAGTGAAAGTTCATATGACACTCATTGCCCTGCCCATAGTAAGCGGCCGCATCTTCTGGCCACTGATTCGCCTCTGCCAAGAGCATCCGATTCGGAAATTTCTCGTCAATGTGAGCCCGCAGTTTTTGCAGAAACACGTGAGTCTCAGGCAGATTTTCGCAATTGGTGCCGTCCTGCTCATACAAGTAAGGCACAGCATCCAGGCGCATCCCATCCACCCCCATTGCTAACCAAAAATCGACCACCTCGAGCACGGCTGCCTGAACCGCAGGATTGCGGTAGTTCAAGTCCGGTTGGTGGGTGTAGAAGCGATGCCAATAGTAGGCCTTGGCTACGGGGTCCCAGGCCCAGTTAGATGTCTCAAAGTCCTGAAAAATAATGCGGACATCAGGGTATTTGTTTGGGGTATCACTCCAGACATAGAAATCCCGCTCACTGCTGCCGGAAGGCGCTTGGCGGGCCCGCTGAAACCAGGGATGCTGATCCGAGGTGTGGTTAACAATCAGCTCGATAATGACACGAATCCCGCGCGCATGGGCCGCATCTAGGAGTTCCTGAAAGTCTTCCAACGTGCCGTAGATCGGGTTGACACTGTAGTAGTCAGCAATATCATAGCCATCATCACGCTGGGGCGAAGGGAAGAAAGGTAGCGTCCAGATGGCCGTTACCCCGAGGTCTTGGAGATAGTCGAGTCGGTCTGTGAGGCCGCGAAAATCACCGCAACCATCACCGTCACTATCCGCAAAGGCTTTAACCGGAACTTCGTAGATAATCGCATCTTTGAACCAGAGGGGATCGTCTTTGAGGAGGGCGTTGTGCATGGTGTGTCGGTTGGCACGAGTTGGTGTTGGCATCTACATCCCCAGGAACTACAGGCGCACCCGAGACCCTCAGAACCAGGGCCTAGGAGCGCTTTATCCAGACTAACAAGGTCCTGGCCTCTGAGAACTTCCCCAGGCCCGATCGCCTGACCCAAAGCGGGTGCATCTCAGTGAGGCAAGTTTGCCCACTCTGCGAGAAGCCGCTGCGCGTCTACATCCCCCGGCCCCTTGTATGTTGGAGTCAGAGCGATAGACCGTCCCCCTAAGGTGCTAGACATCGCGGAGAAGCAAGGTCGTCGCTCATGGCAAAGTTCCCAGGGAAACTCGAATCATCGGCTGGACGAGAGAGTCCGAAGGACGCAAGGATGAGTCCCTCCCTAACCCCCCTAAAAGTTGTCATCACCATGAACACCCCCGAAACAGTCAAGCCCTCGACACCGCAGTAGGTCGGCATCGACGTCAGCAAGCAAACCCTAGAAGTCCACATTCACCCCCTCGGTCGCAGTTTCCCCGTCAGCAACGAGGAGGAGGGCTTCGCCAAGCTCCTAGAGGAATAATTACCAGCCCAAGACATCATCGACCGCATCGTCCTCGAAGCCACAGGCGGCTACGAACGAGCGGTCGCCGTTCAAGGGGTTGACCGGAGAAGGAGGAATCAGAGAGGAAGTCCGCTCAGGGTGTGGGGCCACTGGCAAAGCTAACTGGAAGCTCGCTATCTGATTGCTTTGCCGAGGTGGATCGACTGCCAGACGACGCGAGGAACTTTGCAGTGCTTTTCTTTGAGTGAGGGAGGAGTTGCCTTTAGCGCGGCTTGCTGGGTCAAAATTGAGTAGTCTACACTGGAGCGGCCGCCAAAACAGGTCGCAGGTGATAATTCTAACTGAGCTGACAACCTGACGGCGAGACAGCGAGCATTGAGCCGGGTGCATCTCAGTTAGGCAAGTTTGCCCTCATCCCCCGGTCCCTTCCTCCAAGTTTGGGAGAAGGGGAGTCTCCAAAGTGAGATGCACCCCATTGAGCTCGTTGCGGCAACATTAGTTTTTGCTAGCAGAATCATGGCAATCATGCTGTCCCGACAAGCTTGGATACTCGCGATCGCCAGTGGGCTCGGTCTGAGCTTGTCTGTACTGGCAACGGCTTCTGTCCGCCACTGGGAGGTCGAGCAACAACAAAGCCGCTTCCAACGGCAGATTGAAGGCTTAACCATCGCGCAACAGCGTAGTCTCAACCGCTATACCACTGTTCTGAATTTTCTCAGTGACTTGTACCGCGTGCAGCCAGCACCCGTGCCGCAACGGATGTTTGAGGGCTTCGTAGCGCGATCGCTCGCGGTCTATCCCGGCATCCAAGCCCTGGAATGGGCGCCGCTCGTATTGCACGACGACCGCGATGCCTACGAGCAAGCGATTCGCGCCGAGGGCTATCCTGACTTTGCGCTTGTGGAATTGGACGCTGACGGTCGCTTGATTCCGGCTGGCGATCGCCCCTACTACCTTCCGGTCACTTACATCGCTCCCCTCGCCAGTAACGAAGCGGCGCTCGGCTTCGACCTTAACTCGAGCCCGGTTCGTGCTGCTGCCCTAGAACCAGCCCGCGACAGCGGTATGATTCAAGCAACTAGCCGCGTGCGACTGGTGCAAGAACCCAGCGACCAGTACGGTTTTTTGGTTGTGTCGCCCCTCTACCAGACGGACGTAATTCCTGATCAGTTAATCGCTCGCCGCACCGCTTTTAGGGGTGTTTTGCTCGGCGTGTTTCGGGTAGCTGATGTGATTGAGGAGGCTCTGCAAGGCTTGAGTTATCCGATTGATTTTGTGCTCCGCGATCGCAGCGCCCCTGCTGACGAACAGTTCCTCGGCTACTACGCTGCGGCCGAACAAACAGTCCTGGCGGCCGAGCCGACTCCCTCAGCGCAAGCCGCACGGCGACGCGCGATTCTTTGCCCGCAGCCGACGAGCTGCACTCGGACACTCGCCCTTGGTCAACGGCAGTGGTCGCTCGCCTTTTCTCCCGCTGCTGACTATCCCCTTGCGATCAATTACAATACCTGGATTGCACTACTGGCGGGCTTGCTGTTAACTGGCAGTTTGTTGCTCTTCCTCCGCAATTTGCAACAGGAGCTGGCGCGCGCCAAAACCTTGAGCGACCTCAAACAACAATTTTTTGCCACCCTCTCCCACGAACTCTACACCCCGCTCAGCACCATTCTGGTCTCGACGGAATCGCTGCAAGTCAACTATTACAACCTATCCGATCGGCAAAAGCAGGCTGGTCTTCAGCGTATTGAGACAACTGCGCGCGTCTTGGGGCAGCAGATTGCTGACCTCTTAACCCTGACGCGCGCCGAAGCAGGCAAGCTGGAGTTTAATCCAGAATTGATCGAGATTGTGGCTGTCGTGCAGCAGGCGATCGCCGATCTACAACCCAGCTTGCCTCAAACCATCACCCTTAGGCACAACTGTCAGAGCGCGCGCGCTTTTTGGGATCAGAAATTGCTGCGCTCGCTCCTAAGCAATTTATTGACCAATGCGGCGAAGTATTCGCCCGAGTCGTCAGCTATTCAGGTGAGTGTCACGAGCGATCACCGGGCTGCCACCCTGCAAGTGAGCGATCGCGGCATCGGTATTCCTGCCGCCGAGCAGGCACAGATTCGCGAGGCGTTTCAGCGCGGCAGCAACGTCGGGGCGATCGCCGGCACCGGCTTGGGCCTAGCGATGGTAGAAATCAGCGTTGAGCAGCATCACGGTCAGTGGCACATTGACAGCCGTGAGGGGCAGGGGACAACCGTAACCGTCACCCTGCCCCTGGAGTAAAGGGGCGATCGCGAGAGTCGGTGAATGTTTACTCGCGGCTGCCCGGAATAATGATATTGAGAATCAGCGCAGTCATGCCGCCGGTCGCAATCCCGGAAGAAAAGACGCTGCGAATTAGATAAGGCGTATTCTCCAGCACGTCTGGCACGAAAGCAACGCCCATGCCAAGACCGAGGGAGACAATCAAAATCAGCGTGTTGCGCCGACTCAGATTGACAGTATGCAGAATCTTGATCCCAGCCGTCACCACAGAACTGAACATCAGCAGGGTAGCGCCGCCCAAAACTGACTGGGGCATTGCTTGAAAAAGACCGCCAATGATGGGAAAGAGTCCCAGCAAAAAGAGAATCCCAGCGATGAAATAGCCGATGTAGCGACTGCCAACGCCCGTAAGCTGAATGACACCGTTGTTTTGGCTGAAGGTCGTGTTGGGAAAAGTATTAAAACAAGCAGCAATCAGAGAGTTGACGCCATCAGCCAAAATTCCTCCTTTGACCCGTTTGAGGTAGATTTCGCCTTCGATCGGTTCGCCAACTAGCATTGAGGTTGCCGTTAGATCGCCGATGGATTCAATCGTCGTGATCACGTATAAGAAGGCCAGAGGCACAAAGCCCGCAAAGCCAAAATCAAACCCATAGCGAAATGGCAGCGGAATTGTGATGTAAGCGAGTTGGCTCAAGCCGCTGAAGTTGAGCATTCCTAGGGGCAAGGCTACCAAATAGCCGACCGCTAAGCCAATCAAAATAGCGGACATCCGCAAGAGGTTGCTGTGTGTGCAGTTGAGAACGACAATGACAGCGAGTACCAAAAAGGCAACGCCGAGATTTTGCAAACTCGCAAAGTTGCCTGCGGCGATCGCTGCCGGGCCGCCAGCCATGGCGGTAATTGCGACTTGGATCAGGCTGAGGCCGATCATCACCACGACAATGCCGCTGACGAGGGGCGTCATGACTTTTTTCAGGGGTTCGACAAATTGACTGAGAATAATCTCGACGAAGGCCCCTAACATGCAGATGGTCAATAAGTAAGCTAGGGTCTGTGTGGGCGATCGCCCGGCGGCGACGGCGGCAGTGCCGACCGTGACAATCGTGCCGACAAAGGCAAAGCTAGTACCTTGAATGCTTAGCAGGCCCGAACCAATGGGGCCGATGCGGTGGACTTGAATAAAGGTGGCAATCCCGGAAATAAACAGCGACATGCTAATCAGAAAACTGATGTCGCTAGCCTCGAGACCAATACTATTCCCGACGACCAGGGCGGGTGCAATAATATTCACAAACGCTGCGAGGACGTGCTGAAAGGCGGCGGCGAGGGTTTCCCGTAAAGGGGGAACGGCATCGAGGCCGTAGATCATGTCATGGGCTTGTGTTTCGGGTCCCTCGAGCGGGATCGCTGCTGATTGATCGGCGTCCGTTGGCGGAGCAAAGTGACTCATGAGCAATTTCATCCTCATCTAGCAAATGATTGCTAGCTTGCGATTGTTGCAGCCGCTTGACGGAGAATCGTAACCATTGTTACAATCGTGCGAGCGGTGTTCAGCAAGCCAGCAAAGCTATTAAAACGTTGGGTTTTAAGGTAGCGATCTGAGGTAGAGATTGCGGGGATGAAAGGGTGGAGAAAGTGGGGAGAAGGCCTAGGACAACCGCATCTAAATCAGTTAATTCTGATACAGAAAATCATCTTAATTTCTGCAACTGTCTGGGTTTCCTTACTGGGTGCATCTCAGTTAGGCAAGTTGAGCCTCATCCCCCGGCCCCTTCTCCCAAGTAGGGCGAAGGGGAGCCTCCAAAGTGAGATGCACCCTTCCTTACTTTTCTACCCCGCTCGTCGCCAACACTACGGAGTTTCCTCCTCTGAGCATCTCTATAGAGGTCAAAGGGAGTGTATGGTTGTTTCCAGTAATTTTGAGACCCTTCAGAAGGGCGTGAAGGGAGGGAATCTTGACCCGTTGCCGCCCTCACCCTAAATCCCTCTCCCAAGTTGGGAGAGGGACTTCCGGCTCCCCTTCTCCCAATCCTGAGAGAAGGAGAGTCTTCAAAGTGAGAGGCGCCCGTTACAGACTAACTGCGTCTCTCGCGGTATCGCGCTGGCCTGAAATTTACGGCAAGCCCTTGGGCCAGCCGACCCTACTCTAATCCATAGCCTGCAAGCGATAGCCAATCCCGCGCACGGTTTCAATAAAGTCCTTGGGGGCACCGGCCGCCCTCAGTTTGGCGCGGATATTTTTGATGTAGGTTTTCACTGTGTCGGCTTCGGGGGCTTCAGGAGCGGGCCAAACTCTCTCAATCAGGGTAGCCCGACTAGCGACGCGCCGGCCGTAGCACATCAGGGTTTCGAGCAGGGCAAATTCTTTGGGCGTCAGGGGCAGCGGCGATCGCCCGTAGGTTGCTTCATAGCTATCGGGGTCAAGCCACAGGTCGCCCCACTGCAAGGCGGGGACAGTTCTGGTTTGACCGCGCCGGAGCAGGGCACGAATTTGGGCAAGTAGTTCTTGTAGATTAAAGGGCTTCACCATGTAGGCGTCAGCGCCGGTGTCGAGGCCGGTTACTTTGTCGGCACTGGTATCGCGCGCGGTCAGCATGAGGATTGGGATCGCCTCACCGCGATCGCGCAAGCGCCGACAGAGCCGGATGCCATCCAGCTTGGGCAGGGTCACGTCGAGGATCAGCAAATCGTAGGCTAGGAGGCTCAGTCGTTCCCAGGCGGCTTCGCCATCCCGCGCCAGATCGACTGAGTAGCGCTGGGCCGTTAGCGCTTCTGCCAACGATTCTGCCAGGTGTGTATCGTCTTCTACAAGCAAGATTTGCATCAGTCGCGCTGAGGGAGAGCGCTCGATTGCTGGCTCTCAAGCGTACCCTTCATCATAGGGTTCTCCTTTCAAGCAATTCTGGCGCACTGGCTACAGTTTGCTGTTGGGGGTTTCGCGGTCTGGAAACAGTACACCCGGCCGGTTTTTTGGCGCCAATTCTTTAACCCGGAACGTTTTTTCCGGGCGATCGCGCCAAAGTGGGAGTGAACTGAAGTCAAGGATCACGAGCCCTGACGGCCTTGAGCGCTGAAACAGCCGCCACAACGGCGGCGGCAGCACTGCTAACGCTGCGCGTCTCGGCGCTGGGTGAACAAAATTTTGCGCGGGATGTTGGTACCCCTTCGCTCAGCCCTCACCCCCACCCCTCTCCCAAGTTGGGAGAGGGGCTTCTAACTCCCCTTCTCCCAGCTTTGGGAAGGAGCCGGGGGAGGTCAACGCGCAGCGGCTTCTCGCCGAGGGGGCCCGGTAACGCTGTTCGCGCTAGCGTCGCGGAGCGATAGAGGGCGACCCTCTGCTCCTGGAACCATCGCTCACAATTCAGAGAAGCCGCGCTTTTTTCGTCCGCCCCTCGGCGCTGCACGCCTTGGGCTTAGGCTGCTGGCGGTATATCGCTGACGGCCTCCCCCGCCGCCTTCCAGCCCCCAAAGCTGGGCGGAAACCCCTGAACGTTGTCATAGCCCAGCAGGTGCAGGCTCACGACCCCCATGGCCGAGCGATAGCCCGACGAGCAGTAGAGCACCACTGGGCGATCGCGCTCGATCTGGTCCAGGTGCTGGGTCAGGGTGCGTAGCGGGATGTTGATCGCCCCAGGGATGTGGCCCGCCCCGTACTCTGCCGGTTCGCGCACATCCACTACCTGGGCCTGGGCGTCGGCTTGCAGGTCTTTGAGCCCTGCCACGTCGTTCACCTTGTAGAAGCCAGCGGGAATGGCGGTGAGGGTGCGATCAACGGCCGTCCTAAGGTCAAGGGAGGTGCTCAGCCTGGGGGGTGCAGCCATCGCTGGGGCTGACAAAATCCCCATCAGCAGCACGACTACCAGCACGACCCGCAGTAAAATCGCCCGAATGGATGGATGCATGGTCATGGATTCTCCTCGTTTTCATGTTGGCCTCTGCGGTGTCTATCCCCGGCTCAAGCGTCATCAAGAGCGTTTACCTAATTATGCCCAGTGTCAAGCTGATGGACAGGTGATTAGGTCAGGGGCGGTTGAATCGACCATCCAGCGTATTGGTTGACGCATCAAGATTTCTGGGGCGCAGTAGAAATTGATCCCTCTTGTGTTATTCCGGGAAATTCCCACGAATTTCTGCCATTACAGCCGACGAAAAATCAGCGTTTCACCCCGATCTGACCTAAGAGGGCTATAGCGGATTGCACAACTGCGAGGTGCGTCCTGAATCTTGAAACGTTTATGCCGTAAGGGATACAGCGTACTGTGGTTTATTGAAGACCGCTATGCAACTCCCTATTAAGATTGCGCTGTACTTATCTTAACAGGGAGCTTGCCTGAGTATTATTACTGATTGCGTCAAGTGGATTCTCCATCTTCAATTAACTTCATAATCGCTCGATCTTCAAATTCATCGGCAAGAGAAATAATGTGCGTTGCGAAAGCAGTATAGTCTGCATTCAACTGGCGAATCCGCTCTGCTTCTTGCTGAATTGCTTCAATATCGCCAATGCGCGATGCTTCGTAGAGAATTTCGAGTTCGGCGGCTGGCGGCACCACAAAATTGTTGAGCAATTCGCTAGTAGCAACTGGGACAGCATCCATCAGAGATGCTTCCACAGTGTCATATTGCCACGCTACATTAAGGTGCTTCTCAATGCAGTGCAACAACTTATCAAACTCGATCGGTTTCGCGAGGAAGTCATTAAAGCCACCTTCTAAGGCTCTGATTTGATCGGCCATTAAAATGCTGGCGCTGGAGGCGATCACCGGTATGTCTTGAAACTGTTCCAGGCGCCGCAAGCGGCGAATAAACTCGCAACCATCTAAACCAGGCATCACAAGGTCAGTCAAGATTAGATCTGGTTGAAATTCGCAAGCCACAGACAATCCTGTATTTCCATCTTCTGCATCGGCGCAGATAAATCCGAGCGGTTGTAAGACTTCCAGCAAAATGTTACGGTTCACGGCCTTATCGTCAACCACAAGAATGCGGCGTCGCTGCCCAGAGTAGCCAGCAATGCGACTTTGCTCGCTAGTAAGTTGCAGACGCTGGTGTCCGACGAGCGGGAAGAGAATCTCGAACGCGAAGGTACTACCTTCGCCTAGAACGCTCTGAACTTGGATTTGACCACCCATCAATTGCACAATCTGCTGGCTGATGGCTAGTCCAAGACCCGTTCCTTGAGATTTGTGGGCGCCCGATCCCGTTTGCTCGAAGGGAAGGAAGATTGCCTCCAACTTATCGGCTGGGATGCCAACCCCTGTATCGCTGACCGCAAAGCGGAACAGGCCCGTTGGGGGTAAGGTGCTGTGATCGTCCTCCAGTAACTGAACTTGAAAGCTGACACTGCCGCGCTCAGTAAATTTGATGGCATTTCCCAACAAATTCAAAAGGACTTGGCGCAGGCGTTTTTCGTCTGCGATCACGCCGTTCGGGAGGCGCTCGTCGTAGTGGGCGATCAAGCTGACATCTTTCTGTTCGGAACGAACGCGCGCCATAGAAACGATACCGTCGAGAAAGGACGGGAGATGAATATCAGTTGGATAAAGCTCCATCTTGCGCGCCTCGATCTTGGAAAGATCGAGGATGTCATTGATCAGATTCAACAGATGCGTTCCGCATTGATGAATAGTAGCAACGCCGTTGCGGTGGTGATTTAAGTCAGACGAGCGTTCCATGAGCTGGGTGTAGCCCAGAATCCCATTGAGCGGGGTGCGTAACTCGTGGCTCATGCTTGCCAAGAAGTCGCTTTTTGCCTGGTTAGCTGCATCAGCAGCTTGCTTAGCCCGTTGCAATTCTTGCGTGCGTTCTTCAACCTTGGCTTCAAGATTTTTCGAGTAGTCGAGAAGCTGAGTGTTGGCCACTGCTAATTGTTGGTTGGCCGCCGCTAGCTTTTGTTGCTTGTAGGTGTTCGTAGTGGCGATCGCACTCAGCCAGAAAGCAGCCAGGGGCGGCACGATGGGAATCAGCCTCCCCCCTAGGAAGGCCAAATAAGCACCGCCGACCAAAGCGTTGCTGAGCAACACGACGCTCCACAGAGCATTGCCACCTAGCAGTTTGCGCGCCCTGGTTTCGCCAACGTCGATGGCGAACCAAAGACCCGCGCTCCCTAACGTTGCCCAGAGTACGAGCCAAACGACCTCTGCCGGCAGCGGCCAGCCGTGCAATAGGTGGCGGCCGTCCACAGCAGCGCGCACGATCTGACTGGCGATGTTGGCATGAACTACAACGCCCGGCATCAATTGTTCCGAGGTGAAGCGGCTGAAGCTGTAAGGCGTGGCAAAAAAGTCGTTAGTACTGGCCGCCGTGGAGCCGATCAGCACAATGCGATCGCGCATGAGAGCGTCGGGAATCTTATCGGCGATGACATCGCGGAGCGCAATCGTCGGGAATTTGTCGGTGGAACCGCGCCAGTTAAGCAAGATCTGATAGCCGCCTAGTGCTTGGCGACGATACCCCGCTTCACCATTGCGCAGCGGTGCAAACGTCGCCTTGCCAATTTGGAAGATCTGCCGTTCGGGGTCCAGAGACTCCAGCTTCAGGTCGCGGGCTGTCAGGTATTTAAGGGCAACGCTGGCCGCAAGGCCTGATTTGATCGCATCGTCCTGCTGGCTGTCGGTAGCGGAGAGGAGAGCGCGGCGGATTTTGTGATCGCTGTCTAACAGCACATCAGCCAGACCCACTTGCTGGTTTTCAGCCAAGGCTGGCGGCGGATCGACGCGATCACCCGTAATCCGCTCGACGCCGACCAAGTTAGGGGTCGTGCGGAAAACATCTAACAATTCTTGATAGCTAGGCTCCTCCGGAATGTTGCGATAAATATCTAAGCCAATAGCGCTGGGATTTTGGTCGCGGATTTGCTTGAGGGCTTGCGCGAGAGCGCGATCGGGAATCGGCCAAGCTCCAAACAGTTCAATGTCCGTTTCATCAATGGTGACGACGACGATCTCAGTCTCCACGGCTTCCTGCGATCGCCAATTGAAGAACATATCGCGCATCTGCCATTCCAAGAAATCAAAGACTCCCAGGAAATAGGCAACCGTTACGCCAGCAGAAACGCTGCCAGCAATGGTGAGGAGCGAGCCGTAGCGTCCAAGCGTCGCCTTCATTTCCTGCAACATAGCCTTCTGGAATCAATTGCTAGATAGCGCTAACCTGCTGCCTAGATGCAGTAAAGACGCGATGAATCGCGCCTCTACACAACGGCTGCAACGAGTAGGATTCGCTCTAGTGGTCTGTTAACTCAGAAATAAGGGACGCTGTTGGGCTTTAGCCCCTCTTAGGGGAGCGCTGAAGTGCAACAATGGAAAAGCTGTATCTCTCCAATCCAGCTTGACAGACGACTAGTAGACGGCGGCGTAAATGGCGACAGGATTCGAGCAGCGGGTAGATTGGGTTGAGGCCCGTGAATCCTTCTGGGACGCTGCGCGAACACGAAGCGTCTCCGCAGGAGATGACCCAGCCCAACCGGGAGCTTGACTGGAATCGTGGCTTTTTTTCCGCGGCCGAGTACTAGTTCGCAGTTTGGAGCAAAGGCTCGGTAACCAAATGCGGTAGATCCACTGACTCCAACAGTTCTGCCCATGCTGCTGCGATCGCGTTGTTTGATGGCTGGTTGATTTGGAGATCCACCAACATCGAAGCGCAATCATACCAAACGCCATTTTCAGCCAAGATGGACGACTGCTCAACCGGCGTTTGTCCTTCTAGCGCGCGCATCAGCTCGGTGCTGGGCTCGATCCGCTGCACCCAGCCATCGACAAACGGCGCATTGGGGGACAGGTTGCCGTCCAACTTGAGCGCGAAAAACCACTGGTAGTTTTTGCCGACTTCCAGCGCGGGCGCATCCTCCGGCACGCGAATCGCGATGATGCCAGCTTCACCCGAAACAGGCAGCGTCATTTGGTAGTGCAGATTTTCGTCCTCGTCCTTGAGGCTGAAGACAGCTTCGGCAGCGGGCGAGGCAGGAACGTAGACCAGAATAGTCGGGTGGCTAGATAGCGTTGTGCCGTAGAAGCTTTCCGGCAACACTGCCAGCATCGACACCCGCTGGTCGTTCAGGCGATAAGGGCCGTGGATGTCGGTGCGGGAGGAACCACCGACAGCTTGGTTGGGTGCGCCTTCGCCGGGGGGCGGGACGAAGGTTTGGCGCGAAGCCCCGCCAGTCGATCGGTTGGGTGCGCCTTCGCCGGGGGGCGGGACGAAGGTTTGGCGCGAAGCCCCGCCAGTCGATCGGTTGGGTGCGCCTTCGCCGGGGGGCGGTACGAAGGTTTGGCGCGAAGCCCCGCC